>NZ_BAYD01000008.1 GCF_000685075.1 Paraburkholderia oxyphila NBRC 105797
TCTGGCCTCGGGCTGGGCGCTCGTGCGCGGCGAGCGCTGGCACGTTGCCTGCGCCGTGCCGCTCGCCGCGGGCAGCCGCGTGCGCGTGACGGCACGCGAGGGCCTCGTGCTGAGCGTCGCGCCGCTCGAGGACGCGCCGCCGCTGCCGGTCAAGCGCGGCCGATGGGGCAGAAAAACCGCAAACGAACAACAAGCGCGCGAAGCGCGTCAGGGAGGTCATCCATGATCGGCTACACCTTCGGCTTCACGAGCATCTTGATGGTGGCGGCCATCCTGCTCGCCTTCTCGGCCATCCGCATCTTCAGGGAGTACGAGCGCGGCGTGGTGTTCATGCTCGGCCGTTTCTGGAAGGTCAAGGGGCCGGGGCTCGTGCTCATCATCCCGGTCGTGCAGCAGGCGGTGCGCATCGACCTGCGCACGGTCGTCTTCGACGTGCCCTCGCAGGACGTGATCACACGCGACAACGTCTCCGTGAAGGTCAACGCCGTGGTCTACTTTCGCGTGGTCGATCCGGAAAAGGCCGTGATTCAGGTGGCCAAATTCTTCGAAGCAACCAGCCAGCTCGCGCAGACCACGCTGCGCGCGGTGCTCGGCAAGCATGAGCTCGACACGCTGCTCGCCGAGCGCGACCAGCTCAACGCCGATATCCAGAAGACGCTCGACGCGCAGACCGACGCCTGGGGCATCAAGGTCTCCACCGTCGAGATCAAGCACGTGGACCTCAACGAGACGATGATCCGCGCCATTGCGCGCCAGGCCGAGGCGGAGCGCGAGCGCCGCGCGAAGGTGATCCATGCCGAAGGCGAACTGCAGGCGTCCGAAAAATTGCTGCAGGCCGCCCAGCGCCTCGCGCTGCAGCCGCAGGCCATGCAGCTGCGCTATTTGCAGACGCTCACCACCATCGCCGCCGACAAGAACTCGACCATCGTGTTCCCATTGCCAATCGATTTGCTCACCGCGCTGGTGGATCGCTTTAACGCGCCACACGAGCGTTGAAGGCGCACGCAGTCGCGTCGACCGTCGAGGCCGCTGAACGCCTCAGTCGCATCGACGTCTCTCCGCCGCTGCGCTTCTCGTGCAGCCATGCCACGAACACAGAGGTTCGCAGTGGCATCGCAGGCATCGGGGGATGCACCAGGTAGTCGCTGTGCGGGCAACGCTGGGCTCCCTCAGCTTTTTTTTGATAGTATTTTTTCCGCGCTTGCCCATCTTTAAGCACGGTCTCCGATTAAATGATCGACGCTCGTCAACTCAGATACTTCACTGCCGTGGTCGAGGAGTTGCACTTCGCACGTGCAGCCGATCGCCTGAATGTCGCCCAGTCCGCCTTGAGCGCCCAGATTCAGCGCCTCGAACGAGACCTCGGCGTGCGCCTGCTCAACCGTAACAAGCGCCAGCCCGTCACGCTGACCGATGCCGGGCGTCTCTTCCATGCCGAAGCCATAGCGGCATTGCGGCATATCGAACGCGCGGACCAGATAGGGCGGCTCGCGGCCAGAGGCCTGGCGGGCATTGTCCGGATCGGCTACGTGGCGTCGGGCGTCTCCAGCGGCGCACTGTCCGGCATGCTGCGCGATTTCCGTCTATCGCATCCGAACGTGCGCGTCGACGTCGTGCCGATGGAGACGCCACGCCAGTTTCAGGCGCTCGACGGCGGCGAAATCGATATCGGCATCGTGCGGCCAAGGCGCCAATATCCGCCGGGCATTGTGGCCACGATCGTCCATACCGAGCACCTGATGGTGGCGATGGCCGACACGCATCCGCTAGCGGCACGCCGCAAGCTGACTGCGCGCGACCTGAAGGACCAGAGTTTCATTTCGCCCCAATTCGACGAGGACGAAGGATTCGGCGAGGTGCTCTCCGCGCTGGGCGCCGCGGGCGGTTTCTCGGCCTTCCTCGACTATCGCGTCCGGGACTTCATCTCCGGGCTCAGTCTGGCGTCCGCCGGCTATGGCGTCGCCGTGGTGCCCGAATCGATGTCCTGTATCACGCAGCCCGGCCTTTGCTACAAGCCCATCGAGGACTTCGCGTTTCCCGTCCACCTCGCATTGGCAAGCAGACGGCGGGAACTCTCCCCCGCCGTACGCGCTTTCGTGAGAGCGCCGCTCGCACGCTCCAGCCACGCAGCGGCTTGATCCGTGTCCTCAGGCGAGCGCGTCGCGGGTGATCTCACCCACTGAGCGCGTGCCGAGCATCGCCATGTTCCTGTCGACCTCGTCGCGCAGGAGGCCGATCGCGTGCCGCACACCCGCTGCGCCGCCAATGGCCGCCGCATACATGAACGGGCGCCCGAGGAACACGAAGCGGGCGCCGAGCGCGAGCGCCTTGAGCACATCGGCGCCACGCCGCACGCCGCTGTCCATCATCACGACCAGGTCGTTGCCGACGGCATCGCCGATCTCCGGCAGCACCTGCAAGGGTTCGACCGCGCCATCGAGCTGGCGTCCGCCGTGGTTCGAGACGATGATGCCGTCCGCACCGATGGACGCCGCGCGACGTGCATCGTCGACGTGCAGGATGCCCTTGATCACCAGGTTGCCGCGCCAGCGCGCGCGGATCCGGGCGATGTCCGCCCAGCACAGGTGATCGCGGCCCGTGGTGTCGCGGATCGCCGACGCGGACAGCATCGGCGCGCCGCGCGTGGCGAACGAGTTTTCGAAATGCGGCATGCCGTGCCTGATCAGCGTCCTCAGGAACGTGCCGCATAGCCACCGGGGCCGCACGAGGCCGTCCATCGCCAGGCGCGGCGACGGCCGCAGCGGCAAAGAAAAGCCGGTGCGGACGTTGTTCTCGCGGTTCGCCCATACGGGGATGTCGACCGTGACGACGAGGGTCGCGAAGCCCGCAGCCTGGATCCGGTCGATCAGCGCATCGCGGCGTGCGGCATCGCCTGGCAGATACGCCTGAAACCACGTGTCCGGCGCGGCCGCATGGACGGTTTCCATCGGAATCAGCGAGGTGCCGCTCATGATCGCGGGGATGTTCTCGCCCTGTGCGGCCTGCGCCAGCGCGATGTCGCCGCGATACGCGGAGAGCGCGCTGATCCCGATCGGGGCGATCCCGAACGGCGACGCGTAGCGGCGGCCGAAGAGCGTGGTTTCCTGCGAGCGGCGTGCGACGTCGACCAGCACCTTCGGGCGGAACTTCAGGCGCTCGAAGGCGGTCCGGTTCGCTCCGAGAGACAGCTCGTCCTCGGCGGCGCCGGAAATGTAGCCGAACAGCGGGCGCGGCAGGAAGCCTCGCGCCGCCCCCTCGAAATCGGCCAACGAAAGGATCTTGCGAAGCCGCGCCGGCGCATCCTGCTTCACACCGTACGCGGCCTGGCCATTCTGCGCGGCACGCGGGAGCGGCTGCAGGTCCGCGGCGCCGAGGTGATCTTCCATCTGTCTCTCCACAATCTGATGCTTCAAAAGGCTGAACGCGCGCGCCCGCACCCTGGCACGCAGGCTGCCTGCCGGATCGGGCGGCGCCTGCGTCATTGAGCGAAGGTGCCTCGCTGCCGCATCAATTCGCGAAAGAGCGCTTCGTTGCGTTCGAACGGCGCGCGGCCGTGGAGATAAAAATAGTTGTTCAGGACAACCAGGTCCCCGGCCGGCAGGACGACTTCCTTCGTGCCCGCCGAAGCCTCCATCGATGCCGAAAGATCGTGCAAATAAGCGGCCTCTTCCCGGTTCGCGGGTTGCACGAACTGGTCGATGAACGACAGTGACAAACCGAATTCGCTCTGGAAGAAGACCGGACGCTCGACCCTGTCGCTGACGTTCTTGGAACCCGGCGCCTTGTACAGGAACGGCCGGGTGGCGAACCTGTGGTTCACGAAGCGCTCGCGTTCCTCCCAGTCATCGAGATGCAGGAAGCGCGACTCGCCGCCAATCGCGTTCTGCTCGGCAAACTTCATCATCAGCAGCCAGTCGGTTGCCTCGGTGACGAACGTGCCGTCGGTGTGCATCGTGAACAGGCGGTAGGCCTGGCGCAGATAGGAGTCGCTGTCGTCGGTATGCCTGACGACGAAGCGCGCGTAGTAAGTGCCGGACATCGAATCGTGATTGCTCGGCCCCAGGATGTGGCCGACCGCCGTGCCGAACCTCACGTAGTCGGCAGCGTCCTGCGACAGCCCCTGAAGGCCGATGGTGAAACCGCCGTGGTCGCGGTTCTTGACCAGGTCGACCAGGGTTCGCGCAAACGCGTTGCCGACGCGCTTGATCAGCAGGTCCGCCAGGTGATAGCGCATGTACGGCACGTACTCGAGGTTCTGGACGTCGACAAGCCGGGCGTCTTCGAGGAAGGCGGCAAGCGCATCGCGCTCGGCGCTCACGTGGACGATTCGATGATGATGCGGGTGCGGCGACAGACGAAACGACGGCTGGCGCGTGGCGGCAAGCGTGTCGGCGAGCGTGAGTTCCATGGTGTTCTCCGTTGGGTCGAATGACGCCATTTGAGCGCGCTTTTTTAATAACATCCATCGCACTATCGCGAATATTTATCCGCTAATTCCGATTAAATATCGGTAGCTGTCCGCGCGAACGCTGCGTTTGCGAGTCAAGGCCACCTATCTGTTTTCACGTTGCGATATATCAACATGCAGATTTAGTATTTGTGTTTTGCATTCTTGAAGGTTAAGAATGCATAAATCGCATTCAAGAGCGGGCCCGCCTCCCCAACTGACTCATGGAACTTCGCCAGCTCGAAGCCTTCGCTGCCGTGATGACTACGGGCAGCATCACCGCGGCCGGCCGCCTGCTCGGGCGTTCACAGCCCGCGATCACGCGGCTGATCCAGGATCTGGAGGCCGAGATCGGCTATTCGCTGCTGACGCGTAACGGCCCGCGTGTCTCGCCCACCGAGCAGGGTTTCCTGCTGTATGAGGACGTCGAGCGGATGCTTGCCGGCATGAAGCAGGTTCGTGACCGCGTGAGCGAGATCGCGCGTGGCGACACGCGCCCGCTGCATATCGCGGCGACGTCGGCGCTCGCGGCCGGTCTCCTGCCCGCGGCGCTCGCCCTGCCCGGTCCCGCGCATGACGCGCCGAAGATCCAGCTGCGCAGCATGTCGCCCGAACAGGTCGTTCACGAGGTGCTGACGGGCGCCGCCGACATTGGCGTGACCAGCCTGCCGCTCGAGCATCGCGGGCTTGCCGTGCACTGGATCGGCGAATCCGCCTGCGTCGCCGTGCTGCGCCATGACGATCCGCTCGCCGCCCACGCGCGCGTGCCACTCGCTGCGTTCGCCGGCCGCCGCATCGTCACGATGCAGAACCCGTACCGGCTGCGCCGCCGGCTCGATCACGCGTTCACGAGCGCGGGCATCGCGCCGGCGGCGCTGATCGAAACCAACTCGTCGCTGAATGCGCTCGCCGCCGTGCGGGCCGGGCTCGGCCTCTCGGTGCTCGAGCCCGTGACCGCTTACGGCCTGCCGCTCCCCGATGTCGCCGTGCGCCCGATCGACGCCGGCATCCCGTTCTTCTTCGGGGTCGTCACGCGCGACACGAAAGTGCTGTCGGCTGTCGCGGCCGCGTTCGTCGATGCGCTCGCCGACGCCGCGCGCGCGCTGCTCCCCGATTTCGTCCGGCATGCGCCCGGCGAACATGCCCAAGTCCTGCAGTCGCTCTACGGCGACCTGCCCGATCCGAAGGAAACCCCGTCACCATGAACCCGCCGATCGACCGTCCGACCGACCGCCCGACCGACCGCCCCGCAGGCCTCGCGGCGCTCGAAGCGCGCCTGCGCGAGGACCTCGCCTGGCTCGAATTGCCCGCCAGATCGTGGGTGCCGCCGCGCACGCACGACGGCCGGCCCGTCGTCAGCGTCGCGATCGTCGGCGGCGGCATGGCGGGGCTGGCGGCCGCCGCGTCGCTCGTGCATCTCGGCGTCGACGCGGTGATCTTCGACCAGTCGCCGCAAGGCTTCGAAGGCCCGTGGGCGACGACCGCGCGCATGGAGACGCTGCGCTCGCCCAAGCAACTGACCGGTCCGGCGCTCGGTCTGCCCGCGCTCACGTTCCGCGCGTGGTTCGAGGCGCAGTTCGGCGGCGAGGCCTGGAGCGCGCTCGACAAGATCCCGCGTCTGCAGTGGATGGACTACTTGCGCTGGTATCGCGACGTGCTCGGCCTCGACGTGCGCAACGATCACCGCATCACGTCGATCGTGCCGCATGACGATGGCGTCGTCGCGCTGTCGGTATCGCACGCGGGCCGCGACGACGTCGTGTACGCGCGCCACGTGGTGCTCGCGACCGGACGCGACGGCCTCGGCGGCCCGAGCGTGCCGGCCTTCGCACAGGCGCTGCCGCGGCGCTTCTGGGCGCATTCGTCGGACGAGATGGATTACGCCGCACTGCGCGGCAAGCGCGTTGGCGTGGTCGGCGCGGGGGCATCGGCCATGGACAGCGCCGCAACCGCGCTCGAGGCCGGCGCCGCTTCGGTCGACCTGCTGATTCGCCGCGCGGACATCCCGCGCGTGAACAAGGGCAAGGGCGCGGGCAACCCCGGGCTCACGCACGGCCATGCCGCGCTGCCCGACACGTGGAAATGGCGCATCCGCCACTACATCAACGTGCAGCAGGTGCCGCCGCCGCGCGGCAGCACGCTGCGCGTGTCGCGCCACGCGAACGCGCGCTTCAATCTGGGCTCGCCGATCCTCGACGCGGCCGTCGCCGGCGACGCGCTGCACGTGCGCACGCCGAACGGCCTGTTCGAGCTGGATTTCCTCGTGTTCGCGACCGGCTTCAGCATCGATCCGGCCAGCCGCCCCGAATTCGCGCCGTTCGCGCATCACATCCGCACCTGGAGCGATCGCTACACGCCGGCCGCCGGCGACGAGGACCGCGAGCTTGCCGATTCGCCCGACCTCGGCCCGGCGTTCGAATTCCGCGAAAAGACCCCGGGCGCGTGCCCAGGGCTCGAGCGCATCCACTGCTTCTGCGCGCCGGCGACGCTCTCGCACGGTGCGCTCTCCGGCGACATTCCGGCCGTCAGCGACGGCGCGAAGCGCCTCTCGCTCGGGCTCGCGGCCGCGCTCTATCGCGACGACATCGAGTTGCACTACGCGAATCTCGAAGCGTTCGCCGAGCCCGAAGTGTTCGGCGACGAATGGACGCCGGCTGGAGCACCCGCCGCACCCGCTGCGCCCGCCGAACCCGCCGCACTCCCCGAGCCGGAGCGCCTGCCATGAGCGCGTGGATCCTGCGCCGCATGCTGCAGGCGGTCGTCGTCCTGTGGCTGATGACCGTCGTCGTATTCGTGGGCCTGCACGCGATCGGCAACCCGGTCGACATCCTGATCGGCGACGACGTCGACCAGATCGACCGCGCCCGCATCATCGCGCGGCTCGGCCTCGACCAGCCGCTGTGGCGTCAGTACCTCGCCTTCGTGAACGGCGCGCTGCACGGCGATCTCGGCAACAGCTTCGTGTACAACGTGCCCGCGATCCGGCTGATCCTCGAACGCCTGCCCGCGACGCTCGAACTGGCGTGCGCGGCGCTCCTGATCGCGATCGCGATTGGCATTCCGCTCGGGCTCTTCGCGGGACTGCGCCCGCAGCATCCGCTCGCGCGGCTGCTGACGGCGGGCAGCATCGTCGGCTTCTCGCTGCCGACCTTCTGGGTCGGGCTGATGCTGATCATGACCTTCTCGGTCCATCTGGGCTGGTTGCCGGCGAGCGGGCGCGGCGCGACGGTGCCCGTGTTCGGCGTCGCGTGGTCGTTCCTGACGCTCGACGGGCTGCGCCATCTGATCCTGCCCGCGCTCAACCTCGCCCTCTTCAATATCTCGCTCGTGCTGCGCCTGACGCGCGCGGGCGTGACCGAGGTGCTGCCGCAGGATTTCGTCCGCTTCGCGCGCGCCAAGGGGCTCTCGCCGCTGCGCCTCGTGCTCGTCCACGTGCTGCGCAACACGCTGATTCCGCTCGTCACGGTGCTCGGCATCGAGTTCGGCTCGACGATCGCGTTCTCGGTCGTCACCGAAAGCGTGTTTTCGTGGCCGGGCGCCGGCAAGCTGATTCTCGACAGCATCAACGCGCTCGACCGGCCCGTCATCGTCGCGTATCTGATCGTCGTGGTGTCCATGTTCGTGACGCTGAACCTGATCGTGGATCTGCTGTACCGCTGGCTCGATCCGCGCGTGCGCCTGGAGGCTGCCGCATGAGTATGTCCGCTCCACAAGCTCCCGTACCGGCCGCGCGCGCGGCTGCCGCGCCGGCGCGGCGCGAATCGCCGTGGCGCCGGGCCATGCGCGAGTTCGCGCGCTCGAAAAGCGCGCTGTTCGGACTCGCGTTGCTCGTCGTGCTGGTCGCCGCCGCGCTCGCCGCGCCGTGGATCACCCCGCAAAACCCCTATGACCTGATGCAATTGGACGTCATGGACGCGCGGCTGCCGCCGGGCTCCGCGAACGGCGCGGCGACGTTCACCTACTGGCTAGGCACCGACGGCCAGGGCCGCGACCTGCTCTCGGCCATCGTCTACGGACTGCGCATCAGCCTCGGCGTGGGCGTCGGCTCGGCGCTCGCGGCCGGCATCATCGGCACGCTGCTCGGGCTCGTGGCCGCGTATGCGGGCGGCAAGGTCGACGCGCTCATGATGCGCATGGTCGATCTGCTGCTGTCGTTCCCGTCGATTTTCGTCGCGATGATGATCCTCGCGTACATCGGCAAGGGCATCGGCAACGTCGTGCTCACGCTGATCGTGCTCGAGTGGGCCTATTTCGCGCGCACGGCGCGCGCGCAGGCGCTCGTCGAGACGCGCCGCGACTACGTCGAGGCGGCGCGCTGCCAGGCGATTCCGGGCTGGCGCATCGTGGTGGGACACATCCTGCCGAACTGCCTGCCGCCGCTCATCGTGGTCGCCTCGCTGCAGGTCGCGCGCGCGATCACGCTGGAGGCGACGCTGTCGTTCCTCGGGCTCGGCGTGCCCGTCACCGAGCCGTCGCTCGGCCTGCTGATCGCCAACGGCTACCAGACGATGCTCTCCGGCGAGTACTGGATCAGCCTCTATCCGGGCCTCGCGCTGCTGGTGACGATCGTCGCGATCAATCTTGTCGGCGACCGCCTGCGCGACCTGTTCAACCCGAGGAGCCAGAAATGAGCGCGCCGCAGTCCTCGTTACCGTCCTCGCCCCCGACACTCGAGGTCCGCCATCTGCGTACGCAGTTCGACACGCGCGCCGGCACGCTCACGGCCGTCGACGACGTGTCGTTCACGCTCGCGCCCGGCCGCATCATGGGGCTCGTCGGCGAATCGGGCTCCGGCAAGTCGGTCACGGGCTTCTCGATCATGGGTCTGGTCGACGCGCCGGGCCGCATCGCCGGCGGCGAGATCCTGTTCCAGGGGCGCGATATCGTCGGGCTGCCGGCCCGCGAGCGGCGGCATCTGCAGGGCAACCGCATCGCGATGATCTTCCAGGACCCGATGATGACGCTGAACCCGGTGCTGCGCATCGACGCGCAGATGACCGAGGCCGTGCGCGCGCATCGGCGCGTGTCGGGCGCGCAGGCGCGCGAGCTCGCGCGCGACGCGCTGGCCGCCATGGGCATTCCGAGCCCGGACGAGCGGCTGCGCGCGTATCCGCATCAACTGTCGGGCGGCATGCGGCAGCGCGTGGCGATCGCGATTGCCATGCTGCACCGCCCCGATCTCATCATCGCGGACGAGCCGACCACCGCGCTCGACGTGACGATCCAGGCGCAGATCCTCTGCGAGGTGCAGAAGCTCGTGCGCGAGCATCGCACCGCGCTGATCTGGATCACGCACGACCTGTCCGTCGTCGCCGGGCTCGCCGATGAGCTCGCGGTGATGTACGCGGGCCGGATCGTCGAGCACGGTGCTGTCGATGCGGTCCTCGACGCGCCACAGCACCCGTATACGGTCGGGTTGATCGCGAGCCTGCCGAGTCTGAACCAGCGCGGCGAACGGCTGCGCCAGATTCCCGGGATGACGCCGAACCTGCTCGCGATGCCGGCCGGCTGCGCGTTCGCGCCGCGCTGCGCGCATGCGAGCGCGGCCTGCGGCGTGCGCCCCGAATTGACCGAGACGCAGCCTGGCCGCTTCGTCCGCTGCTTCCATCCGGGCGCCGCCCAGCTCGCCAGGGAGGCCGCATGAGCACGCCCCGCGGCCATTCCGGCGCGCCCCTCGCCTCCCCCGCGCCCGCTGTCCCGGCGACGCCTCGCGGCCATGCGGCCGACGCGGCACCGCCGCTCGTCGCGCTGAACCGCGTGAGCAAGCGCTTCGGCGAGCGCCGCACGAACCCCGCGGCGCGGCTGCTCGAACGCGTGGGGCTCGCCCACCCGCCCGCCGTCGTGCACGCGATCGACCAGGTCGATCTCGCCGTGCAGCGCGGCGAAGTGATCGGCCTCGTCGGCGAATCGGGGTGCGGAAAATCGACGCTCGGCCGGCTGCTCGCAGGCCTGCTCGCCCCCTCGGAAGGCGAGGTCCGGCTGGCGGGCCGCCGCGCCGAGACGCTGTCCGCCGCCGAGCGGCGGGCCGCGCGCCTGAAGACCCAGATGATCTTTCAGGACCCCTATGCGAGCCTCAATCCACGCCTGCGCATCGATCGCATCGTCGGCGAAGGCGCGCGCGTGCACGGCCTCACCGACCGCGCGGGCTTCGACGACTACGTGAGCGCGCAACTCGAGCGCGCCGGGCTCGATCCCGCGCTGCGCGACCGCTATCCGCACCAGTTCAGCGGCGGGCAGCGGCAGCGCATCGGCATCGCCCGCGCGCTCGCGGTGCAGCCCGAGCTGCTCGTGTGCGACGAAGCCGTCGCCGCGCTCGACGTGTCGATCCAGGCGCAGATCCTGAATCTCTTCATGGATCTGCGCGAGCAGCTCAATCTCACTTACGTCTTCATCAGCCACGATCTCGGCGTGGTCGAGCATCTGTCCGATCGTGTCGTCATCATGTATCTCGGGCGCATTGTCGAGAGCGCGCCTGCCGACGAAATATTTCGGCACCCGAATCATCCGTATACGCGGGCGCTGCTCGCCGAGATTCCACGCATCGACGTGCGCCACAAGACCTTCGCCGCCCTGAACGGCGAGTTGCCGAGCCCGCTCGCGCCGCCGTCCGGCTGCCATTTCCATCCACGCTGCCCGCACGCGATGCCGCGCTGCAAGACCGAGGCGCCGACGCTGCGCGGCATCGCGGTCCGCCACCTGAGCGCATGCCATCTGAACGACGCAGCTTGATCTCCCCCTTTTCGACAAACCGGCACTCCCCTTTCACAGGATCCTCCGACATGAAACGTCTCCTGCTGTCATCCGTCGCCGCGGTGCTGCTGTCGGCCGGCATGGCCGCCGATGCGCAGACGCTGCGCATCGCATTCGCCGACCCGCTGTCGTCGCTCGACCCGCAGCTCAACAACCATGCAGGCGACCGCTCGGACGATCTGCACTTCTGGGACCTGCTCGTCGAGAACAAGTGGAACAAGCTGCAGCCCGGCCTCGCGGTGAGCTGGAAGCCGCTCGACGCGAAGACCTGGGAGTTCAAGCTGCGCCCGAACGTGAAATGGCAGGACGGCACGCCGTTCACCGCCGCCGACGTGATCTTCTCCTACCAGCGCGCGCGCAATGTGCCGGGCAGCGTCGCGACGTTCGCCGGCTATCTGCGCACGATCGACTCGATCAGCGCGCCCGATCCGCTCACGCTCGTCATCAAGACGACTATCCCGAACCCCGACCTGCCGCTGAACCTCGCGTCGGTCCATATCGTCAGCAAGCACATCGGCGAGAAGTCGACGACCGACGACTACAACTCGGGCCGCGCGATGATCGGCACCGGGCCGTACAAGTTCGTGTCGTACACGCCGGGCGACCGCGTCGAGATGATCCGCAACGACCAGTACTGGGACGGCAAGCCGCTCTGGGCAAAGGTCGACTACCGCTACGTGAACAACGCGGCCGCGCGCACGGCCGCGCTGCTCGCGGGCGACGTCGACGTGATCGACAAGGTCTCGGCGCTCGATATTGCGCGCCTGAAGCAGGCGCCGAACGTGACCGTCTATCCGTATCCGGGCCTGCGCGTGATGCTGCTGCAGCCGAGCTTCCGCGACGGCCCGAATCCCGACATCACCGACAACGACGGCAAGCCGTTGCCGAAAAACCCGCTGCTCGACGTGCGCGTGCGCCGCGCGCTGTCGCTCGCGATCAACCGCGACGCGATCGTCACGCGCATCATGCAGGGCACGGCGAGCGTCGCGAACCAGTGGATGCCGAAGAACACGTTCGGCTATGACCCGGCCGTGAAGGACATTCCGTTCGACGCGGCGCAGGCCAAAAAGCTGCTTGCCGAGGCGGGCTACCCGAACGGCTTCAAGCTCGTGATGCACGTGCCGAACGACCGCTATCCGCAAGGGCCGGAAACCGCTCAGGCGGTCGCGCAGTTCTGGATGCGCATCGGCGTGAAGACGCAGGTGGATGTGGTGCCGTGGTCGATCTACGCGAGCCGCGCGGACAAGAACGAGTATGCGATGTCGATGCTCGCATGGGGCAACGGCACCGGCGAGGCCAGCTATGCGCTCGTGAACGTGCTCGCCACCGTCGACGCAAAGAAGGGACTCGGCGCGTCGAACTGGGGGCATTACAGCAATCCGGCCGTCGATCAGGCGCTCGACGCGGCGACCGAAGAGTTCGACCCGGGCAAGCGTGAGGCGATCCTGCGCCACTCGGTCGAGCTCGTGACGAACGACGTCGGCGTGATTCCGCTGTTTCACTATCAGAACGTGTGGGCCGCGCGCAAAGGCCTGAAGGTGTCGCCGTACACGAGCGACCGCACCGTCGCGATGCAGGTCACGCAGGTCGGCCAATGAGCGGCGCACCCGCACTCTCGCTCAGCGTCATGCCCGCCGACGCGTTGATCGACGTGCCGCGCCGCATCGTGCTGCACGGTGCGCCCGCCGGCGCGCGCGTGACGATCGCGAGCCGCACCGAGCGCGCGCACGGCGCGCTCTGGCATGCCGACGCGACCTTTGTCGCCGACGCGGACGGCGTGGTCGACCTGTCGCGCGACGCGCCGGTATCGGGCAGCTACGCGGAGGTCTCGGCGCTCGGACTCGTGTGGTCGCAGACGCCCGTCGACGGCAAGAGCCGCGACGTGTTCCCGGCGCCGGTCACCGCCCCGCTCGTGACGACGCTGAGCGCGAGCGTCGGCGACGCTTCGGTGTCCGCACGATTCACGCAGCGGCTCGCGGCCGAGGGCGTGACGCGCCGCGAGATCCGCGAGCAGGGTCTCGTCGGCACGCTCTATCTGCCGCCCGGCGAGGGACCGCATCCTGCCGTCATGGTGCTCAACGGCTCGGGCGGCGGCATCAACGAGCCGCGCGCGGCGCTCTATGCCTCGCGCGGCTATGCGGCCTTCGCGCTCGGCTACTTCAAGGCGCCGGGCCTGCCGGACTACATCTCGAACACGCCGCTCGAATATTTCGAGCACGGCCTGCGCTGGCTGCGCGACACGGTGCGTCCCGCGCACGATTTCGTCGCGCTGTCCGGACAATCGCGCGGCGGCGAACTCGTGCTGCTGCTCGGCGCGACTTTCCCGGACCTCGTGTCGGCCGTTGTCGGCTACGTGCCGAGCGCGCTCGTGCACAGCGCGCAGAACGCGGCCGATCCGGCCACCGGCCGCGAAGGCCCGACCTGGCTGCTGAACGGCAAGCCGCTGCCACACATCTGGGAGAACAACCGCACCGCGAGCTGGGCGCCGTACGACGAAGGCCCCCCGCCCCACCGGCACGCCCGCGCGATGCTCACCGCGCTCGACGATCCGGACGCGGTCGAGCGCGCGCGCATCCGCGTCGAGCGCATTCGCGGGCCGGTGATGCTGCTCTCGGCCGGGGACGACGGGTCGTGGCCGTCGAGCCGCTACTCGCGCATGGTCGCCGAGCGGCTCGCGGCGCACGGTCATCCGCATCCGGTCGAGCATCTCGATTTCGAGCACGCGGGGCATGCAATCGTGTTCCCCTATGTGCCGACCACCCAGCTCGTCTACGCGCATCCCGTGTCGGGCCGGGTCAGCACCGGCGGCGGCGAGCCCGCTGCGAACGCGCGCGCCGACGAACAGTCATGGGCCGCGGTGCAGGCCTTTCTTGCGCGCGCCGTCGCCACGCAAGCCGCGCGTGCCGCGCGGGACGTGCCAGCGGCCTGCGCGCCCTCTTCCGATTCACGTTCCGGGGATACTCATGACACAGACCGTTGACGGCGAGAGCGCCGATCTGATCGATCGCCTTGCCGGGCTCACGCCCGGCTCGGCCACGCACGCGCTGCGGCAGCGGCGCGACAAAGTCGCGGTGGCGACCCAGCAGAGCCATGACGCGCTATTCGACCCCGCAATCGAAGGGCTGACACTCGCGGAACGGCTGCTCGTTGCGTGCTACGCGAGCCGGCTCACGCCGTCGGCCACACTCTTCGCGCACTATCGCGAAGCGCTCGAACGGCATGGCGTCGACGCCGCTGCGCGCGCGGCGGTCGAAACCGGCACGCCCGACGATATCGCCACTATCGCCGACAGGCGGCTGCGCGCGATCCTCACGTTCACGCGCACGCTGATCGAGAACCCGGTGGCCGGCGACCAGGCCGCGCTGCAAACGCTGCCCGCCGCCGGGCTGACGACGCCCGCCGTGGTCGTGCTCGCGCAGCTGATTGCATTTCTCTCCTACCAGACGCGCGTCGTCGCGGGCCTGCAGGCGTTGCATCAACTGGAGACGACGACATGACCGACCTTATCCGCTCGCACGGCTTCACCAACGAATCGCTCGATTGGGATGCCTGGCTCGACGTGGTCGACCTCGAACACGCGACGCCGGAGCAGATCGCCGTGCTCGAGGAAAGCCACCCCAAGGCCAAAGTCTCGGACTACTACCTGTTTCTCGTGCATCAGCCCGAAATTCTCAGGCAGCGCTCGGCCGCATTCAACGCGATCATGTATGCACCCGGCGGGCTGCCGCGCGCGGAGCGCGAGCTGTCGACCACGGTCGTTTCGCGTATCAACGGGTGTGTGTACTGTGCCTCGGTGCACGCGCAGCGCTTCGAGCAACTCGCGAAGCGCAACGACGTGATCCGGCAGGTGTTCGACGAGCCGCGCAGCGCCGGCACGACTGAACGCGAACGCGCGATCGTAGCATTCTCGATCGCGCTTACCGAGCAACCGGGGACGGTCGACGCCACGCAGCTTCGCGCGCTGCGCGATGCCGGTCTCGACGACGCGGAGATCCTCGACCTGATCCACTCGGTGTCGATCTTCGCATGGGCGAACCGGCTGATGCTCAACCTCGGCGAACCGGTTTTCCCCGAAACTTTGCCGCAGTAAGGCATCACCCCTCTCCTTCCACGGGCGCTTCGGCGTCCATCGCAACCGCCGGGGCGGCGACGTTGTCGCCCGCCGTCCGGCTCGGCGGCGGCCGTGTCGATGCCCATCTACGCGAAGTAGTCGAAATAGCGGTCAAATCCGGGCGCAAGGCTGCGTATGTGCGCAAACGCACAAAGGGGATTTGCGTCGGCGAAATTCCGCAGATAAAAAGAATGAGGAAAGCAGATTCCTTAATTCTTTAAGTCTTCGTTTCAACAACGTCATCAAACATATTAAATTAGCCATCCGAAGCAATACTCCGGAAAGCACGTCGACCGCGTGCGTGAGCGAGCTATATCCAGCCAGCGCATGCATATCAGCGCCGCAACTCGATGGCAAGCTGGCCCGCATCGATACGGTCGGCAATACGACCCAGGCCCTCGCGCAACAGGTGATGACGTTCTGCGGCGGCGCGCCATCCGCGAGCGTGCAGGCCAATGGAGAGCAACCATGAACGCGTACCGTCGGCTGCAACAATGGGCGGGACTTGCGGGCATCGTGATCGCGCTTGTCTCCGGATGCGGCACGCCGGAGCTCACGCCGGGCCTCACGCAGTACGAGGCAACCAGCGATACCGTCCACGCACACGCATTGGCCGCGAGCGATCCCCTCGTTGGCGTGGGACTCTCGGGCGGGGGCAACCGGTCGGCGATCTTCGCGTCGTATGTCCTCGACCTGTTTGGATCGCTGCCGGTCGACGCGCCGTCCGGCACCGGCGTCAGCAGCTTTCTCGGGACCATCGGCTATCTTTCCAGCGTCTCGGGCGGGAGCTTCGCTAACGCGTACTTCGGCGTCGGGTATCCCGTTGCCGCGCCACAAGATTTCGATGTGCTCGTGAAGTCCCCACCCAACGAGACGGACCGGCAAACCGCGCAGCAGATAAACGCCTTCTTCACGGCCTGGCACGTGATGATGAATCACGACTGGCGGCGCGACGCGCTGGTAGGCGGCGAGGGATCGGCGTTCAGCGCCTCGAACGCCCAGCGGCTATCGAGTGCGATCGACGCGGCCTTTCTGCACGACATCACGTTTGCCGATCTGAACGAGCTGGAATCCCGCCAGCACCACCCCTACCTGATTTTCAACACGACGCACTACGACACGGGCCACCGCTTCGTGATGACGACGATCCCGCGCAGCAGCTTCTGCGTCGACACCGAGAAGCTGATCCGCGACGTGCTCGCGCCCGAGGGCGAGCATATGCGCGCCAGCGAGCTCGCCTCGCTCACCAGCTGCGATGCCTCCGATCCCTTGACGCCCGAAGGCTTCGACTGGATCGCCATCGCCGGCGGCGTGAAGACGGTCGAATCCGGCACGATCCATCTTGCGCAAGCGGTCGCGCTCTCGGGTGCCTTTCCCGTCGTAGTGGGACCCGTGGCGTATCGGGTGAGCGGCGAAAAGGGCTATCTGCATTTCATCGACGGCGGCATCACGGACAACAGCGGCATCGAATCGATCATGCAGCTCTTCCTGCACAAGCTGATCGTGGCGCCGGACAGGCCGCAACGTCGCGCGCTGATCGTCGAGATCGACGCGAGCAAGCCCTTCAACGCCGACGGCGACACGATCGCCGATAGCCGCCGTCCGCTCACGACGCTTGCCGCCGATCCCGGACGCCTCCCGGACATCCAGGAGGTGCGCGCGAACCTGTATCGGCGCGACCTGTGGAGTCTCGCGCAGCGCCGCGCGACGCCGGAAAAGAACAAGAAGGTCGCCGCGCCGCCCACAAACGACCTGCTCTCGCGCGTCACGATCGTTTCGATGAGCCACACGGACCTCGATGCGGACAGCTTGAGCATCAACGTCACCACCCCCGATCCGGTTGCGCGAGGCGGCACGTGCCAGAAGACCTGGACGCACGCCGATCTGCTGAAGGACGTGCGCAACCTGCCGACCGACTACGTGCTCGACGACGCATGTCAGGTCGAATTGCTGCGTGTCGCGGCCTGCTGGTCCGTGAGCCAGCACGCGGCGCAGATCCAGCAGCAGTTCGCCGGCGCCGGACGCCCCGTGCCGTCGCGCGCAAGCCTGGACGCGCGCATCGCCACGTTATGCCCGGAACTCAAACAGCTTCCGCGCTGATGTGCAACCTGCGCGAAAGATCGCGCGAGCAATCCGGTCACATCAACCAGGTTCGTCCCAGTGACCCTTACGCCAACGGCTGCGTCGTCATGGCGCGCGTGAGCCCGTGCATGGGACGGCGCACCGCCACGTCGAATGGATTGGTCTGCGGGCCGATGAGCTCCGCTTGACGCTTGAGCAGTTCGACCACCGTCGGCAAGCGGTCCTCGGTCAGGCGCGCCGCCAGCGTGCCGACGCTCAGCGCCGCGACTGCGCAGCCATTGCGGTCGAAAATCGGCACCGCCACGCCCGCCATGCCCTCGAGCACGCCGGTATTGCGCCCCGCATAACCGAGCTTGCGCACGCGCTCGATCTCCGTGCGCAGATAGACCTCGTCGAGCACGCCATAGCCGCGCAGGCGCGGCACGTTGAACCGGATGATCTCCTCGCGCTCCGCCTCGGGCTGGAACGCGAGGATCGCGAGGCTGCCCTGGCCCACGCCCAGCGCCACGCGCCCGCCGATGTCTCCCGTGAACGAGCGGATCGGAAACGGCCCTTCGCACATGTCGAGGCATACCGCGTCGAAGCTGCTCTTCACGAGCAGAAAGATCGTGTCGCCGAGGCTCGCGCACAGGCGCAGCAGCGCGGGGCGGCACAGCGAGCGCATGCCGCTCGGGTTGCCTGCCTGCGCCGCCAGCGCAAAGAAGTCCACGCTCAGGCGGTACCGCTTCGTGCCCTCGTCCTGCTCGACCACGCCCTCGGCAATCAGTCCCTGCAGCAGGCGATGCACCGTAGCCTGCGTGAGACCCACGGCCTTGGCGAGCGTCGTCACGCGGCTGCCTTGCGCCTCGCCCTCGCTCAGCGCCCGGATGACCGCGAATGCGCGCTGCAATACGCCAGCGCCGCGCGCTTCGTCTCCCTGCGTTCCGTTTTTCTCTTCCATAACGCTCACGTTTCCCTCAATTTATTCCATTCAGCGGAATACCTGACGAATCCTCAGATGGATGCCTCTGCCGCCCGGATCGACGCAGAGGCGCAAGCCGGCGTGGTCGGATCGGCGTATTCAGGGGTTTCCCCAAGATCACCTGATGAAATGATTCCGGCTCGAAGACATCAAAGGATTCCATTTGACGGAATATATGCCAAATTTCTCTCGCTTGATGGAATTTTAAATTGACGACCAAAAATTTGGTTGGCTAGAGTCGCCCTCATGCCATGCAAGGCAAGCGATTCAGCGGGTGCCCGCGCACCCCAGGCACTCAAAGCACTGGAAGGCCAGACCATGTCGTTCCTCACCTTGACCGATGTTTCGAAATCGTTCGGCGACCTGCAGGCGGTCACCGGGATCAACCTGTCGGTGGAGCAAGGCGAGTTCGTCTCGCTGCTCGGCCCCTCGGGCTGCGGCAAAACCACGACGCTGCAGATGATTGCGGGCTTCGTGGAAACCACGCGCGGCCGCATCACGCTCGACGGCCGCGACATCACGCACATGCCCCCGAACAAGCGCGGCCTCGGCATCGTGTTCCAGAGCTATGCGCTCTTCCCGCACATGAGCGTCGAGCAGAACGTGAGCTTCGGCCTCGAGATGCGTGGCATCGGCAAGGCGCAGCGCCGGGAGCGCATTCGCGAGGCACTTTCGCTCGTACGCCTCGACGCTTACGCGCACCGCTTCCCGCGCGAGCTGTCAGGCGGCCAGCGCCAGCGCGTGGCCATCGCGCGCGCGATCGTGATTGCGCCGCCCGTGCTGCTGCTCGACGAACCGATGTCGAATCTCGACGCCAAGCTGCGCGAAGACATGCAGTTCGAGTTGCGTGCGATCCAGCGCAAGATCGGCACGACCACGCTGATGGTCACGCACGACCAGTCCGAAGCCCTTTCGATCAGCGACCGTGTCGTCGTCATGGAAAACGGCCGCATTACCCAGGTCGATACACCGTATCGTGCCTACGAGCGTCCTGAGAACGACTTCGTTTCGCAGTTCATCGGCAAGGCCAACATGCTCGCGGGCCGCATCGTCGCGCGCGAGGGCGATACGATACGCGTCGATCTCGGCAACGACCTCGCGGAAACCGGCACGACGGCGCAGTTGCCCGAGCGCGGGCGCGCGGCCGGCGTGGGGGACGCCATCACGCTGTGTATCCGCCCGGAAAAGCTCAAGCTGTGCGCAAACGGCTCCGGGCGTCTCTCGGGCCGCGTGACGAGCCGTTTCTTCCTCGGCAGCCAGTGGCTCTACCGGCTCGACAGCCGCGCCGGCGAGATGCTCGTGTGCTGCCAGAACGAGGGCAAGGAGCCGCTTGCCGAGGGCGACCAGGTGGGCATCGACTGGCATAGCGACGCCATCCGCTTCATTCAGCGGGAGGCCGCCCGTGTCTAGCACGCTCCCCGCTTCGCAGCATGCGCCGCGCGCCACGGTGCGCGCCGGCTGGCACGGCTATGTCCCGCTGTGGCTCATGAGCGCGCCCGCGCTGCTGCTGTTCTCCGCGCTCGTGCTCGTGCCGCTCGCGATGACGTTCGCGCTCACGTTCTACCGCTTCGATCCCATGAGCGGCCCCATCGCCGCCTTCGATCTGCACAACTACATAGAGGTGCTCGGCTCCTCGTACTTTCATACGATCTTCCTGCGCACCTTTGGCATTGCGGCGCTCACCACGTTGCTGTGCGTCGTGATCGGCACGCCCGAGGCCTATATCCTCTCGCGCATGCGCGACCCGTGGCGCTCGCTCTTCCTGCTCGCGATCCTCGCGCCGCTGCTCGTCTCGGTCGTGGTGCGCGCGTTTGGCTGGAGCATGCTGCTCAACATGAACGGCCTCGTGAACCAGTTCTTTGGCCTGTTCGGCGCGGGCCCCTTCAAGCTCGAATACACGACCTTCGCCATCGTCATCGCGCTCGTGCACGTGATGCTGCCGTTCATGGTGATTCCGGTGTGGACCGCGCTGCAGCGGCTCGATCCGCAAACCGAAAACGCCGCACTCTCGCTCATGGCATCGCCCTTCACCACCCTGCGCCGCATCGTGCTGCCGCAACTGATGCCAGGCATTCTCTCGGGCAGCCTCATGGTGTTCGGCCTCTCGGCGAGCGCGTTCGCGATTCCCGGCCTGCTCGGCGGGCGGCGCCTGAAGGTGGCGGCCACCGCCGTCTACGACCAGTTCCTGAGCTCGATGAACTGGCCGCTCGGCGCGACGATCGCGGTGCTGCTGCTCGTCGCCAATCTCGTGGTGATGCTCACCTACTACCGCGTGCTCGAACGGCGCTACGCCCGCAGCATGGGCTAAGGCCACGCGCCCCTTTGCATCGCCCGGCCCCAGGAATTCGTCAGGTCATTCATCATGCGCAAAAACGGACTGCTCGCCCTTACGTTCCATAGTCTCGTCATCCTGTTCGTGCTGGCGCCGCTCGTCATCGTCGTTCTGGTGGCCTTCACGCCCGACGAAACCTTGACGCTGCCCACGCACGGCTTCTCGCTGCGCTGGTTCCGCGCGATCCTCGATTATCCGGACTTCATCACCGCGTTCTTCAACAGCCTGAAGCTCGCCTTCGCTTCCGCCACGCTCTCGCTCGTCGTCGCGCTGCCCGCGGGTCTCGCGATTGGCCGCGCACGCTTTCCCGGGCGCGGCTTCCTGAACGCGCTGCTGCTGTCCCCCCTCGTGATTCCGGGGCTCGTGCTCGGCATCGCGCTGCTGCGCTTCTTCGCGCTGATCGGCGCAACGGGTTCGTTCGCATGGCTGATCCTCGCGCACATGATCATCATCACGCCTTTCGTGATGCGGCTCGTGCTCGCTTCGGTGAGCGGGCTCGACCGCAGCATCGAGCATGCGGCTTCCTCGCTCGGCGCAAACGCGTGGACCACGTTTCGCCGCATCACGCTGCCGATGATCGTGCCGGGCATCACGGGCGGCTGGCTGCTCGCCTTCATCAACAGTTTCGATGAACTGACGATGTCGATCTTCATCACCTCGCCGCAAACCGTCACGCTGCCCGTGCGCATGTACATGTACGCGACCGAATCGATCGATCCGATGATGGCGTCCGTCTCCGCGCTCGTCATCTTCATCACCGCAGGCGCGATGCTGCTGCTCGATCGCGTCTACGGGCTCAACCGCATCCTGATCGGGCAGCACTGAACGCCGCCCGCAATCCTCCTGAATTCAGCCCCGATTCTTTGCCGCCCCGTCATGAGCACCTTCACGCCGCCTCCCCCTGCCCAGTTCGTCCGCGTTGCCGAAACCGCACGCGCACGCGTTTGCTTCGTGCTCGATGGCGTCGAGGTCGAAGCGCTTGCGGGCGACTCGCTGCTCACCGCGATCCTCACCCACCAGCGGCACGTGCGTCACAGCGAATTCAGCGGCGCGCCGCGCGCGGGCTTCTGCCTGATCGGCGCGTGCCAGGACTGCTGGGTCCAAAGCGAGGGCGGCACCCGGCTGCGCGCCTGTTCGACGCCGCTGCGCGAGGGCATGCGCGTACTGACCCGATTCAGTCAGGATGCCGAAGCTACCGGCGGAGATGCCCGATGAGCACGAAGCCTCCTTGCATCGTCATCGTTGGCGCGGGACCGGCCGGCATTCGCGCCGCGCAAACGCTCGTGGCCGCGGGGCTGCGCCCCACCGTGATCGACGAAAACGCCCGCTGGGGCGGCCAGATCTATCGCCAGCCCGCCGCCGGCGCCGGCTTCTCACGCACGAAGGCCGAGCTCTACGGCTTCGAAGCCAGCAAAGCCGATGCGGTCCACAAGGCCATGGCCGAACTCGTGCCGAAGATCGACTATCGCCCCGACACGCTCGCCTGGTCGTGCGAGGCCGGGCGGCTCGACACCCTGCGCGAGGGCCGCGAGGCCAGCGTGCGGTGGTCGCAGCTGATCATTGCGAGCGGCGCGACGGATCGCATCGTGCCGCTGCCCGGCTGGACGCTGCCCGGCGTCTACACCCTCGGCGGCGCGCAGGTCGCGCTGAAGGCGCAGGGCTGCGCAATCGGTCAGCGCACCGTGCTCGCAGGCACCGGGCCGCTGCTCTATCTCGTCGCTTACCAGTACGCGAAAGCGGGCGCGCAGGTGGCGGCCGTGCTGGATACGAGCCCTTTCGCGCGCCAGGCCGCCGCCGCGCCAAAGCTGCTCAATCAGCCGGGCACCTTCGCCAAGGGCGTCTACTACGTCGCCTGGCTCAAGGCGCATGGGGTACGCATCGAGCGCGGCGTGTCGCTCGCGGCGATCGAAGGCGACCATGCCGTGCAAGCCCTACGCTGGCGCCCGGACGACGGTATCGAACAGACCCTCGCGTGCGATGCCGTGGCTCTCGGTTATGGCTTGCGGCCCGAAACGCAGCTCGCCGATCTCGCGGGCTGCCGCTTCGCCTTCGACGCGCTCAACCGCTGCTGGCTGCCCGAGCGCGACGCGGCGGGGCGCAGTTCGGTCGAAGGCGTCTATCTCGCGGGCGACGGCGCGGGCATCGCGGGCGCCGACGCCGCCGAGCTCGCGGGCCGCCGTGCCGCGCTCGCGGTGCTCGAAGACCTCGGGATCGCTGCGCCGCCGCACGATGTCCATTCGGCCTATCCGGGCCATGCGCCCGACGCCGCGACGATCGAGAAACGGCTCGCGCGCATCGCGCGCTTTCGCGAGGGCATTGAGCAGGCGTTCGCGCCGCCCGCCCACTGTGCCGCCAGTTGGCCCGACGAACTGACCGTTTGCCGCTGCGAGGAAGTCAACGCCGGCACCTTGCGCAGTTGCATCCGCAGTGGCCTGGCGAGCGAAGTCAATCGCCTGAAGGCGCTCACGCGCATCGGCATGGGGCGCTGCCAGGGGCGCATGTGCGGCGAAGCGGCCATGGCGCTGCTGAGTGAGGAAACCGGCAAGCCGCTGCACGAGGTGGGACGCCTGCGCAGCCAGGCGCCCATCAAGCCGATTCCAATTTCGCCGATGCTGTTCGAAGACGGCGTTCAGGTCATCGAAGAGGAAGCCCACGATGAGTGACACGCGCCACTTTCAGGTTGTGATTGCGGGCGGCGGGCTCGTTGGCGCATCGGCGGCGCTCGCGCTCGCGCGCAAGGGCCTGAGCGTCGGCCTGTTCGAGCGGCGCTTTTGCGGTGCCCAGGCGAGCGGCGTGAACTACGGCGGGGTGCGCACCCAGGGCCGTCCCGCGGAGCAGCTGCCGCTCGCGGTGCGGGCGCGGCGCGTCTGGAGCCGGCTGCCCGAGCTCATTGGCATCGACGGGGAATTCGTCGTTTCGGGGCATTTGCGGCTCGCGCGCCGTGACAGCGACATCGAGGCGCTTCACGCATGGTCGAAGATGGCGCGCGAATACGGCGTCGAGTCCCAGGTCATGAGCGGCGACGCGTTTCGCCGCCGCTACCCGTGGCTCGGCAAGGCCGCGATAGGCGGGTCGCTCTGCGCGAGCGATGGCCATGCGAATCCGCGCCTCGTCTCACCCGGCTTCGCGGCGGCGGCGCGGCGCGCGGGCGCGCACGTGCAGGAGCAGACCGAGCTCGCCGACCTGAGCTTCGACGGCCGCCGCTTCCAGATGCGCGCGGGCCACGAGCGTATCAGCGCCGACTGGCTCATCAATTCCGCGGGCGCCTGGGCCGACACGGTTGCGCGCAGCTTTGGCGAGACCGTGCCGATGAAGCCGATCTATCCGAACATGTGGGTGACCGAGCCCCTGCCGCGCTTCATCGAGCACAACCTGGGCGTGTATGGCGGCGGCGTCTACGCGCGCCAGGTCGAGCGCGGAAACTGCGTGATCGGCGGCGGCCGTGGACACGGCGACGGCGAATACGCGCAGCCCTCCACCGATACCACGCGCGCCGTCATGCGCGATGCCTGTGCGCTGTTGCCCGGATTGCGCGATGCCCTGCTCATTCGCACGTGGAGCGGTGTGGAAGGCGAAACGCCGGACAGCAACCCCATCATCGGTCCCAGCCATACCACGCCGCGCCTCGTGCACGCTTTCGGCTTTTCAGGTGGCGGATTTCTGCTTGCACCGGGTGTGGGCGAAGTCCTCGCCGAGCTCGTCACGGAAGGCGCGACGAGCACGCCCATCGAAGCATTTTCGATCGGCCGCTTCACCCAGTCCCCTGTTCATGCCGCCGTCTCAATCAAATAAAGGAGTCCATACGATGAAATTCACCCGCACTTTGGCCTCGCTGGCTGCACTCGTCGCCCTCGGCTTCTCCGCGTGCGCCTCGGCGCAAACGAAAACGATCTATATCGGCATGAACGGCGGCCCGATGGAGAAGGCTTACACGAGCCAGGTCCTGCCCGACTTCGAGAAAGCCAACAACGTCAAGGTGGTGGTCGTGCCGGGCACATCCTCCGACGTGCTCGCGAAGCTGCTCGCCAACCGCAACAGCCCACAGCTGCACGTAGTCTTCCTCGACGACGGCGTGATGGCACGCGCGGTGAACATGGGCGTGTGCGAAAAGCTCGACGATTCGCCGGTGCTCAAGGAGCTGTATCCGTTCGCGCGCATGAAGGGCGACATCGGCGCGGGCGTGCAGCTCGGCATGACCGGCATTGGCTACAACACGAAGCTGTTCGCCGAGAAAGGCTGGGCGCCGCCGACCTCGTGGCTCGATTTCACGAACCCGAAGTACAAGGGCAAGGTGGTGTTCCAGTCGGCCTCCAGCAGCACCTTCGGGCTGCACGGCTTTCTCGCCATCAACCGCCTGATGGGCGGCAGCGAGAACAATGTCGAGCCCGGCTTCACCAAATGGGCGAGCACGGTGGGGCCGAACGTCGTCGAATACATTCCGAACTCGGCCAAGCTCTCGGAGATGATCCAGACCGGCGAGGCCGGACTCTTCCCGCTCACGCCCACGGCCGTTGGCGACCTGAAGGACAAGGGCTTGCCCGTCGCTTACGCGAACCCGAAAGAGGGCGCCGTGCTGCTGCTCGTCGATCTGTGCGTCGTGAAGAACAATCCCGATCCGCAGCTCGCGCAAAAGCTCGCGCAGTTCTTGCTCTCCGCGCCCGCGCAGAGCAAGGCCGCTTCCGCCGGCAAGCAGATCCCCACCAACCAGAACGCCACGATGCCGCCGGACATGCAAAAGAGCCTCGGCAATCTCGACCAGCTCGTGAAGAAGGTGACGGTGGTGGACTGGAACGTGATCAACGAGCATCGCGCGCAGTGGGATTCGCGCTGGAACCGGCAAATCGAGCAATGAACGGCAATGCTCCTGTAAAACAGGAACCCTGGTCCACGTCGGTCTGCGCATGGGCCGGACCTTAAAACTTATGCCGTATACCCGCCAGGACCGCCGTCTGGTTATTCGAACTCGACGGCGCGTTCAGGAACGTTACCGCCTCCGCCAGCGGTCCCGAGGCGCGGATATAGTCCGCGTACAGATAGACATCGGTTCGCTTGCTCAGGAAATAGTCGATCGCTGCCTGCACCGTATTCCAGTGTGAACTGGCGACGATCCCGCCATACACGCCGTTCGTATAAAGATAAGCAGCGGAAACGAACAACGCGGGCGTCACGTCGTAGACCGCGATTGCGTCCGCGTTATTCAGGTGCAGGCTGGTGTGATCCAGATACGAATATTGGACATTTGAATACATGCCAGCGAGTTGCACGCGGCCAAAATCGTATTCGCCCCCGGTTGCGAGGACCCGTTGACGCCGGACCCCCACCTGACTGTTCAACGGACTCGAATGGAAGAGCGCAAAGGGTGCGCCCGAATAGTCGTCGGTGACGGCCCCCGATGCGTTGAGAACGTCACCCGGATAGTCGAGGTCCAGATAAGCCACCGCGAACTGCACGGGGCCTTTGGCATAGTTGATTCCGGTGCTGAACGCCCGGTTTTGCTGGAAGGCGCCGGCCTTGTTGGAAAAGGCATACAGGGCCTCGAATTCCAGGCCAAAGAAGTTGGGCGAGCGGTACTTGATCGAATTGTTGTACCTGAAGTTGCCTTCGACATTGTCGTTGCTCCCGACGCTCGTTCCAAGGCCGGGCCCCAATGCCTGCGGTTCAATCCGGTCCAGGTAGTCGAACAGCACGTCATACTGGCGGCCGGCCGTCAAGGTACCGTATTGGGTGCTGGACAGACCGACGAACGCCTGACGCCCAAACATCCGCCCGCCTTGCCCCAACTCGCCGGTCGTGCTGCTGAAACCGTTCTCCAGTGTCGCGACCGCCTTCAATCCCCCGCCCAGGTCTTCAACAATACGCAATCCCCAGCGATTGTTCTGGTTCGCCCCCGACACCATGGCTACGGCGCTATGGCCGCCTTCATTGCTGACATACTCGATGCCCGTCGCGATGATGCCGTATAGCGTGACGGAGCTTTGAGCGTGTGCTTCCGCCGTGATGGTCGAAAGGACAATCAGGCTTGCCAGTTTATAGTTCATTGCCATGTCTCCTTATGCTTAAACCGTTGAATAAATATCGTTATCCTAACTTTATAGAATCGGGATGAGCTCGACAGATCGAGTCTTTCACCCCGAAACGTCGGGCGGCGAGGCAGCTGTGATCACGGAAATAGCTGAATGGCAGGCAGAGGGGCATCACAATTGAGCAGTTCGACCCGCTTCGCAAGGATCCTCAAGCCCCCGTTTTCCAGAATCAGTTCATGACTCGCCGTGGCCGCGTATATCCACTGCTCGCCACCACGCGTCTCGCTGTAGATCATCGGGGTATGCGCCCGATAGATTCCCTCGCCGCCCTCTTCGGGCAGGTTGACGAAGGGCCGCTGCATGACATGCAGACAGCGGCTCGCCGGCTGTTGTGAATGGGCATGAGGCTGCTTCAACCGCTCAATCCGAAGCCTTAGCATCACAAGATCTTCGTACATGAGCGCGGCGTGGTTGGCCGCATCCGATTGCCCCGGCACCATCGGCATCCAGTACACGCCACCCGTCGCAAAGCGCTCGTACCACTCGTCAAAGCGCTTCTCATCCAGCAGCCGCGCCTCTTCGTAGATGAATTCAATCACCGCATCGCGCATCGAATCGATACTTTTCATGCTTGTATCCTCAAACTAATCATGCCCCTCGTGTGCCGCGACTGCCGCGCCATCGGAGATGCGCCGCGTCGCGCAACGACTCTACAGGTCAAGGACCAGCCGGCCTTGACGCGCCCTTGAGACGCAAATCTGCATGACACGCCCTGAGCGCCTTTCGGCCTCACTCAGGCAGTAGTCCCGGTGATCGACGTCACCCTCAATGACCGCTGTCTGGCAAACCCCGCACTCACCTCGCCTGCAGTCATAGAGGGGGTCCAGTCCCGCTTCGAGCAGCGTGTCCAGAATCGTCTTGTCGGGCCGGACCTGCAGCACCCGGTTCGATTGGCGCAGTTCCACTTCGAATGCCGTGTCGGCTGCGTCTGGCCCGGTTTCCGAAAACAGCTCGACATGAATTCGACTGCGCGCCCAGCCACGCTGGATCGCGAAGCCGATGGCCGCGTCGACCATGCCCTTCGGGCCGCAGACATACAGCGATGCGGCCGGATTTGTCGCGTCCAGTACGCGTGCGAGATCCAGGCGCGTCTCTGGAACGTCGTCGTACTGGAGCGCGAGCCGCGTGTCTGCCAATGCGGACAGTTCGTCGATAAATGGCATGCTCGATCGGCTGCGTCCGCTGTAGTGCAACTGAAACTTCCGCCCTGCGCCTGCCAGTGCGGCAGTCATCGAAGCGATAGGCGTGATGCCAATTCCGCCCGCGATCAGAACGGCCTCCCCCTCTGGATCGAGACCAAACCCGTTGACGGGCGGCGCGACCACCAGCCGGTCCCCCTCCTGGACCCGCTCATGCATCCATCGCGATCCGCCTTTCCCGCCGTCTTCCCGCTTCACGGCGATGTCATAACTTCGCGGGTCTGTCGTTGCCGTGGGATCGGTCTCGAAGTTCACGAGCGAATAGTGTCGCCACTGCGCGCAGCCGTCTGGAAAGACACGCACCCGGATGTGCGCACCGGCCGCAAACGGTGGGAGCGCAGAACGGTCCGGCAGCACCAGCCGGTAGGACTGGATTTCGGGCGTCAACGACCGGATTTCCTCTACGATCAGCTCGAGTGTCGCTTCGTCATGACAGTTCATCGCATTGCTCCCGCGCCGTTTCGTCTTCTTCACCCGTCCGCTGTCCCATCAATTCGACCCACGAACGATAGAGATTGCGCATCAAGACCTCGTCGTTGCCGCTGACGTCCGCGGGCGCACCCCGGCTCTCGTCCCCCCGGCATTCCCGATGCAGACTGACCCAGGGATTGCCTCGCGCCGCCAACGCCGCCTGCATCGTTTCGAATACCTGAATGTCGTCGTGGGCCACAACCGACATCGGCGAGAAGACGAGCCGGTTGTATGACAGGGTGCGTTGCAATAGCTCCGCCGGCGCGCCAACCGGTTCCAGCGCGAAGATCTCGACCAGCGTGCGGTTGACCGCGAGCGGCCGGATCACCCGCATGGTTTGCGGCGTGCTCTTGATCGCGAGCGTCGGGAACAGCACGGAATTCTGGGGTGTAAAGGCGAGGATCTCCGATACGCGCGATTCTCCGTGTGCCTTCACCAACGCGTCGCGGTAGTCCGCGGGCATGCCCTGCCCGGTATGGATGCTGGATCGCGTGCCCAGAATGCAGTGGCCGTTTGGAAAGATGCGCGCACCCGCCTGCTGATAGAAGTCATAGCTCGATCCGAACGGGAGCAGTTGCTCCAGTTCCATAGGCTTCGGCTCGTCGTGCGCCCACTCCTGCGCGATGTCGCGCGCGGTCTGCCAGGCCGACGCATGCGTCGAGATCGGATGCACCGCGTCGATCACATTCTCGAGGTACATCTTCCAGTTGCAGTTCATCACGCTGCGAAAGACGCCACCGGCAATTCGCAGTTCGCCGCTTGGCGACCGGTCAGCGAGATTGTCGAGCACGCCCAGCATATCGCCGAAGTAATCCTCGAAAGCGATGCCATCGCGCGCCAGCCGGGCAAATACAAAGCCACGATACGTTGCCGTGGCGACGCTTTCGAGTCCACGTGAGTTCTCGCACGCGGCGAGCCGGGTCCCCTCATAGCCTGCGCGCAATGGCACCGCGAGCGGTTTGCCATCCGTGCGGTAGGTCCATGCGTGATAGGGGCACTTGAAAAATTTCCCGACATTGCCTGAAGGCGCGGATACCAGCATCGCGCCTTTGTGTGCGCAGCGATTGAGCAGTGTGCGGACCGTGCCGTCGGCCTGTCTGATCATGACCAGCGGCTGGCCGGCAACCGACGTGGTGATGAAGTCTCCGGCGCCCGGCACCTGGCTCTCGTGTCCGACATAGACCCATGACCGCGCGAACAGGCGTTCGCATTCGAGCTGAAAGAGTTCGTCGTTGAGATAGACGTCGCGATGGACGCGATCGTCGTCGAACAGCGTCCGGATCGCCTCCGGATCATGACGGAATGAAAATGACGGTCTCATTTCAGATTGCCCTCCAGACTCCGGTCTTCCCGGTACGCAACGAATTCGCAGGCCCGTCCCGACATCGCGCCACACGCGACCTCTTCGGCCACGACGGGACTGCCCAGGATCTGCTTCGCCACTGACTGCACTATGCCTACGACAGGCGCACACACCGGACACGACGCCACGCCATACCCCCAGGCAAACGGGCTGTTGCGCACCGTCAGCCGCAGGCCGTCGCGCTCGAGTTCGGCGTCCCACTTTCCCCACCCAAGGCCCGCGGAAGTCTCGCAGACCACGTCAAGCAGGGCCCGCCCATCGGCGTCCCTCGCGTAGGCCTCGATGCTCCGGCCGCCGTTTTCATACGCGGCGCGCGTGAAGCTCTTCAAGACCGCTGCACGGGTCGTCTCGTCGAGACCACGAAGCATCCCCATCAGCACGTCCGGGCGCATCAGCAGGTAGCGGCGATTCCCGTCCAGGATTTCGCCCTGCTCCAGATCGTGTTCGAGGCGCGAAACGATGTCGTTCATCGCCGTGCTCCACCGGCGCGCAGGTGCCGAGGCAAGGTTTCCGGCGTGAACCTCAACGCGATAACAATGCTCAAGCCCAGCAGGAACAGATACGCAGCAACCGGCCACGGGCTCCGATAGTGGGCAAGCAATCCTGTCGACAGCATCGGCGCGAGGCCGGCACCCAGCACCGACGCGATTTCACGTCCCACCCCCAAGCCCGAGTAGCGCACATCTGCTGCGAAGAGCTCCGACATATAGGCGGGCTGAGCGCCTTCGAGCGCGCCGATCGCAACACTCGTCGAGAGCACATAGGCCGTCACGATCAACGCTGTATTCCCGGACTGCAGCATGAAGAAGAACGGAAACGCCACGGCCATGATGCCGATTGCGCCCACCAGATAAATGGGGCGTCGCCCGACCCGGTCCGACAAGTAACCGAACCACAGCGAAAACGGAATCATCAACACCATCGAGACCGTCAAGGCCATCAGCAACAGGTTGCCCGGCAGGCCCATGAACTTTCCATACGCCAGCGAGAACGCAAAGAGCACATAAGAAGCGCCACCTTCGCCGAAGCGCAGGCCGAATACCATCAGCAATTCTTTGGGATGGTGACGCAGCACTTCGAGCACCGGCATCCGGACCCGGGCGTTCGAACTTTCGAGCTTGACGAACTCGGCGCTTTCCGGAATCCGCCGGCGCACGTAGTACCCGAGCCCGACAATGACGACACTGCCAAGAAACGGCAGCCGCCAGCCCCACTGCACGAAATCGTCATGGGGCAGCATCCTTGCCAGCAGGAACGCGGCCGACGACAGCACGAACCCCGTCGTCGCCCCACCGGGGCTCCATGCGGAGAGGAAGCCACGCCGCGAAGGCGCCACGCTCTCGCTGATGATGAGGATGCTGCCGCTCCACTCGCCTCCCGCAGCCAGGCCCTGAACGACGCGCAACGCGAGCAGCAGCACCGGCGCCCAGATGCCAATGTGGTTGTAAGTCGGCAGCAGGCCCATGAGAAACGTCGCGGTGCCCATGATGAGCAGCGTCAGGATCAGAACCCGCTTGCGGCCGATGCGGTCGCCGAGGTGCCCACAGACAATCCCGCCAATCGGCCTCGCCATGAAGCCCACGAGGAATCCGCCGAATGACAGCATCGTGCCAATAAGGGGATCCTTGCCGATTGGAAAGAAGAATTCCCCGAACACCAGTGCCGAGGCTGTGCCGTAGAGGAAGAAGTCGTACCACTCCAGTGCCTGTCCCACTACGGAAGTGATGACCGTGCGCCGTAAAGTCGATTCCGATACTTCGGCATCGCTACCCGCGGCCGAAATAGATGTACTTGAGTTCAAGGTTGTCTCCTCGATGTCGCAGACGAGGTGGTTGAATGCGAGCATCGATCATTCGATTGACCTGCTCGCTTTTCGGATGTCTTCGCGCGTTGCTCGATGCGTGCTGTCAATAGTCTCCGGATAACAACGCTCCGGCGCCGGGGACTTTCGTTGCGAGCCCCAGTTTCTTGAGCATTTGCCAGGTCGTACAGGCCGCAGCCGACACCACCGGTATGCCCGAGGCGCCCTGCACGACCGGGATCGCCGCCAGAGACGGCATCTGTACGCATGCGGACAAGACGAGCGCGTCGATATTCGACAGGGAAACCTTTTTGTAGATCTCGACAAGTGCCATGGGATCGCGCGCACCGACTTCCAGGTTGTCCGGAATTTCCAGCGCGCAATAGTCGTGGACTTCGAAGCCCTCGTTTTCGATGTAGTCGACCACCAGTCTGGTCAGCGGCTTCATGTACGGACAGATGATCGAGATGCGCCGCGCCTTCATCGCCGTGAGTCCGTCGATGAGCGCCCCTGCACTGGTGACGAGCGGAGCGGGTCCACCATTCAGAACGGTGCGCTGCTGAAGCCGCTGTTCGGATTGGCGGTGATAGCCATGGCCCATGCTCATGATCGCGACGAGACACGCATAGCCGATCACGTCCATGCGTGCATCGGAGAGCTCATCCGCGCAGCGGTCCGAATCCGCATCCATGCGCTCCAGCTCCGCCTTCGTGACATGCTTCATCCGCATCCGGCTCGAGTGAAACGTGAAGCGCTCCGGAAGGATCGACTCCCGCGCACGCAACATGGCGGGAATTTCGGTTTCCATCGTCGTATTCGAGCTCGGCACGATCTGACCGATGCGCATTGCGCGCGGCTTCTCTGTGATAGACATGTCAAACCTCTCAGATCGCGACAACGGGGTTGCGCAACGTGCCAATCCCCTCGACACCCAGCTCCACCACATCGCCTGGCTTCAACCATTCCTGAGGCGTTCTTCCGGCGCCCACCCCTGACGGTGTCCCCGTGGCGATGATGTCGCCCGGTTCCAGCGTGATGCCAGAACTGATATCCGCGATCAGCTGAGGCACCTTGAACAGCATGTGGCGCGTGTTGGACTTCTGCTTTTCCACGCCGTTGACGCTCAACCAGATCGCCAGGTTGTGGGGATCGGGAATCTCGTCGGCTGTCACGATGCACGGCCCCATCGGCGCATAGGTATCCTGACCTTTCGAGAAAATCCACTGCCCTGCACGGCGGCAATCGCGCGCGCTGATGTCGTTCAGGACGCAGTAGCCGAACACATGGGACATTGCGTCGTCCTCGTCGATCCGCGTAGCAGTCTTGCCGATGACGACCGCGAGTTCCGCCTCCCAATCGAGCTGCTTCGTGATCTTGGCGTTGTGCTGGATCGCGTCGCCATAGCCGATCACCGTCGTCGGCGGCTTCGAGAAAATGACGGGCTGTTTGGGCAAATCGGAGGACGTATCGAGCGAACGCGACGACTCTGCCACGTGCTCCACGTAGTTCAGACCGATGCCGAAAATGTTCTTGCGAGGACGCGGAATGGGTGCCAGCAACTTCACATTCTCGAGCGGCGTCGCCACACCCAACGGCCACGCATCGCCCGTCTCGGCGATCAAGGCGGCGCATTGCTTCAACGCAGTGGGCGATGCGTCGATAAACGCCAGCATGCTGCCCGGTATCGCCAGGCCGTGAGCCTCGCCCAGCTTTTCGAGATCAATGGCCAGATTCCCCACAATCGCGCCGAGGCGCGTCTCGAGGTCCCGATTACGATAGGTGATCAACTTCACATTGCTCTCCGATTACGGTTGCGTGGTCCTTTGAGGACTCGGTATTTGTCTGCCACGCTGGTGGTCAGCACTCGGCCTGATGTCCGCCGTTGTCCGTGTATGCTTCCTCGCGATAGAGGCCCAGCGAACGGATGACCGGCAAGTCGTTGAACGAAAAGAGACAGGCGTCCTCGGTATCCGACGCGTTCGCATGCTCGTGCAGCGCCCACGAAGGCACGCAGAATATGTCGCGCTCCTCCCAGTCGAAACGGCGCCCCGCGATGATCGAGTGGCCTCGTCCTTTCGCCACCTGATACATCACACTTCCGGTATGCCGGTGAGCCTGGGTCTTCTCGCCAGGACGCAGCATCTGCATCGCCGCGCCGATTGTCGGCATGACGTCTTTGCCGGTGACGGGGTTCACGAATTGCAGCATCGCGCCGTCAAAAGGCGAAGCGTCGCTAACACTCGCGTACCGTTGCAAGGCTTCGTAGGTGGCGTCCCACTGATACTTGAACAACGGCGAGTAGGGCTTTGCCCATACCTGATTCACGGGCAACACGCCTGGGCCGCCATAGGTCTTGGCCGAGTCGTCGATGGGCTTCGTCACCTCCTGAAAGCGCTGCGGATGGACTTCGTAGAAGTTCGCTTCGAGGGCATTGATCAAGGGGATGTCGAGGCCGTCCTGCCAGATGCACCAGCCCCCGTCCGCGCGCACACCGTGCTGGTGCCAGGTGCCGTTCGGCGTGAGCACGAAATCTCGCGCGCCGAGCGGAATCTTGTGCCCGTCGACCACGGTATAGGCACCGCTGCCTTCCATGATGAAGCGCAGCGCGGAAGCCGAATGACGGTGTGCCGACGCCTCCTCCCCGGGGCGCATCACCTGCAGGCCCGAGTAAAGCCATCCGACGCATGCGCTCACGTCCTTCCGGTTGGGATTGGTCAGCATCACGACCCGCCGCCCTGCCTTTTCGGGTGTCACGAGTTCGGCCGAGCGGATCACGAGATCGCGCAGATCCCGGTACCGCCACAGCGTCGGCACGGAGGACGAGCGCGGCTCCCAAGGCTCGATGTCGTTTGCCACCGTCCACAGCGCACCCGCGTCGTACTGCGCCAGTTCCGCGTAGTACTGCACGATCTCAGGCGTGTCCTGTACGTTCGCGCGGCCAATAACGTCGTCTCGCATGAAGGTCTCCTCGATCGTCAAAAGGATGGATCCGTGCAGCGCAAACCCGCGGCCGTGGTGTCCTCGGTTTTCGAAGCCGGCTGGTCAGCGCGTGCCTGCGACGGCCTGCTGATTTGCAGGGGCGGCTGCTCGCTCGCATTGACACGCAGATCGAAAATATCGAAGCGGTTGTAGTGCCCGACGATGTCGTGCATCTGCTTTGGCTGGATGCAGCGCGCCAGGTCCACTTCGGCATAGACGATGCCCTCTTCGTCGATCAGCGGGTTTCCGACGACGCGCCCGTCGGGCCCGATCACGCCCGAAAACGCGCTATTGCGGCGCGTGAGAAGCGACCTGGCCTCATCGCATTCGGCTTCCATCGCAGCAACGATCTCTTCCGACACGGTCGAGCACGAGACAATCGTGAAGACTTTCCCTTCGAAGCTATGCGCCATCGCCCGTACCTTGATGGCCTCGGCCATGTCATAGTCGGGCGGCGCGACCGGCAGCGCGATATAGCTGGCGACATGAATCAGTTCGCCCTGTGCCAGCAGGCTGAAGCGGGCGAGCGTATTGGTGTTTTCGCCGCATGCGAGCGCGCCGAGCGGGCCAATCTCCGTTTGATGCACCGTCAGGCCGCTCGCGTCGCCGTTCCCCCACGTGAGCTTCTCGGCCCAGGTCGGGACGAGCTTGCGGTGCCGCCCCAGCAGCCGGCCGTCCGAACCAATGGTCAGAATGGTGTTGTACAGCGTGCCCAGGCTGTGCGACGGGCGCTCGTTGACCCCGATGACAACGTACGCGTTCGCTTGCCGTGCCGCCTCGCAAAGCGCGTCGACTTCCGGACCCGGCACCGTGATCGACTGCCGCACCAGTCGCTCGAACCACGCGCTGCCCTTGACTGGAGACATCATCCAGCTCCAGTAGGGGTAGCCGGGAACGAACACCTCCGGAAACGCGATCAGACGCGCCCCATTAGCGGCCGCCTCATGAATGAGCCTGACCGCCTTTTCGATGGTCGCCTGCGTGTTCAAATACACCGGCGCAGCCTGGATCGCCGCGGCTATGAATGATGGAGTACTAATCATATGACAGTCCTTCGGATCGTCGATCGATCCCATTTCTCAACCGTAGTGAATTGCGTGAGCCTCGTCGGCCCGATATCGGCGGTGCGGTGAAATCCGCAGGTCAGGCCCGCACAGCCATCACTTTTCCGTCGTCGAGCACCCGCAAGCGAACACGTTCGCCTCGTGCCATCGTCCCTTCGAGCTGCGCGACAACCCAGGCTTCGGGTTCGGTGCGTACCGTGGCCAGTACGAGCGGCTCGTTTCCCGGTGTTTCAGCGCGACTGAAGAGGCGCGTGATCTGTTCGATCGTCCCGACACCGGCTTCTATATCGCGCCAATGCATTCCGCCGCACGCCGGGCACATGTAGCGCTCGGGAAAGAGCGTCAATTGACAATCGGCGCATTGATAAACGTGAAAAGTCATTGGATGCGCTCCATGACGACGGCATTCGCGCACATGCCGTAGCGATATTCGACCATCCCGTAGCCACTCACCACGGCCGAGCGCGCGCCTTCGATCTGGCGCCCCGCCGCCTCGCCGCGAAGCTGCCTGATTGCCTCTACGAGACCATGCATGCCGCCAGCGGCGCCCGCCTGTCCCGCGGAGAGCTGACCGCCCGATGTATTCACGGCCAGCTTTCGCCCGGTGATCCGCTCGATCAAGTCGCGTATGTCGCCGGATGGCGCGAATCCGAGGTCTGCCAGCTGGATGAGGACCATTGCCGGGTAATCGTCGTAGACAGACACCACATCGACTTCGTCCGGGCCAAACCCAGCCGTCTCCCACAGTCGCCCGGCGACATTGGCAAGGCCCGTCGTGAGGCCGTCCGCCTGCTGATGGTCGGGGTTGTGCCGTGCTTCCAGGGCAGTCACGCGAACCCCGTTCAACGGCGTGCGCCGGTCGTCCGACGCCATGACGACTATTGCATTCGCGCCGGAGACCACCGGAACGCAGTCGAAGCGGCATAGCGGCTCGGCGACGACCGGTGCGCCCAGGTAGTCATCGAGCGTGAGCGGCGCGCGATACACCGCTTCGGGATTCCCGGACGCCCATGCACGCTGCGCCACCGCGATCTCCGCATAGTCGTGACGGGCAAGACCGTGGCGCTGCATGTGGCGCGACGTCAGCATCGCAAAGACCGCGTTGGGGCCCGAAAAATTCAGCGGACGCAGGTACTTTCGTGTCGTTGCGTTGTAGTTCTCGGTCAGTTGTGCGAAATCCCCGGGGCCGAAATGATCGCCCGCTACGAGGACCACGACAGAGGCATCGCCGGATTGCACGGCTCGCACCGCATGCTGAAGCAGATTGATCCCGCTTGCCCCACCATGACAGTCGTCCATCGTCCAGCGCGGGCTGATGCCAAGGCGCCACGCAAGGTCGATGGCGTGATCGGGAGCCAGCGTAAACGAAGCAACACCGAGCCCGTCGACGTCCGACGCCCGCAGGCCCAGTTGCGCCAGCGCCTTCGCGACGGCCTGAGCGAGCAGGCCGCCGGTCGTCACACCTTCGGGACGCCGCCGGTACGGAATCTCGACAGCGGCGGAAATCACGGCGCCATCGAAGTTTTTTGGCTTACTCATTGTAATGTTCCGACATCAGATTGGACTCACCCGATCAGGCCCGCTTCAATTGATAGCCCGCCGCCTCGCGGTCCCAGGTATCGATTCCGGTACCCCGCTCACGCAACCGGTATTTCTGGATCTTGCCGTTTTCCGTCTTCGGCAAATCCACCATGAACTCGATGAAGCGCGGGATCGCGAAATACGCGAGACGCGGCTCGCAGTGCGCTACGAGCATCTCCGGAGTCAACGTTGAACCCGCTCTCAATACGACGGCGGCCATGACTTCGTCTTCTGCCAGTTCCGAGCGCACGGCGTACACCGCGGCGGTCTCGATGTCCGGATGGCTGAGCAGGGTCTGTTCGACCTCGTACGACGAAATGTTCTCGCCGCGGCGCCGGATCGCGTCCTTTAGCCGGTCCACGAACCTGTAATATCCGTCGGCATCGCGAACGACCCGATCGCCGGTGTGGAACCAGAGGTTTTTCCACGCCTCGACCGTCTTCTCGGGCATGCCGAAATAACCAGTCGCAAACGCGTAAGGCTCGGTCGCGCGCAACAGCAGTTCGCCCGGCTGCCCGTCCGCAACGGGCTGGTCATGTTCATCGACGACGAGCGCCTCGAAGCCCTCCGCGACGCGCCCCATCCATCCCGGGCGCTGGTCCGCGAGGCCACGCCCCAGCACACAGTTGGTCTCCGTGGAGCCAAATCCTTCAAGCAGCTCGATGCCGCTGCGCGCGGTGAAGTCGCTGAGAAACTGCTCCGGGACGCCTGGCGCCAATGCGATCCTGACTTTGTGCGCGCGCTCCGCGTCAGTCGGCGGCTTCGAAAGCAGGATGGGAACCATCGCGCCAAGCAGATAGGTCACCGTTGCGCCTGTCTCGATCAGCGAGGAGAAAAATCGGCTCGCCGAAAACCGTGTATCGACAATCAGAGAAGCGCCCGAAACCAGCGCCTGAAAGAAGCTGTTCAATGCGTTGGTATGGAACAGCGGAAGCACGGTGTAGAGGATGTCCGCGCGCGTAATGCCAATGTGCAACGCCGCATACACACCCCACCAGTAAAACTGTGCGTGCGGACAAACCACGCCCTTCGAGAGGCCGGACGTCCCGGAGGTGTAAAGGATCGCAAGCGTATCGCCCGGTCCGATGTTCGACGCCTCCACCGCATCGGCGAGAGGCGGCATGGGCTCGCAGGCGAGCGGCAGCGATGCCGCGGCCTTGCCGTCGTCGATCAGCCACACGTTCTCCAGGGCGAGCGCCGACAGTTCCAGGGTGGCGAGCGCTCCGGTCAACGACGATTCGGCGACCAGCAGCCGGGCTCCCGAGTTCGCAAGAATGTGCTGCAACTGCATGCCGCGCGACGCGGTATTGATCGGAACGACCACTGCGCCGAGCCACCCGCAGCCGAGCACGATTTCCATAAATTCGACCCGGTTCGAGCACATCAACGCAACGCGATCGCCCTGCCGGATGCCAGCCGCCTGCAATGCGCCAGCCCTGCGCGATGCCGCTTCGAGCGCGTCGGCGCCGGACCATTGTGTCGCCCTGTCGGAAAACAGCGGTGCTTCGCCCATGGCCGAGGCACGCGCCTTCAACAAGGCGGGCACCGTGCGATGTGAAGCCGGTACATGTAATCCTGGCGCCACGTCGGAAAAACCGGGCCGGGTCGGGTCCGTTGAAATTTTCATTTGCATGACTAAATAAATGAATAGATGAATTCGGACGAATTCAAGGCACGAAACGCCGAACGTCCGAAAAGACAGGTATCAGATCACGACGAAAGCATTTCGCTTTCGGACCAACGATTCATCAGGGTATTGCTGGGCAGCGTTTCGTCCATCACCTTGCGCGCGGCTTCCATGCCGGCGACCGGCAACTCGCCCGCGTCGATCAACCCGATTTGCACCAGCACACTCGCCTGGTCCCAGTAAATGTGTTCATGGCAAAGCTTGTCGCCGCGAAACTTCACGATCCCCACGAGCGGAATCTCGACCTGGCGGCCAGTCGGCGCGATACCGGGCAGCAGCCAGTCGATCTCGCGCGTGTGGGTAAAACAGAACAGGATCTCGTCGACGATCTGCGTCGCGCCGACCGTGCGCGAGACCGGGATCTGCCGCGTGTCGGGCGGATTGGCGTGAATGAAGTGATGCTGGTAGAAGCGCCGCAGCGACGCGTAGCCCACGCCTCCCGTCATGGTTGGCACATGATTGACGTAGGGCTCGGCGACCATGGTCTGCATCGTCGCGTCGGCGTCGCGCGTTTCGAACTCGAGTTGCAGATGCCGTTCCCACAGCGCTTCGAGATCATAGTGCGGTCCCAGCACCCGCCGTAATGCGCCGATGGTGCGATCGTGCGCAAGCGTGCTGGCCGATTTGTTGAAATGGGGACTGCCGAAGCGCGCGAAGGCGTGGTCCACGCCGTGATAGACATACAGGCTGACGTTGTCGCGCTGTCCGAGCGCAGCGAAGATCGTGGCACGGGCGGCCTCGTTACAGTGCGCGTCGTTGCCGGCGAAATGGAGCACGAGCCTGCCGCGCAGCGCGTGCGCGCGATCGACGAGGTGCTCGATGCCGACGCCGTAATATCCCACGCAAACGGCGGCGTCCGTGTGCGCCGCGGCCAGATACGCGAGCTTGCCTCCGAGACAAAAGCCCACCACGCCACAGTCGCCCGTGACCTCGGGCCTTGCGCGCAGCACGGCCAGTGCCGCATGCAGATCCTCCACCGCCTCGTCGTCGCGAAACGCCTCCACCAGCGCCATCGCCTTCAGCATGCCCGCTTCGTCCGCTTCGAGCTCGCATCCCTCGGCCTGGCGCCAGAAGAAGTCCGGGGCCAGCACGACATAACCCTCTTGCGCGTAGAGCTCGGCGACTTCACGGATGTGCGCGTTGACGCCGAAAATCTCCTGACAAAGGATCAGGCCGGGGCCGCTGCCGGACGGCGGCAACGCCAGGTATCCGGTAAAGCTTGTGTTGCCATGTTCAGAAATGCTGATCGTCGTACCACTCATCACTGACTCCTCCAGGCTTGTCCACTCCCAGGCGCCGCACAGTTCGCGAGGACACGACCATTCAATGGTTCTCACACTTCGCGGTCTGAGGCAGCGGCACCGTTGAGAACAGTATACTGTTTACGTGACATCCCACAAGAAATTTTTGATATACGCGTTTTTATCGTTATAAATCAATAAGTTACGCATATAAAAATAGAATACTATTTGACGATCACTCATGATAGAATTTCGAAAACGTCGACCCATGCACCTTTGACTATGGCAACGAAAACCCCCGTCGACTCCGCGAGTCAAGAACCCAAGCAGAACATCCGCGAACGCGTCTATCACTACGTTCGCAACCAGATCCGTAAGGGTGAGGTCTCGTTCGAGCACAAACTCGTGGACCATGAAATTGCGGCCTTGCTGGGCGTCTCCCGCATGCCCGTGCGGGAAGCGCTGTTGCAGATGAAAAGCGAGGGCCTGCTGGAAGGCACGGCCCGCGGCTTCATCTTGAGGCGCTTCACGCCCACCGACATCGCGAACATCTTCGAGACCCGCCTGCTTCTCGAGCCCACTGCCGCCAGTGAGGCTTGCAGGCACACCACGCTCGAAGGACTGGGCCGGATGCGCTCCGCGATATCGGCGGCCGAGCAGGCCTACGCGTCAGACGACGCGGCTCGGTTCATCGAGGCGTCGGAGGCGTTTCGCACGGCGTGGATCGGCATGGTCCCGAATCCGCACCTCGTTCAGACCATCGACCGGCTTCGCGACCATGTCGAAGCGGTTCGGCTGGCGACGCTGCGCGACAGGGAGGTCCAGAAGGCTGCGCTCGAGAACAATCGGGCCATCCTGGAGGCCTTCATGCACGCGGATGCCGAAGCCGCGAAAGCGAAGACCACGGCCAGCCTGCGCCTCGCAGCGACGTTCTACTACACCACGCAGGAGGCCATTATCGGTGGGAGCCTCGAGGACACGACCGGCCAGGCGCTCTCCCGCACGAGCGCGGCCAGAAAGGAGGCTCGACCGGTGAAGGGCTAGGCGCTGTCACCTGTCGATTGACATTGGCGCCGAGTCACGCGGGCGTGACCGTGACACCGCCAGCAGGGCCGTAAGGCACGATCTTGAGAGGATATGGGATGGACCCGCGAGATTTGAACTTCTTCAAAGGCAGAAGCGTCCTGGTCACCGGCGCCACGGGTGGGCTTGGGTTGGAACTGATCCGCAGCTTCGCCCGATTCGGCTGCACGGTCTATGCGGCTGCCCGAACGCCGGGTCGCCTCTCCGAACAAGGTCTGCCTTCCACGGTCGTGCCGGTATCGATGGATCTGGCCAATCCAGCCAGTATCGATGCATCGATACCGCGCCTTCGCGACACCAGCATCGTGATCAACAATGCCGGCGTCAACCGTGCGGATAGCGTTTTATTTTGCCGCGACGAGCACGCGGCGCGCGAGGAAATGGAAGTCAACTACTTCGGCCCTTTGCGCCTCGCTCGTGCGCTCGCACCGTTCATGAGAGCGCGGCAGGAAGGCCTGTTCGTCAATGTCCTCAGTGTGCTTTCGATTGACCACCTGGTCGCGTGCGGGTCGTACTCGGTATCCAAGGCAGCGGCCCACTCTCTCACGGAAGGCATGCGCGAGGAATTGCGGCCGTCCAGCGTGCGTGTCATCGGCGTGTATCCCGGCCCCATGGACACCCCGATGAGCGCCGGGCTCCCCATCGCCAAGGTTTCTCCGCACGATGTGGCCAACATGATTGTCGAGGCCATCCTGTCCGGCGAGGACGCGCTATTTCCCGGGCCCGAGGCACGCGATCTCCGTGCCCGGTGGAAGGGAAATGGGACGCGCGCCGATCTTTCGCAATCCTGAAACGGACATTGGCACGCTGAGCCACTTTCGTTTTCCGCAACAGGATCGTCCTATCCACGCCCAGGCCCCTCTGTCAAAGTAGCCTTCGAACTTCGACCTGGGAGCCCTTTCGTGTCCACCCTGCCCGCGTCTTCGAATCTTGTCTGCCTGCCCTTCTCCGATGCCGATATCGAGGGCGCCCATGCGTTGTCCCTGGAAGTCCGCTGGCCGCATCGCGCCGACGACTGGCGCCTTGCCGCCCGCACGGGCGCGGGGTTCGTGGTCAAGGACGGCGAGCGCCTCGTCGGCACGGCGCTGTACTGGCCCTGGAGCGACCAGGGCGCCACGCTCGGCCTCGTCATCGTCGCGCCCGACCAGCAAGGGCGCGGAATCGGCCGGATGCTGATGGAGCGCCTGCTCGACGCAATCGGCCCGCGCATGACCGTGCTGCACGCGACGCCCGCCGGCCAGCCGCTCTACGAAAAACTCGGCTTCAGGAAAATCGGCCTGCTGCACCAGCATCAAGACAGCGATTTTCGCGCGCCGCGCGTCGAGCCGCCACCAGGCGAGCGTCTGCGCCCGCTCGAACCGCGCGATACGCCGCGCCTCATCGCACTCGCCTCGCGTGCGAGCGGGCTGGAGCGCGGCACGCTGCTGCTGCCGCTGCTCGACATTGCGCAGGGCGTCGCGCTGGTCACTGGCGGCGACGGCGAGCATGCCGAAGCCCTGCTCGGCTTTGCGCTGCTGCGCCCGTTCGGCCGCGGCCACGCGATCGGTCCTGTCGCCGTTAGCAGCGCAGGCGGCTTGCAAACGCAGCGGGCCCAGGCGCTGATCGCCGACCGGCTCGCGGCCAACGCGGGCGCGTTCACGCGCATCGATACGCCCGACGAGCAGGGCCTCGGCCCCTGGCTCGAATCGCTCGGCCTCGCGCGCGTGGACACCGTCGTGAAGATGGCGCGCAACGGCGAACCCGCGCGCGACCCGGACGTGCTCCAGTTCGCCATCGTCAACCAGGCACTCGGCTGATTGGGGGCGCCCTGTCATGACACTCCTCTATAAGGCCGACCCCGAGCGCGGCAAGCAATGGGCGCAGCTTTTCGCGCACAAGGCACCGGCAATCCCGTTGCGGCTGTGGCCCGATATCGGCGACCCCGCGGCCGTGCGCTATCTCGCGGCATGGCAGCCGCCCGAGGACCTCGCGCGCACGCTGCCCAATCTCGAAGTGATCTTCTCGGTGGGCGCCGGCATCGACCAGTTCGATCTCTCGGGCGTGCCGGAGCACATCGCGGTCGTGCGCATGATCGAGCCCGGCATCGTCGAAGGCATGCTCGAGTATGTGACGCAAGCCGTGCTGACGATCCACCGCGACCTGTTCGATTACGCCCTGCAACAGCAGCAGCGCGTCTGGCGCGAACTGCCGGTGCGCAGCGCCGCGTCGCGCCGCGTGGGCGTGCTGGGGCTCGGCATGCTGGGCAGTGCCGTGCTCGAACGGCTGCGCCTGTTCGGCTTCGCGTGCGCCGGATGGAGCCGCTCGGCGCATACCCTGCCGGGTGTCGAATGCTACGCAGGGGCCGCATCGCTCGACGCATTCCTCGCCCGCACCGATATGCTCATTTGCCTGTTGCCGCTCACCAGCGCCACGCGCGGCTTCATCGACGCGGCCTGCCTCGCGAAGCTGCCCAGGGGTGCATCGCTCATCAACGTCGGGCGCGGCTCGCAACTCGACCAGCAGGCGCTGCTCGACGCGCTCGAGCGCGGCCACATTGCCAACGCGATCCTCGACGTCACGGACCCCGAACCGCTGCCGCCGGCGCATCCGTTCTGGACGCATCCGCGCGTGCGCCTCACGCCGCACATCGCGAGCGCGACGCGGCCCGAAACGGCTGTCGACGTCGTGCTCGACAACATCCGGCGCCATCGCGACGGTCTGCCGATGCTGGGTCAGATCGACCGCGCCCGCGGCTACTGAGCAAGCGCCCCACGCGGAACCGGGGCGCTGCCCGCGGCATTGCCCGCTTGCCGATCAAGCCCGCCCACACCGCAGCACAATATGCTGCGGCCGCCGGCCAAAACGCCACAATCGCGCTATTTGGCGCTGCATTTGACGAAGCCTCCAGCGGCCCTCGCCCGGTAGCATGAAACGGTCTTAAGTGGTCTGAACCGCCTCAAGCCCTTCCTTCACCGGGAATCGAACCATGAATAACGCCGCGCTCATCGAAGCCGACCGCAAACATCTGATCCATCCCGTCGTCAGCTACCGCGCACACGAAGCGCGCGGCGTGACCGTGCTCGACACCGCACAGGGCGTCTTCCTGCGCGACGCCAACGGTCATGAACTGCTCGACGCGTTTTCCGGCCTCTGGTGCGTGAACACCGGCTATGGGCACGCCAGCATCGTGGAGGCCGCCACGCGCCAGATGGCCCGCCTGCCCTACGCCACCGGCTACTTCCACTTCGGCTCGGAGCCCGCGATCGAACTAGCCGCGCAACTCGTCGAGCGTTCCCCCGCCTCGCTGCAGCATGTGTACTTCACGCTCGGCGGCTCGGACGCTGTCGATTCCGCGCTGCGCTTCATCACGCACTACTACAACGCAAGCGGGCGCCCCGCGAAGAAGCACATCATCGCGCTGGAGCGCGGCTATCACGGCTCGTCGTCCAGCGGCGCCGGGCTCACGGCGCTGCCCGCGTTCCACCGGCACTTCGACCTGCCGCTCGCGACGCAGCATCACATTCCCTCGCCGTACGCGTATCGCAGCGAGTATGCAGACGATGCGGCGCTGATCGCCGCCTCGGTCGCGGCACTCGTTGCGAAAGTGGATGAGCTCGGCGCCGAGCGTGTCGCCGCGTTTTTCTGCGAACCGATCCAGGGCTCGGGCGGCGTGATCGTGCCGCCCGTCGGCTGGCTGAAAGCGATGCGCGAAACCTGCCGCAAGCTCGACATCCTGTTCGTCGCCGACGAGGTCATCACGGGCTTCGGCCGCACGGGCCCGCTGTTCGCCTGCGCAGCGGAACAGGTCGAGCCGGATCTGATGACCGTCGCCAAGGGCCTCACGGCAGGCTATGCGCCGATGGGCGCCGTGCTGATGTCCGACGCCGTCTATCAGGGCATCGCCGATGGCGACCCGGCCGCCGTGATCGGCCATGGCTACACGTATTCGGCGCACCCGGTGAGCGCCGCGATCGGTCTCGAAGTGATGCGCCTCTATCACGAAGGCGGCCTGCTCGCCAACGGCGTGGCGCGTGCGCCGCGCTTCGCCCAGGGCCTCGACGCGCTGCGGGCGCATCCGCTCGTGGGCGACGCGCGCCATCGCGGGCTCCTTGGCGCGCTCGAACTCGTGGCCGACAAAGCGAGCAAGCAGCGTTTCGACGCATCGCTCGGCCTGCCCGAGCGTATCGCCTCAGCCGCGTATCGCAACGGCCTCGTGTTTCGCGCGTTCGGCGACGGGGTGCTCGGCTTCGCGCCCGCGCTGTCGTTCACCGAGAGCGAGTTCGACCTGCTGTTCGAGCGCCTCGAACGGACGCTCGACGAGGTGCTCGCCCAAGCCGAGGTGCGCGCCGCGCTGAACGCAAAGAATGGGGCCAGCATCCGTGTTGCCGCGTGATAACATCATTCGATCACTCGACATGCAGGGCCACCCCCATCACGATGAGCAACGACTTCAAGCTGGATCGAATCGATCTGCGCATCCTCTCGCAGCTGCAAAAGCGGGGGCGCATCACGAATGTCGAACTGGCCGACGCGGTCGGGCTCTCGCCGAGCCCGTGCCTGATCCGCGTGAAGCGTCTGGAGAAAGCGGGATATATCGTCGGCTACGGCGCGCATATCCAGCTGGAGAAGCTCGGCGACGTGCAGGTGGTCTTCACCGAGGTCACGCTCGCCGACCATCGGCGCGAGGACTTCATCAAGTTCGAGAAAGCGATCCGCGAAGTGGACGAGGTGCTCGAATGCCATCTGGCGAGCGGCGGCTACGACTATCTGCTCAAGTTCGTCGCGCGCAGCGTGAGCCACTATCAGAGCATCGTCGAGGGGTTGCTCGAGCGCGACATCGGCATCGAGAAGTACTTCAGCTACGTGATCATCAAGACGTCGTTCATCAAGACGCACTATCCGCTCGAGACGCTGTTCTCGCAGCACCCGCATTCCTGATCAGCCGTTGCGCAGCCGGGCCGAGCGCATGCATTGCGCTCGCCGGCTTGCGCACGTCCCGTCACCGGCAGCGCCGGAAAGGAACCGATACATGACCCCGCTTTATCAGTTATCCGAACTGATCCGCCACGACAACTTCATCGACGGACAATGGGTGGCCGCCGCGGACGGCAGGCGTTTTGCGGTCACCGATCCCGCCACGGGCGCAACGATCGCCGAGGTGCCCGACAGCGACGCCGCCGACGCGCGCGCCGCCACCGATGCCGCGGCCCGCGCGTTTCCCGCCTGGCGCGACACGCTCCCGGCCGATCGCGCCGCGGTGCTGCGCCGCTGGCATGCGCTGATCGTCGCGAACGCCGGCGAACTGGGCCGCCTGATCGCGCTCGAACAGGGCAAGCCGGTCCCCGAAGGCCGCGGCGAAGCGCTGTATGGCGCGTCCTATGTCGCGTGGTTCGCCGACGAGGCCACGCGCATCTACGGCGACCTCATCCCGCAGCAGCAACGCGGCAAACGCATGAGCGCGGTGAAGGAGCCCATCGGCATCGTCGCGGCCATCACGCCCTGGAACTTCCCGCTCGCGATGATCGCGCGCAAGATCGCGCCGGCGCTCGCGGCAGGCTGCACGGTCGTCGCCAAGCCCGCCGAGGACACGCCGCTCACCGCGCTCGCGCTCGCCCTGCTCGCGCACGAGGCGGGCGTGCCGCCCGGCGTGCTCAATCTCATCTGCGCGTCGCGCGAGCGCACGGTGCCGGCCGTCGCCGACTGGCTCGCCGACAGCCGCGTGCGCAAGATCACCTTCACGGGATCGACGCCCGTGGGCAAATATCTCGCGAAGGAATCGGCGGCCACGCTCAAGAAGCTCTCGCTCGAACTGGGCGGCAACGCGCCGTTCATCGTGTTCGACGACGCCGATCTCGATGCGGCCGTCGCGGGCCTCATGGCCGCGAAGTTCCGCAACGGCGGCCAAACCTGCGTGTGCCCCAATCGTGTGTACGTGCAGTCGGGCGTCTACGAACGTTTCGCCGACCGGCTCGCCACGCGCGTCGCCGCGCTCAAGGTCGCGCCCGCCACCGACCCCGCCGCGCAGATCGGCCCGATGATCAACGCGCGCGCGGTCGAGAAGATCGCCCGCCACGTGGACGACGCCGTGAGCCGCGGCGCCCGCGTGCTCACAGGCGGCAAGCGCTTGAGCGAGCTGGGCGCCAACTGGTACGCGCCCACCGTGCTCGCGCACGCGACTTCCGCCATGATGCTGAGTTGCGAGGAAACCTTCGGCCCCGTCGTGCCGCTCTTTCGCTTCGATGACGAAGCCGAGGTGATTCGCGCCGCCAACGACACCCCGTACGGTCTTGCCGCGTACTTCTATAGTGAGGACATGCGCCGCATCGAGCGCGTCGCGCGACTGCTCGAAGCGGGCATCGTCGGCATCAACGAGGGCGCGTTCGCGAGCGAGGCCGCGCCGTTCGGCGGTGTGAAAGAATCGGGCTACGGGCGCGAGGGCTCGAAGTACGGGCTCGACGACTACCTGTCCATCAAATACCTCTGCCAGGGAGGACTTGCATGAGCCACTATCCGATCGAAATTGCGTTTCCCGACATCGCCGTGCACGAGCGCAGCGAGACGGGCATTCCCTACGTGCATACGTTCGACTCGGGCGTAGCCGGGCCGCATGTGATGATCAACGCGCTCACACATGGCAACGAGGTATGCGGGGCCATCGTTGTCGATGCGCTGTTGCGCGCGGGGCTGCGGGCGCGGCGCGGCAAGCTCACGCTCGCGTTCGCGAACGTGGATGCGTATCGCCGCTTCGACCCGGCGCAGCCCGATGCGGCGCGCTTCGTCGATCAGGACTTCAACCGCGTGTGGACCGCGCAGGCGCTCGACGACCTTTCACGCGATTCGAGCGAACTGCGCCGCGCCCGCGCGATGCGTCGCGTGATCGACGAGGTCGACCTGCTGCTCGATCTGCACTCGATGCACGAGAAGAGCGCGCCGCTGATCGTCGCGGGGCCGCTCGCCAAGGGCGTCGAGCTGTCCACGCGGCTTGGCACGCCAGCCACCGTCATTTGCGACGAAGGCCATCCCGAAGGCCGGCGCATGCGCGACTATGAAGGGTTCGGCGAGCCGTCGAGCGAAAAGAACGCACTCCTGATCGAATGCGGGCAGCACTGGGAGGCGCGCGCCGTGACCGTGGCGCGCGACGCCACCGCGCGTTTTCTGCTGCTCTCGGGCGTGGTGGATGAAGCCGACCTGCCCGCGGGCTGGTGTCAGCCGCTGCCGCCGCAAATGTGTGTGGTGCGCGTGACCGAGCCCGTGGTGGCGAAGAGCATGGACTTCCGTTTTGCGGGCGAGTACACGGGCCTCGAAGTGTTCCCCAAGGCAGGGGCCGTGATCGGCTGGTCGGACGGCGAGCCGGTAACCACGCCCTACGACGACTGCATCCTCGTGATGCCCTCGCTGCGGCAACTGCGCCCTGGCGTGACCGTGGTGCGCCTCGGCAAGATCGAGCAGCGTCTGGACAATGCGCGCTGATCCCAATGGCGAGGCCGCTTGCGCGGCCTCGCGTTGCCCGTTTCGATGCGGTATTGCCGCATGCTCGCCCGGCCCGGCGATTACGTCTGGCGTCCGGCAAAGCGAAGCGCACGGGATGAATGGATAAAACCGTGCGGTTTATGTTCCCAGAAAAGCGGCGCTATAAAACGCTTTGGCAAATTCCAGGGCTTTGCGTTCGGAATCCGCAAAACTCTTGAAGCCCGGATTCACGCCACTCAACTTCCATCGGCTCACATCGGTGGTTCGCGATACCGTAATCTGATCGGTTTCTTTATCAATGACCACGTATACGCTATAGGACGCGGTTTCAGTTCCGGTCTCCCAGCCGCCCTTCTCCTTCGTCAGCGAAAACGTGACATGAAAGTCCACCCACTCTTCATGCTGCTGGGAAATTTCAATACTTGCGTGCGGATAATGCACCATTCTTTCATTGAACCAGCAGTACAGGTTTTCTGACTTCATTTTGCGTTTCCTGTACGCTCCCTCGAATAATTCGCCCCTGATATTGACGACGTCTTTGATATTCGCTGTCTTCACGACACACTCCTGACCAGTTGACCTCACGATTACCGGATAAGTGCAAGACGTACTGCTGCAATGCCTGAATCTGAACAGGCGCCTTGAAAGCGCTGTTGCCAGATTGCGACGGCGAGAGCCTGGAATGCGACCTTCTGTTGTCGCGCCCACAGCTTAGCGCAACTTCCATGACGGGTCATCGGCCCAAGGAGCGTGTTCAAGACGAACTGGCGCAGCGCGGCTTGCCCGCTCAAGCGGCTTCGAGCATCCGCGCCTGCTGCAGAAAGGTGCTGGGCGTGACGCCGCAAACCCGCTTGAAATGGCGCGCGAGGTGGCTCTGGTCGAAGAAGCCCACCTCGGTGGCGACCACGGCGCCCGGCACGCCCGCGAGCAACAGCGACTGCGCGCGGCGCACGCGTACGCCACACAGGTATTTGTACGGCGACAGGCCGATCTGCTGGCGAAAGACCGTCGCAAACCGGGAAACGCTGAGCGCCGACACCTCGGCCAGCTCGGCCAGGCTCAGCGACTTGTCGAAATTCGCTTCGATATACGCCAGCGCGTCGCGCAGCGTGGAAGCAGGGACATTGGCGGCACGCATGATCAAGCCTCGCTCGCCGTCGACGCGCTCACGCCCGCTTCGGGTACCGCGTGGTGCGCCATGCGCCCGAACCGCGCGATCGAGAACGGGTCGAGCGCGATCTCGGTGCGGCCCACAGCGAGCAGTTCCGCCAGCGTTTCGCCCACCCCCGGGCCAATCTGGAACCCCGAGCCGCTGAAGCCGAACGCATAGAAGAGGCCCGGCGTGGTCACGCTCGGGCCGATCACGGGCTCCGCGTCGGGCAGGTAGCCCTCCACGCCGCTCCACACGCGGATCACGTTCAGCGTGGCCAGCGCCGGCACGAAACGCCGGAACTGCGCAAGCTGCCCGACCGTGTTCGCAGGCAGCACGCTCGCCCGCCGCGTGCTCACGTCGGCGGGACCCGAGAGCCCGCCGCCGAGCACGAGATTGCCACGCGCGACTTGCCGGAAGTACACGCTCTCTTCCTTGATCGAGGTGTAGACGCCCATCGACGAGCCAAAGCGGTACGGCACGGGCTCGGTCACGGCCATCTGCGGGCCGCGCGCCACGAGCGGCACCGGTTCGCCGAACTGCGCCGACAAGGCGCCGGCCCACGCCCCCGCGCAGACGAGCAGTTGCTCCGCGCGCCAGACGGCGCCTGCCGCGCTCTCCACGCGAAAGCCGCCCGCCTCCTTCTCGACGCGCACGATCTCGGTATTCTCGACGAGGCTCGCGCCGAGCCGCGCGGCGGCGCGTCCGAACGCGGGCGCGGCGAGACGCGGGTTGGCATGGCCGTCGCGCGGCGAGATCGAGGCCGCCAGCACCTCGGGGCCGAGGAACGGCAGACGCCGGAACATCGCGGCGCCGTCGAGCACTTCGAGATCGAGTCCATACGCGCGCGCGTCGGCGGCGTAGCGATGAAAGTACTCCGCGTCGTGTGCGTGGTAGCAAACCCGCGTATGGCCCGAAGGGAGGAACTCGACGTCCTCGCCGAGCAGCGCTTGCGCGCGATACCAGACATCGAGCGCGCGATTGGACATGGCGAGCTGCGAGAGCGCGCGCCCCTGGCGGCGGACGCCGCCGAAGTTCACGCCGCTCGCCTGCTGCCCCGTCAAGCCGCGTTCGAGCAGGATCACCGAGCGTTGCCGGCGGCGCAGAAAGAACGCCGCCGAGGTCCCGACGATGCCGCCTCCTATCACGATCACATCGGCCCGGTCAGTCATTCGCTGAACTCCTGTGCGCGGCAGTTGCCCGATTGCGGCGTTTGCGTCTGCGTCTGTGGTTGCGTTGGCGCTGCTTGCGTTCGAGCGCTCGGTTCGGTCTCGCTGGCACAGCCAGGCGTTGGGTCCGTGCCGCACGCCGCGTCGGCCAGCGCCATCGTGAGCGGCTTGACCGGCGCCTGCCCGCGCAGCCTGCCTACGGCCTCGAGCGGCACGCGCGCCTCGGCGGCGATCACTTCGGCGCCGGCGTGAGCGCAGAAACGCCCCTGGCAGCGTCCCATGCCCACGCGCGAAAACGCCTTCGCACGATTGGCTTCGCACGCGCCCATCTGGCGCACGACGCGGCGCAGCTCGCCCGCCGTGATCGCCTCGCAACGGCACACGACCGCGTGGTCCGGCAACGTGGCCGCGAATTGCGCGGGCCACGGAAACGCCGTGCGCAAGCCCTGTGCGAAACGCGTGTAGCGCGCGAGCTCGCGGCGCAGCCGCGCGGCCTCGTCGCGCGCACCGGACAGCACCACACCCGCATCCCGCAGCGCCGCCAGCGCCGCGAGGCGCCCCGCGCGCTCGGCCGCATCGGCGCCGCGCACGCGCGCGCCGTCGCCGGCCAGATAGACGCCCGCCACACTGCTGCGGCCGTCCTCGTCGACCTGGGGCAGCCATTGCCGGGCGGCCTGATCGAACTCGAACGCACAGCCCGCGAGGTCGGCCAGCTGCGTCTCGGCGCGCAGGTGATAGCCGAGTGCCACGGCATCGCATTCGGCGCGGTAAGCGCTGCCGTCGGCGAGCGTCGCGCGCACGCCCGTCACGCCGTGCTCGGGCGTGCCTTCGATGGCGAGCGGCGTGACGCCGCGATGCACCGGCACGCCGGCGCGGCGCAGCACGCCCATCAGCGCGACGCCCTTGCGCAGCGTCGACGGCATCTGCAGCAGGTCCGGCAACGCGCGCACGCGCTGGCCGAAAGTGGACGTATCGAGCACCGCGCTCACGCTCGCACCGGCCTTCACGTACTGCGCGGCGACGAGATAGAGCAGCGGCCCGGTCCCCATCATGACGGTGCGCGCGCCGATGGCGCAGCCCTGCGATTTCAGCGCGACCTGCGCGCCGCCCAGGCTATAGGCGCCCGCGAAATCCCAGCCCGGCACGGGCATGAGCCGGTCGGTCGCGCCGCTGCACACGATCAGCGCATCGAAGGCGAGCTCGCGGTAGCGCGTGCCGCTGGCGAGATGCACGGCCTTCGGGCCGATGTTCCAGACCAGCGTATCGGGCAGATAGTCGATGTGCGGGCGCAGCGCATCGAAGTCGCGGTGCAGCGCCGCCGCGCGCGCAGCCTCGGTGCCGTAGAGCGTCTCGTAGCTGCGCTTGAAGCCCTCGGGCTGACGCCGGTAGATCTGTCCGCCGTCGCGCCGCCCTTCGTCGATGACGGTGGGGCGCAGCCCCGCCTGCACCAGCGCCTGCGCCGCGCGCACGCCCGCCGGCCCCGCGCCCACGACGATCACGCGCCTGTCCGCGTTCATGCTCACACTCACGCCCACATTCAGCTCTTTGCGCGCGGCCATACGCCCTCCCCGGCAAGCGCAGTGCGCGTGACGATCGACATGCCCGGCACCGCCACCGTCGTGCAGGCGCGCAGCCGCTCGCCCTGCACGGTCCACACCCAGCAGTCCTGGCAGGCGCCCATCAGGCAGAAGCCCGCGCGCCGGCTCGCGTCGAATTCCGAGTCGCGCAGCGCGTCCTGCGCCGCCAGCAGCGCGACCATCAGCGTGTCGCCCTCGGCGGCTTGCGCGACGCAGCCGTCGATCACGATCTCGAAGGTCGGGCGCCCCGCCTCCGCCACTCTCACGAAGCGCGCGCTCATGCTGCGGCCCTCGTGGTTGCCGCGCCCGCCTGCAAGCGCTCCAGCTCCGCTACGGTGTGATGGCAGAGAATCTGGGCGCCGGAAGGCAACTGCTTCAGCGCGGGCGGCGTGACGTTGCAGGCGCCGTCGATGCGCACCGGGCAGCGCGAGCGGAACGCGCACAGCTCGCGCACGTCCGCCGACGGTCCGAGCGGCGGCAACGCGGCAAGCGTGGCGGCGCGGCGCGCGTCGAGCCAGCCCGGCTGCAACGCCGGCACCGAATCGACGAGCAGTCCTGTGTAAGGGTGATGCGGCGGCGCCGCCAGCACCTCGCGCTGCCCCGCTTCCACGCACTGGCCCGCGTACAGCACGACGACGTCGTCGCATATCGCCTTCACAGTCGATATGTCGTGGCTGATGAACAGGTACGAGAGGCCCAGCTCGCGCCGCAGCTCCGCGAGCAGCTCGAGAATGGCCGCCCCCACCACCGTGTCGAGCGCCGAGGTCACTTCGTCGCAAAGAATCAGCGCAGGATCGGCGGCGAGCGCGCGGGCGAGGTTCACGCGCTGCTTCTGTCCGCCCGAGAGGCCGCCGGGCTGACGCTTCGCGAGCGCCGCGGGCAGCTTCACGAGGTCCAGCAATTCGAGCATGCGCTTTTGCGCGGCCGCGCCCCGCAGGCCGTGATAGAAGCGCATCGGGCGCGCGAGAATGTCGGCGATGGTGTGGCTCGGGTTGAGCGCCGTATCGGCGTTCTGAAACACGATCTGGATGCGGCGGTACTGCTCGGGCGTGCGCGCGCCGAGCGTGGCGGGCAGCGGCTTGCCGTCGAGCAGGACCTCGCCGCGCGCGCGGTCGTTGAGCCCGGCCACGACGCGCGCGAGCGTCGTCTTGCCCGACCCCGATTCGCCGATCACGCCCAGCGCGCCGCCGCGCGCGATGCGCAGGCTCACGTCCTCCAGCACGCGCACGGCGGGCACGCCGTGCGCATCGACGCGCCCGTAGCCCGCGTTGAGGTGGCGCACTTCGAGCAGCGGCACCCCGGCGGCCGCGCTCGCCACGGGCGGTTCGGCCTCGGGGTGGCGGCGCGCGGCCAGCAACGCGCGCGTGTAGTCATCCACGGGCGCATCGAGCACCTGGAGCGTCGTGCCGTTCTCGCGCACTTCACCACCATTCAGGACAACGATGCGATCGGCCATCTGCGCGACCACCGCAAGATCGTGCGAGACGTACACCGCGGTCGTGCCCAGCTCGCGCACCACCTTGCGAAAGGCCGCGAGCACCTCGATCTGCGTGGTCACGTCGAGCGCCGTGGTGGGCTCGTCGAACACCACCACGGCGGGGTCGGTGATCAGCGCCATCGCGGCCATCAGCCGCTGCAACTGGCCGCCCGACACCTGATGCGGATAGCGCGCGCCGATCGTCTCGGGCGAAGGCAGCGCGAGCGCACGAAACAGGCCAACCGCCTTCTCGCGCGCCGCCGCGGGCGACATCAGCCGGTGCAGCAGCGCAGGCTCGCACACCTGGTCCATGATCGTGCGCGCCGGGTTGAAGCCGGCCGCCGCGCTCTGCGCGACATAGGCGACGGTGCGCGCGCGCAGTGCGCGGCGTGCGCGCTCGTCGAGCGCGAGCACGTCGGTGCCGCCGATCTTCACGCTGCCGCCCGCAATCGTGCAGCCGTTGCGCGCATGGCCGAGCAGCGCGAGCGCGATGGTGGTCTTGCCCGAGCCCGACTCGCCGATCAGCGCGAGCACCTCGCCCTGGTTCACCGTGAAGTCGACGCCCTTGACGATCTCGACGACCGGGTCCGGCGCCGTGCCCGCGACCACGCGCAGGCCCGCCACTTCGATCATGCTCATTGTCCGCCTCCACGCTTGCCGCCGCCGTGACGGCGCAGACTGTCGATCAGCAGGTTCACGCCGACGGTGAGCGTCGCGATCGCGACGGCCGGCATCAGCACAGCGGGCGCACCTTCGGCGAGGCCGCCGATGTTCTCGCGCACGAGCGAGCCCCAGTCCGCATCCGGCGGCTGCACGCCGAGGCCGAGAAACGAGAGGCCGGAGAGCAGCAGCACGATGAACACGAAGCGCAGGCCGAAGTCGGCGAGCATCGGATGGATCATGTTCGGCAGCACTTCCACGCGGGCGATATAGAAGAGCCCTTCGCCGCGCGCCCTCGCGACCTGCACGTATTCGAGCGTCATCAGGTTGACGGCGAGCGAGCGCGAGATGCGAAACGCGCCGGGAATATAGGCGAGCGCCGCGACGGTGATGAGCATGGGCACCGAGGAGCCGAACGCCGCGATCACGACGAGTGCGAGCACCTTGCTCGGGATCGAGATGAGCGCGTCGAACAGACGGCACAGCACCTCGTCGATCCAGCGCGCCGAGACAGCCGCAAGGAGTCCGAAGAACGTACCGATGCCGCTCGCGAGCAGCGTGGCGGCGAGCGCGAGGCCCACCGTGTACTGCGTGCCGTAGAGCACGCGGCTCAGCATGTCGCGGCCGAGGAAGTCGGTGCCGAGCAGGTGCGCCGCGCTATACGAGCCGAAGATCTCCGTGGAGGTGATGGCGCCGCCCTTGTAGGGCGCCACGAGCGGCCCGATGAACGCGACGCCGAGCCAGAACACGACGATCGAGAGACCGATCAGGCCAAGCACGGAAAGACGTCCGAGTAGCTTGCGCAACGGCCCGCGCGGCGGCGTGGGCGCCGCGCACGGCGCGTCCTTGACGGGGTCGGCCACGGACCGCTCTTCGCCCTCGGCGGCAGCGTAGAGCACGGTGGTGGCGTGGGAAGTGGCGGGTCGGATCATCGTTGACGCAGCCTCGGGTTGGAAACGATTTGACAGAGGTCCGCGATCAGCACGAGCACCAGATACGCGGCGCAGAACACCATCACGCAGCCCTGCACGAGCGGCATGTCGCGGTTCGTCACGGCGTCGACCATCAGGCTCGCGAGCCCCGGATAGTTGAAGATCGACTCCACGATCACGACGCCGCCGAACAGGTACGAGAGGCTCAGCGCAACCGCATTGGCGATCGGGCCGATCGTGTTCGGCAGCACGTGGCGCAGCACGAGGCGCGCGGGGGAAGCGCCCTTCAGGCGCGCCATTTCCACATAGGGCGCGTCGAGCTGGTCGAGCACCGCCGCGCGCGTCATGCGCGCCATCTGCGCGACGATCACGCAGCACAGCGTCATGACCGGCATCGCATAGATGCGCATCAGCGTCCCGAACGAATCCACCTCCGAGAGATACGAGAGCGCGGGCAGCCAGCGCAGCTTCACCGCGAAGATCAGCACGGCCACGGTCGCGATCAGGAACTCGGGCACCGCCACGGTGGAAAGCGTGAGCACATTGAGTGCGCGGTCGACGAACGAGCCGCGGAACACGGCCGAGAAAATGCCGATGGCGAGCGCGAGCGGCACCGAAACGAGCGTGGTGAGCCCGGCCAGCACGAGCGAATTCGGCAACCGCGTGGCGATCAGCTCGCTCACCGGCAGATTGTTCGAGAGCGACATGCCGAAGTTGCCGGTCACGGCGTGCACGAGCCAATGGAGGTAGCGCGTGAGCGCGGGCTGGTCGAGGCCGAACTGATGGCGCAGCGCGGCCACCTGCTCGGGCGTGGCGGCCTGGCCCAGCGCCTGCTGCGCGGCGTCGCCCGACAGCAGGCCCGTCAAGGCAAACACGAGCGCCGAGACGAGCAGCAGCGTGAGCAGCGCGAGACCGAGCCGTGCGGCAATGAGTCGTTGCGCGTGAGCTTTCATCGGATATCGCCTCCTGATCCAAATGAAGCGAGGAATGGGCGGCCGGGCCTACGCCCGGCCGCATGCATCAGGCCTCGAGCCAGACGTTCTCGGCAAACTTGAAGCCCATGAGGCCCGCAATCGGAATCGAGCCGAGCCCCTTGAGCTTCGTGCTGTGCGCGTCGAGCGAGCTCAGGAACAGCGGAATGCCAATGCCGCCGTCGCTGTGCACGAGCACCTGCATGTCGCCGTAGATCTTCTTGCGCTTCGCGTCGTCGGGCTCGGCGCGCGCCGCCAGCAGCATCTGGTCGAACTTCGGGTCCTTCCAGTTCGCCTCGTTCCAGGGCGCATCGGACTTGAAGAACTGCGTGAAGATCACGTCGGCGCTCGGGCGCGCGTTGATGTTGCCGAAGGTCAGCGGATGCTTCATCCAGTGGTTCGACCAGTAGCCGTCCGAGGGCGTGCGCACGACCTGCAGGTTCAGCCCCGCCTGCGGCGCCACCTGCTGCAGCAGCATCGCCATTTCGACCGAGCCGTCCGCAGCCGGCGACGCATAGATCTGCAGCGGCGCGCTGCCGAGCTTCGCCTTCTGGAAATAGAACTTCGCCTTCTGCGGATCGAACGTGCGCTCGGGCAGGCCGGCGAAGTAGTACTTGTTGGTCGGATCGATCGGCTGGTCGTTGCCGATCTCGCCATAGCCGAGGAACACGGCGCTGCGGATCTGCTCGCGATCGAACAGGTGCATCATGCCGCGGCGGAAATCGGCGTTGCCCGTCACGCCGCCTTCGTCGCGCATGATGAGGTCGGTGTACTGGCCCGTCTTCGTCTCCTTCACGGCGAAGCCCGGCGTGCCCTTGATGCGCGAGGTCGAGCGCGGGCTCACCTGGTTGATGAGCTGCACGTCGCCCGAGAGCAGCGCATTCACGCGCGCCGACTCGTCGCCGATGCCCACGAGCTCGATTTCGTCGAGATGCGGCAGGCCCGGCTTCCAGTAGCGTTCGTTGCGCACGACGAGCGTGCGCACACCCGGCGAGAAGTCCTTGAGCTTGAACGGCCCGGTGCCGATCGCCGTTTTGAAATCGTTCGTGCCGTCCTTGACGATCATGAAATGCGAATCGGCCAGGATCACGGGCAGGTCCGCGTTCGCGCCCGCGAGCGTGATCGTCACTTCGTTCGGGCCCGTGGCCTTGATGTCCTTGAACTGGTCGGCGAGCGTTTTCGCCTTCGAGCCCACGGCGGGGTCCTTGTGGCGCATCAGCGAGTAGACCACGTCGGCCGGCGCGAGCGTCTTGCCGTCGTGGAACTGCACGCCGTTGCGCAGCTTCACGACCCACACCGTCGCGTCCTTCGTCTCGAGCGACTGCGCCAGCGCCATCTGCGCGCCAAGGTGCGCGTCGTACTCGGTCAGGCCGTTGTACAGCATGTTCGCGCGCACATAGTCGGTGGACACCGAGCCCTTCGCGGGATCGAGCGTGTCGGACGCCGAAGACGACTGCGTGGCCGCGCGGATCTTGCCGCCCTGCTTCGGCTTCTCCTGCGCGAAAGCCGCGCCGCTCGCGCTGAGCAGGCCCGCACCCGTCATCGACATCATGCCGCCCGCCACCATCGCGCGCAGCAGATCGCGGCGCGTGGCGCCGCGCCGGGTCAGCTCTTCGAGCCGCACGCCGGGGTGGACGAGGTCTTCGGGCGATCGATCGATGCTCATGATGCTTCTCCGCATGGGATAAGTGGGGGGCCGCGCCTCTGTGCGTCGAGGCCGTGTCGTTATCTATTTGAGCTTCAGTAAAAAACGTCTTTGAGCTGGTAATACGCGCCGACGAGCGGCAAGAACCACGGCTTGCCCGTGTGTCCGGGAATGGCGGGCCACGCGAAATTGCGCCACGGGTTGGCCTGCGCGTTGCCGCTCATCACGTCGGCCATCGCCTGGCCCATGTGCGTCGCCATCTGCGTGCCGTGGCCGCTGTAGCCCATCGAGTACCACACGCCGTCGTGCTCGCCGGCGCGCGGCAGGCGGTCGGCCGTGATGTCGACGAGCCCGCCCCAGCAGTAGTCGATGCGCGCCAGCGCCAGGCCCGGAAACAGCTGCGCGAGATTGCCCCGCAGGATGCGGCAGCTCTTCGCGTCGGAGGGCTGCTCCGAGGCCGTGAAGCGCGCCCGGCCGCCGAACAGCAGGCGCGAGTCGGGCGTCACGCGAAAGTAGTTGTGCATGAGCCGGCTCGTCGTGTACGAACGGCGCTGCGGCAAGAGACGCGCGAGCGTTTCCTCAGGCAGCGGCTCGGTCACGATGATGAACGAGCCCACCGGCGCGAGCCGCCGCCGGTACCACGCGAACGGGCCATGGCGCGACGGCCCCGTGGCGATCAACACCTGTTGCGCGCGCAACGTTCCGCGCGCCGACTCCACGCGGTACGCGCCGCCCTCCTTCGCGATCGACGTCACCGCGGCATGCTCGTAGAGCCTCGCGCCGCGCCGCGCCCCCGCTTTCGCGAGCCCCACGGCGAAGCGGCCCATGTGCATCTGTCCGCCGTGCCGCTGCAGCAGGCCGCCGAAAAAACTCTCCGAGTCCACTTCGCTGCGGATGCGGTCCCGGCCGATGATTTCGATATCCTGATCGACCTCGCGGTAAATCAGCTCGGCCGTGCGTTCGAGATGTTCGAGGTGATGCGGCTTCGCGGCGAGCTTGAGCTTGCCGCTCGCCCGGTAGTCGCAGTCGATGCCTTCCTCGCGGATCAAGCGCTCGACCGTGTCGACGGCCGCCGCATAGGCGCGGTAGCAGTCCTGCGCGCGCTCGACGCCCAACTGTGCGCGCAGCGCCGCGTAGTCCTGCGCCACGCCCGTGTTGCACTGGCCGCCGTTGCGACCGGACGCGCCGCCGCCCATGCGGCCCGCGTCCAGCACCGCGACGCTGGCCCCGCGGCGGCCGAACGCCAGCGCCGCGGAGAGCCCCGTGAAGCCGCCGCCGATCACGGCCACGTCGTAGCGCCCCTCCACCGGCCCCTCGCTTGCAGGGAGACCGGGTGGTGCGGTATCGAGCCAGTAGGAATCGAGCTTCATCGGGTGGCCTCGGGGCTGGGCGAGTCGGGCAATTCAGGTGGTGAGGTGGGCCTGCGCCCTTCGTGCTTACAAGCCAAGCTGCGTCGCAAGATCGCCGATCGTCTCCACTTCGTAGTACTCATAGTAGGGCGTGCCCGGCTCGTGGCCGCGCTTGACGAAGGCCTTGTGCTTGATGCCCAGGTCGTGCGCGGTCATGAGGTCGTAGCGCAGGCTCGACGAAACGTGCAGCACGTCGCCCGGATTGCAGTTCAGCTGGTCGAACATGTATTCGAAGCCCTGCATGCGCGGCTTGTACGACTGCGCCTGCTGCGCCGTGAACACGCGGTGGAACGGCGCGCCGAGCTTGTCGACGTTGCTCTGGATCTGGTCGTCCGAGGCGTTCGAGAGAATCACGAGCTTGTACTTCTTCGCGAGGCGCGAGAGGCCCTCGGGCACGTCCGGGTGCGGGCCCCAGGTGGGCACCGCAAGGTAGAACTGCTCGGCTTCCGACTCGATGAACTCGACGTTCATGCGCTTGCAGGTGCGGCGCACGGCGCTCACGATCACGTCGCGATACGGCTTCCATGCGCCGAGCACCTCGTCGCGGCGGTAGGCCGCGAAGAACGCGACAAACTTTTCGAGGTCCGCACCCTTGAGGCGCTCGCCGTACATTTCGCGCGCCATGTCGGCCATGCGGAATTTCGTCAGCGTGCCGTAGCAGTCGAACGTGATGTACTTCGGCTCGAAATCGATCATGATGGCAATCCTTTCGTATGACGAACCCGCTAGCGGGCTCAGTGGCGGTTACAGGAAATGCGTCCCTGAGGAAAATTTAAACAGCGCAAAATTTGCAAATGTCATCGATTCGATGGGCGCGAACGGTACAAACCACTCGTTTGAAGGGGCCGCCACAGCAGATTCTGCGGTGGTGCGCCCGGGCGCCCTTCAACGTCCCGGCGACGCCCCGGCAGGCTTCGCGCTACGCACGACCGTGCGCCTGCCGGGGCACGCCACGCGCATCGTCAGATGCGCGTATCGATCAGCACGCTCTTGAAGCGCAAGTGCGCTTCATAACCCTGCCGGCCGAGGTCCTTGCCGATACCCGAGCGCTTGTAGCCGCCCGTCGGGATCATGAAATCGCTCGTGCGTCCATAGCGATTGACCCATACCGTGCCGGACTCCAGTGCGCGCACGAAACGCAGCGCGCGGCCCAGGTCGGCGGTGTGCACGCCGGCGGCGAGTCCGTAGTCGGGATGCGAGGCCAGCGCAAGCGCCTCCTCCTCCGTCTCGAAGGTCTGCACCGTGAGCACCGGGCCGAAGATTTCGGCGCGCACGGCCTCGGTCTCCGACGTCACGCCGGTGAGGATGGTGGGCTGATAGAACGCGCCGGGCACGCTCGCGTCGGCACGCCGGCCGCCGCAATACGCGCGCGCGCCTTCGGCCACGCTGCGCTCGACGATCGACTCGATGCGCGCGGCCTGCGCCTCGGAAATGATGGGCGGCAGCGTGGTGCCCGGCGCCCACGTTGCGCCCGCGCGCAACGCCGTGAAAGCTTGTGCGATGCGCGAGACCAGGTCGTCGGCGATGGTGCGCTCGACGAGCAGCCGTGAGCCGGCCACGCAGACCTGGCCCGCGTTCCCCGTGATGGCGCCCGCGATACGGCGCGCCACCTCGTCGAGCCTGGGCGCATCGGCGAAAACGATTTGCGGGCTCTTGCCGCCCAGCTCGAGCGTGACGGGCTTCGTGCCGCTTTGCGCGCACGCGGCCATGATCGCGGCGCCCGCGCGCGTCGAGCCCGTGAACGTGACCTTGGCGACACGCGGATGCCGCACGAGCGCATCGCCCGTGTTCGCGCCATCGCCCTGCACGACATTGAAGATGCCGGGCGGGATGCCCGCTTCGATCGCGAGCTCGGCCAGACGCAGCACCGAAAACGGCGTCATCTCCGAGGGCTTGAGCACCACGGCGTTGCCGGCCGCGAGCGCCGGGGCGATCTTCCACGACGCCATCACGAGCGGGAAATTCCACGGTGCAATGGCGCCGACCACGCCATACGGCTCGGCGATCGTCATGCCCAGATGGTCGTGGTCGGTGGCCGCCACCTCGCCGCCGACCTTGTCGGCGAACTCGGCGTAAAAGCGGATGCCTTCCGCCGTGAAGGGCACGTCCCATGCCGAGACATCGCGCACGGGCCGCGTCGAGCCGAGCGCTTCGAGCGGAGCGAGCGTGGCCGTGTCGGCGGCGATCAGATCGGCGAAGCGGCGCAGGATGCGGGCGCGCTCGCGTGGCGCGATGCGCGCCCAGCCACTCTCGCGAAACGCATGCGATGCGTTCTCGACGGCACGGTCGACCATCTGCGCGTGCGCCACCGGCACCGAGGCGTACGCCACGCCGTCCGACGGCCGCGCCACGTCGAGGTGCGATGCGCCCTCGTCCACCAGCGAGCCGCCGATGAAATGGCCGCTCTTGACAACGACTGCGCCGGGATCGAACTGGTCCATGGATGGCATTCCTCGAATGGTCTCGATGGAATACATCGTAGGGCCACCCCCGCCGCATATTTCGCCGACAAAATTGCCCAATCAGCAGATTCGACGCGTTATGGGCCGCCAGACCGCGCGTTTTGCATTGCACCAGCGGCGCACGCACGGCGAGCGCGGCCCGCACGGTGCGCGGGCGCAAAACAGGAAGATCGTCCTAGTCAGCCAGAACGGCCAATGCGATAGTCACGGTACGCGTATACAGAATGAGGAGGCCGGCGTGTCCGACCCAACTCCAGGCAGCGACATCACCTTGCGGGCCTATACAACCGACGACCTGAGCGCCGCCCATGCGCTATCTGCGGCCGTGCGCTGGCGCCACCGTCCTGAAGACTGGCGCTTCGCCGCGCGTATCGGCGACGGGATCGTTGCCGTGGACGAAAGCGGCGCCATTGTCGGCACCGCGTTCGCGTGGGCCTTCGGCCCCAACGCGGCCACGCTCGGCATGCTGATCGTGAAGCCCAGCCATCAGCGCTGCGGCATCGGCCGGGCCATGATCGAGCACTGGATGCAGGCACTGGATTCGCGCACGCTGCTGCTCCATGCAAGCGATGCGGGCTTGCCGCTCGTCGAGCGGCTCGGCTTCACGCGCACCGGGCGCATCCATCAGCACCAGGGCGCGGCGTTCCAGCCGCCGCTCGTCTCGCTGCCGGCGGGCGAGCGGCTGCGCCCGATCGGCGCGAGCGACCGGCCGCGCCTGATCGAGCTGGCCACGCGCGCAAGCGGCCTCGATCGCTCGGACATGCTGCCGAAACTGCTGGAGACCGCGAGCGGCATCGCGCTCGACCGCGACGGCACGCTCATCGGCTTCGCGCTGTTTCGCCGCTTCGGCGACGGCCACGTGATCGGCCCCGTGATCGCCCCGGACTCGCCCGACGCGTGCCGCGCGAAGGCGCTGATCAGCCATTGGCTCGCGTCCAACGCCGGCATGTTCGTGCGCATCGACACGCCGGTCGATCTCGGTCTGTCCGACTGGATCGAAAGCGTGGGGCTGCCGCTCGTGGACACCATCGAGAAGACGGAGCGCGGCGCCCCGCTACCCGTGGATACGGAATTCAAACAGTTCGCGATCACGAGCCAGGCGGTGTGGTGATGATTGGCGGGACCCGCCAGGCGCTGTGCTCACGCCAGCTTGATTGCCATGGCGCCCAGCAGAATGACCATCGCGGCAAAAGGACAGCCGGGCTCATGCCGCGCCTTGAGAACGAACATCGAGACGACCCCGGCAAAGAGAACGGGCAGCCGCAACTCCTTGACGAGGCGCCGAGCGTTTCGTCATTCCTTGCCGGACTGCGTCGCGGCCTGCTCGATCAGCTTCGCCACGTCGGCCGGATGCGACATATAGGCCACGTGGCTCGAGTCGATCTCGACCGTCTTGCTGCCCGCGCGCTGGGTCATGAAGCGCTCCAGGTCGGGATTGATCGCGCGATCGGCCGTTGCGACGACCGCCCAGCTCGGCTTCGTCCTCCACGCGGCATGCGTGATTGGCATACCGAACGATTGCGCGGCGGGCGTCACCTGCGAGATGGCCATGAAGCGGGTCTCGGCCGCGGGCAAGTCGGCGGCGAAATCCTCGTGGAAATCGGCTGGATCGATATACAGATGGCCGTCGGCGGTCGCCTTGATGGCCTTGGTTGCGGGCGGCATCTTTCTGGTCAGCTCGAGTGGGCTTTCTCCCGTGTCCGGCTGGAACGCGGCCACGTAGACGAGCCCTGCAACCTTGTTGTCGTTGCCGGCCTCGGTCACCACCGCGCCGCCGTAGCTGTGGCCGACGAGGATGCTCGGGCCGTCCTGCGCATCGATCACGCGGGTGGTGGCCTGCACGTCGTCGCCGAACGAGGTTTCAGGCTCCTGCACGACGGAGACCTTGTAGCCGTCGCGCGTGAGGATCTTCGACACGGCCTGCCAGCCCGAGCCGTCGGCAAAATAGCCGTGTACGAGGACGATGTTCTTCACGGGCGCGGCCACGGCTGCGTGTGTGCCGAGGGCTGTGACAAAAAAGGCGACTGCGGCGGCGGCACGGCTTATCTGCGTGGGGATCTTCATTTTCATGCTCCTCAGGGTGGGTAGTGCGAAAGCATCGTCCTGTGTCTACGGCGCTTCGTGCCGAAGCGGTCGACGGCCGCTGCGTTCAGGTCCGCTCGAAATAACCACACAGGCGGCCGCGCGCGATGATCTTCCCGTCGAGCGCCGGCACCATCTCCTCGCGCTTTGCACCCGGCCGAATACCGGAAGGCTGAGCCAGCGCGTAGAGTTGAAACAGGTAACGATGCGGACCATGCGCCACCAACGCGCGGGGACCGCTATAGCCGGGCCTGCGGAACGTGGAGAGCCCGTAGGTGATGCCAGGCGCGCCCCCTTCTGCCGACAGCGCCCCTTCGCCCAGCCCGCCGGGGACGGGCTGCGGGATCGACGCGATCAAATGGACGAATGGGCGGCGCAGAGGCGCATCGGGGTCTTCCATCACCATGACCAGTTCGGCCGCATGAGCGGGTACGCCGCTCCATGAAAAGGCAGGCGACACGTTATCCCCAACGCCTTTCCCCGCAAATCTGCGGGGAATCGGCATGCCGTCTTCGAACGCCGGGCTCGCCAGCCGAAGCGAGGCTTCACCGGGAGACGGCGGCAACTCGTTCCATAGAAGATGTCGGTCACCTGCGCGCCGACCGCGCAATAGCTTGCCAATGATGTGGGAGATCATTATTCGTCACTCACGTCAGCGTCTGAACCTGACCGACACGGGGTCGTGCCGTCCCAAACGATAAAGCCGGACTGAATGCCATCTCAGCCGTCGATACTGCGCACCCGCAGGTCGTTTTTCACCGACGTAACGCCTTCAACACCGCTCGCTACCCGGCCAGCCAGATCGACCTGCTGGGCATCCGGCACGGACCCTTGAAGCGTCACGAAGCCGCTGCGCGCACGAACCGTGACATTGGTGATGTCGAGGCCTTTGGCCTTCGCGAGTACGCGGCGCACCTTCTTTTGCAGCGCGCGGTCGGCTGCCTTGACGGTCTTCGCACTGGCCGGGGCTTCCGGCACATTCGCAGCGACGGTCCCGTCCTGCGCGAACGCGCCCAGCGTTGCCGACAACAACAAAGAGATGCAGGCGGCCTTCGCAACGGCAAGTGGCTTCATTGGCGTCTCCTTTCATACAATGTTGTAATGTCATTATATCAACTAAACCGCATTTGCCAACACCGTCCGCAGCATTCCCTGGTGCTTCTGGCAGTCTCCGCGTAAACCCCGCTGATTATGTCATGTTGTCATGGTAATAATACAACTAGAGGCAGGATTCCGCGGTGTCGCTGGGTGGGTTAGCCGTCGGCCAGCGACTTCCGGATCGATTCATTCTTTCAGATTAATTCGTATAACTAATCAGGAGGCAGGAATGAGAATCCGTGTGGTGAAGTCCAGTTTGCAGACGATTGCAACAGCAGTGATGCTGGCTTCGGCCAACGTCGGCTGGGCGCAGAGCAGCGTCACGTTGTATGGAACGGTCGATGGCGGATTGCTGTATCTGAACAAAACCGGGAGCGAGGCCAATCAGCGCAACAACGGCAGCCTCTTCGGCTTTACCAGCAGCGGGCTGTCGCCCAGTATATTCGGGCTGCTGGGGCACGAGGACCTGGGCGGCGGCTACAAGGCCAACTTCAATCTCGTGAGCGGGATCAGCGTCGCCAATGGCGGATTCGACAACACGAATGGCAACCTCTTTGGCCGGCAGGCGTGGGTGTCGATATCCAGCCCGTACGGCGAGGCCGCGTTCGGCCTGCAATACTCGCCCTTCGAGGTCGCCTTGTTCGAATCCGACCCGCGCAGTTTTTCCCAGTTCGGAAGCTCGATCGTCGTCTATGCGGACAATGTGGGCACCGGCACTTTCGTGTCGAATGCCATTTCCTGGTCCAGTCCGACGGTTGCCGGATTCACCGCCCGGGCGCTGGTCGCGCTCGGTGGCGTGGCCGGCGATTTCCGCGCCGGCTTTCAGTATTCCGGCAGCCTCAAGTATCAGTTCGGCGGACTCATGCTGAACGCGGCCATCCTGGACGAATCGCAAAGCGACGACAAGGCGCTGAACCTTTCCGCCTTCACGATGCCGGTCGTAGCGAAGACGTTCGGCGCGGCGTACAACTTCTCCAGCGTCACCGTGAAGGCATCGTTCACGACCTACGACGCCCCGCGTCTGCTCGTGGGCGGCGCCCGCTTTGGCGGCGCCAACCATGTCTACAACGCGGGGCTGAACTGGCACGCGCTCCCTCAACTCGACGTCGACGCCGGCGCCTGGTACATTCGTGATCCGCACGAATCCGCCAATCACGCGATCACGTCCACGCTGGGAACGACCTACTACCTCTCCAAAAACACCAGCCTCTACGCCCAGTTCGGCGTAACCGACAATCACGGCAACGAAAGCATCGGACTCACGGTCGAAGACGGCGGCCTCGTTGGCGCCAAGGGCACGACGGTGGGTTTGAACACCGGCATCAAGCACACGTTCTGAGGCGCGCGAGAGAGGCAGTCCCGGTGGCAGACGTTTTCTTGTAATATCTACATGACGCCTGCGCCGGTGTGCGGCGCACCCCAGACCAACCCCCGCTCCTTTCCCGATGCCCACTACCGACCAGGCCCTCCCTCGTGCACGCGGCACGCCGCTCCATCGGCAGATGTTTCTCGTCTTGCGCGAGCGGATCATTGCTGGCGAGTATCCGGCCGGCAGCCTGATCCCCAAGGAAGAAGACCTCTGCACGATGTTCGGCGTCTCGCGCATCACCGTGCGCCGCACGCTGGCCGACCTCGAAGCGCAAGGCTTCGTGCAGCGCCGCCAGGGGCTTGGGACTTTCGTGCCCGCGGATCTGCCGGTGCCGCGCCAGGCCGCCACGCTCGGCTATGTCGACGCCCTGCACAAGACGGCGCTGGAAACCCGCGTCGAAGTCATCGGCGTCAAGCTCGAAGCCGTCCCCGCCCTCGTCGCCGCGCAATTGCAGCTCGAGCCGCAGGCGCAGGCCATCCACGCAGTCCGTCTGCGCAAAAGCGGCAACACGGTGTTGATGGTGTCCGACGCGTGGGTGCCCGAGCGCTACAGCAAGTGGGTCACAGCCGCCAGCCTGAAGAAGCAGGCACTCTACGAGATTCTGATGAGCCAGGGGGTGGCCTTCGGCCGGGTGATCCAGGAAGTCACGGCTGTCTCAGCCACGCCCACGCTGGCGCAGTGGCTCGACGTGGAGGTCGGCATGCCGCTCATGCGCGTCACGCGGATCGTCTACGACACCGACCAGACGCCGGTCCAGCATCTGACGATTACCGTGTCGCCCGAGCGCAGCCGCATCGTGACCGACATGCAGGCCGACGCCATGAATACGCTGCGCACCGGCCAGATCGTGCACGATGTCGCGCATGGCAATGCCAGGCCGGCTGCCAGCGGCAGCCGACGGCGCGGCGCGGGCTGAGCCAGGGCGCACCCCGTCGCCGGCAGAGTCCGCGCACGGCCGCTACTGCGCGAGCGACTCGAGCGAGCGGCCCTTCGTGGCCGGACCGAGCAGTGCGATCACGCAGGCGTCGACGATCATGCACGATGCGATCAGCCACAGCGCCGCGGCGACGCCTCCGTGGCCCAGCGCCCAGGCCACCAGAAAGCCGCTGAAGATGCCCGAGAGCCGGCTCCACGAGTAGACGAAGCCAACGGCACGGGCCCGGATGCGCGTGGGGTAGAGCTCGGACTGATAGGCGTGGAATCCATACGAAAGCGTCGTTGCGCCCAGCGTCACGCACGCGCCGGTGAGCACGATCATGAGCGGTTCGCGCGCCTGCGCAAAGCATAGCCCCGCGCTCGCGACGAACAGTGACGAGACGACGATCTGCCATTTGCGTTCGAACCGGTCCCCGTATGCCATCGCGAGCAGCGGTCCAAGCGGCATGACAAGCGTCATGCCTAGCGTGTAGCCAAGGCTCGCTGCCACTTCCACGCCGCGATGGATCAGGAATGTCGGCACCCAGTTCGAAAATCCGTACAGCCCCACGGTCTGGAAGAGATGGAACAGGCACAGCATCAAGGTTCTGGACCGGTAAGCAGGACTGAATACTTTCCGGAACCGCCCTGCTTCAACGCGCTCGCCCTCCTGCGCCTCCGGTTCCGGCAACGCGCCGCCCGCTTCGCGCGCCACGCGGGCCTCGAGCGCGGCCAGAACGGCCTCGGCCTCCTCGTGGCGGCCATGCGCGGCGAGCCAGCGAGGACTCTCGGGCAAACGCCGGCGGATGACCCAGATAAACAACGCGCCGACCGAACCGGACAGCACGACCCAGCGCCAGCCATCGAGGCCGAAGGGTGCGCGCGGCACGAGCTGCCATGAAAGGCCGGCGATCACCGGCACCGCAAGATAGGTAATGAGCTGATTCAGCGCGAAGGCGCGGCCGCGAATCCGTCTGGGCACGATCTCGCCCAGATAGCTGTCGATCGTCACCAGCTCTACGCCCAGGCCGATCCCGACCATCAACCGCCAGAAGTTCAGCCCGGCAGCGCCATGCTGAAACGCCATGATCGCCGCCGACACGGTGTACCACAGCAGCGCGAACGTGAACACCGCGCGCCGCCCCAGCCGGTCCGCGACCGTACCGAACAGCAAGGTGCCGATGAGCAGCCCGGCGAATGCCGCGGCGATGAAACTGGCGAGTCCGTCGAAGCTGAAGAATCCGCTCGTCGTCGCGCGCAGCACACCCGAGCGGATGATGCCCGGCGCGATATAGGCGGTCGAGAACAGTTCGTAGAACTCGAAAAAGCCACCCGTTGACAGCAGCACCACGGTCCACCAGACCGAGCGCGTGGCAGGCATTCGGTCCAGCCTCGCGCCGATGCGACCCGTCGTCTCCTGCACGGCGGCAAGGTCCAGCACGGCAGCGTCTCGCAACGCGCCCGGTTTCGAAGCCATCGTCTCCTCCAGTCTTTTATCGTTGGGCCAGCGTGCTTCAGGCAAGGGCGTTCGCGACCGGCTGCGCGAGCAGCGCCAGCAGTTCGCGGGCGTCGTCGAGCCGCTCGAGGTTCAGCACCAGCGATTCGATCTGCTTCTGGCGCGCCGTATCGATCACGCCACCGGTCAACGCCCTGAACTTCGCGACAATCGCCTCATTCGTCATCGGCTCGAGTGGCTCGCCACGCGGATGCCGCAGCAGCATGGCCTCGTGGCTTCCATCGCTGAACGTCACACGCATGCGGACGGCGCCGCGCGCCAGCGGACCGTCCTCGTCGAACGACGCATCGTGCGTCACCGTGATCTTGCGCATGAAGGCCCAGACGTCGTCGGCATCGATACGCGCCGGGCTGAACTGCTGCATCAGGGCGGCGCCATCGAGTGCGGCCACCGCCACCGCATAGGCCATGTTCATCTGCGCGCCGATGGGCGTGAGCGGGCGCTCGGCCTGCCAGCCGCCATGATGAAAGGCCGCACTTGCGCACTCGAGCTCGATCGCCTCGATGTCGTCTGCCGTCACGCCACGGCGCGTCCGGATTTCGAGCATCGCGCCAATGGGGGCAAGCAACGCGCCCATGGCGGAGAACGGCTTGATGACGTAGCGCGGCGTTTCCCACCGCGCGCCCAGCTCGGCCGCGATCTGCGACGCGTCCGGGGCATGCCCTTCACCGAAGGTCGAAAGAAAGCCGCCGTATTCGCGCTCGAATACGCGCTTGATGCCCGTGTAGCCGCTGGCCGCAAGCGCGGCGGCGTAGAGGCCCGCGCGCGCCGCAAAGCCGTGGTGCATGCGCTTCGACATGGCCTCGAACTGCGCGGCCATGAGTCCGCCCGACTGCGTGGCGGCCAGCCCGAGCGCATCTTCGAATTGAGACGCGTCGAGTCCGCGCAGCCTGGCCGCCGCCGCCGCGCTCGCGTGCGTGCCGAACACTGCGCCCGAATGCCATCCCCGCGTCAGCATCTCCGAGCCGTGGAGCGCCAGTCCCACGCGCGGCCCGACTTCGTAGCCCGCGATCGCCGCGAGCAGGAAGCGCTCGCCGCTCACGCCGCCCAACAGTTCGGTCGTTGCAAAGAGCGATGGCAGGACGACCGAAGCCGCGTGCAGCGGCGCAAGCGGGTGGAAATCGTCGAGTTCGAATCCCTGAATGAACGTGCCGTTGAGCAGCGCGGCGGCCGGCGCGGGCGCGCAGCGTCCCCGGCCGATCAGCACGGATGCGCCGTTGCCTTCCATCTCGCACACGCTGTCTACCGCGCGCGTGGACCACGGCAGTTGCGCGCCCACCAGCGCACAGCCGATGCCGTCGAGTGTCAGATGCCTCGCGCGTTCGCTGACCGCCTGCGGGATGTCACCCGCCTGCAGCCCTGCCAGCCAGCTTGCGAGCGCGCCGGTCGGGCCCTGGGGATCGGTGGGGCCCGCAGTCTCTTTCACCGTATGCTGCACTTGATCTGCTATTCTCATTTGTCTCACTCCATTTGCGACTGTGCGCGTTCGATTATGTTCGCTATCCTGAGTATTGATTCATGCGCGAGGCGATTCCCCCTTCCGGGCCGTTTCCATCGTGCTCCAGATCCATGGACGCGCCTCGCGATCGGCTCGCTGCCAGTCGCGAATCGCCTCGCGCAATTGCAGCGTCTGGCCGATCTCATCGAGGCCCTGAAGCAGCGCTTCGCGCCGCAGCCCTTCGATTTCGAACGGGATGGTCAGATCGTCTGCGGTGATCTGCTGCGCTACCAGATCGACCTTCACGCTCGCGCCCGTCTGCGCCAGATCAGCCAGCATCTGGATCTGCGCTTTCGCGAGCCGCACCGGCAACAGCCCGTTCTGGAAGCAGTTGTTGTAGAAGATTTCGCCAAAGCTCTCGGCAATCACACTGCGAATACCCATGCTCATCAGCGCCCACACGGCCCCTTCACGCGATGAACCGCAGCCGAAGTTCGCGCCGGCGAGCAACACGGGCGCACCTCGCCAGGGCGCGCGGTTCAGGACGAACGCCGGATTTTCGGTGCCGTCCTCGTGGTAACGCCAGGCTTCGAACGCGTATTGCCCGAGCGCGTCGCGCGTCTGCTGGGTGAGTCGCTCGATCCGGATCACGATGTCCGTATCGACGTTGTCGCGCAACAGGGGCGCGACGATGCCAGCGACCGTCGTCACCTTATCCATGAACGAGACTCCTGATATCCGTTATGACGCCGGTGACAGCGGCAGCCGCGGCGCTTTGCGGACTGGCCAGATGCGTGCGCGCGCCCGGGCCTTGCCGCCCCACGAAATTGCGGTTCGAGGTGGAAATCGCCCGCTTGCCGGGCGGCACGACCTCGCCGTTTGCCGCCACGCACATGCTGCAGCCTGGCTCGCGCCATTCGAAACCCGCTTCGAGAAAGACGCGGTCGAGCCCTTCCGCCTGCGCTTCGCGCTTCACGTTTTCCGACCCGGGTACGACCCATGCCTTGACACCCGCTGCCACGCGGCGGCCGCGTACGATCTGCGCCGCGTCGCGCAGGTCAGAGAGGCGCGAGTTCGTGCACGAGCCGATAAAAACCCAGTCGACTGCCGTGCCGAGCAGCGGCTTGCCGGGCTCGAGCCCCATGTACTCGAGCGCGCTGCGCCAGGCTTCACGACGAGCCGCGTCCGGCGCCGCTTCCGGCGAAGGAATGACGCCATCGACCGGAATCACGTGCTCCGGGCTCGTGCCCCACGTCATCATCGGCGTGATACGGCTTGCGTCGAAGCGATGCTCGCGATCGAATCGCGCCGCCACGTCGGTTGCAAGCGTTCGCCAGTCGGCCAGCGCCAATGCCCACTGGTCGCCCGCCGGCGCGAACGGCCTGCCCTCGATCCACGCAAATGTCGTCTCGTCCGGTGCAACCATGCCGATCTTCGCACCCAGCTCGATGGACAGATTGCAGAGCGTCATGCGGGCCTCGACGGACAACGCCTCGACGGCCTCGCCCGCATATTCGACGGCATAGCCCCCTGCGCCATGGGCGCCGAGCTGGCCGATCAGATAGAGGATCAGATCCTTCGCACTGCTACTGGCTGGAAGGCGGCCGTCGAAGCTGGCGCGCAGGGTTTTCGGCCGCTGCTGCCAAAGCGTCTGGGTGGCCAGCACATGCGCGACTTCGGAAGAGCCGATGCCGAACGCGAGCGCACCCAGCCCGCCGTTTGTGCAGGTGTGGCTGTCGCCGCAGACCAGCGTGCTGCCCGGCAACGTGAAACCCAGCTCCGGTGCGGCCACATGCACGATGCCCTGCCCCGGCTCGCCGAGATCGAAGAACTGAATGCCGCTCTGCGCGGCAAGCCCCTTCAGGCCCGCATAGAGCTTCGCGCCGCCTGCATAGCTGAGTCCGGTGCGCCCCGGCACGCTCGACACGGCGTGGTCGGGCGTCGCGAAGGCCAGTTCGGGACTCGCCACGGCGAGGCCGCGCTGGGCCAGCGCATACAGGCCCTGCGTGCCGGACAGGTCGTGCAGCAGGTGCCGGTCGATATGCAACAGCGCCCAGTCTTCCCCGAGCGTCGTGATCACATGGCGCGCCCAGACCTTTTCGAAGAGCGAGGCCGCGCTCATGATGCGTTGCCTTCCGTCGAGACCGCGTCCGCGCGGAAACGGGTGCGCAAGGCATCCCACTCGTCCGCGCCAAGCCGGCGGAACCGCTCGCGCACCGGGGCATCGCCGGCCGACGGCGGTGGCTCGCGGCTCTCGCGCAGCGACACGAGCGCCGTTTCGCAGGCCTGGGCGACCGCGCCGATCAGCAGGCTCGGCAGGATCGCGATGCGGTAGCCCATCTGCTCCACGTCGCGCAGGTGGACGTCGGGCGTCTTGCCGCCGCGCACGATGTTGAGCAGGCATGGCCCGTGAACGAGGCGCGGCACCGCTTCGACCTCGCTCAATCCCTGCGGCGCCTCCACGAACGCGACGTCGGCGCCCGCTTCGAGCGCCGCATTCGCGCGCCAGATGGCCTCATCGAAGCCCTCGACGGCGCGCGCGTCCGTACGGGCAATGATCACGAAATCCCTGTCGCTGCGCGCGGCCACCGCCGCGCGGATCTTCGCGACGAAGTCCTCGCGCGGCACCAGTTCCTTGCCGTCGAGATGACCGCACTTCTTGGGCATCACCTGGTCTTCGATATGGATCGAGGCGACGCCACGCTGCTCGTATTCGCGCACGGTGCGCGTGACGTTGAGCTCGTTGCCGAAGCCGGTATCCGCGTCGGCGATCAAGGGGACGGAAGCGCTGCGTGCGATCACGCCGGCGTTCTCGACCATTTCGCTCATCGTCAGCAGGCCGTAGTCGGGAAAGCCTCTAGCCGCAGCCGTGCCAGCGCCCGTCATATAGAGCGCCGAAAAGCCGGCGTGCTGGGCGATGCGCGCAGTCAATCCATCGTAGACGCCCGGGGCGACGATCAGCCCGGCTTCGTTCAGCAGCGCGCGTAGCGCCTGAGTCTGCTTCATTCCAATGCTCCAGGTTGTGCGGTGCGAGTGACGTTGAGACGGTATGGCAGCGGCGCACCCGAAGGCGTGCCGCCCATTAGTCATCATGTTATATCTATATAACGTCATAGCGCAACTACAACCTCCGCGTCCGACACTTTGGAAATACGTACTCCATCAACTCAACCATCGCAGCATCGACGACACGCTTCACCGCTACCAGCACTTTCACGTTCTCTCTTCTTGCTTCGTTACGCCAGAACCGATCGCGCAATCACGGTGCGCTGAATCTCCGAGGACCCTTCGTAGATGCGCAGGATTCGCGCGTCACGCAGCAGCCGCTCGATCCGCAGCTCGCGTGTGAAGCCGTAGCCGCCGTGCATCTGCAGCGCAGCATCGGTGACGAACCCGACCATCTCCGACGCATAGAGCTTGGCCATCGAAGCGGCGTCCGTGAACGGCTCGCCTGCCGCGCGCCGCGCGGCCGCCTGCAAGCTCAGGAGCCACGCCGCCTCGAGTTGCGTTTTCATGTCGGCAAATTTCCATTGCAAGCCCTGCCTGGCCGCGAGCGGCTCATTGCCGACCTGCCGCGTCTTCGCCCATTGCACCGCATCGGCCAGCGCGGCTTCGGCCAGACCGAGACTCGTCGCCGCCACGTCGAGGCGGCTGTTGTCGAGCACTTTCATTGCCGTGCGAAAGCCCGTGCCCTCTTCACCCAGGCGGTTCACGGCGGGCACGTAGCAGTCGAGCGCGACTTCATGCGCCGGCGCGCCGCGAATCCCCATCAGCATTTCCGCGGAAGACACCGACACACCGGGCGTATTGCGGTCCACCACGAAGGCGCTGATTCCGCGCGTCCCGAGTTCGGGCGCGGTCTTCGCATAGACCACGATGAACTGCGCAGCCGCCGCGTTCGAGATGAAATGCTTCACGCCACGCAGCCGATAGCCGTCGCCTTCGCGTACTGCCTGTGTCGTCATTCCCGCCGGGTTCGAACCGGCTTGAGGTTCCGTCAGCGCGAATGCGCCGAGTTTCACGCCAGCTGCCGCCTCAGGCAGATAGCGCGATCGCAGTATGTCGTCGCCGCCGATCAGGATCGAATCGGTTGCGAGATAGTGGGCGCCGATCATCGACGAAGTCGACGCGCACGCGGCCGCGATCTCTGCCAGCGCAAGAATGATGGCGGCAGGCGACGCGCCGATGCCACCCCAACGCTCCGGCAGATTCATGCCCATCACCCCCAGTTCCGCGAGCGCTGGAAGATAGCGTGTCGTAGAGATTTCCTCGCGGTCGGTTTGTGCCGCGTGCGGCGCCAGCTCCGCTTGCGCGTAGCGCCGGATGGCTTCCGCGATCTCGACATCGGCGTCGGTAACACCCATTCGTTTAAGCATGCTTCGTCTCCTCAATCATTGTGTTTCGCGTTGCGCGGTGACGTGGCCGCCCAGCACGCCGCCCGCACGCAACTCGGCGATGCGCGCGACATCCAGCCCGACGAGTTTTTGGAGCACGGTCTGCGTGTGTTCGCCAAGCGCGGGCGCACGCGTGGTTCGCGTGGCGGGCCACGCCGAGAACCGAACTGGCTGCCGTGGCACGCGCACGGTGCCGCCGCTCGCGGCAGGCGTTTCGACCAGCAGGCCACGCTCGCGCGCCTGCTCGCTCTCCAGCGCTTCGCCGATGTTCTGGATCGGCGCGACCGGAATTCCCGCGTCGCTCAAGCGCGCGTTGACTTCCGAGATGCCAAGCACGACTGACCATGATTCGATACGGGCGCGCAACGCGGCTTCATGCTCGCTGCGCGTTGCGTCGTCGGCAAAACGCGGGTCGTCGACGAGTTCGGGCTGGCCGATTGCCTGCGCGAAGCGCTCGAACAAACGGTTGTTGAGCACGGCTAGCACGAAATGGCCGTCTTTCGCACGATAAGCCCCGAATGGCGCGGACGACGCATGCCGGTTGCCCACGCGCCGCGGCGCGACACCATTCGCTGCATAGCGGGCGACCAGACCCGCAGTGAGGCTGAGCGTGGCATCGAACATCGCCACGTCCACGTGCGTACCCTTGCCGGTGCGCTCGCGTGCGAGCAGTGCGGCAAGTACGCCCCACGAGGCGAAAAGTCCGCTGACCGCGTCCGAGATCGAATCGCCTACCAGCGTCGGCGCACCATCGGGCGATCCCGTTGCATCCATGAGACCGCACAGGGCTTGCAGGATGATGTCGTACGCGGGACGATGCGATTCAGGGCCGGTCTGGCCGAAACCCGAAACGCTCGCGTAGACGAGCGCGGGATGCTGCGCGGAAAGTTGCGCGTAGCCGATGCCAAGACGCTCGGCAACGCCTGGCCGGAAGTTCTCCACGACCACATCCGCCTGCGCGCAGAGCGCCTGTGCGAGCGCACGGCCTTCATCGTGCTTCAGGTCGATCACGACGCTTTGCTTGTTGCGGTTCATCGCATTGAACAGTCCGCTTTCGCCTGCGGAAAACGGGCCAATTGCGCGATAGTCGTCGCCGCTGGGCGGTTCGATCTTGACTACCTCGGCGCCCAGGTCGCCGAGCAGCGCGGAGCACAGCGGCCCCGCGAGCACACGGGAAAAGTCGATCACACGAATGCCGTCGAGCGGCAGCGCGGGCAGTGTCACAGCGTTGTCCTCCAGAACAGCCAGCCCATTCGACTGGTGGACTGATTCTGGGCCGCTCAGCCAATAAGATAAAATACTGGAATAAATTAACGGTTATACGAAAATATTATGGCTTTGTCGCTCAGGCTGTTGCGCTACTTCGTCACCGCGGCCGAAACAGGCAGCACGACCACCGCCGCGAAACAGCTCAACGTCTCGCAGCCTTCGATCTCCGTGGCCGTTCGTGAACTGGAAGCGCTATTCGACGCGCCACTTTTCACGCGTGGCGCCGGCACGCGCATGACACTCACGCAGTTCGGCCAGCGCAAGCTGAATGAGGCGCGCCACCTGCTCGCATCGGCCTCCGCGTTCGCAACCGACGACGTGGGCGAAGGCGATGGCGGCCTCGTGCAGATCGGCATCTTTCACACGATCGCGCCCGTCTATCTGCCACGCGTGCTCAAGCTCGCGCAGACGCGCTTTCCGGGTCTTACGGTCCAGTTCCGGGACGGCGATCTCGCGCAACTCGAACAATGGCTGCACAAGCGTCAGATCGATTTCGCACTCATGTATGACGTTGGCCTGCCCGGCGATATCGAGCGCGAATGCCTCGCCGAGCTCAAGCCCTATGCGCTCGTACCCAGCGACTCGCCGCTCGCAAAACGGCGACGCACCGTCTCGCTGCACGAACTCGCCGCGCAGCCTTTTATCCAGATCGATCTGCCGCAGAGCCGCGACTTTCTGATGGCTCCGTTCTGGCAGCATGGCCTCTCGCCCGACGTGCGGTATCGGGCGGCATCCATCGAACTCGTGCGTGCGATGGTGGCGAACGGGCTGGGCGTGTCGTTGCTGATCACGCAAAGTTCGACCACGGCGCAGACCTCGCTCGTTGCAGAGCGGCCAATCCGTGAGGCCACCGTGATCCAGCCGCTCGTCATTGCGCGCCCGGCTCGCGTGCCGCACTCGCGCGCTTCGGAATTGCTCACGGCGTGCGTGCGCGACGCAGTGGCCGAAGCAATGCGTGAGCGCGTGGGTAAGTGAAGGGAATGGTGGCCCGGTGCAGACCCGCAATTGAGGTGAGAATAGCGTCCGGTATTCAATATCGAAACGATGCCTTGAAACGAAGCGTATCCTGAACAGCGCACGACAACGCGGATTTGGCTCCAGCAGCCATGCCATGTCAGAATAAAGACCTCGCCCCGACTCGGAAGACTGTAGCCCACGCGCGCTCGTCATCATGCGGCCCCCCATCTCTCCCTCATTTCCGCAATCGGGTCCAGTTCGCCAGAAGACCCGCTTGAGCGGATTCGACCCGCACACCATGCGCGAGGCGCTCCAGGAGGGCGTGCTTGAGCACGTCCAGCTGGAAGTCGGACAGTTCCGCGGCACGATCGCCCACAGTGCGAGCCGTGAGGTCCAGGTCGACTGGGGCAATTACAGTCTGTCTGTCATGGCACGAGGCGCGCTCAACCGCAACCGCGTCACGCTGGGCATGTTGCTCAGTGGCAAGGGCGACTGGCGGCTGTTCGGCACCCCCGTCGAAAACGGGCTCCTCGTGGTCGCGCCGGAAGGCAGCGAACTGGTGCTCTGCCTGCCCACGCAACCGCAGTGGGTATCCATCCAGGTGGAGCGCGAGCGGCTCGACGCCATCGGCGTCGATCTGGGGCTCACGTCGCGCAGCGGTGGTTCGCGCCTGACCGGATACAGCGACGCGATGATGCGTACGCTCCAGCATTGGTCACCCGTGCTGCTGGCCAGCGGCGCAGGGACCGATGAGGCCAGTGCGGAGCTGGCGCTTGCGCACGAAGACATCCTTTCGGTCTTGCTCGGCGAGTTGAATTGCCGGCAAGCGGGCCGCGGCGCATTTCTCGATGCCGGGGAACCGTGGCGGATCGTGCGGCGCGCCCAGGACTTCCTCGACGCCCAGAGCAGCCCGCTAGTCCGTATCGACGATCTGTGCCAGGCCGCCCACACAAGCTTGTCGACGCTCGAACGCGCCTTTCAGGAGGCGTTCGGCTGCAGCCCGCGCCGATTCCTGATCCTGAGACGCATGTCGGCCGTCCGGCAGGAACTGTTGCGCGGCGAACCCACGACCTCGGTGACCGAAGTCGCCACGCGTTGGGGCTTCTTCCACTTAGGCCGCTTTGCCGTGGACTACGCGAAGCTCTTTCACGAACGTCCTTCTGACACCTTGCGCCAGCCCATCCATGGCGCCGGCCATACCTGGGATTTCCCCTGAAACCCGCGGCTGCGTGCGCAACTTGCCGAAAAGTGGATAGTCGATCCCGCGCGCCTGCTCCAGACTTCCTCATCGGTTAAGCCTGGCCCGCCCACGGAAGCCTTTCGTTCAGCCGGGTGCACGTATGACGATGCGCCGCTGGCGTGCTGGCGCCCCCGGGCCCGGCTCCATAACGACAACCCGACAAGCGCATATCGCTAGCGGCCCTGATCCAGGAAATCACGGGCAGGCCGGACTGCATTGCGCCAACGTCCTCCGTTATCTACCTGCCTCGATATGCATACTTCTTTCGACTACATCGTGATCGGCGGCGGGTCTGCCGGGAGCACGCTCGCCAGCCGTCTGAGCGAAGACCCCCACACCACCGTTTGCCTGCTTGAAGCCGGGGATTCGGACAAAAGCGCGCTCATCCAGATGCCCGCGGCCGTGGTCGCCATGTTGCCGACGCGCCTGCATAACTGGGCGTTCAAGACCGTGCCGCAAGCGGGCCTGAACGGACGCCGCGGATATCAGCCGCGTGGCAAGACCCTTGGCGGATCCAGCTCCATCAACGCCATGCTCTATGTGCGCGGCGATCGTTGGGACTACGACAATTGGGCGGCGCAGGGCAACCGGGGCTGGTCATTCGGGGACGTGCTCCCCTACTTCAGAAAGTCTGAGCACAACGAAACGATCGACAACGCGTTCCACGGCAGGGGCGGCCCGCTCAATGTGGCGGATCTCCACGCCCCAAGCCCCATCCATCAACGATTTCTGAACGCTGCAGTGCACTGCGGCGTGCCGATCGTTGCGGATTACAACGGAGCGGATCGCGACGGCGCCTTCATGTACCAGGTCACGCAGAAGAACGGCGAACGTTGCAGCGCGGCTAAAGCCTATCTCACGCCCAATCTGGCGCGAACCAACCTCATGGTCATGACGGGAGCGCGAACCGAGCGCTTGCTGCTGGCAGGCGGCCGTGCCATTGGCGTGCGCGTCAAGATTGGCGGCGAGACCCGAGACCTCAAGGCCAATCGCGAAGTGATCCTGAGCGCCGGCGCCTTCGGCTCGCCGCAAATCCTCATGCTTTCCGGCATCGGTGCCGGCGCTCAACTGCAAGCCATGGGCATACCCGTGGTGCACGATCTGCCCGGTGTGGGCGAAAACCTCCAGGACCATATCGACTACGTCTACAGCTACTCGATGGCGGGCAGCCCCGAGACATTCGGCATGTCGCTCGGCGGAAGTGCGCGTGTGGTCAAGGGGATTGCGCAATGGCGTCGCGAGCGCAAGGGCTTGATGACCACGCCCTACGCCGGCGCGGGCGCGTTCGTGCGCAGCAGCCCCGATGTGCCGGCGCCCGACCTCCAGATGATCTTCGTGGAGGCCATCGTGGACGACCACGCTCGCAAATTGCACCTGTCACATGGTTTCAGTTGTCACGTCGACGTTCTGCGCCCGAAGAGCCGGGGCAAGGTGACGTTGGCCACGACCGATCCCTTCGACGCGCCGCAGATCGATCCGCGCTTCTTTTCCGATCCCGCGGATATGGCCGTCATGCTCAAGGGCGCGAATCTGCAGCGCCGCATTCTTGAGGCGCCGCCTCTGAAGGCGTTGGGCGCGAAGCCGCTCTATCCCGTCGACCAATCCGACCAGCGCGCCGTCGAGCAGGATATCCGCAACCGCGCCGACACCCAGTACCACCCGGTCGGCACCTGCAAAATGGGCAACGATCCGCTCGCCGTCGTGGATGCCCGGTTGCGCGTCCACGGCATCGAGGGGCTGCGCGTCGTGGACGCTTCGATCATGCCGACTGTCGTCAGCGGCAACACCAATGCCCCCACGATCATGATCGCTGAAAAGGCTGCCGATATGATCCGCTCGGCTTCGAAGTAAGCCGCGGCGCAGCACCGCTATCCCGCTCCAGCAGCGAGGGGGCGAGGCGCTCCTTGAGTAAGGCGCAATGACTTGCCGCGGTCATCCGATAGCCGGGCAAGGCGATCACGAGATCCGGCCAAAGGACTCCCACTGAGGAGTTCTACTCGCTCACTTCATAAGTAATCCTGTTTATATCAGACTTTCCTCACCCTTCAATCGTTATCGCGACAAAGCCGTCTTTTCCGTATCCTTGCTCATGGTGGATGGTTTTGTTGTTCGCTGGTTTCCGACTTCGACAATCAGATTCTCAGCTGAAACCTCCACCGCCTTCGATCCCCGCCTCAACTCCGCCGTACACCACTTCCGACTTTAGCTCGCCAACGGACCTTCGACGGCAGACCTCGCCACCCGGGTCAATGGTGCATTTGCATCATTGACCCGGGTGGCGAGTTGTGGACTTCAAAGAAAATCGGATTTAACGCGTCGTCGGAATACGACGATTGACTGGACTGGGGAGTGGCGGGCGGCGCGTGTCGCGTCCCGCCCGTCCTGGCAGCGCCCGGCTAATCTCAAAGCCGACGTCCCCGAACTCCGCAAACTCGGCTGCACGATCCGCACGTAACGAGCGGCGCCGTCAGTTTTTCGAAATATCCAGGCTCTCCAGGCGGGTTGCGTGTGCGCTCTGTCCTGCGCCAAAGGCGGTCTCCGTGCGGAAAATGAAGCGGCACCACGTGCTGGTCGCCGTCGCATCGCGCGTCAACTTGACGCAAAACCGGCCGCCTGGCTCGACCGTCCAGGTGCCCGTCTCGTGTACCACCAGCCCCGCATGGGCGAATCTGGACTTTCCTGGGTGAAGGAAGGCCTCGACAGTGCCGTCCGCACTTGTTTTCAAGACCACCGTTGTATCGGCTGTGCCGGGAACACTGCGGTGCACGGTCGCTCCAGAGAAGAGGGCCATGACTTCGTCGTGGGATAGCGGAGCCGTCCCGTCCGGTACGCTGACGGACGAGGACGCACACCCGCCCAAAACGACCAACAGCGTGAGAACACTGCGCCTGGACGCGAAGGAGGAAACGTACGTCATGTGACTCGCTCCTTTCAGAGGTCAATCCCACGCCTGTACTCCAGCATATCTCCAGCCCGCGAAACGTTCGCCGCCGCACATTAGGCAACGGACCCCGCGACGGCGTCACAGGTCCACGAGCAGGAATGGCGATAGCGCACGCGAGCAGCAAGGCGTGAACAGCGTGTTGCTGTCGCGCTCGGCATCGGTCAGGTAAACGTCGCGATGGTCGGGCGTGCCGTCCAGCACGCGCGTCAGGCACTTGCCGCAGACCCCCTGCTCGCACGACGTCTCCAGCTCGACGCCATGCTCCTTGAGCGCCTGCGAGGCGCTCTGGTCGGCGCGGACTTCGACGACCGCACCGCTGCGCGCGAGGCGAATGCGGAACGGTGCGTTCGCCGCGGCGGTTTCCGTCTGGCCGAAGAATTCCCGGTGCAGGTTGTGCGTGAGCCATGCGCACGACGCCGCCGCGCCGAGCACCCATTCGATGAAACCCTGCGGTCCGCACACGTAGAGGTGCGTGCCGGGTGCGGCGGGTGGTAGATCGCGCAGCGGATCGAAACGTGTATCGGGCAGCGCGTCGGCGTGAATGTGTACGTGCGGCGCGAGATCGCTGCCGGACAGCCGCTCCGCAAAGGCGATCCGGTCGCTCGACCTTACGCAGTAGTGCAGATCGAACGGGGTGCCCGTGCGCAGCAGGTGCTCGGCCATGCTGAGGAGCGGCGTGATACCGATGCCGCCCGCCACGAGCACCGCGCGGTCCTGGCCATCTGCGAGACAGAAGTGGTTTCGCGGCTCGCCGATTTCTAGCGTTGCGCCCTGCCCCAGCGCGTGCATCGCGCGCGACCCGCCGCGCGACACCGGCTCGAGCAGTACGCCGAGTCGGAAGACCTGCCGCTCGTCGGGGCCGTTGCACAGCGAATATTGGCGGACGAGCCCGCCCGGCAGATGCACGTCGATATGCGCGCCGGCGGTGAAGGCAGGCATCGGGCTGCCGTCCGGCTTCGCGAGTGTGAGCGCGGCAATACCGCTCGCCGTGATGCGTGTGTCGAGAATGATGACTTTCATGAGCTTGATGACGTTGATGACGCGAACCGCTTGCCGCCCCGATCGGGCGACCGGCGTGAGGCAAGCGGGAAGAGCCGTCGGATCAGGCGAATTCGGCGATGACGCGGCAGGGCAGGCCCGTCAAGTCCGTCCTCGACACTGGTGCCGTGTAGACGGTGAACGACGCGGGCATGCGCCCGAGCAGTTGCTTCACGTTGTTGAGGTTCTCGACGATGAACACGCCCTGGTCGGCGCAGAGCTGATCGACGTCTGCGTGCTTGCGGGGGTTCTGCACGCCGGCCGCGTCTACGCCGATCAGCTTCACCTTCATGTCGAGCAGATAGTCGACCGCGCGGTCCGACAGCTCCGCGCTGCGGGCCGTATAGGGCCGCGTGTTGTACCCGAGCTCGTCGACGTAGCCGGTATGGAAGATGACGAAGTCACCCGCCTCGATGACCGCATCGGCGAAATCCGCGGCCTCGATCTCGCGGCCGCGGATGTGCGAGATGTCGACAACCTTGCCTCGCGTGCGGAAACTCTCGAGCGGAAACGTCTTGTCGACCACGTCGAAGTGCGTGCCCGCATGGCCGGAATCGATGAATGCCTTGTGGGCGTTCTCCGAAGTCAGTTTGACGGCGTCGATGGGCAGCGATAAATCGATAAGCATGACTAACTCTCCTGGTGGGACTACATCTAGGGAAAAGACACAACTGCTAGAACCAATGCTGGATCCCGACGCTCACGCTGGCCTGGCACCGGCTCGCCGACTGTCCGGCCCCGGGCATCGACGCCACCGCGCCGTTGCCCGAGGCGAACTGATAAAGGAACGTCGAGTACAGGCTCGTGCGTTTCGAGAGCGAGTAGACGTCCGTGATGATCGGCGTGATCCACCGCCCGCCTTCGAAGCGCGAGAGGCTGACACCGCCGTTGATCGAGTTGAAAGGCGTTATTTGCCAGTTGGCGCCGATGTCATAGTTATTGACGTTCGCCGACGTCCCGCCGTAGTCGATGCGGGACTGCGTGAAGAGCGCGCGCAGCAGCACGTTGCCGAGCTGGTACGAAGCGCCCACGCCAAGGTTCTTCAGGTTGTCCGCAACGAACGGTGCGCTGCTGTCGATCGGCGTGCCCATGAAGGTCGGCAGCCCGACGTAGCCGGCCAGTTCGAGCAGGCGGTTGTTCTCGCTTTCGTACGCGGCGCTGAGCGTGAACGGGCCGTTGCGGTATTGCGAGCCGAAGCCGTAGTTGCGGCCGCGCGCGAAGTCGCCGGCCAGTCCGCCAAAGCCGAACATCGCGCCGAACCGAAGGCCGCCATAGTCGGCGCTCAGGTACTTCAGCGCGTTGTCATACTCGAAGGTGTTCGCGAGCTCGTCGAAGTTGCCGGGGTGGAACGCAAAGAAGCTCGACACGGCGTATCCGTTGGCGAGCGGACCGAGCAGGTCGTAGTTGAAGCTCGGCTGATGGCCGAGCGTCAGCTGGCCGAAGCGCGTTGAGTTGAGGCCCACATAGGACTGGCGCGTGAAGAGCTGGTTCGGCACGTACAGATTGCCGGTGCCGATGAAGAAGTTCGCTTCGAGCTTGAAGATGGCGGCAAGCCCGCCGCCCAGGTCTTCCCTGCCAGTGAAGCCGAACAGGTTGGGAATGAAGTTGCCGTCGTCGAGCAGATAGCGGGCGTGCCCGCCCACGTTGCTGACGTAGTTCACGCCGGCGGATACGTTGCCGTACAGCGTGACCGAGCTCTGCGCGCATGCCGCGTGCGCAGCGGCCGAGGCGACCGCCGCGGCGATCAGCCTGCAAACCGGTTTGCGTTTCATGTCTTCCCCTTCGTGGACGAAACGCCAGGCGTCATTGCCGGACCGTGGGCCGATGGGCGACGCTGGACAATGGAAAAGCGGTTGAACGACGTATTGGTGGGTGTTTCCAGCGATTCTATTTATAGAGTTGTCCAGATTAAAACGCGGGCGTGCCTGCCGGCCAATGCGCGGCACGCTCAGGCGTCGCGTGCCGCCGCCATCCGGGCCGACGCCTCCCGCCGCGCGATCATGCATTCGAACGCGAACGCGAGCCCGATCGACAGCGGCACCGCGAAGCTGCCCACAGGCGCCTGCAACTGCGAGACGACGAGCCCCGCCGCGCTGGCTGCGAGCCACGCGGGCAGCGCGCCGGCATGCGAGCCCGCGCCCGGGTGCGGATCGTCGTGGTTTGCGCGTGCCCGCAGGATGTAGGCGAGCGCGACGCCAACCCACGCGGTGATGAAGATCGCCTGGTAGTTCAGCGCGATGAGCATGTAGCCGAAGATGTCGGTCGAGCGCATCAGCACCAGTACGACGACGCCAACGATGCCGGCCCACGCCCACTTCGGCCAGCGCAGCCCGAACGCCGTCTGCGCGAACGCGCCCATGTTGAGCGTGGACACGTAGTAGTTGGCCGTGTTGATGCGGGTCTGCGTCGCCCACAGGAAGGGCAAGCCGATGCCCGCGCCGAGCACGGCAAGGCTCGCGTCCACGACGGCCGTCTCGGTGACGTGCACGAGGTCGACGGTGCCGACGAGGAAAATGCCCACGACGCCGTTGACGGCGAACGCCACCAGATAGAACGGCACGCCGAAGCTGAACAGCGCGTGGTAGCGCATGTCCGCGGGCTTGCCGAAGCGCGCGAAGTCCATCGTGATCATCGCGAGTATCCAGTTGCCCATGTACGCGACGAAGCAATACCACCAGCCGCCAGCGCTCGCGTGAGCAGCGCCCACGTCGAGCCAGCGCAGCGACCAGCCGTAGCGCTGGCCCGTCAGCGCCACGAGCAGAACGAGGCCGATCGCGTAGACGGGCAGCAGGATCGCATTGAGCTTGTCGAGAAAGCGCTGGACGCTGCCGATCACCAGCGGCGCCGAATACGCGGCGATAATGAGGCAGGCGGTGCCGTAGTCAAGCGCGGGAAACACCTTGCTCGCAGCCACGGCGAGCACCGAGCCTTCGAACACGGCGTAGTACATCGCCGTGACGAAGAGCAGCAAGGTGGCCAGCGACGCACCGCGATCGCCGAACAGCCGCCGCGAGAGCAGCGTGGCCGAAAGACCCGTACGGATCGAGAAGCGGACGAACGCGGCGTTGATGAGCGCGAACACCGGAATCGACAGCGCCATGCCAATGAGCGCGTTGACGGCCCCGTAGCCGACCGCGAGCGCCGCCGAGAGGAAGATGTAGAACATCGCCGAGCAGAGCGACCAGTACGCCATCGTGAGCGCGCCCCGGTTCATGCGCGCGCCGGCGGGGACGACCTCGTTCGCGAGATCGCCAGTTTCGATTTTTCCTGCCATTTTCATCGTCTCCTGTCGTTTTCGTTGGGCGATTTGCGTGGGGTGCGTCAGGGTGCGTCGCGACGGCGTACCGCTGCGAGCAACGCGTCCCGCATCATGACGTCCGCGCATTTCTGCCGGAGGTCGAAGAGGCTGGCGCGATGCGGGGCCTGCGCCCGGTCGCCGACGCAGTCCTCGACGATCACCGGGCGAAAGCCATGCGACATCGCGTCGACGGCGCTCGCGCGCACGCATCCGCTCGTCGTGCAGCCCGCGATCGCGAGCGTGCCCACGCCGTGCGCAGTGAGCCACGCGGCGAGCGCCGTGCCGAAGAACGCGGACGGCGTGGTCTTGCGCACGACGAGTTCGCCAGCCACCGGCGCCAGGGCATCGACGATCGCACTGGCCGGCGCGTGCTCGGTCAGCGCGAGGAGCCCCGGCACCTTGGCGGCGAACACGTTCGCGTCGGCGCCGTCGTCGGCGAACACGATCCGGCTGTGCGCGACGGGCCAGCGCAGCGCCCTCGCCTGTGCGAGCAGATCGCGGCTGCGCTCGATGGCCGGCGCGATGTTGCCGCCGCCGAACTTCGCGGGATCCGCAAATCCGTTGACGAAGTCAACCAGCAGGAATCCCATGTTTCCATGCAGGCCGAGCTCGGCGCCGAAACCTTGCCGCCGGTAGACCTCGTGATCCGCGTCGTGCGTCATGGCGCCGGCTCCTCGAGCGCCAGCGGGCGCGTGGGCGCGAGAATCGCGCCGAAACCCGGCGCGACGGGGTCGAGCCCAAGTGCGCTCAACATCGCGAAGGCAGTGCAGCTGGCGGCCGACACGGTGGGAATGCCGGTGCACCGTTCGATGGGATCGAGCGCCGCGAGCGACGGCATCTGCACGCAGGCCGAGGCGACGAGCACGTCGATGCCGGTGGTTCGCACGTTGCGGGACAGGTCGACGAGCGCCAGCGGATCGCGCGCGCCGACGGCGAGGTTGTCCTCGATTTCGAGCGATAGCGCGTCCACGACCTCGATGCCCTCTTCTTCGAGGTACGCCGCGACGAGCCGCGTGAGCGGTTTCATGTATGGCGTGATGATCGACACGCGCCGCGCGCCCAGCGCGCGCAGGCCCTGGATCAACGCACCCGCACTCGTGACGATCGGCGTCGGCGCGTCGTTCGCGCGCGCCACTTCGCCGAGCTGTGCTTCGGACTGGCGATGATAGCCGGCGCCCATGCTCATGATCGCGACGAGGCACGCGTAGCCGATGATGTCCACGCGTGCGTCGGTGAGCTCCTGCACGCAGCGCCCGGCCGACGCGTCCATGGCGGCCAGCTCTTCGCGCGTGACCTTTTTCATGCGCATACGGCTCGCGTGGAAGCTGAAGGTCTCGGGCAGGACGGTCTGGCGGCGCCCCAGAATCAGCGGGATTTCGGTTTCCATCGTGACGTTCGAACTGGGGACGACCTGTCCGATCCGGTAGTGCTGTTTCATGTGAATCCTCGGGAGTGAAAAAAAATGCGCTCAGCGCCCGAACGCGCGCATGTCGGCCGGCATCACGCGGCCGGCGGCCACGATCGGCTCGCCGTCGAGCGTGAGCGTGCAGTTGCGCATCGGAATGTCGAGATGGCAGGCCGTGTCGTTCGTGCCACCGAGCTCGGTGTCGGGGCCGGTCGAGAACAGCACATTGCCGTAGTACGCGCGGCCGTCCATGCCGATGCCGGGCAGCGTCGCGTCCCATTCGCAGCGTTCGTTGAGCCCCCAGCCGATGTGCGAGATCGCGTAGGCGCGCGGGTCGTCGTAACGCTCGATGTATTCGCGCAGCGCGCCGGCTTCGGCGCCGCCCGCGATGTCGACGATCATGCCGTCGCGAATCGTGATGCCGATGGGCTCGCCCACCACGCGCATGAGCGGATAGAGCAGGTCGCCTGCCGCGAGCACGACGCGCCCGTTCACGCCGCGCGGCCGCGCCGTGGTGGCGAGAAAGCCGCCCGGCCAGTGGTCCCAGCGGCCCGGCTGGTCCGCGTAGCCGTACTCGGTCAGGATGGGCTGATCCGCGATGTCGTAGGTCACGTCCGTGCCCGCCGCGTTCGTGAAGCGCAGCGTGCCGGCGCGGGCAAGGCGGCGTTCAGCGGCTTCGACGCGGCGGCGCAGGTCCTCGGTGGGGAACAGGCGCGCGAGCGTCTCGAACGGCTCGACGACGAGCACGATGCGCGCGCCGGCCTGCTGGATCTCCAGCTGCTCCTGCGAGAAAAGCAGCAGCATCATGTCGATGACGAGATCGGACGCCTTGAGCGTCGCCATCGCCCCGCGGTCCGCGCCGAGCCCGCTACGGCCGACGTTGCCGAGGCGCGCGGCCGGTTCGGTCGCGCCGCCGGGCGGCCGGAAGTCGACGTGGCGAGGCTCGGCGCCGAGCGCGCGCACCGCGGCCTCGTAGGCGCGCACGCGCGCGGCGAACTGGCCGCCTTCGGTCAGGATCGCCACGGTTTCACCGGGGCTCACGCGGCAGAGCTCGAGGTGCGCGCGAAAGAGACGCGTCATCGCGTCGATGCCGGCTGCTTCGTCGAAGGGCGTGCTCATGAGCGGGTTTCCGTGGGTTGGCCGGCGTCGATGCGATCCACACCGGCGAGAAAATCGAGGATGGCGCGATTGAACGCTTCAGGCTGCTCGGCGCAGGCGATGTGCCCCGTATCGACGAGCTCGTGAAGGGTGCTCGCGCTCAGGCGGCGCGCGAGTTCGGCACCATGCGCGGGCGGAATCACGCGATCGCACTCGCCGGTGAGAACGAGCGCGGGCAGCGTTATTTCTCCGAGCCGGTCGGCCACGTCGAATCCGCTTAGGATGACTGAAAGATAATGACCGTAAAAAAACGCCGAATTCCGTGCAATCAGCTCGCGAAACCATTCGTGCAGGAACGGATCGGCCTGCGGCCCGAGTGCCTGGCGCGTGACCATTTCGCCGAGCTCATCGGTCGTCGCAGTGCGCAACGCGGCAAGACGCCCGGCCACGATCTCCGGTGGAATCACGTTGCGGGCCGCCGTGTTGCAGAGCACAAGGCTGCGCAACAGGTCGGGGCGCGCAAGCGCGAGCGCAAGGCCGAAGAAGCCGCCCATCGACGTGCCGACGTAATGCACGGGGCTGCCAAGGCGCGAGCACAGCTCGGCGAGGTCGTCGACGATCGCCGGCAGGCCATCGCCGCCGTCCTCGCGGCCCGGCAATCGCTGCGAGCGTCCGAAGCCGGGCAGATCCATGGCGACGACACGATACCGGCTGGCGAACGCTCGCAGTTGATGCGCCCACAAATCGGATGACGTGCCGAGGCCGTGAACCAGCAGCAGGGGCGCGCCCTCCCCCCATTGCCGGACGTTCAGCGAGCCGTTTCGAAAATTTTCCAGAGGCATGACGGATTTCTCTCCGATGCGGCCACTCAGCGGCCCGACGCTGCGTCGCTGCGCTCCGCGAGCGCCATCGCCTGGATCATGCGGCGCACACGCAGGGCGCCGGCGTCGGCCTTCACGCTGAACTCGTACTCGAAGTCGGGGTCGCTCTCGTCGAACACCTGCTGGATTCTCTCCAGCGCGACCTTGTCCTGCATGAACGTTTCGTAAATCTGGGCTTTTGCCTCGTCTGTATAAACGAGGTCGTAGTTCGCCGATGACACGAAGAAGTAATTCGTCGACCGCGTGTTGCGCGGCGTCATCGCAAACGGCGTGCTCCAGATCTTCGGCGGCGCGGCCGGATCGTCGGGTGACGTGTAGGTATTGCAGATCAGGCAGAGGCTCGGCACGAGGGTTTCGGTCACGAGCGTGCGGTTGATGCGCGTCCCGGCCGCGAATCCGGAGATCGCGGCGTAGGTCGGCTCGACAAGCAGATTGCGATAGGTATAGGTCAGGCGCACCGAGTTCTCACCGAAGTCGAGGCGCGAGGTCGTGTCGACGATGTCCACGCCGCCCGTCTCGAACGCACCCTTGTGCAGGTACGTGAGGTGAGTCAGGTCGACCAGGTTTTCATGGCACAGCTGAAAGTTGCAGTCGATCTGCATCGAGAAGAGCGGCTCGGGCCGGAATGCGGGGCCGTCGAGGTGCAGGTAATGGTGATCGGGGATCAGCGCCGGATCGGCGCGCTCGGCGTCGCCCATCCAGATCCAGATCCAGAGCGACTTTTCTACCAGGGGGTAGGACCTCGCGTGCAGCAACGCCCCAGAAATCGTGCACTGCCCGGGAATGGCGACGCACGCGCCCTGTGTGTCAAATCTCATGCCGTGATACGCGCACTGGATCTCGTCGCCGACCAGTTCGCCCATCGAGAGCGGGAGGCTGCGGTGCGGGCAGCGATCGTACAGTGCGATGGGCATGCCGTCCGTCGTGCGGTACAGCACGACGTCGGTGCCCAGAATCTTGCGGCCGAGCGGCGTGCGGCCGACTTCCGTCGACAAGGCCGCCACATACCACTGGTTGCGTGGGTACGGCTGGCGTGAGGGATTCAACAGCCATTCCTTTTTACTCGGAGTGCTCATGGTTTGTTCTCGTTCAGGAGGTCGTGCGGCGACGACGGGTCGGTAAAGGTTCCCCGCAATGCATGATTCGATGCCCGCAGTTTAACTGGTCGACCAGTTAATTAAATCACGGTTTTCCCTGGGTTGAAGCGGGATGACCGCTCTTCGGGCCTCGATGGCTGGGGCGTCGGGCGTCTGCGTGCCCGTCGCTGCCGACGACTGCTGTTAAGATGGCGAGCCTTGGGGGGCGGCACAGACGAGACGTCCCGCGCCGCATCGTCGTCGGGTGTCCGACGGGGAAAGGGGTTGCACGTCGGGGCCTGGTCTTCCAGGTGCAGGCGATTTTTTACTGGTCATGGATCCGGGCGTATGGAGATGACGCAAGATAAACGCGAAAAGCGGCCGCGCGCGATGGGTCGACGCAAGTCGAGCCTCAGCGGTGACGGCGTGACGAAGCAGACGATCATGGACGTGGCCGAGCGGGTTTTCGCCGAGCAGGGCTATCTGGGCGCGTCAATGCGGCTGATCGCCGAAGAAGCCAACGTGACCCAGGCACTGATCAATTACTACTTCGGCTCGAAGCAGAATCTTTTTGAGGAAACGTTCGCGCGGCGCGGTGCCACCCTGATGGACCGCTATGCTGAACTTCTGATAGAGCTCACCCGTCACGGCAAGCGTGCGCCGACCGTACGCGAGCTGGTCCGTGCGTTCATCAAGCCGCAGATCGAGATGCATCAGCACGGCGCGGAAGGACGCAACTTCATCCGCATGCAGGCGCGCCTGCATCACGAGCCGCAGGAGATCGCATTTCAGCTGCGCCGACGGATCTACGACGCGGTGACCAGACAGTACGTTGAGGCGTTCGAGAAAGCGCTGCCGGACGTCAGCGCCGCGGATGTCAACTGGCGCGTGACCTTCATGATCGGCACGTTCCTCTACATGCTCTCGGGCGTCGACCGGCTGGAGGACCTCTCGGGCGGGCGGTTCCACTCGGGCAACGACGAGGAGATGCTTGAGCGCATGGTGCAGTTCCTCACGGCGGGGATGGAGGCGCCCGCGACGGTGCTGGCCGCCGAAATACCGAAGCCAGGCAGCCGCGCGCGCCCGAAGCGAACCTGATTCCGGAAAAGCGGCGCTTGCGCCGCCAGCAACTGCCAAAGAAACCGTGACGTCCGGCATTTGCAATCGCGCAAAGTGGATCCAATGCGCAATTCAGTCATCCCGTCCGCGTGACTCCCTGACCAACCGAGCCTGACTTCCGGCATGTTTTCGTCTAGCGGGCATGAGCCGCCGGCCAGCGCTCTCCCGGCAACCGTTGCGCGTGATCTCCGCGTGCCCGTTCATGCGGAAATATCGGTGTTTTGCTGAAATCCCACAACGTCCCCGCCATGCCCGCCCGAGCGGCCGGCATGGCCGGGTGATTCTCTTGATCGTCGTGCGCGCGTCGCGACGCAACGTTCGCGACCCGTCAGGAAGTAACCTGCGTGTGACTTGATTGTCGATACTGCGCGGATGCGACTGCTTGCTGGTCCCATCTCTGACTGCTACGGTCCGTGACCTGGCGACGTCAGTAGCAAACATGAGTGCCTCCAATGGCCGATGCCCGAATCGAGGCAGTCTGCCCCGATGCCGTCGACTCGTCTGGAATCATCCGGTACTGAGAACCCTTACATCCCGACGAAAACGACATCAGAATGCAGCATCGCGCGTTGAATGAAGCAGGTCCCCGCCTGGTTCTATAGCAGGTCATTGAGATTCAGTCCAGCGCCCATTTCCGCCCGGCTACGCCAGATCCATTTCACTCCACTGCGCCCGGTAGTGAGGGATCCATGCCGAGCAGATGCGCCAGCCCTCTCGCCCCTGGCATGCGCGTAGTCTCGATACGCGCCTCCAGCTCACGCAGATGCGCGCTCATGTGCGCCACCGCGCCGTCCGCATCGCCGGACTCGAGGCAATCGAGGATCGCGCGGTGCTCGTCATGCTTGCACGGCGCATGACCCACCGGCTCGCAGGCGCTTTTACTGGCTCGCGCTCGTCTTCGGGCTCTTTGTGCTGTTTCTCTACGGCCCGGTCATCACGATTTTCATTCTGTCGTTTCAAGGTGCCGAAGGCGGCCTCACCTTTCCGATGCGCGGCGTATCGCTGCACTGGTTTGCCGCGTTGCGCGACGGCGTCGGCGATATCGACATCTGGGCCGCGTTCGGCCGTTCGGTCAAGCTGGCGCTCACGGTCACCGTGCTGACCACGCTGTTCTCCGTGATGGCGGGCCTCGCGTTCCGGCGGCGCTTTCGCGGCGATACCGCCGTGTTCCATGTTTCGATCGCCAGCCTCATCATGCCGTCGATCATCGTCTCGCTCGGTATCGGCCTGACCTTTCGCCTGCTCGACATGCTCATCAAGTCTCTCGCGAACGAATGGGGCTTCGCGTCGTTCGCGGACGGCTGGACCACCTCGATGGGCCTCTTCACCTCGGCGCTTCGCTTCTCGTGATGATCGGCGGACTGCTAATCGTCAGATCCATTGCGAGGAGAAGAAAACCCGTGGGCTGAAGGCGCTCACGTCAGTTCGAGCACGCGCTCTCCGGCGAGGACATCGCCTGAATCACTTTCGACTTCTTTAGCGCTCGCGCCCGGTTCAGTTTTTCCCACGACAGCGAGCTGATCGAGGCGACGCTCGCGCGCATCGATGCGTACGATGCGCAGGTCAATGCCTACACCGCAATCACACGAGAACGGGCGCTTGCCGCAGCGGATGCGCTCGATGCACGCCGCGCGCGCGGCGAAGCGTTGCCCCCGCTCGCAGGCGCGCTCCTGCCCGGGGTGAAGATGCCGGAAGGTTGGCGTGTGGTGAGCGCCCATGTCAGCTGGATGGAGGGCTAGCTTGCACACGCTCTCATTCGCATGCGTGGTGGGTATGGCCGGTGGCGGCAGCTACTCGACCGAGTCATTCACGTCGGTGAGCCGGATCATGTGCGGACGGAGCTGCGCTTCGTCGTTTGCCTGGTCGTCTGCTTCGTCCTCGACAGGCGGATGGATGAGCGCGTCAAGCCGCGCGCGCGTCGCGAGGAACTCCGGCGAATTGAACTGCGCATAGCTGCGTGGGCGTGGCACCGGCACCTCGATCAGCTCCTGCACTTCGCCTGGATGCGCCTTCAGCACGAGAATCCGGTCGGCGAGAAAAATCGCTTCGTCGAGGTCATGTGTGATGAACAGGATCGTGACATCCACGTTGCGCCAGATATCGAGCAGATGCGCCTGCATTTTCGAGCGCGTCTGCGCGTCGAGTGCGCCAAATGGCTCGTCCATCAGCAGGATCCCGGGCCGGTTCGCGAGCGCGCGCGCGATCGCCACGCGTTGCTTCATGCCGCCGGAAAGCTGGTGCGGATACGCGTCGGCGAACTTCTCCAGCCCAACCAGATCGAGCCATTGCAGCGCCTCGCGCTCGGCCTGCGCGGCGCCCTGCCCGTTCATACGCAGTCCGAACATCACGTTCTTCTTGACCGTGAGCCACGGAAACAAGGTATAGCCCTGGAACACCATGCCACGGTCCGCGCCCGGACCGCGCACGGCCTGCCCCTTGACACACACCTCACCGCTCGTGGGCGTCTCCAGACCAGCGAGAATGCGGATCAGCGTGGATTTCCCGCAGCCCGAGGGTCCGATCACGCAGACGAACTCGCGCCGGTGCGTCGTGAAGCTGATATCGGCAAGCGCGGTGTGCTCGCCCTGGGGCGTCGCGTAGCGCTTGGTGAGATTACGCACTTCGAGAATCGGCTCGCGGGCTTTCAGGCGCTCGAAGCGCGCACGCACCGCATCGGACTGGAGGAGATAGTCGGGGACGGTCTTCGGATTTAACATGACGCGGGTCCTTGTGAGTCAATGCGACAGGCAGCGCTGCCGTGTGCGGGCTTAAGCCTTCAGCGTGCGGTCCCATGGAAAGAGCCTGCGCCCGATGAATGCGAGCACGAGATCGGTGCCCAGACCGATGATCCCGATCATCATGATCGCCGCGTATACGTTGTCGAAATGCTGGTAGCGCGCCTGCTGCGTGATGTACCAGGTGATGCCCGAACTCGTGCCCACGAGCTCCGCGACAATCAGGTACGTCCAGGCCCAGCCAAGCAGGATGCGCTGGTCGCGGTACAGATCGGGCAAGACGCCTGGCACCACGACATGCGTGAGCAGCTTCAGGCGCGTCGTGCCGAGCGTCATCGCCGCTTCGAGCAGGCCATATTCGAGTTTGCGCGTGGTATTCGCGATGATGAGCACCTGCTGGAACAACGTGCCGATGACGATGATGGCAATCTTCGGCGCGTCGTAGATGCCCAGCACCGCCACCATCAGCGCGCCGAATGCGGGCGCGGGCAGATAGCGGAAGAACTCGAAGAACGGCTCCTGCAGGCGCGCGAGCGCGCTGTAGGTCCCGCAGACGATGCCAAGCGGCACACCGATCACCGACGACAGCACGAAGCCCCAGAAGATGATCTGGATGCTGTGCCAGAGGCTCTGGTGCAGCCACACGCCGTCGTGTGAAGCGGGCGGCGTGGTGAACGCCGTATAGAACGCCTCGAGCACTTCGTGCGGTGCGGGCAGATAGACCGGATTCGCCGGCACGCCCGCGGGCAGCGCGGTATGCGACGCGCGCGCATGCGCGAGCTCGTCGGCGAACACGTCCTTGTCCACGCGCATGCCGGGCTGGAAGTAGTCCACGCTGCCCGGCTGCGTGAGCAGCACCTGCGGATGCCAGACGAACGGCACATAGCTCACCACGCACCACACGAACAGCGGCAGCACGAACGCGCCGATCCCCAATATCCACTTGCCGCGCGGCGACAGCTCGCGGCGCACGGCTAACCATCCGGTCTGGCTGAATTCCGCCATGGCGTTCTCCTGTGGCTGGCAATATGCGTTACTTCAACGCGCCCGTGAGAGACGGCTCGATATAGGCGTTCACGTCCTGCGAGGTCTTGTAGACCTGGTACTTCACGTTGAACGCGTCGGCTGCATGGCTCGAGCCATAGAGCGACCGGAAGCCGTCGCCCTTTGCATAGGCCTGCTGCGCCTCGGGCAGCGTCAGCAGCTTCGTGCCCTTGAGCAGCGGCAGATACTGCTGCGGCGTGAGGCCCACGCGCGCCGCCATGATCTTCACGGCATCGCCCTGGGTAGCCGGGTCGTCGATATAGTGCACGACGCGATACCAGACTTTTGTGAGCGTCTCGTAGTCGTCGCGATGCGCCGCGAGGCTCACGGGATTCACCGCGAGCACGTCGTAGATGAGGCCCGGCTCGTCGGCGGACGTGAATACCGGCCGCGCGCCCGGCACCTGGCGCAAGGCTTCACCGGCATTCGGCTGCCAGGCCGCGATGGCCGAAACGTCGGACGAGCCGAGCACCTGCGGGGTCTCGTTGGTCTTCGCGTTGACGAGCGTGACGTCGCTCTCCTTCATGCCGGCGCGCTGGAGCGCATCGAGCAGCAGCAGGTGATCGACCACGCCGAACTCCACGCCGATCTTCTTGCCCTTCAGGTCCTGGATGCGGCGCGCGGGCGGCTTGGCCACGATCATGTCGTTGCCGTTCGAGTAGTCGGTGATCAGCGCCATGACGTTCTTCGCGCCGTTCGCGCCCATCGTCAGCGCATCGCCGTTGGTGACGAGCACGGCGTCCAGCTTGTTCGCCGCATACGCATCCATCGAGGCCGCGTAGTCGAACCATTCGAACTTCACGTCGAGGCCGGCCTCCTTGAACCAGCCCTTGTCGATCGCTACCTGCCAGGCCACCCAGCCGGGCCAGTCGCTATAGCCGATGCGCAGCGGCGCGGCGCTTGCGGTCTGGGCGTGCGCCGCGAAGCAGCCGGCGGCGAGCGCGAGGGTGCTCGCCGCACGCTTCAAGCGCCGGCGCAAGGTGAAAAGTGGGCTTGCGGACGTGACGGGTGCACAAACGCTGCGGGTCGTCTTCATGGCAAATCTCCTGGATGAGTACCACATTGCATTGCTTTGGATAACTTACGATTTCGCTACGCCCCGGCCGCGGCTTGGCCGGCGGCCTCATGCGCGCGCCAGGCGCGCCAGCCGCCGTAACCGGTGATATCGGCTGTGCCTTCGAGCGCCGCGTGTTCGCAAAGGAAGCCGAGCACGGCTTCGCCGTTCGCGAGCTCGAGCGTGCCGATGCCAAGCGGCGCGGGAATCAGGGCGACGAACGAACCGAACGCGGCGGCCGGCATCGACCAGACCTCGACCTCGATCGCCGCGCCACCGCCATTCACACGGAGGAGGCCGGGCTTCGCGGGTGCCTTGACGTCGCGTTGCGGCAGCACGTGGAGGCGATACGCCGGTGCGGTCGTGGTCGTTTCAAGGAGAGTCGCGCCACGCTCGGTCAACTGTCCGTTCAACGGCTCGCCGCTCAGGTGCGCGCCGACCACGGCGACGCGGATCGTCTCCGGCCCGGTTGACTGACTGCTCGCACCTGGCGCAGGTTCGCCGGGTTCCTCCAGCCACGCCCGCGCGAGATCGAGTAGTTGCGCGTCTTCATGCGCGCGGCCCACGAAGGTCACGCCGAAGGGCTTGCCCTCGTGTGCGCCCTCGCCGCCCGCACCCGCCGGCACCGCCAGCGCCGAAAGATCGAGGAGATTCACAAAGTTCGTGTAATAGCCAAAGCGGGCGTTCACGCCGACGGGATCGGCCTCCAGCGCTTCCACCGTCGCTGTGGTGGGCGACGTGGGCATCACGAGCGCATCGACCTGCGTCCAGACATGGCTCGCGGCCTCGCGCAGCGTCGCGAGCCGGTCGAACGCCGCGAACGCATCGGCGGCGCTCCAGCGCGTGGCGCCGCCGATAATGGCGCGCGTGACCGGATGCAGTGCGTCAGGATGTGCCTCGAAGAACGGCCGGATCGCGGCTAGCCGCTCGGCCACCCACGGCCCTTCATAGAGCAGCCGGGCGGTGGCGAGAAAGGGCTCGAAGTCGATCTCGACCCGCTCCGCGCCCGCCGCGCGCAGCCTCGCCAGCGCGCCATCGAACGCCCGCGCGTACGACGTATCGCCGTAGAACTCGAGCTGCGCCGCGCGCGGCACGCCAAAGCGCACGCCGCGCAGTGAAGCGCGCGTGGGCACAGCCGCGGGCGGCGTCCATTCACGCGCATACGGATCGCCCTCCGTCGTGCCGCGCGCGCAGTCGAACACGCGTTGAGCGTCGTTTGCCGTGTGGGCGAAGATCGACACGCTGTCGAGCGAGCGGCACGCCGGTACGACGCCCAGCGTGCTGAGCACGCCTTTCGTCGGCTTCAGCCCGACGAGGCCATGAAACGCGGCAGGCACGCGTCCCGATCCGGCCGTGTCCGTCCCGAGCGAAAAGGAGGCGAGCCCGAGCGCCACCGCCACGGCCGAGCCCGAACTGGATCCACCGGACGCATAGCGAGGATCGAGCGCATTGCGGCAGGCGCCGTATGGCGAACGCTGCCCCGAGAGGCCCGTGGCGAACTGGTCGAGGTTGGTCTTGCCCACGGGAATCGCGCCCGCCGCGATCAGCCGCTCGACCACGGGCGCGCTCTGCGCCGGGGTGTAGGCGAATTCGGGGCAGCCCGCCGTGGTCGGCACGCCCGCGAGATCGATGTTGTCCTTGATCGCGAACGGGATGCCATAGAGCGGCAGCGAGGCCGGATCCTTGTCCGCCAGCGCATCGGCATAGCGCATCATCTCGTCGCGCGTCAGGGCCCGGATCCAGACGCGATGGGGATCGTCGCCCGCTGTGCGGGCCGCGAGCTGCGCGACGAGTTGCGACGGCGTCAGCGTGCCATCCCGATAGCGCGCGCGCAAAGCCGCAATCGACATCGTTTCGAAGGGCAGGGTCTGCGGTTTCATTGACATGCGGCCTCCTCGCCGCTCACGGCATCTGCGTTCGCGGCGTCCACACGGATCACCATCAGGCGCTGGCCCGCCACCACGGCATCCCCCGCCGCGCAGTCGAGCCACTCGATCACGCCATCGGCGCTCGCGGCCACCGTCACTTCCATCTTCATCGACTCCAGAATCGCCACGTCCTGCCCCTCCACGACACGCTCACCTTCGGCCACGAGCAGCTTCCAGACGCTACCCGACACGTCTGCGCCGATTGCACGGCAGTCCTCATCGAGTGCGGACGCATCGCTCAACGCACCCGCTGCCGCGGCCTCCTGCGCACCGGGCTCTCCCGCGTAACCGGCCTGCCCCGCCGCTCGCCAGCGCTCGCGCTCCGCCTCGAACGCGGCCTGCTGCGTGGCCTTGAACGTGGCGATCGAGACGGCCTCGTCGCGCAGGAAACGCTCGTATTCGCCGAGATCGAACACCGACTCCTCGATGCGCAGGCGGCGGCGTCCCGCCACGAAATCGCTGCGCCACGCCTCGAGCTCGGCTTCGCTCACCTCATGGAAGCGGATCTCGTCGAAGAAGCGCAGCAGCCACGGCTTGCCAGCCTCGAATTCCGCGGTGGTTTTATAGCGGTTCCACATCTGCACGGTGCGGCCCACGAACTGGTAGCCGCCGGGCCCCTCCATGCCGTAGACGCACAGATAGGCGCCGCCGATGCCCACCGCGTTCTCGGGCGTCCACGTGCGGGCGGGGTTGTACTTCGTCGTCACGAGCCGGTGGCGCGGATCGACGGGTGTCGCCACGGGGGCGCCCAGGTAGACGTCGCCGAGTCCGAGCACGAGATAGCGCGCATCGAACACGATGCGCTTGACGTCTTCGATACGGTCGAGCCCGTTGATGCGCCGGATGAATTCGATATTGCTCGGGCACCATGGCGCGTCGGGCCGCACCGACTGCATGTAGCGTTCGATCGCCACGCGCGTGGACGGGTCGTCCCACGAAAGCGGCAGATGGACGATACGGTTGGGCACGCGCATCGCATCGACGGCGGGAAGCTGGAGTTCGGCTTCCTTCAGGTGCCCGATCAAGCGCTCGCGCGACAGCAGCTTGGGATCGAAATGAACCTGCAGCGAGCGGATGCCCGGCGTGAGGTCGACGATGCCCGGCAGTCGATGATCGGCAAGCCAGTTCATGAGCGCGTGAACACGAAAGCGCAGCTTCAGGTCGAGCACGGGCGGCCCATACTCGATCAGCAGATTGCGGTCGCCCGAGCGGCGATAGACCACGCCCACGCCGTCGCCCGCATGGCTGTCGCTGTACAGCACACACTCGCGCACGCCGTTGCGCGGGGCGAGCGCGGCGGGCCCGGGTGCGGGCGTGGCCAGGGACGCTTGTACCGGCGCGGGCACCGGCGCAGGCACGAATCGCACCGTATCGCCGGGACGCAGCTGGCCGAGCTTCCAGAGCTCGTCGGCGACGACCGTGACGGGACACACGAAGCCACCGAGGCTCGGGCCGTCCGGGCCGAGGATCACGGGCATGTCGCCCGTGAAGTCCACCGCGCCGATTGCATAGGCGTTGTCGTGAATGTTCGACGGATGCAGCCCCGCTTCGCCGCCGTCCGGGCGCGCCCACTGCGGCTTCGGCCCGATCAGGCGCACCCCCGTGCGGCTGGAGTTGTAGTGAACGGTCCAGCTTGCTTCGTAGAGCATCGCGATGTCGGCGGGCGTGAGGAAGTCCGGCGCACCGTGCGGGCCGTCCAGCACCGCGAGTTCCCACGCGTGCGTGAGGCGCGGTGCGCGCGCCGCATCGAGTTGCGCACCGGCCTCGCCGCGTCCGGCCTCAGGCCCAAGGTGCAGCACATCGCCCTTGCGCAGCGCCCGGCCCGCATGGCCGCCGAACTGGCCGAGCGTGAACGTGGCCTTGCTGCCGAGGTAATCCGGCACCTGCAGCCCGCCCTTCACGGCAAGACACGCGCGCACGCCCGCGCCGGTCACGCCACCGAGCTTGAGCACGCTGCCCGCGCTCGCGCGCACCACCTGCCACTGCGCCACCGGCTCGCGGTCGAGCGTGGCGGCGAGCGGCGCGCCGCCCAGCACGAAGAGCGTATCCGTGTTGAACCGCAGCGTCGCGCCTGCCATCGTGAACTCGAGTCCGGCGGCATCGGGCGCGTTGCCGATCAGTTCGTTCGCGAGCCGGAACGACAGGTCATCCATCGGACCGGAGGGCGGCACGCCCACGTCCCAATAGCCGAGGCGGCCCGGCGCCTGCTGCACGGTGGTCTGCACCCCGCCGTCGAGCACATCGATCGTGTGCGGCGCGAACACGAAGCGGCCCAGAAAGCCCGTGGTCTGCTCGCCGGCCGCGAACGTCGCCGACCCGGCAATCGCGCGCAGGTAGTCGAGATTCGTTTCGATACCGTAAAGCTCCGTGCCGCTCAGCGCCTCGCGCAGTTGGACCAGCGCGGCCTCGCGCGTCGCGCCCGTCGCGATGATCTTCGCGAGCAGCGGATCGTAGAATGCGCTGACTTCCGTGCCGGCCTCGACCCACGTATCCACGCGCACGCGCGGCGCGAAGGCCACATGGGTGAGCTGGCCGGAGCTTGGCTGGAACTGCTTGTTCGGGTCTTCGGCGTAGACGCGCACCTGGATGCTGGCCCCATGCGGTTCGCACGCCAGTGTATCGAGCGGCGCGAGCGTGCCCTCGGCCTCGCGAATCATCCATTCGACGAGATCGACGCCCGTGACTGCTTCGGTCACGCCATGCTCGACCTGCAGACGCGTGTTGACCTCGAGAAAATAGAACGCGCGCGTATCGGCATCGAACACGAACTCCACGGTACCCGCCGATGCATAGTTCACGGCCTTCGCGAGGCGCACGGCCGTTGCGTGCAGCGCGCTGCGCTCGGCGTCGGTGAGGCCCGGCGCGGGCGTTTCCTCGATCACCTTCTGGTTGCGCCGCTGCACCGAGCAGTCGCGCTCGCCCAGCGCGATCACGTTGCCCGCGCCGTCGCCGAACACCTGCACCTCGATATGGCGTGCATTGCCGACGAACTTTTCGAGGTAGACGCCCGCATTCGCGAAGTTGCTCTCGCCAAGCCGCGCGACGGATGCAAAGGCCGCTTCGAGCTGCGCGGCGTCGCGGCATAGCGACATGCCGATTCCGCCGCCGCCCGCCGTGCTCTTGAGCATGACCGGATAGCCCAGCGAGCGCGCCGCTTCGAGCGCCGCAACCACGTCGGGTAAAAGCCCTGTGCCCGGCAGCAGCGCCACGCCATTCGCCTGTGCAATTTCGCGCGCTGTGTGCTTGAGACCGAACACCTTCATGTGCTCCGGACGCGGGCCGATGAAGCGGATGCCCGCCGCTTCGCAGGCCTGGGCGAACGCCGCGTTCTCAGACAGGAAGCCATAGCCCGGGTGGACCGCCTGCGCGCCCGTGCGCCGCGCGGCTTCGAGTATGGCCTCTGCGTTCAGATAGCTCGCGGCAACCGGCGCCGGACCGATGCAGACGGCCTCGTCGGCCTGCATCACATGCATCGCATGGCGGTCGGCTTCCGAGTAAACGGCCACCGATGCGATGCCGAGCCGTTTGAGCGTGCGGATCACGCGGCACGCAATCTCGCCGCGATTGGCAATGAGAATCTTGTCGAATGCCATCATGCCTCCCAGACGAGGAGGCGCACCGGCGTGGGGTTGTAGCCGTTGCAGGGATTGTTCAACTGAGGGCAGTTCGAGATCAGCACGGTCACGTCCTGTTCCGCGCGAACCTCCACGTACTTGCCCGGCGCGGAAATGCCGTCTTCGAAGGTGAGGCCGCCCTGCGGCGTGACCGGCACATTCATGAAGAAGTTGATGTTGCTGACGATGTCGCGCTTCGTGAGCCGCATCCCCGCGCCGCAGGTGCAATGCGTGATCGCGTTGAGGAAGCTGTCGCGGCAGCTATGCATGTGGCGCTTGTCGAGCGCGTAACGCACCGTGTTGCTCTCCGCCGCGCATGCGCCGCCCAGGGTATCGTGGCGCCCACACGTATCGGCGACAATGGTCAGGAGTGCGTTGTTATGGTTCGACATCAGCACGCTGCCTGCCGATAGATACAGGTTGCCTTGCGCGCGGATCGTGTCCTGCGTGCTGTAGCGCTCGGTAGGATCGGCACTGCTGTAGAACAGCGTATCGACAGCCTGATTGCCCTCGAGGTCGACGATGCGCAGCGTCTCGCCGCGCTTGAGATCGTAGAGCCACGGCTCGCCGGCACGCAGCGTGAAGTCATAGTGGGCATCGCGCGCGTCGCGCGTGCTTTCGATGATGGTCATGGCGGTCCCCTCAGGAGAACAGACGGTCGGTGTTTTCGAAGCCGCGGCCGTTCTCGGGGCACGCGGTGCGACACGGATCGTCGGCTGGGGCCGTCGAGTCGGCGGGATAGGCGCGCCATGCGATCAGCTTCACGGGTTTCGGCGCGTAGTCGCTGCGTGGGTCGAGCGGATGCGGCGCCGTCGAAAACGCGGCGAGCGCGTTCATCTCGAAGCGCAGATCGAATGCGGCACCGGCCGGCGAGTGCCCACTCATGTACGCGAGTGCACCATCGTCAGCTACGGCCACCTTGCTGAAGAAGTTCACGTTCGCTACGAGGTCACGCTCCGAGAGGCCGTACTTAGCGAGTTCGAGCACGAGACTGTCGCGACCGTTGCGGATCATGTCGTTGCGATGCGTCTGGTAGTGCGTCTCGCCATATTTGCGCGAGAACAGCGCGGCGTCGCCCACGCCCCCCAACGGATCGTGCCAGCCCAGCGTGTCGCCGGTGATCGACGCGATCACGCGGCCCATGTCGGTGTAAAGCGCGTGGCCCTGCGTGAAATGCGCCGTGTGCTGCGCCTTGAGCGTGTCCGCCATGTTGTAGCGCTCGAGCGGATCTTCCTGGCGATGGAAGACGGCCGAAAGATTCGCGCCGCCTTCGATATCGACGATGCGCAGCGCGAGTCCACGACGCAACACGCCGGACCAGTGCGCGCCCGCGGGAATGATGGTGGTCCACAGCGGCGCGACGATGGGCGGCAACGCCGCAAGATCGGGGGAGTAGTGGGAAGGCATCGAGGCTCCTGGTGTCGAAAGGGAAAAAGCGTGAGAGGGCGACCGAACGACATCGCGACCTCCCGGGCTTTTATCCCTCCGTGGAGCCCCGCCGCCGCCTTGCCATCAAGGTGGGAGACGAGACCGGATTGCTCTCGGACCAGGCATCGCACGCGAGACTGCACGGCGACCGGAACCCTAGCGATCCTAAGATGATGCAAATTGCTTCGCACCTCTCGCGGCGTAGATAAGCCAGTTCCATGCCAGCACAACGAGAGACCGATCCGAAAACGTGTGCAGGCCGGCGGACTGTGCCTGTCTCGGCGTGCCGCGCTGAAAGATTGAACAGCATTGACGACGCTTGCAGCTCACTGGCGCGCGCTCGCGGGGCGTTCAGTGCACCGCCGTGAGGACACTGCACCACGTCGAAGCATACAGTGTCAGCAGTCGGGGCCGCTGGCGGTGCTCGCGCAATGGCATGGCGATTGCATTCCTGTCTGATAGACCGTCATCTGGAGTGCACTCATGCCATTTCTTGCCCGCCTTCGCCGCCTGCTCTACGAGATCATGGCCTCGCGCTTCATCGAGTTGAAGCGAATCGAAAGCTCATGCCAGATCGAGCGGGCGAAACGGGGGGGCCCGGACTGAGCTTCGTCATATCGGCTGACTCGACGATCAGGTCCGCGAGTCACCGCGCTAGCGTGGTACCGCTTGCAACGCTCTGCTCGGCAGGCCCGGAGCGGGTAGCGGTCAACTCTTCGCCTGCATCGATTTCACAAGGGCGGCTGCGGAGGCGCCTTCAAGCGACAACCCATAGCCAACTTCCTGCACGATGCGTTGCTTCAAGGGCCAAATAAAGTGGACGCGCGTGTTGCGGCGTGCCACTTCGGGCGCTTTCAAATACTGCCTCGCCAATTCCTGTGCGCGGACAAGCGCCTGACCGTCAGGCACGACCTCAGCAACCACGCCCCACTCGCGTGCGACAGCCGCCGCGATTGGCTCTGCGTTGAGCAGGAAAGCTTCCGCCCGCCCCGCTCCCGCGCGATAGCTCCAGGTGGTAAAGATGCCGTCGCCAGGAACGACACCCGCTGCATAGTGGCCCATGTCATGGAAGCTTGCGCCTTCTGCTGCCACGATGACGTTGGACAGCAAAATATACTCCGAGTGGATGTGGGCCCGCCCCTCGATGGCCGCGATGACTGGCACGCGTATATTGGCAATGTTTTCCAGGACCTGAACGCCCTCATCATGGATCTGGCTCCAGACGTCGGGATCGGAGACATCCTTGAAAGATGCCCAGTCAACCCCGGTCATGAAGTCCCCGCCTGCACCCGTGAGGATAACGATCTTGTTCGCCCGGTCCTGCGAAATCCGGTAGAACGCATCGACAACCTCCGTGTGGGCCTCCGCCGTGAAAGTGAGCGGGCCGCCATTGCTATGGAATTGCACGACCAGCACGCCGTCCTGATCCCGCGTCAACTTCAGGTTGCGGTAGGCAGTGAAATAGTTGTCCTGATTCGTATTCATCGTGTTCTCCTGAGTCCAAACGGACTGAACGAGCCCTGCCAGGCTGCGGCGGGCCAACTTCACCAGATACTGTGGAAGGGCTTGTCACCAAGCTCCCTGGAATATTCAGACGAAGAACCCAGCCAGCGCACGTGCCACTGCGACAGCGTCGTTCTCCATGGGGATGTGGCCGGCTTTCGGAATCCGGACAAGCTGCGTATTCGGAATCTCTTTGGCGAACCGCTCCGCATGCTCGACGAGCTGGAAGCTGTCGTCTTCGCCCCAGACGAGGAGCTTTGGCGTCTGTGACGCGCGAAGACGCGGCAACAGCTCCATCGTGTAACGATTGTCCGCCGCACCGGCAAGGGCGAGCCACGACCGGGCAACCCGCGGGTCCGTCCAGGGTTCGAGATACTCCGTTACTTCGCTTTCCGTGGCTGGCCTGGCCAGTGCCGTGAGGACTGACTTGCGCCGGGCAGCAAGGATATCCTCCGTCGTCGTCGCAGCGGCCACCGCCGGATCGCGGAACCGGGCAACGCCGGGCACCGGCCATGAATCGAACATGACGGCGTTGACGAGTGCGAGCTTGCTGACCGCTATCTTCCCATCGGCGAACACCTGCTGCGCAACCCCCCCGCCAATGTCGTGCCCCGCGACCCCGACCGGTCCCGCGATGCCAAGCGCATCCAGGAAGCGCGGCAGCCAATTCGCCAAAGCGGGAATCGAGGCATCCGCGACGGTCAGCTCGCCACCCGAGCGACCAAAGCCCGGGAAATCTACCGCGATGGGGCGCAAGCCGGCGGCGGCCAGGTCGTCCAGCACCGGTTGCCATACCCGGCTCCAATAGGTGCCGTGCAGCAACAGCAGGACGGGGCCTGCCGGGTCACCGGCGCTCAGGTAGCTGACCGGTACGCCGGCCACGTCAACAGTTCGTCGTTCCATGGTGAAAACCCTCAATTGCGGGCCGTGGTGCCGGTCGATCGATGTTCCCGGCCGCAGCCGCGCCCGGGGCACGTCGTCATTCACGCTTTCACGGCATTCAACAGTTCGTCTGCAACGAAGACGCCTAGCGAATGAATTGCTTTACGTGGTCGGCGCCTAGCCCAATCTCTTCATAATGCTTGCGAGCCGCTTCGATTTTCGTGAACACGTCTTCGTATCCCACCGCCGTGCCCTGGGGATCGACGTAGGTGTACCCGCCCGTGACGTGGAACCACGTGATCATCTCTTTTACGTCCTCGGGTACGTACAAGGTGTGCGTCTCGCCTGCCGGCTCGTGTGCGTAGCCACCCTGCTCCGCAACCCAATCGTGCTCGAGGTAATACCACCTGCCTCGCAGAACGATCGCGTGTACAGGCCCGGTATGGCGGTGGCGCGAGAGCACGCCGGACTGACGCACTCTAAGCAGATTGACGTAGTAACCCTGGCTGGCGCTGAGAAGCAGCGGCTTGAACGAAACCGTCGGCGTCATCGGCACCCAAAGGTTATCGTCCTCCAGCCATTTGTCGAGTATGCCCGGATGCACGATGTCGGGCGACATGTCGGCGGGTTGAGGCAACTGATACGAGATAGCAAGCTCATCAGGCTTACGTGCGGTTGTGCTGGTCATGTTAAGAGACCTCCATAAGATATCGGCGCACGGTGCGCACACGTCAGGCCGCGCACCTTACCGTCATCGCCCACTCGTTGCCCTTCATGAACGGGTCGTACTGCGTATGTACGTTGGGGTTCGTAAAGTTGCTCATGAGCGTCGTGGCGACTCCGGGCATCACTTCAAACACGTTCTGGCCCAAGTCGGGTTTCGAAGCGGCCGGTGCGGTCGTCATCGTGTACGACGGGAACATGCTCACGTTCTTCTCCAAACGGAAAATTCGTGTTATGCAGATGATGCTCGCGGCGGCGCGCTGGCAGAAGCCCCCCCAGGGACATAGCTTCCATTCCTGGCAGGCATAAGACGTTGGATGCCGCCACCACGCGTGATGCCGGACCGCGTCAGAAAGCGTCGGCACATTGAGAGAGGTCGGCTTCTATCCGGCGCTCCGGAAAAATGGGGGCGCTCACCGTTCGGGAACAGAATGGCAGATATCGTCAGCAATATGCGGATATTCATCCGCGTGGTCGAAACCGGTTCCTTCACCGCCGTCGCCAATGAAAACAATGCAACGGCTGCGCAGGTTTCGCGTGCGGTCACGGCGCTGGAGCAACAATTGCAGACCGTCGTGCTGCATCGCACGACGCGACACCTCTCCGTCACCGAGCCCGGTGGACGTTTCTACGAGCGCGCCAAGGCGATTCTTGCAGCCATCGACTCGGCAACCGACGAGGCTCGCAGCGCAAGTGTGTCTCCGGCTGGCAGGTTGCGGCTGCACTGCGCGCCAGGCCTTGCGCAGAGCGTGGTGGTCGCGGCGCTGACCAGTTACCGGAACGCCTACCCCGAGGTCTTCGTCGAACTGAAGATCGAACAAAGCATGCCCAATCTGGTCGAGGAGGGGTATGACCTCTCACTGATCTCCGCCACAGAGCTTCCCGACTCCGTGTACGTCGCGCAGCCGCTCGGCCCGGCATACGCAGTCATGGTGGCCTCGCCGGATTATCTGAAAAGTCACGGCGCGCCACGCACGCGCGAGGAGCTGAGTGCTCACACGTTGCTGATGCTCGAATCGCCCGTGTCGCCGCCTGACGAATGGCATATCGAAAGCGAAGCGGACGCCCAGATCTGGAAGATTCCGAAGTCGCCACTCCAGATCAATGTCCCCGATGTGATGCGGGCAGCCCTGCTGCAGGGGGCTGGCATCGGCACACTTGCGACCTACACCGCCGTCGACGATCTCGTCGACGGAAAGCTCGTGCGCGTACTCCCTCACTATCGTCTCAGGCCGTTCACCGTGTTCGCGGTTTATCCCTCGCGCCGCTATCTCGATGCCAAGGTCCGCACACTGCTCGAGCACCTGCGCCCGGCGCTCTCATCGTCCCTGAATCATGCCATCGAGCGCATCGAAGCGCTGTCCCGCGTGGATTCGCAGTAGACCTGAAGCCTTGCGGCGAGGGCCATGCGACGCGGACGGCTTTCTCGCCCCTTCGGTTTGCTGCTTGCGCGGCCCTGCCGCCTGACACGTCCCGCCGATGCCGCCCAAAAGGCGCGCACGTGGATTCCGTACAGCGCCATCAAAAATCTTTATCCACGCCACCGGCTTAATTGCGTGGATGCTGCTCAATAGACTGATTCCCAACCGGTAGCCGTTCACCTCATCGAACGCGTTGACTGGGTCGCTTATTGGAGAATCGATCATGAAACGCATCCTCATTGCTTCACTGCTCACGGCCGCAACGGCCCTCCCAGTCACAGTATTCGCTCAATCCAGCGTCACACGCGCGCAGGTACGAACCGAGCTAGTCGAGTTGCAACAGTCGGGATATCGCGGCACGACGTCCGATGCCACGTACCCATCCGAACTGCTCGCAGCGGAACAGCGCGTGGCGACCCGCAACGTCTCGCATGCAGGCGGCCGAGCGGACAGCGGCTACGGCGCGCCCATGTCCGGCTCGACTTCGTCCGGCAGCCGCCCGCCCCCTGCCTCCGAGATCCCGGGTCTGCGGCCCGTCTACTTCGGGAGCTGATCATGAGCCATCTCGAGGTCACGCATCACACGATGACGGCAAACGGAATCCGCCAGCACTATGTCGAAGCAGGCGAAGGCGCGCCCGTGGTCCTGCTGCACGGCTTTCCCGAAACACACTACGCATGGCGCCATCAGATCCCCGTGCTTGCACAGCACTACCGCGTCATCGCACCGGATCTGCGCGGCTACGGCGAAACGGAAAAGCCCGCTGGCGGCTACGACAAGCGGTCGATGGCGAACGACCTGCGCGCGCTCCTGCGCGAACTGTCGATCGAACGCATTGCGCTCGTGAGTCACGATCGCGGTGCGCGAGTCGCGACACGCTTTGCAAAGGACCATCCTGAAGTGGTCGATCGCCTCGTCGTCATGGACAACGTGCCGACGCGAGTCGTCGCCCAGTCAATCGACGCACGGATCACCCGCGCGTACTGGTTCTTCCTGTTCCATCAGGTTCCCGATCTCCCGGAGACCCTGATCGCGGGCAAGGAGCGCGCGTGGCTGCGGCACTTCTTCTCCGACTGGTGCTACAACCCGCACGCGATTTCGGGCGAAGCGTTCGAGACCTACGTGCGCGCCTACGAAGCACCGGGGGCCGTGCGCGGCGCCCTGGCGGACTACCGCGCCAACGCTGTCGATGTCGCCCAGGACATGGAGGATGCAGACGTGTTGATTCAGGCTCCGACACTCGCCCTTTGGGGCGAGGAGTTCTATGCGGTGGGCAAGATGTTCGATATGGCGAGCGTGTGGAAAGGCATGGCGCGCGACGTCGTCACCCATGCCATCCCACATGCGGGGCATTTGCCGCATGAAGAGCAGCCGGAAATCGTCAATCGGCTTCTGGTCGAATTTCTCCACGGTTGGAAAGGCTAAGGCAAATCGGAAGCGACCACCACCGGCGCCAGCGTGGTCGCGACGCTTCGCCAGGCTCGCCCAGAGGTGACAATCATGATTTACAGAATCGCAAGTGCGTTGATCCCCTTCCTGTTCTCCATGGGCGCGGGGTACTTTGCCGGAAGAGTCAAACAAGGCGCGATGCCGCTATCGTCGATCAACACGATGCTCGTCGACTATGCGATGCCATTTGCGCTGTTCCTTTACACCGCCAGCATGCAGCGGGCGAGCCTTGCCCAGCATGCCGTACTGATCGCGGTGCTGGTCGGTGTGATGCTGGCACCCTATTTCGCGTCCCTGCTCGCTTCCCGCTTCGTGTTCAAATCCGATCCCGCCACCGCTGCCGTGAGGGCCGTCACGATCGGCATGCCGAATTTCGCGTCAGTTGGTCTGCCGCTACTGCGTGCGGTGTACGGCCCAGAAAGCGACCTGACGGTCGCCATCGCCGTCACGACGGCTGCAGTCGTCATGTCGCCCGCGGCGCTCCTTCTGCTCGAACGTGCGCGTTGCGCGGCGCCCTCCCGCTCGAGCGAGGTCCAGCGGACCGATGGGTTACTCGTCAGGGCGTTGCACAACACGTTCCTCAAGCCGGTCGTGCTAGCCCCCATAGGGGGTGTGCTCGTGTCGCTCTGTGGATGGACGCTGCCCGATCTCCTGGCACAGTCGCTCAACATCATCGGAAGCACGACGGCGGGTCTGGCGCTGTTCTCGACCGGGCTTGTGCTCGCAGTACAACGTTCAGGTTCGACGCACAGGCGGGTTTCGGCATCGTGTTGAGTAACGTCGTGCAACCGCTGATTGCGCTGGCGCTCGTTAGCCTGCTCGACGTGCCGAAGGCTCTCGCCGGACAGGTGATTCTGCTGGCGGCGATCCCCTGCGGTTCCTTCGGCATCCTGTTTGGCTTGCCGTACGGCGTCAGCGATGCCTCCGCGGGAACGACACTTGTGGCGTCGAGCCTGCTCTCCGCCGTGACGCTGAGCGCCACCATCGTCTTGCTGGGGCACCTGTAGCGCGCAGCAGTCGTCACGCTAGAGCCATCGCAAATGGCGGGAGACCCCTCGCCACACAGGGACCTTCAACCCACTACGAGATAGAGCCTCATGAGCACAAACCCCGCTTCCTTGGCCCGAGCAGGCGCCGCGCCGACGATGGCGCGCAGCCTGATCCTGCTGTTCGCGTTCAGTTGCGGCGCGATCGCCGCGAACCTGTATTACGCGCAACCCATCGTCTCGCTGATCGCCCCTGACCTGCATATGTCCGAAGGTACCGCGAGCCTGATCGTCTCGCTCACGCAAATCGGCTACGCCGCCGGGCTATTCTTCGTTGTGCCACTCGGCGATCTCGTCGAAAGCAAGCGGCTGATGATGATCAGCGCTGCGCTGTCGATTGTGAGCCTCGCTGCCGCGGCGACATTGGACGAGCCGGTTCTCTTTCTTGGGATTTCGCTGTTGATTGGCTTCACGTCGGTTGCGGTGCAACTGCTGGTCCCGCTCGCAGCGCATTTTGCGTCGTCTGAGACGCGCGGCCGCGTGGTCGGCACGATCATGAGCGGGCTGGTGCTCGGCATCCTGCTCTCGCGTCCAATCTCGAGCTTCATTGCCGGGCAGTTCGGATGGCGCGCGGTATTCGGCTTCGGCGCGGTCGTGATGACGGTCGTCACGGTCCTGCTGGCACTGACGCTGCCGGGCCGGCGCCCCAACCATTCGGCAAGCTATCTGGAACTGATCCGTTCGCTCGGGCACCTCGTCACGACGCTGCCGGTGCTGCGTCAGCGCTCACTCTACCAGGGACTGCTATTCGGATCATTTAGCCTGTTCTGGACTGCGGTACCAATCGAGCTGATGAATCACTACCATCTATCGCAGACGGCAGTCGCCATGTTCTCGTTGGTCGGCGCCATGGGCGCAACATCGGCACCCATTGCCGGGCGCCTCGCCGACGCCGGCCACACGCATCGCGCAACGGCATTCGCGCTCGCGCTGGCGGCGATCGGCTACCTGCCGGTCATGTTAGTTCCGGGCCTCGGCGTGTTTGGGCTCGTTGGCACCGGCCTGCTGCTCGACTTCGCGGTGCAGATGAACCTGGTCCTGGGCCAACGCGAAATTTTCCAGCTCGATCCGAACAGCCGCAACCGTCTGAACTCGATCTACATGACGAGCGTCTTCGTTGGCGGCGCCGTTGGGTCGGCAATCGCGAGCACGCTGTACAGACACGGCGGCTGGACCTGGGTCGCCGTCGGCGGCATGTTGTTCCCGCTCCTCGCACTGAGCCGCTTTCTGTTTTCCGGTAGCGGTGTTCGACCATGACCCGGGAGGCTGGCACGGCGATGACGACGCGCCGCATTGTGCAGCACGCGCGGCAGTCATCGACAAGAGGGCGTTTTTCGCGCGAGCCGCCACGCGCCCGGGCTACGGCCTGTCAGTTCTGATTTTTGCCCCAGTACACACCATCAGCCCGTACCGTCGTTCTGTCCAGAATACGATGCTGATCTGCCGAGATCGGCGTAGCTCGGTGGGCAACCCGGAAGTTGTCGGCAATAACGACGTCACCTTCGTCCCAATGATGGACGTAAGCGGCACCTGCGCGCGAAAGATGATCGTCGAGATCGGTTCGCAATGCCATGAACTGTTCTGGCGTATAGCCCACGACACCGCCAGTGAGGCCGACATTGAAGTACAACGATGGCTCGCGTGTCGCAGGATGCTGCATGACGAGCGGATGTTTTGTCCCGTTTCGATGCAGCGTGACGAGACCGTCGATTGCGGGCTTCCTCTCTTCCGGATAGGCCCTGTAGGCCTCCCGCAGATCGGCGAAAAGCGTCTCGCCACCCATGGCCGGCTGCGCGACCAGATACCAGATCGAAATAGGCGTCGCCGCGGCGAGGAACGAGCCATCGGAATGCCAGTAGCGGCCAACGTTCGTATGACCTTTCGCGGGCTGGCTGGCCACGCGAAAGATTTGCGGGTATTCGGCCAACTGTCCTTGACCCGGCGGAAATGTCTCGAGCGTGCCAAAGGCCTCCGACATCCTGACCTGCCCGGCAGGTGAAAGCTCCTGATTCTGGATGACCAGCAAGCCGTGCTCTAGAAGCGCTGTGCGTAACCGGTTCACATCGTCGTGCGACAACGAGGTCAGATCGGCTTCCTCAACGTGCGCGCCAAAGCCCATTTGCATCGCCCTTATCTTCATCGTTCCTCCGAATGTGCTAGCAGTTCCAGGTCTTTGCCGTGACAATGCGACCCTGTATCGATGCAGAACATGCTAGCGATAGGGGATTCAGCGAGGTAGTGTCCCGCGCGGCATAGCTTTCATTCCAGCAGGCAATGCCGCGCCGCATGGCCGGGCTCTACGAATACGATCGCTTTCATGCGGGTCAACTGGCGTCTCCACGCTGGAACATTCTTCCGTGATCTGCCCATGCTTTCCAGGAATAGCTCCTATTCCCCGTCGCAGCCTTCTACGGAAGCGGCAGCCTCGCCAAACTGACCCTATCGGTACCCGACTCCACATCACCATGGCTACTTTTCCCTCGCGCGGGCATGAATGGAACTGAAGAATTTCCTTGAATGTGTCGCTGACGTACCGCACCTCGACTCTTTGCGCGATTGTCCATTCTCTTGTGACTGTGAATACGTTGACACATGATTGATTCAGTACAACGGATGAATAAGACGTTATCGGCTTCTTCTCGCGCCCCATCGCAATCGTCTTCGCTCAACGCCGTCGCGACGGCCTTCATCGGCCACCGCTACTTCGACTCCGTTGGGCGCGCAACGCTGCCACGAGGCATAAGACAGGCCTCTCCGATTGACCTGGATCCGCCGTCAGGAGGATCACGATGAATAGCGTCCCGACAAGCGACTGCAGTGACCTTTCAGACGATGACGACCTCCGCGCGAACGGCCCCCCGCGAAACCTCGACGGCAAGGCCCACAGCGTATGGGGAAACCGTCGGCGCTCTGAACTCTACTGCGCGCCGAGCCATGCCGGCATCGACAGAGTGAGCGCTCCCGATATGACTTCCTGCCACGAAGGGCTCGCATCGGTATTCATGATCAGACCGGATAGATGATGGAGTTCGGAATCATTTCGCTGTCGTAGATGGCAAGTCTCGAGGCGAACTTGAGGCCGTCAGCTGTCGCAACAATCTCGTCGATGTAGCGGCCGGCATTGAACACCGTCGACAACTGATTCAACTTCGTCCGTATCACGGCGTAGTTGGCTTCGCTATGAATCCGACCGTTCTCAACCTTGCGCACCAGCGGCGCTCCCACAATGTGCCGTTGGTAGTACGGGTCGTGGAACAGCGTCTCCTGAATGCCATAGACGCGATCCCTGAGCATCCCCTTGCTCTCGAACGAAAGCGTGGCCAAGGGGAATCCGCGCTCGAAATTCTCCCGGGGCTGCAGTCGGTACAGGCAATCTTCGGTGAAGAATTCCGGCCACAGTGCCCAGTCGCCGGAATCAACTGCGCTCGCATAGTCCGCATACAGTTGCGTAAGCGCCATCCAGTCCCTGATGTTCTCCATCACTCCGGTGCCTCCATGACTTCACGCCAGTAGCGGTACATACCGCGGATAAGCGTGTCGCTTACCATGTGATCTGTCTCTGCAACTTCATGCCCACCAAGCTCTGCTACGGCTCGATGAAACGGCCGGGTCTCGAATGACGATTGGGAGAACTCGATTACCTCGCCGTCGTCGGCCGAGACGAAGCCTGCAGGACCAAACAGGTTGGCCTGCCGCAGCCGTCGCTGGGTCATTTCCTCCGAGTCGTCTTCAAATCCGAAGTGCGTCCAGAAGAAGTCGAACGAGCCGTGCCCATTGGGCTGGATCTGGCGCGTCGAAACGCTGTTCACGGACTGCTGGAGAATGACACTCGGGAAGATGGTCGTCATCACGGCGGTCGGGCCGCCCCACCACGGCTCCTGCACAATATCAAGGAAGCGCGGATCGTTGAGTTGCATGTCCTCCTTGAAGCGCGCGACTTGCGACACTTCCGACGTCTTCAGAGAGTTGCCTCGCGTGGAAATCATCGCCGCATGGCGATTGTGCTCGTCCATCTTTAGCGCCGAACGGTTGTCGGCTCGCCAAAGTCCGAAAGTCACGAACCACGTGTGCAGCAAACCCGGATGATAGGAATCCTTGATGTTTTCCTGCATCAGCTTCCAGTTGCCCGGAATGCGCTGTCGGTTGTAGCCGAGAATCTTGAGCTTCCGACCATTGAACGTCCGGTCGAAACATTCAAGGATCGTCGGTCCGAGGAAGTCCTCGAACGACTCAATGTCGTGGTCGAAGGACGCAAAGACAACGCCGCCGCGCGTGGCAACCTTGAGTTTGGTCAGGCTGTGGTCTTCGAGCCTGAAATCGGACGGCATGCCGCCATGAACCTTGCCGTCCTGCTTCACACCGCGACGGAACGGCACGCCCTGCAGATCGCCCTCCAGCGTGTAATTCCACTGGTGGTACGGGCACGTGAACCCCTCCTTGCGGTTGCCGTGGCGCTCCCTGCAAAACGCCATGCCACGGTGGGCGCACGCGTTCTCGATGACATTGACGTTGCCGTCCGCGCCGCGGACCATGATGACCGAGCGCTCGCCGATAGTCGTGCGCGTAAAATCACCCGGGTTGGGAATTTCCGCTTCCAGGCCGACGTAGCACCAGTGCTTGCGATAGAAGAACCGCTCTAGTTCTTTCTTGTAGATCGACTCGTCGGTGTACGCCATGAACGGGATACGGCTGGTACCCTCGTTTTCCCACTTGATGGTCTGGGGGAATACGGTGGATGTCATTGCGCGCCCCCCTTCGCCTGCTGGTCCACAGTCACGAACACTTCGGTCAGTCCATCGATACGGCCACGCATCATGTCGCCGGCCAGGACTGGACCCACACCTTCGGGGGTTCCCGTCATGATCAAGTCGCCGGGTCGCAGCGCTTCATAGCGCGAGAGGTGCGCGATGCACTCAGCGGTCGACCAGATGAGCTTCGCGACGTTGGACGACTGTTGGACAGTCCCGTTGACCGTGAGCTCGATCGCTGCGGCGTCGACGTGGCCACCATCCGCGACGGTATGCAGGGCGCCGATCGGCGCCGAGTCACTGAAGCTCTTCCCGAATTCCCACGGCCGGCCGGCGTCGCGGGCCGCGAGCTGCAGATCGCGACGGGTCATGTCGAGGCCCACGGCATAGCCGAACACATGTTCAAGCGCCTGGGCCACCGGAATCTCGAATCCGCCCTTATCGATAGCAACCACTAGTTCGACCTCGTACTGGTAGTTCGAGGTCATTGACGGATAGGAAACCGATATTGGCGCCGCTGCGTCGACGATCGCGCTCGCTGGCTTCATGAAGAAGAACGGCGGATCGCGATCGGGATCCTTACCCATCTCTCGCGCATGCGCAGCATAGTTGCGCCCAACGCAGAAGACGCGGTTGACGGGGAAGCGCTGAGAGCGGCCATGGACGGTCAGCGTATAAATGGGCGCAGCCGGAACTGCGAATTCGATTGGGTTTGTCATTGCATTACTCCCGCGCTTCGCGCCAAAGGCCGAGCGCCTGATGAACCGGACGGTCACTGAAACTGAACAAATGCGTATCCGACGTCGCGTGGATGCGCAGCACGTTCCACGAGGGAACGACAAAGATATCGTTGGTGCCGAAGCGAAGGAGTTCGCCGTCGATCTCGGCTTCGCCCGAGCCTTCCAGACATACGTAGACGGTGCCGTCCGTGCACCGATACGGCCGCGTCTCAAAGCCGTCAGGAAGACGCTGAGCGTAGGCGCCGATCGTCGGCATCGGAGACCCGCCAGTGGCAGGATTTACGTAACGCAACTTGAAGCCGAGGTGCGAGTCCGGCTCGCCGTGCGCGATGCCCAGCAGTGACTCCCGGGCGCGTTCATAGGGGTAGACGAATACCGGGCTCGGCGAAACAGCGGCTGGTTGATAATCGATCGGCAACATATTGGCGCCGTAGCGCTTCAGGGCGTCGCCTTCCGGTTTCGCCTGCAACTGGGCTGCCACGCTGGACCTTTCCGAAAAACTGGCATCGAGCGTGCGCACGAGCGGCACGTCGAGTCCGTCAAGCCAGATGGCGGGCTGGATACCAGGATTGCCGTGGTCATGCCATGTCCAAGCCGGCGTGAGGATGAAGTCACCGCGGCGCATCGTCGTGCGCTCTCCGTCCACCGCGGTGTAGGCGCCCTCCCCTTCAAGCAGGAGACGCAGTGCCGACTGCGTGTGCCGGTGCGCTGCGGCCACTTCGCCAGGCATGATCAACTGCAGGCCTGCGTACATCGTCTGTGTGATTGCGGAGCGTCCGCGCAGCGCCGGGTTCTCCAGAATCAGGACACGGCGCTCTGCCTCGGCCGCGCTAATGAGGCGGCCCGCTTCCATGAGGGGCTCTCTCACCTCTGCGTAGCGCCACAGCGCCGGCACCACCGGAGAGACGGGCTCCGGCGTGACCAGTCGGTCGAGAACTTCCCACAGCGGAGTCAAGTTCTGTTTGTCGATGCGATCGTAGTACTCGCGTCTTGCCTGCACTTGCGCAGGTTCTATGGTGTGGTCACGCATGTGATTGTCTCCGGATTACGAGCCGCTCGCATAAAACGCGTCGGCGTAGACATGCTCGGGTGGTACCCCGCGCTGTTTGAGAAGCCGTGTGGCGGCCTCCCCCATCGGTGGCGAACCGCAGAACCAGACGCACGTGGAACTCCAGTTCTTCATCCGACGGGAGGCGGGCCATCGAGTACGGCCGAATGTGATTTGGCGAGAACTGGACCTGCGCGTATTGCCCGGGAGAAAACGACAGGGGTTTTGCCGGTCGCAGAACGATGCGCTTGATGTCGTGCGTCATGTCTTCGACTGCCACGACCGAGGCCTTCAGCACGCGTGCGGGATGAACGACCACCTCGTCCGGCTCGGGAACCTCGATCTCGCAACTTTCAGTCAATAGACTCATGCGTGCGAACAGATTGGCACCTGGCGGGACAGTCAGCGTGCGATCAAGGGGACGGACGACGAGCTCCATGGCATTTATTCTCAGCAAAAGCGGCAGTGGCTAAATCATAGAAACCGGCCTGACATTGGTAAAGACGATATCGTCAATTTTGAACATTGATACGGTGAATGATGTGATCGAACTGAACGAGAACGTCTCCAGACGACGTGGTCACCGTCGATCCATTGTGGGTCGGCGTACAGGGGACTACACCAATGTCTGCCCTTCTTGCCGTTATATCCTGCTCACCCGGCATATACCGGGCAAACGTATTTTTCTCAGTTTTTGCATGAGATTTTTGAATGGGAAAAGGACAGTTTGAATTCCATCAGCAATCCGGGTGCGATGGCTAGCAGGCTCGCACTGCAGACAAACGAAAACGTCTCACGAGCAAAACGCACTTTGGAAACTGCAGCGACTCCCGTGCCGATCACTACGAGCTTCAAAAGAGATAATGCGAGCAGCCGTGTGGGTGAATCAGACACACCTGTCTCTGGCAGCGTTTCGAGCAACGACCATCCACAGATGACAAGTACGCGAGTATTGAACAATCGCCTGGAAAATACGCTGACTGTCCCTGCATCGTTCTGAAAGCGGTGTTCTTCACAGGGGAGGGTCGTCGTACCCATTGGCCACCCCATCCATCATTTCCCTTGCTCACCACTTTTCCCCAGATGCGTAGCGACGCACGACGGCCTCGCTCGTCATGAGCTCAAGGTAGTCGTTGAGGCCGTTGAAAACCATTGTACAAACGGGTATCCTGGCTTCTAAACGAGGATGTGCGACTTATAGAGCCGTATATCCGGTGGGATCCGGGAACGCTCGTCTCCACCCTTTTATTGGACTTGCCGAGCGCCCCTTTTGCGGATGCACAGCCAGTCGGTAGAAGTCGAACACGGGCCGCATCTCCCTGCGTCGGCCACCGCGGATGGCGATTCGATAGCTGACTTGCACTAGCGTTCTTGCGGCCGCCCTGGCTGCTATAGTTTGTGCCAGACGATCGATCACCCAACACGAAAAGCGATATGCCAGCCCAGAAGCGGCCCGCGGCCGCGAAACCCCAGTTTGCCGAACAGGTTCGCTCAAGCGAACCTGTCAGGCCCATCACGCCGCCGGCTCGCCGCATGGCGCCAGAGGAACGCGAACAGCAGATCGTGGACAAGGCCATCGAGCATTTCGCCACACATGGATTCTCCGGCAGCACGCGCGAGCTCGCAAAGCAAATCGGCGTGACCCAGCCTCTGCTGTACCGGTACTTCCCCAGCAAGGAAGCGCTCATCGACCGCGTGTACAGTGAGGTCTATCGATGGGACCCCACGTGGGAGAAGCTGATCGTCGACCGCAGCCTTCCGCTGCAGGAGCGTCTTTGCTCGCTGTACAAGGCGTATTCGCAGGTTATCTTGCAGCGCGAGTGGATACGCACCTTCATCTTCGCGGGACTGACCCGCGAAGGCATCAACAAGCGCTATCTGGAGAAGCTGCGCGAGCGCGTATTTCAGCCCGTCATGGCCGAGATCCGCGACACTTACCGTCTTCCGGCCCCCACCACTCCGGCTGAGCGGGAAGCGGAACTGGAACTGATCTGGAGCCTGCACGCGAGCATCTTCTATGTCGGCGTGCGCAAGTGGGTTTATGGCCTGCCCGTGCCGAAAGACATGGACGCTCATGTCGAGCGCCAGGTAGACGCGTTCCTGAACGGCACGCCGACCGCCCTGAAGAATGTAATCCGGGAACCGGCAGCGAAGCGTTTGCGCGCGCGCCGCACCTGAAACGACGCTCCGGCGCGTGCGTCTCCTTTCCGGCCGACAGCCGCTCGTCAATTCCTGACCGCCTCAACGCCAGCCAAGGGCCGGGGCGACGTGCGTGAGGATTGATGCAAGCACGGCCGCTTTCATCACGACGCCCCGTCGGCATACTCAACGACAATCGAGGTGCCAGCGGACTACTCAGTTCCTTCAACGATGAAGACCCGGTAGTCGGCGCCAGCATGTCGATGTGCCGCCGCCTCCTGACAGGCTTCGCTGTTGTACCAGCGTCGAGCTTCCTCGACGGTCGGGAACTGCAGGATGGCGGCACCCTCCATTGCCAGCCCCTCAAGCATCTCGTGCTTCCCGTAGAGGGTCAGAAAAGACACGTTGTGCCCATTCGCAGCGGCCGGCGCCTTACGGCCATAAGCCTCAAGCTCCGCCTGGTTTGTCAGCGACCATGATCGAACTCTCCTTACGATGTAAGCTGGCGCCTCGCGTCCTGAGAGAGCACGGCTTCGACGGTTCAGGGGGCCGAACGGTCGACGACCGCCGTGCCCCCACGCTTCCCCTGCGCAATTGATTCAAGCAGCGACCGCGTCGGCGCGCGACGTGTAATCGGTATAACCGCGGGCGTCGCCGCCGTAGAACGTCGACCGATCGTATCGCGTGAGCGGCGCGCCGGTGCGCAGCCGCTCCGGAAGATCGGGGTTGGAGATGAACATGCGGCCAAAGGCAACGAGGTCCGCGTGACCATCGGTGACGATCTGCTCAGCACTCTCGCCCGTGAAGCCGCCGGCAGCGATAATCGTGCCCTTGTAGATCCGGCGAATGTCCTTCGATGTGACGTCGACGTCCGTCGTCTCCTGCTCGACGATGCCGCGAATGCGAGGCTCGATCACGTGGACATAGGCCAGGTCATACTGGTTCAGTCGGTCCGCCACATAACCAAAGGTCGCATGTGGATTGCTGTCGGACATCGTGCCGTAAGTGCCGCTCGGCGACAGACGAACGGCCACACGGCCCGCCCCCCAGACGGAAACGACCGCATCGAGCGTGTCGAACAGGAAGCGCGCCCGGTTCTCGATCGAGCCGCCGTACTCGTCGTCGCGATGGTTCGTCCCGTCGAGCAGGAACTGCTCGAACAGGTAGCCGTTCGCGCTGTGGAGTTCGATGCCGTCAAATCCAGCCCGCTTCGCAAGTTCGGCGCCGTGGCGGAACTGGTCAACAATGCCGGGAATCTCGGCCTTTTCGAGCGGACGCGGTACGATCAGCTCCGCCTCGGCGATCTGCCCGCTGTCGTCGCGAATCGCCGCGTGCTCGAGCGAACGCAACGCCGAAGGCGCAACCGGCGTGATGCCGCCGGTATTTGCCGGATGCGCCTGACGGCCTGCGTGCCACATTTGCAGGAAGATGCGGGCGCCCTTCGCATGAACGGCCTCGATCACCCGTTTCCAGCCCCTGACCTGTTCCTCGGTATAGATCCCCGGGGCGTCAACGTAGGCGATGCCGAGCGGGGACACCGCCGTTGCGTCGGTGATGAGCAGCCCCCCTTCCGTCGCGCGCTGCGTGTAGTACTCCACCATCAGATCGCCAGGGACGTTGCCCGGATCGGTACGCATTCTCGTGAGCGGCGCGAGCACCACCCGATGTTGAAGTTCGAAACGGCCGACTTGCGTACGGCTGAAGAGCTTGCCCATGGAGACATCCCCAAAAGAGTGTGAAGTGCGAATATATTGACCGCAAGTGCCCACGGGCAGTAGGGACCATGACGCAATAGCTATAATTCCTGAGCGGAATAGGGAGCGCTTACTCGCGACAGCCGAGTTCTGGCAATCCGGATACCGGCACGAAGGTGCTTCTCACGCGCTTGCGCTTTGACGTCGAAACAGAAACAGCACTCACACGTGATATGCAGTAGCATTCCGATCTGGAATTATTGATATATCTCGCGGCCAGCTTCTCTTCGCGTTCCAGATTGGAGAAGATTCGGTGCGGAAGTGACCGCATGCGCGCATCTGCCGACGCAACCAGCCCATATCTTGCCTGAATCACCAACCAGAGACTGCAATGGAACAAGTCCGTAAAGTGGCGCTCGTAACAAACGCCTCTGACTATGCGGGTCCGCCGGCAGCGACCGCACTTCTCGAGGGGGGGTTCCAGGTACTGGTCGAGGACGACACGTTCGAAGATGAGTCAACTTGGCAAGGATTCCTGAATGCCCACCCTGGCGTGAGCCGTATCGATGCTGAGACACCCGAGCAACGCCTGGACGTTATATGGCGTACCTATGGACGTCTGGACGTCATCGTCAGCAATGACCACTTCCCCGCAATTCACCGCCCGTCGCCTGAGGTGACGCTGGATGACCTGCGGCAGACGCTTGAGAAGCTCGTTGTTGACCCGTTCGCACTTATCAGAGCGGCGATCCCTCGATTGCACGCTCAAGGGGGAGGAAACATCGTCATGGTCACGTCGTGCCGGACACACCTCCCAATGTCCGGCGGAGCTATTCCGGACGCGGCTCGAGCGGCCGCCAATGCACTTGTGCGTTCCTTTGCCATTGAACTCGCGCCACTCAACATTGCGGTCAATGCCGTTGCTCCGAACTTCCTCTACAGCGAAGCCTACTACCCGCGCGCGACGTTTGTCGAGAATCCGATCGGACGCGATTACGTGACATCTGAAGTCCCGATTGGCCAACTTGGGCGTCCAGATGAAATTGGAGAGCTGATCAGATACCTTGCGTCAACCGAGTCTCGCTTCCTGACGGGTGCAGTTGTCGACTTCTCTGGTGGGTGGCCCGTTTCAAAAGCGAGACCGATTCGCTCAGCCGAGTTTCAGACGGCGCACGCGCAGCAGCGATCCCGTCACGCACACCCCCGCAAGCACGAATAGCGCAATTCCCCAGGCCTGTACGACCGCGAAGCGCGATCCCCAGTGCATGACCATGCCCATGACGATGATCGGACTGCAGAAGTAGCCGATGAACTGTGCAGCCGTGAACGCACCCGTCCCAAAGCCGCGGCGCGCGAACGGCATCGAGCGCAGGCCCCAGCTCACCAGCGCGGGCAGTGCGATGCCGCAGCCGAGGCCGTTGATCGCGCCGCCCACCGTCAGCATCGTCTCGTCGTGCGCCGTGCCCATGCAGACGAAGCCGAGCCCGCACACGAGCAACCCCAGCACGAACTGCTGGAGCACCGGGCTGCGGCTCGCAATGAACCAGCCGAAGCCGAGTGTGCCCACGATGATTCCGGCGCTGTTCATTGCATAGGCAAAGCCGATTGCGCTCGTTGAATGCACGCCGAGTTGAACGAGCATGAACGAAAGATGCACCGGCACGATCATGAACACGAGTCCAACGCCGAATGCCGCGAGGCAGATCAGCGCGAGCAGCCACGGCCGGAATTCGGGCTCGTCGGCGGCGCCACGTTCATGGCCATCGGGAATCGTGCCGCGCGTGTCCCAGATGAAAATCTGCACGAGCGGCGCGAGCAGCAGCGGCAGCGCATACGCGATGAACGGTGCGCGCCAGCCGTAGGCCCCCAGCACGCCGCCCATCAGGTTGAAGACGAAGGCCGAGGTCGAAGCCACCGTGACCTGCAGTGCCGCATAGCGGTCACGCTTCGCGCCCGTGAAGTAGTCGCCGATGAACGACGTGCTCACGGTCATTGCCGCGGCTTCCGCGAATCCGACCAGCGCGCGGCTCGCGAGAATCGTATGAATCGAGTCGAGATAGAGCGGCGCGGTGCCGGCGATCGCATAGAGCACCAGCGAGCCAACCAGCACGCGCTTGCGGCCGATCTTGTCGCTGACTGCGCCGATCACCATCGCCAGCGCGCCGAGCACGAGCATCGGCATGGTCACGACCACGGGCACCAGCGTTTCGATGCCGGGCACGCTCGCGAAATGCTGCTGCATCGCGGGCAGCACCGGGCCGATCACCGTTGGCGCCAGCGTGCCGCAGATTACTGTGCTCAACAGAATGAGCGCGTGAAGGACGTTCGCTTCGCGATTCGCCGGCGCACCGGCGCGCCTTTCCACCTGGACATGCATGAGGTCGTCTCCGTTTTATTCAAAGTGGGGCACACGGTGCTGCCATGCAGAACCGCACGCTTCCCGTTTGTGTGAGACGAATGATTCCGCCCGCAACGTTACGACACAATCAGATTGCGTTGACAAGACCATTTGATGTCGTCGAATCGATGCCCCCGCTTCACGTCGCGCGGGCGTCAGCCACGTTGCTGGAGCGCTGCGCCGGGCGCCTGCGCGCTCGCTTGCGCCTGCTCCAGCAGCACGCGGCGCAGCCATGCATGCGCCGGGTCGCCGTCGTTGATCGCGTGCCACTGCATCATCTCGACGAGCGGCGGCAGGTCCATCGGCAGCGGCAGCACGCGCAGCGGCAGGAAATGCGCGTAGATCTTCGCAAGCCGTGTGAGCACGGTCGCAATGCGCGTCGTGCCGATGACCAGTTGTGGCAGCGTGCTGAAATTGGTGGTCGTCACTTCGATATTGCGCGAGATGCCGCGGCTCGCCAGCAGAAACCCTTCGACGCTCGCACTGCGGCTGTCCCCGAAAGTCGCGGCGACGTGGCCCAGTTCGCCGTACTGTTCGGCTGTGAGCGTCTCGCCGACTAGCGGGTTGCCCTCCCACACCACGCAACTGTAGGTTTCCTCAAAGAGCGCCTGCGAGGGGTGATCCGGGTTGACCGACACGCTCGGATAAATCACCAGATCGAGTTCGCCGCGATCCAGCCGGTCGGGCACATCGTCGGTCATGTTGGCGATGTGCAGCGTGATGCCCGGCGCCTCGCGCTGCAGGCGCTGAACCACATCGATCAGCAATACTGTCGTCAGGTAGTCCGACGCGCGTATGACGAAGTTGCGACGCGCCTGCGCCGGGTCGAACTCCAGCCGCGCGACCACCGTCGACTGCACGCGCAGCAGAATTTCACGTACCGGCTGCGCGAGACTGCGCCCCAGCGGCGTGAGTTCCATGCGCCGCCCCACCTGCATCAACAGCGGATCGTTGAAGTACTCGCGCAAGCGGCCCAGCGCGCTGCTCGTTGCCGACGCGCCAATGTGCAGCCGCTCGCTCGCGCGCGTGACGCTGCGCGTGTCGAGCAGCGCATCGAGCGCGACCAGCAGATTCATGTCGAAGTGACCCAGTCTCATGGGGCGCACTATCCCGCAATCATCCGATTGCATCAATGCGTGTTTCCACTAGGAATTGATGGAAGCGACAAGTGAATCACCCTACAGTACGTCCATACGGAATGATTCATCGGGCCTTCGCTTGCGTCGGCTCCAAACAGAGCCGGAGACAACCCCCATGCAGTCGGTGCCTTTCACGCAGCTTCGCGAGCCATCCCAACCGCTGCTTCCCATGTTGCGGCCCCATCACTTTGGCATCAGCGTGCCCGACCTCGATGCCGCGGTCGACTGGTATGGCCGCATGCTCGGCTTCACCCTGGAGCAGCAACTCACCGTCGAAAAGATTCCCGCGCGCATCGCCTTCGTGCGCCGCGATCACTACCGCATCGAGCTTTTCGAAGTGCCGGGCGCCGCGCCCCTGCCCGCCGAACGTCGCGAGCCGAACCTCGATCTGCGCACGCACGGCAACAAGCACATGTGCTTCGAAGTGCCCGACGTGAGCGCGGCCGTGGCCGCACTACGCGAGGCGGGCGCCGACATCGCCTTCGAACTGAAGGTGGACGGCAATCCCACCGCCTTCATTCGCGACCTGAGCGGCAACCTGATCGAGCTGCTCGAACCGTTCGCCGCCGATCGCGATCTTCGCTGAATCGGCTCGCCAAGTCCCTTACAGGTCTTACTTTCACACGCTCACGCGCATCCGTTCCCATGACGACTTCGCATAACCCGCTGCATGGCTGGCAGGTCAACCGCAACGACATCCGCATGGTCGGCCACGATCTGCTGCGCCCCGAATGCATTCTCGCCGAGCCCGACGGCACGCTCTGGACCGCCGACGCACGCGGCGGCGTCGTATGCATCGCACCCGACGGTACGCAAACGTTGATCGCGCAACAAAATGAGCATGCGCAGAAGCCCTCTTCGCAGGACGCGAAGCAACTCATGCTGGGCGGCACGCTGCCCAATGGCCTCGCCTTCGATCGCGACGGCAACATCGTCATCGCGAACTTCGGCACCGATGCCATCGAACTGATGACGCGTGAAGGGGCTTCGCGCACGCTGTACGACAGCATCGACGGCAAGCCGCTCGGCAAGACCAACTTCGTGCTCACCGATACGCGCGGGCGCATCTGGTTCACCGTGACCACGCGCCAGCTGCCGTGGACTCGTTCGATCAACGAAAAAACCGCCGACGGTTACGTGGGCCTGATCGACGAAAATGGTATCCGCATCGTCGCGGACGGCTTTGTGGGCACGAATGAGATTCGCCTCGACGCAAACGAGGAATGGCTCTACGTTGTCGAGACCAACGCGCGCCGCATCTCGCGTCTGCGCGTGCAGGACGACGGTTCGCTCACCGACCGCGAGATCTACGGCCCGCATGATCTGGGCGGATTTCCCGACGGTTTCGCATTCGACGCGCACGGTAATCTGTGGATCACGCTGATCCTCACTGAGAAGCTCATCGCCCTCACGCCCGAGGGCGAAGTCCTCACGCTGCTCGACGACGGCAACCCCGAAGCCATCGCGCGTTACGAAGAACACTATCGCAACGGCAGCACGACGCCCGAACTCATGGGCGCCTGCCGCGGCACACTCGCTCCGATGATGGCGAGCCTCACGTTTGGCGGCCCCGACTTGCGCACCGTGTATCTGGGGAGCCTTGGCGGCAACACGCTCGCGAGCTTCCGCTCGCCCGTGCCGGGCCTGCCGCTCGCGCACTGGCACGCATCGCCCACGCACGCCGGATAACGAATTCGCGGCCCGCGCCGCGCCACGATTTCACCTTATCTGCACGGATAGAACGACATGATCGAACATCTCAAGAAGGGCCAGACGGCCCAGGTCAAAGCCGACAACAACGCGCAAGTGCGCATGACGGTCGAGAAGATCATCGCCGACATCGAAGCACGCGGCGAATCCGCCGTTCGTGAGTATTCCGAACGGTTCGACAAATGGAACCCCGAGAACTTCCGGCTCTCGCAGCAAGAGATCCAGGCGTGCATCGACGCGCTTTCGCCGCAAGCGATCGAGGATATCAAGTTCGCCCAGGCGCAGATTCGCCGCTTCGCGCAAATCCAGCTGCTTTCGCTGCGCGACGTGGAAGTGGAAACGCTGCCCGGCGTCGTGCTCGGCCACAAGAACATTCCGGTGAATTCGGTGGGCTGCTACATTCCCGGTGGCAAATATCCGCTGCTCGCTTCGGCCCATATGAGCGTGCTCACCGCGAAGGTCGCTGGTGTGAAGCGCGTAATTGCCTGCGCGCCGCCGTTCGACGGCAAGCCTTCGTCGGAGATCATCGCGGCGATGGCGCTCGCGGGTGCCGACGAAATCTACGTGATGGGCGGCGTGCAAGGCGTAGCCGCGATGGCGCTCGGCACGGAACACATCGCGCCCGTCGACATGATCGTCGGCCCCGGCAATGCGTTCGTTGCCGAGGCGAAGCGCCAGCTTTATGGCCGCGTGGGCATCGACCTGTTCGCGGGTCCGACCGAAACGCTCGTGATCTGCGACGACACCGTGGACGCCGAACTGGTGGCCGTCGATCTGCTCGGCCAGGCCGAACACGGCCCGACGTCGCCCGCGTATTGCATCACGACGAGCAAGAAGATTGCCGCCGAATTGCCCGCTGCGATCGAAACCGTGCTCGCGCGCCTCGATACCGCGCCCGTTGCCAGCGTCGCGTGGCGCGACTATGGCGAGATCATCGTGTGCGATACCGACGAGGAAATGCTTCAGGAAGCCGAGCGCCTGTGCTCCGAGCACGTCCAGGTCATGACGCGCGACCCCGACTGGTTCCTGCAGCGCATGACGAACTACGGCGCGCTGTTCCTCGGGCATCGCACCAACGTTTCTTACGGCGACAAGGTGATCGGCACGAACCACACGCTGCCGACGATGGGCGCGGGGCGCTACACGGGCGGCCTGTGGGTCGGCAAGTTCATCAAGACGCACAGCTACCAGCGCATCCTCACCGACGAAGCCTCGGTCAAGATCGGCGAAGTGTGCTCGCGGCTGTGCGCGCTCGAGCACTTCTCGGGCCACAAGGAGCAGGCCGATATTCGCGTGCGCCGCCTCGGCAAGCGCGATTGAGGCCGGCATGACAACGTTCACCACCCCTTCCGGCGAACGCCCGGTCGCGCTCGTGACCGGCGCGACGGGCGGCCTCGGCGAGCAGATCTGCCGCACACTCGCGCAGGCGGGCTGCGCCGTCGTCGCCGGGTATCGCAGCTCGGCCGACGTGGCGCAAACGCTAGTTGCGCAACTCGACGGCGTGGGTCATCGCGCGCTCGCCGCGCCCGTCACGGACAGCGCCGCACTTGCGCGCCTGGCCGACGCCGTCGCCACGCATTACGGCCGCTGCGACGTGCTCGTGAACTGCGCGGGCACGACACGCTTCGTCGCCCACGACGATCTCGACGGCATGAACGACGCGCTCATCGACGACGTGCTCGCGACCAACGTGCGCGGTCCGTTCGCGATGGTGCGCGCGCTGCGCCCGCTGCTCGCGAAAAGCGCGCTCGCGGGCGGCGCGGTCGTCGTCAACATCTCGTCGATCGCGGCGCAAACGGCAATGGGCAGCAATGTGATTTATTGCGCCTCGAAGGCCGCGCTGGACAATCTCACGAAATCGCTGGCACGCGCTCTGGCCCCGCAGATTCGCGTGGTTTCGGTGTCGCCTGGACTCGTCGACACCGAGTTCGTGAAGTCGATGGACACCGCCTGGCGCGACGAGCAAGCGGCGCGCACGCCGCTCGGCCGCCTCGCCGATCCGCAGGAAATCGCGCAAGCCGTGCTCGCCGCCGCGCGCGATCTGCGTTTTAGCACCGGCTGCGTGCTGCCAGTCGACGGCGGCCGTCCACTGCGCTAAAAGAGTCAACATCAAAGAGACAACGAAGGAGACAGCCAACATGAAACTTGCGTCGCTCAACACCGGTCACCCCGATGGCGCCTTGATCGTCGTCTCGCGCGATCTCCAACGTGCGGTTCGCGCAACCGCCATTGCGCCGACGCTGCGCGCCGCGCTCGATGACTGGTCGCGTGCAGAACCGGCCTTGCAGGCACTCTACAATGCGCTTGACGCGGGCACGGCTGCCGATGCATTCGGGTTCGACCCTTATGCTTGCACAGCGCCGCTGCCGCGCACGCATCAGTTCATCGACGCCTCGGCCTTCCTCAATCACGGCCGCATCATGACGCAGGCGTATCACCCGGAGAAGAAGTCGGACCCGTCGATTCCCGTGTTGATCCAGCGCCAGGCCGATGACTTCGCGGGCCCGCACGACGACTACGCCTTCCCCGACGAAGCCGACAACTGCGACTTCGAAGGCGAAGTGGGCGTGATTCTCGGCGACGTGCCGATGGGCACGCGCCCCGCCGACGCGCTCGCCCACGTGCGCCTCATCACGCTGTTCAACGACGTGAGCATGCGCAAGCATCTCTTTCGCGAACTCGGCATGGGCTTTGGCTTCATCCTCGCCAAGCCCGCTACGGCTTTCGCACCCGTGGCGGTCACGCCCGACGAACTCGGCGACGCATGGCGCGACGGCCGCGTGCAGCTCGACCTGGAGGTCGCGCGCAACGGCGAGCGCTTCGGCGCGCCGAACGGCCGCGAGATGAGTTTCGGCTTTCACGACCTCATTGCGTATATCGCGTACAACCGCAATCTGCGCGCGGGCATGCTGCTCGGCTCCGGTACGTTCTCGAACGCTGATTATCGGGCGACGGGTTCGGCGTGCCTCGCGGAGCAACGCGCCATCGAAACGCTGGAACATGGCGAATCGCGCACGCCGTGGCTGCAATTCGGCGAACGCTTGCGCTTCGAAATGAAAGACCGTGACGGCCAGTCGATCTTCGGCGCCATCGATCATCGCTTCGTGCAGGCGGCTTATGTGAATCAACAAGCAACAGTGGAAAAGGCAGGAGCAAGCGCATGAGCGAGCAATACGACATCGTCGCGATGGGCGCGGGGCACAATGGCCTCGTCGCCGCCGCGTATCTTGCGAAAGCGGGCAAGAAAGTGCTCGTGCTCGAACGCAAGGCATGGCCCGGCGGCGGCGTGAGCACGCGCGAACTGAACACGCCGGGCTACTGGCACGACGAGCATTCGAGCGTGCACATCATGATCCAGGGCAATCCGATGCTGCGCCAGGACGAGTTGGGCCTGCTTTCGGAACACGGCCTGAAGTACCACTATTCACCCGTGCCGCATGCCACGATCTTTCCCGATCAGTCGGTGCTGTTCACGTACAAGGACATCGACAAGACCTGCGAATGTTTCGCGAAGGTTTCGCAGAAAGACGCCGACACCTACCGCGAATTCGTGAAGATGAGCCAGCAGGTCCTGCAGATGTTCATGCCGGGTCTCTATGCGCCGCCGCCTCCGCTGGGCGAACTCGTCGCGATGCTCGATCGCAGCGACGAAGGCCGCCTCATGCTCGACTACATGAATCGCGATTGCCTCGATCTCGTGAATCAACTCTATGAGAGCGACAAGATCAAGATTCATCTGCTGCGCCTCGTGAGCGAAAACCTGCAGGCGCCGAACGAACTCGGCACCGGCATGGGTGTGCTGCTGATGCCAGGCATCATCCACACGTATAGCGTTTCGCAGCCCATCGGCGGCAGCGGCAAGCTGACCGAATCGCTCGTGCGCTGCATCGAATCGTACGGCGGCGAAGTGCGCTGCAATGCCGAGGTCGCGAAGATACTGACGAGCGCGGGCCGGGCCAGCGGTGTGCAGCTTGCGAGCGGCGAAACGATCCTCGCGAAAGACGCCGTGATCGGCGCGATTCATCCGCACGTGATTCGCCGCTTCGTGGAAGGCGTGCCAGAGCCGGTGCTCAAGCGCGCGGAACGCGCCACGCTCGCGCCCTTCTCGATCATGGTGAGCCACTATGATCTCAAGGAGAACGCGCGCTATTACGCGGGCGAGGAAGTGGGCTACGCCACCATGCTCGAGTTCATGGCGACTGACAAACTCGACGACATGCTCGCTGATTTCGACGACCTCAAGCGCGGCCTCATCACCGAGCGCCGACTGTGCGCGGGCGGCGACGAAAGCATCGGCGACAAGACGCGCGTGCCGGCCGGCAAGGGCATGTTCCACGGCATCACGTTCGCGCCGTACAGCGTGAAGGACAAGCGCTGGGCCGGCCGTCACTGGGACGAGTTCAAGGAAGAGATCGGCGATCTCTCGCTTGCGCACTATCGCCAGTTCGTCTCGAACCTCACGAGCGAGAACATCGTCGCCCGCAGCATCGTGAGCCCCGTCGATCTCGAGCGCTCGAGCCCGAACAGCATGATGCGCGGCGACTTGCACGGCGTGGCGCCCTACTTCTACCAGAGCGCAGGCCATCGGCCCACGCCCGACCTCGGGCAGTTCACCGTGCCCGGCGTCGAGCGCCTCTATCTCGCGGGGCCGTTCCAGCATCCAGGCGGCGGCGTGTACGGCGCGGGCCGCGCCACGGCGATCAGGATGTTCGAGCAACTCGGCATGGACTTCGGCAGCGTGGCGAAGGGCGCGCGCCAGGACAGCGGCGTTCCTGCCACCGCCAACCACGTGAACGGTCGCGCTGCGAAGAAGGAAGGCATGGTGCTGCGCGGCCCAGCCGACGAAGAGCTGATGCACGTGGAGTCGCTCGAGCGCGTAGGCAACGAACTCGTCATCAAGGGCAAGAGCTTCGGCACCATGCCGATGGAAGCGCGTCTCGATGCCGCTTCGGCACGCGCCGGGTTGAAGATGCTCGGCGCTTCGCGCCTTGCCTTTCTCGCGACGCTACCGTTTCGCAAGGGAGGTGCGCAATGAGCCATGTCGTCGTTACTGGCGCACAGGGCTTCGTGGGCCGCGCGCTCGTCAAGCGGCTGCTCGCTGATGGCATTGGCAGGCGCGCCGTGTCGAAGCTCACGCTTCTCGATATCGGCTTCGACGCCGCGCCCGCGGACGCGCGCGTGAATCAGATCGCGGGCAGCATCGCCGACGCTGAAGTTCGCGCACAGGCCTATGCCTCGCCAGTGGACGCCGTGTTCCATCTCGCGAGCATTCCCGGCGGCGCAGCGGAGCGCGACTACGCACTCGGCCGCGCGATCAATCTCGACGCCACGCTCGGCCTGCTCGAAGACTTGCGCGGCCAGCCGCGTGCGCCGCGCTTCGTATTCGCGAGCACGGTCGCCGTTTATGGCGAAAAGCTGCCCGAGGTCGTCGACGAACAGACGCTGCCGGCGCCGGCGTTGAGCTACGGCGCGCACAAGCTGATGGGCGAGGCGCTGGTCGCCGATGCCACGCGACTCGGCTGGGTTCAAGGCTGCTCGCTGCGCCTGCCCGGCGTAGTCGCGCGGCCCGGCGACGGCGCCGGTCTGATGTCCGCGTTCATGAGCCAGCTCTTCTGGAAGCTCGCCGCAAACGAACCGCTTACGGTCCCCGTCTCGCCCGAAGGCGTCGCGTGGTGGATTTCCGTGGGCGCGTGCGTCGACAACCTGCTGCATGCGGCGAGCGTAGATGCGGAGCGCTTCAACGCCCGGCGCAGCTATCAGATGCCGGTGCTGCGCCTCACCATCGCCGAAGTGGTCGATGCATTGGCCGCGCGCTTCGGCAGCGAACGCAAAGCGCTCGTGACCTACGCGCCCGACCCGTTCGTCGAGCGGCTCTTTGCAGCCTATCCGCCACTTTTCACGCCCGAAGCCGAACAGCTCGGCTTGCGCCACGACGGCGGCGTGGACCGGCTGATCGAACGCGCAATGGCGCACTGACCCTACCCGCTTCATCAGCACCGCAATGCAAGCGGTGCACGCGGCAAATAAAAAGGATTACTTATCATGCAGATCGTTGGACTTGAATTCCTCGTCTTCGGTATCGACGACATGGCGGGAGCGCGCCAATACCTGCTCGATTACGGCCTCGACGAAGTCGAATACGACCCCGTGCGTGGCGGCGTTTTCACCGCGCTCGATGGCACGGGCCTCGTGATGCGCGCCGCCGATGATCCGCGCCTGCCGCCGTTGCCGCCCAAAGCGGCCACGCCCAGCCTGCGCGAAACGGTCTACGGCGTGGACAACGCAGACACGCTCGCCACGATCCGCGCGCATCTCGAAGCCGAGCGCGCGGTGCAGGTGGACGAAGACGGCACCGTGCATTGCATCGACGACGCGGGCTTCGGCGTCGCGTTCATGGTCACGCAGCGGCGACCGTACGAAGCCCGCTATCTGGGCTTCAACGTACCCGGCCAGCCGCCGGGCCGCGCACCCAATGACTGCGCAGCGAATCACGGTGAACTCATCAAGCCGCGCACGCTCTCGCACGTGGTGTATTTCGTCGAAGACGTGAAGAAGGCTGAGGCGTTCTACGCGCGACTCGGCTTCACCGTGACCGACCGCTTCAATCATCTCGGCCCGTTCATGCGTCCCGCCGGCACGAACGACCATCACACGCTTTTCATGATCGAGAGCCAGAACGATCACATGATCGGCTGCAATCACTTCACGTTCCACCTCGGCTCGTCGGGCGAAGTGCTGCAGCACGGCTGGAACTTCGTGAAGAAGGGCTACCAGACTTTTTGGGGACCGGGGCGTCACGTGCTCGGCAGCAACTACTTCTGGTATTTCAACAGCCCGTTCGGCGCGACGATCGAGTTCGACGCCGACATGGACCTCCACGATGAAACCTGGACGCCGCGCGCCGTCGATCCCGGCGCCGACAACTCGCAGATCTTCCTGTTCGACGCCCGCAACAAATGGGCACCGGGCGAGTAAATGCAAGAACGAGGGAATGCAAGCATGACCGCGCGCGCTGACGAACGTCTGCTTTGCAGACTCGAGGACATCCCCGATGGCGGCGCGCGCGGCCTGCTGCGCGCAGGTCTCGACGATCAGTTGTGCGTCGTGCGCCATGGCGCCGAGGTGTTCGCGTGGCTCAACGACTGCCCGCATGAGCATCGGCCCATGGAATACCGCCGGGACCACTTTCTTTCGGGCGATGGCACGCACATCGTCTGCTACGCGCATTCGGCGCACTTCGACATCCGCACGGGCCTGTGTTTCGCGGGGCCGTGTGCGGGCCAGTCGCTCGTCAAGGTGCCCACACGCGTGGAGAACGGCGAGGTGTGGATTGCCGCCGAACTGCCCTCGATCTTCGACTGAAACCAAACCACCGAATCACCACCGGACCGAGACCACCATGTTCCAGTACTTTCCCACCAACTACGTGTGGAGCCTTTCGACGATGATCGCCCTCACGCACGGCGGCAACATCGGCGAGGTCGATGCGATGTGCGCACCGCTGCGCGACGCCGCGCTGGCCGGCGACGATCCCGGCACGGTCGCGTTCTACGAGGCATGGAAGGCCGGCGCCGACAAGCTCTCCGCACTTGCCGACGAAGATCTCGCGCGCGGCCACACGCTTTCCGCCGGAGAAAAATATGCGCGAGCGGGCCTGTATTACGGCGTGGCCGAGCGCATGCAGGCACATGGTTTCGAAGCGCGTCTCGCCATTTACCGCCGCTCGCTCGAACAATTCGAGCGCGGCCGCACGCTGGGCCGCGAGAATTGCGCGCGCGTGGAAATCCCCTATGGCAACACGCATCTCGCCGCGCTTTACGTGCGTGCAGAGGGCTTGCAGCCCGGACACCGCGCGCCAGTGGTCGTCGTCATGAACGGACTCGATTCGACCAAGGAGATGCTGCAAAAGAGCGTGATGGGCACGATGTTCGCGCGGCGTGGTCTCTCGGCGCTGTTCGTCGATCAACCGGGCACCGGCGAAGCCTTGCGTCTGCAAGAACTTCACGCCGTGCACAACACGGAAATCTGGGCCGCGACGCTTGTCGACTGGCTCGAACAGCACGTGGAAGTGGACGCACGCCGCATCGGTGCGCTCGGCGTGTCGCTCGGTGGCTACTACTGCCCGCGCGCGGTCGCGTTCGAGCCACGCTTTGCCTGCGGGGCCGTGTGGGGCGCCAACCACGACTGGCGTGCGGTGCAGCAGGCGCGCCTGAAGCGCGAAGGCGAAAATCCAGTGCCGCACTACTGGAAGCACGTGCAATGGGTATTCGGCGCGAAGGATCAGGACGACTTCTTCGCCAAGGCCGAACACATGCATCTGAACGGCGTGCTCGATCGCATCCGCGTGCCGTTTCTCGTCACGCACGGCGAGAACGATCGCCAGATTCCACTCAAGTACGCGCACGAAACTTTTGATCAACTAGTCAATTGTCCGAAGAAAGATCTCTTCATTTTCACGGAACGCGAAGGCGGCGTCGAACACAGTTCGCTCGACAATCCGCTGCATGCCGGCAACCGCATTGCGGACTGGCTCGCAGAACAACTGGGCGGCACGCTCGCCTGAGCCCTGACACAAACACCTACGCAAACGATAAATACCGGGAGACACCATGGCACTCGTCAACAAGGTTCTGATCGTCGGAGGCGGCATCGGCGGCATGTGCGCGGCGATCCTGCTGCGCCGGCAAGGCATCGACGTCGACCTCGTCGAACTCAATCCTCAATGGGCCCCCGACGGCGCGGGCATCACCATCAGCGGGCCGACGCTGCGCGCACTGCGCGAAGTCGGCGTTGTCGATGAAGTGCTGCGCGTCGGCGGTTCGTGGCGTGCCGTCGACTTCTGCGACGCGAGCGGCCAGCTCACGGCCACCGTGCCGATCGCGGCGGCCCACGGCGCCGATGACCTGCCCGGCGGCGCGGGCATCATGCGCAGCGCACTCGCCGCCATCCTCGCTGATGCAACGCGCAGCGCGGGTGCAGGCGTGCGTCTTGGCGTGAGCTTCGAGACGCTCGCACAGGATGCCGAAGGCGTGGACGTCGGGTTCACCGACGGCAGCCGCGCGCGCTACGATCTCGTGATCGGCGCGGATGGCGTGAACTCCGCGGTGCGCCGCTACGTGAAGCCGGATTTCGCGGGGCCGCAGTTCACGGGCCAGGGATCGTGGCGCGCCGTGGTGCCGCGGCTGCGCGAGAACTCATCGATCTACATGGGCAAGACCACCAAGGCCGGCATGAATCCGATCAGCGCGACGCAGAGCTATTTGTTTCTGCTCGACAAGCGTGAGGGTATGGACTTCATCACGCAGGACAAGTGGCCGCAACTGCTCGCCGGACTGCTCGAAGAATTCGACGGACCGCTCGCCGAACTGCGCGAGGGCTTGCTCGACGGAACGCTCGAGGATCACCGCGTTTTGTACCGGCCGCTCATGGGGCATATGATCGATGGTCCATGGCATCGCGGGCGCATCGTGCTGCTCGGCGACGCTGTGCACGCCACGACGCCGCATCTGGCCTCCGGCGCGGGCATCGCCGTCGAGGGCGCGCTCGTGCTCGCCGCCGAACTGGCGCGCCGCCATTCGCTCGAAGGCGCGCTGCTCGCCTATGCGGGCCGCCACTACGATCGTGCGCGGCTCGTCGTGTCCGCTTCCGGTCGTCTGGGCGAGATCGAACGTGCGGGCGGCTCGCGCGACGAGCATACGCGCACCATGGTCGATGCGATCCAGGCGCTGCGCGAGCCGATCTGAAGCGCCGCAACATTGAATCTACGGAATCCGTCATGACAGCTTTCACTACCAACAACGGCCGCGTGGCGGTCGTCACAGGGGCCGCGGGGGGCCTGGGCACCGCCTTTGCCCTGCGCCTTGCCGCCGCGGGGCACACGCTCGTGCTGACCGACCGCGAACCATGCGAGACGCTCGCCGCGCGCATCGAAGCCGAGGGCGGCCGCGCCATCGCCCTGCCCTGCGATTTGAGCGAACCGGCGGATGTCGCGCGCTTTGCTTCACGCGTGCTCGAGCAGACCGGCAAGGTCGACGTGCTCGTGAACAACGCGGCCTTCATGCCAATGGCGCCGCTCGCCGATATCACCGCGACGCTGTGGCGGCAGATCATGACCGTCAATGTGGATGCGCCGTTTCTACTCGCGCAGGCGTTTTTCGCAGGCATGATCGAGCGCGGCTGGGGCCGCATCGTCAATCTCGCTTCGAGTACCGTGTGGGGGCCGCCGCCCGGCATGAGCGCCTATGCGAGCAGCAAGATGGCGGTGATCGGGCTCACGCGCGCGTTGGCGGCCGAGCTTGGCGCGCATGGCGTCACCGTCAACGCCATCTCGCCGGGATTGACGCGTCATCCGGGCAGCGCGGCGAATCTGCCGCCCGAGGCGTTCGAAGCCGTGCGTGTGCGTCAATTCATTCCGCGCACCGAAGAGCCCGACGACCTGACCGGCGCGCTCGCGTTTCTCGTTTCCGACGATGCGCGATTCGTCACGGGCCAGGTGCTCAATGTGGATGGCGGCGGTTTCGGATTCTGACTGTCACTGAGCGAAGAGGGGCAACGCCCCTCTTTTTACACGCACTACCGCATTACCACGCCGTCGCGCCTCCATCGACTGCGAAATCCGCGCCCGTCACATAACGTGCCGCGTCGGAGGAGAGCCAGAGTGCGCACTCCGCGATATCGGCCGGTTCGCCAAGACGTTTCAGCATGTTCTTTTCCAGCACTTTTGCTTCGATCGTCGGATCACGTGCGAGGTGCGCCCGCGTCGCCGCGGTGAGAATGAAGCCCGGCGAAATCGTATTCACCCGGATGCCGTGGGGCGCGCCTTCCATCGCGAGCTGCCGCGTCATGGCGAGCACGCCGCCCTTGCCGGCACAATGCGCGAGCGCCGGCGAACCATCGAGCGCATGACGCGCATTGGCCGACGCAAAATTCACGATCGAAGCCACACCGCTTTTCTTGAGCAGCGGCCATGCCGCACGGCACATCAGAAAGACGATATCGAGTTCGCCAGTCAACGTGCGTCGCCACGCTTCATAACTCATCTCCTCGATCCACGCGAACTCGGCAAACGCGGCAGCATTCACGACGATATCGAGCGTCTGTAAACCGCCTATGAGCCGCCCCACTTCGTCCTCGTTCACGAGATTGACGCCGCCATGCAACTTGATGGCAGGATCAAGTCCCGCGAGTGCGTCGCGATTCAAATCCACCGCGATCACGCGCGCGCCCTGACTGGCGAAAAGTTCCGCGCAACCGCGGCCAATGCCGTTGCCCGCACCCGTGATCAATGCCGTTTTGCCGGCCAGTCTGCCTGTGTGGTTCATGTTGCCGTGCTCGCTAAAAGAAACAGGCGGCCCGCATGCTCGATGCCGCCGCCATTAAACAGTTTATCGTCTCGCTCAGGTTCCGATCAGGGGCTTGTGCGCCCCCTTCCCCGGGCGGCCCGCTTAGAACGTGTGGGTGATCCCGATGGAGCCTCCGGTCGTTGTCCCTGTTGTGCCGAACATGGTGGAGCTACCCAGACCCATCGAAAGACCGATATCCTGCGTACCGTGGTTGTTCACCATGCCGAACTGGGCATAGACCGACGTCCGTTTCGAGAGGAAGTAATAGGCGCCTATCGACCCCAACCAGGTATGGCTGCCAGATTCATTGCGGTTGTTGGCATACCAGAGTCCGCCATTCACGTCGATATCCGGGCGGACCCAGTAATCGAGGCCGCCACCATACACATCTTCGTTTTTCCCGCCCGCAACCTTGATCTTCGTGTACGAGCCCTTCGCGGTCAACGAACCGAGCGTGTATGTCGCGCCAAGCAACTCGCCAGTGAGGCCCTCGGTGGTTGGCGGCGTTGTTGACACCGTGCCGCCCGCGCTCCCGTTGAAATAAGCGGCGTTCAAGCCTAGCCCACCCCCGTGGTAGCTCAGATTGGCGGAATATTGACGGCCGGACTGGAAATCCCCCGCCACGCCGCCAAAGCTGAACAGCGCGCTACCTTGAAAGCCCGCGACCACCGGGCTTGTGTAAGTGATGGCATTCGGGGTGAAAATGCTCGTCGCGCCCGCAGTGGTCGCGAGAAACAGCATCGAACTGCCAAAGTTCGACAGGTTGCGCGGGTCCTGATAAATCAGCGACATGAAGAAGGGAGATTGCTGCAGGCCAGCGTGGATCTCACCAAAGCTGCCTTTCACCCCGACGTAGGCGTCGCGGCCAAACAAGTTGCCGTTGGAGTTGTTGAAGCTGCCATTCGCGGCGGAGAAACCGCCTTCGAGCTTGAACACCGCCGAGATTCCACCGCCAAGATCCTCAATACCCGTCAGGCCGAATATCGACGGCATGTTGCCGCTGTCATTGAAGGCCGCCAGACTTCCGCTGTTTCCAGTGGTTTTGTTCATGTAAATCAGACCTGCATCCACGATGCCGTACAGCGTGACGCTGCTTTGCGCATGAGCGGCACCAGCGAAAATCAGACCGGAAGCCACCGCAATGGCAGACCTGGCTACGTGCACCTTCTTCATTAACGTCTCCTTACCTGATAAATATAATTATGGTCTTTCGTACTGCTTATTTTTTCTCTTCGGTTTGACTCTCAATGCCAATGCCGGAGGCCCCATACTGGGTAGGCTCATTGCGCGCCGGGCGGTTATCGCTTCAGCGCCGCCAGGTGTCTGATCCTGTTGGCAGCAACTCAAACCGGATTGGTGTTCGGGCGCTGGCCCTATTGCGAATGTACCGAGCCTGAATGTTCACGACAATCCATTCTGGATGAAGGCAAGAATTGATCGTGTCGGAAGGTGCTGCGGACGGTGGCGCCTGTGCGACTTGGAGGGTCGGCCGGGATTCGTGAAATTGTCGCCAAAATATGGGTCTTCGGGGCGGCGCGCACCAGGGCCGAGCGGCCCGATATCGTCAACGTCCTGCTCGAGGAACTCGTGCGGCATCGGTACGAGTTGCCGCCGTTGGCGACCTCTCGCTCATCGCCAGCCAGATGTTCTAACGCCTGGTTCCAGCGGACCGTCACCCGTCGCCGCTCGCGCGGCCTCGCCTGTCACGGTGCCGGCGCGCGCTGCTTGCCGTCGACCAGCAGCGTCTTCGTGTTGCCCGTCACGATGTACTGCACCCGTTGCGTAGCCGACACGGCGCCGTACGACGTGCCGTTGACGAACACGGTGCCGTCTCTCAGCACGACCGTATCGCCCGCGACCTGTGCCTGGCCGTTCGTGCCCATCAGGGTCGCCTCGCTCTTGCCGGACGTCGACGAACTGCTCACCGACGTGCCCGACGCTGCCGACGCCGTGCTGCACGACGTTTCACAGCCGCTCATGCTGATGGCGGAGAGAAGCGCGACTGCAAACGGTAGGGATTTCATATGCACCGCCTCCATATCAAATGGGCCAACGTCCGGCTAACGCCATACTCGCGAAGTATATGCTGCGCGCGGTCCCGTCGCGTCTGCATCCATAACGACGCTTCACGCGGTGTTTTCAACGCCGTCAGGCGCAGACGGCGAAAGAATATCTTCTTGTAGAGTCCCGGCCTTGCGAATTCGGCAGCCTTCAAGGGCGGGAACAAAAGTTGAATCGAACTCGGATACGGTACCGGATGAAAAAAATGCATGAAATCTGCATCGTTGATAGCGCGCCACTTCGAACAGTGTCGAGTCGCGCTGGAAACAGAACGGCGGCGCGTGTAACAGGTGGAGATCGGGCACATGCGCACAGATCTTCCACCCAATGCCTCGTTCATGACGTCAGGACCTTCGCGAAGGGTCTGCGGTCTCTTTTTGGGGTGCCGTAAAATACCGTCCATGAATATGGAACCAGCGGATATCCCAATGCTCAGTGAAACCGAACTGCGCGAGCAGTATGCGGACCTCCAACAGCGCGCGTTGCACCTTGAAGCGCTTGGCGCGTCACGCATCGGCCAGCTCGCCACCGCGGCGCAGTCGCCACCGAACAACGTGCATGCCGACGACTATCTGCGCGCGCTGAAACAGGCCATCGACGAAGCGACGCTTGCCGTCCAGCGTTACCACAACGCGCTCCTCTTTCTCGAAACGGCTAGCTCACTGCTTGAAGCCCTCGCGAAGCCTCCAGCGTTTGACGACGGCATGGAGTGGCGCGACGAGTTTCTGTATCGGATGGCCGAAGTGCTGGAGACGGCTGACGAACTCATCGCCGAAGGCGAAGCGCACCTTGAGCGTTCCATTCGGGTCGGCATTGAGTTCTGAGGCCCCCAACAATGTTGTCTTACGTTGCGTCGGTGCATTCCCTGGATGAAATCGGAAGGTGCGCGTATAGACTTCGGTAGGCGGCGTGATGCCCTTGCCGCGATGGGTGTATGTTTTTCGGCCGCAGACATGTGTCTGCGGCTTTTTTTGCGGTAGCGGCAAGATAAGCGTTTATCCTCTGCCGCATAAACGCTTACCTTGTTCGCCCCCCTATACCTCGCCGCGCAACCGGTATCGGATTCGGACGGCAGCGCTCCGCAAAATGAGTGTTGAGAAGTGTCGAACCCATGCGTCAGCATTGGCATGCCGAAGGCGTGACGCGAGAGCAGCCTCAGCAGCAGATGATCAATAGACAACAAAATAGCGCGAAACATCAGGCAATACGGCGCGCGGCCAGCCGCGCATTCTGCACGGCTTGCCGCGGTTTTCGTTCGCGCAATCCACGATGGTGGAGGGTCCATCAGAAGCGGGTCTGCACCCCTACGCGCGCGATGACTTGATTCGGCCCGCCCGAGGTGCCGTCCGGATCGAGCACACCGCTGATCAGCGCCTGCGCACCCGCGTTGGTGCGCTGCCAGACAGCCTCGGCATACACCACCGTCCGCTTCGAGAGGAAGTGATCGACGATCGCGTTGATCTGATGCCCGTGATTGTTGTCCAGATACCCGTTGCCTTTCATATACATGTAGCTGCCGCCGATGGCCCAGTCCGGCGCAAGAAGCCAGCTCGCGCCCGTCTCGGCCTCCGCGATGGCGCCGCCGTTCTGTGTGTTGCGCACGGTCGTCACGAGCAGCGTCGCCGTGACTTTGCCGAAGTCGTAATGCGCGCCGACGCCCCAATTGCGTATACCCACGTCGGGCTCGCCCGACTCCACATACTTCACCTCCGTGTAGGCCGCGCCCAACCCGAGCGGGCCCTGGGCGTAATTGACGCCCGCGCTGACCGAGTCGCCGCTCCCGAGCGCACCCGGAATGCCGCCGAAGCCATAGAGCCCTCCGAAGCTGAAGCCCGCGATCGACGGCGACTGATACTTGATCGAGTTCTGTACCGTCGCGCCGGCCATGCGATCCCAGTTGAACTGCGAAGCGAACGGCGGATTGCCCGGAATGCCAATTCTGGAGAACGGTCCGGCGCGGAAGTTGTAGAGGCCGCCCACCTCCATCGCCGCGTCATCGTGGCCGAAGAACAGCGAGTCGGTCATGAAATCGTACTGGTTGCCGAGCGTAAGCTTGCCGTATCGGTCGCTCGACAGACCTACATAAGCATTGCGGCCAAACAGGCCCTGGCCAGAGATGATCGCGCCCGTACCCATCGAGAACTGATCGACGAGATCGAAGATGGCGTGCAGGCCGCCGCCCAGGTCTTCGCTGCCCCGGATGCCGAGCAGGTTAGGCGTAAAGATGCCGTCATCGAACTTGAGATTCGAATGGCCGCCTTCGTTGCTCACCCAGGACACTCCAGCGTCCACCATGCCATAGAGCGTGACACTGTCGCCGGCAGGTGCGCCCTGGGCGTGCGCCTGAACGCAGGCCAAAGCCGAAACGGCCGTGCACCATAGTGCGAGGTTCTTCATTTTGCTCTCTCCTTTATCTTTGTCCAAAACGAACTATTAATTCGCATACCTACTTAATTTATTTGCTTGTGTGTCTTGCGACAGCGTGACGATGCGTCCGCACCGTCACGCGCTCAGCGCCTGCTTTACTGCAGCGCGACGGCCGGGGAGCGGCGCGCCAGCGCGCGCGGCGCCGTCTCGATGAGAAAGAGCGACACAAACGCGCCGCCTATCAGGCCGCACAGCGCGAACTGCAGCGTGAACTGAATGCCGTAGTGCTGCGCGATAAAGCCCGCGATCGCCGGCGCGATCCCGCCGCCGAAGATCTCGCCCGCGCCCGACGTGATGCCGATTGCCGACGCCACGAGGCCGGCCGGCGCCGCCTCGGTCGCAATGGGGCCCGTCAGCACGCCCAGCATGCCGAGTGCGAAGAACGACACGACGAACAGCACGATAAAGAGCGCCCACGGATTCGCGCCCGTGCGGGCGAAAACATAGAGCGAGACCGCCGCGCCCACGAAGGCGATCACCGAAGTCACGCGCCGTCCGGCGAAGTCGGACAGGCCAGCGAGGCCGAACTCGCCGAGACAGCCGCCGAAGCCGATGGCCGACACGACGAAGCCCATATGCGCCGTATCCAGGTGGAGATAGTCGACGAGGTAATTCGGCACCATCGCGCCAATCACGAAGATGCCGGCCATGGCGCACAGCGTCGCGAGCATCGCGAGCACGACGTTGCGGCTGCCAAAGAGCGCCCCCCAGCGCGGATCAGCGTGCGCCGCACGCATTGCGACGGGCGCGGGCTGCGGGGCATCGCGCAGCAGCTTCGCAATCAGCAGGGCCACGATCAGTCCCGGAATCGCCGATACCGCGAAGACCCAGTGCCAGGACGGCACGACGCGCAGCAGTTGCGTCGCGATAATCGGCGCGAGGCCGAGGCCCATCAGCGCGAACATGCTGAGCTGGAGCCCCTGATTGAAACCGCGCCGTGACGGATGCGACGCCTCGCCCACTGCGGCCACGCTGGCAGGCGTGAAGGCGCCTTCGGCTACGCCCATCACCGCGCGGATCAGCAGCAGGCTGAGGAACCCGCTCGCGAAGCCCGAGAAGCTCGAGAGCAGCGAGAACATCACCATCGCCGCGATCATGATCTTGTGGCGCCCAATGCGGTCCGAGAGCCTGCCCATCGCGATCGAGCACACGCCCCAGGCAATGCTGAGGATGCCGATCAGCGACCCCAGCTGCTGATAGCCCAGTCCGAGGTCTTTCATCATGTGCGGAAACAACGGCGCAATCATCCACCGGTCGAGCCCGACGAGGCCGAAGCCTGTCGCGAGCAACACCAGGGTCCTGCGTTCGTTTCGACTGTCGTGTCCGTCATCCAGCTTCGTCATCTCCGTCTCCTTTGTCTCGTTCGATATACGAACTCAGTTTCGTTTATAGAACTTCGAAGCAGGATGCTAGGGAAGCAGGTATGCCGGTGTCAATTGCAAACGACCCTCGTTGTACACAATTTTTCTTTTCACACCCCTTACTTATGCTCGTTTACCCTTTAAAACTCCGAATCTCGCTTGATCGCGCCATCTAGTTGTATACAATCGGTACGCATGAATGACGCAATACGTCAGACGTTACTGAGGTATGCGTCCCGCCCATCACGCTCCCCGAACGATCCATGAACGATCTCGATCAGCCCGCTTCCGGCGCAAAAGCCGCCTCTTCTGCTTCGCAAACCGTCAAGGCCCTGCTCGGGCTGCGCGAGTTGATCCTCGGCGGCGAACTGGGGCCGGGAGAACGCCTCTCCGAGCTCTGGGTGGTCGAGCGCCTCGGCATGTCGCGCACGCCCGTGCGCGCGGCGCTCATGCGCCTGCAGGAAGAAGGTCTGCTCGACGCGATTCCCACCGGCGGCTACGCGGTGCGCTCCTTCTCCGAGAACGAGATTCGCGACTCCATCGAATTGCGCGGCACGCTCGAAGGGCTTGCCGCTCGGCTCGCGGCCGAACGCGGCATTACGCATTCGATGTTTCGCGATCTGCACGACTGCATCGACGAGATCGACCAGTTGCTCGTGGGCGAGCTCACCGAGGACACGTTCTCGCGCTATGTCGACGCGAACCGCCGCTTTCATCGCCTGCTCGCTGCGGCGTCGGACAGCGAGGTGGTGGCTCGCCAGATCGAGAAGGTGTCGACGCTGCCCTTTGCGTCGGCAAGCGCGTTCGTGGTCGTGCAGTCGCTTGATCCGCGCGCGCGGGAAACGCTGATCGTCGCGCAGGCACAGCACCGTGCCGTGCTCGAGGCCATCGAGAGCCGCGAGGGTGCGCGCGCCGAAGCGCTCATGCGCGAACACTCGCATATCGCCCATGGGAACCTCAAGCGCGTGCTCGACAACCAGCGTGCAATGACGAGGCTGATCGGCGGCAACCTGATTCGTCGCAACGTCCGCTGACGTGCGGGCCATTGCGGCTTTCCATGACGGGCGGCGGCACCGCCGCCTCAACTTGACGAGAGGCGTGTCGATACGCCCCGAAGGAGACACATGTTCCTGAAAAACGCGTGGTATGTCGCTTGCACGCCGGACGAGATCGCCGGCAAGCCGCTCGGCCGGATGATCTGCGGCGAGCGCATGGTGTTCTACCGTGCTGCGGATGGCGCCGTCGCCGCGCTCGAAGACTTTTGCCCGCATCGCGGCGCGCCGCTCTCGCTCGGCAGCGTGCGCGACGGCCAGCTCGTATGCGGCTATCACGGCCTGACGATGGGTGCCAACGGCAAATGCGTGAGCATGCCGTGCCAGCGCGTGGGCGGCATTCCGTCCGTGCGGGTCTTTCCGGCTGTCGAGCGCTACGGTTTCATCTGGGTCTGGCCCGGCGACGCGGCCCTCGCCGATCCGGCGAAGATCCATCATCTCGAATGGGCCCACAACCCCGCGTGGGCCTATGGAGGCGGGCTCTACCACATCGCATGCGATTACCGGCTCATGATCGACAACCTCATGGACCTCACGCACGAGACCTACGTGCACGCGTCGAGCATCGGCCAGCCCGAGATCGAGGAAGCGCCGCCCGCGACGAAGGTGGACGGCGACACCGTGACGACGAGCCGCTTCATGCACAACATCGTGCCGCCGCCGTTCTGGGCCGCAGCGCTGCGTGGCAACGGCCTCGCCGACGATGTGCCGTGCGACCGCTGGCAGATCTGCCACTTCACGCCGCCGAGCCACGTGATGATCGAAGTGGGGGTCGCGCACGCGGGCAAGGGCGGCTACGAGGCCGATGCGCGCGACAAGGCGTCGAGCATCGTCGTCGACTTCATCACTCCCGAGTCCGAGACGTCGATCTGGTACTTCTGGGGCATGGCGCGCAACTTCGCCGTGCACGACACCGCGCTGACCGACACGATCCGGACCGGCCAGGGGAAGATCTTCGCCGAGGATCTTGGCATGCTCGAGGCGCAACAGCGCAATCTGCTCACGTGGCCCGAGCGGCCGCTTCTCAAGCTCAACATCGATGCGGGCGGCGTGCAGTCGCGTCGCGTGATCGAACGGCTGATCGAAAAGGAGCGCCAGGCGGCAGACGCCGGCGTGCCCGCCTGAGTGTTCACCCGGGTGCCCACTTGAGCCCGCCGCCGCGCGTCTTGCGCGCGCGGCGCTTGCCTCCCCCCTGTCCTCGCCACGCACCATGAAAGTCACCCTCATCCGCAAAGTCCCGGTTGCAACCGATATCTGTGTCTTCGAACTGGCCGGAGCCGCAGATGCCCCCCTGCCGCCGTTCGAGGCCGGCGCCCATATCGACGTGCATGTCGACGGCTTCGTGCGTCAGTACTCGCTGTGCCACCGTGCCACCGAAGCTGGCCGCTACCACATCGGCGTGCTGCGCGATCCGGCGTCGCGAGGCGGCTCGGCCGCGATGCATGCGCTCGAATCCGGTACGCATCTGGAAATCAGTACGCCGAAGAATCACTTCCCGCTCGATACCCGCGCCGCGCACACGCTCCTGCTGGCGGGCGGCATCGGGATCACACCGCTCATCGCGATGGCCGAGCAACTGCGCGAGACAGGCCGTTCGTTCGAGCTGCACTACTGCGCGCGCGAGCCCGCACGCGCGGCATTCCGCGATCGTCTTGCCGAGCCGGGATTCGCCGGCCGCACGCATTTCTACTTCGACAGCGAAGGCGAGGAGCGGCGCATCGATCTGCAGGCCGTGCTCGCGCGGCCGTCCGCGCAAACGCATGTCTATGTCTGCGGTCCGGCCGGCTTCATCGAAGCGGTGCTCGCTGCCGCCTCGGCAAATGGCTGGCCCGCGCAGAACGTGCATCGCGAATACTTCGGCGCCGCGCAGCCGCCACGCGACGCGGACGGCCCCTTCCAGGTCACGCTCGCCCGCTCGGGGCGCATCGTGGAGGTGCCGGCCGGCACGACGATTGTGGAGGCGTTGCGCGCAGGCGGCGTCGAGGTGAGCGTCTCGTGCGAACAGGGGGTGTGCGGCACGTGCCTTACGCGCGTGCTCAGTGGCGAGCCCGACCATCGCGACGTCTATCTGACCGACGACGAGCGCGCCGCCAACGATCAACTGCTGCCGTGCTGCTCGCGCGCGCGCACGCCGATGCTGGTGCTCGATCTCTGATGCCGCCAGCGACCGCCGCATCGGCGCCACGCCGCGTCACACGCGCGGCGGCGTGGATGCGGCGCGCCGTGGCCGCTGTGCCTCACGGCGAGCGCGCGGCTGTCGGGCGGTCATTGCGTATGCGCGCGCCGCAACGCGGCCATCGCAGCTATCGCGGCCACGACGGTGACGGGCACGCTCGCGCCAATCACGGTGGCCGCACTGGCGCCGCCCGCGAGCAGTTGCCCGGCCGCGAGCGGGCCGACAATCGAGCCCACGCGCCCGACGGCCACGGCCGCGCCCACGCCCGTTCCACGCATGGCGGTTGCATAGCTCGCCGCCGAGAGCGCATAGAGCATCGACTGCGCACCTACGACGCCCATGCCGGCCAGCAGGACGGAAATCGAGAGCCACACCATGCTGCCAGCGCCCGCCAGCATGAACAGTGAGATCGCGATGCCCGCATAGACGGCCGTGACGACGCGCGTCGGCCGCAGGCGATCCATCAGCATGCCGATCGCAAGCACGCCGATCACGCTGCCGAGGTTGAAGAAAATCTGTGTGATGCCCGCCTGGCTGCGGCTCAGTCCTCGGCTGACGATCAGCGACGGCAGCCAGTTGAGCAGGAAATACAGCACGATCAGCGTGCAGAAGAAGCTGAGCCAGATTTGCAGCGTCGGCGCGGCGCGGCCTTCGCCGAACAGCACGCGCAGTGTCGGTACTGGCCCGTCCGGGGAGCGGGTGCGTGAGGCTTCGGCGGCAAAGGCCGCGGACTCGGGCAGCCACAGGAGGATGAGCGGCGCCACGACGAGCGGCCCGAGTCCGCCCGCGTAGAAGATGTGACGCCACCCCATGTCGCCCGCGGCCAGCACGCCGATCAGCGCGGCAAGCGCGCCGCCCAGCGGCATCCCGCAGTACATGACACTCACCGCCGTGTTGCGCTGGCGCGGCGCCACGGCCTCCGCCGAGAGCGCGATGAGGTTCGGCATCGCGCCGCCGAGCCCGAGCCCGGTCAACAGGCGCGCGGCGAGCAGCATCGGGAACGTGGACACCTGCGCCGTAAGCAGCGAAAACACGCCGAACGCAATCATGGAAAGCAGCAGCACGCGCTTGCGGCCCAGCAGGTCGGCGAGCCGCCCACCCAGCATGGCGCCGGGAAGCAGGCCGAACATGCCCGCGCTGAACGCGAGCCCCATCTGGCTCACGGAGAGCCCAAACTCGCGCGCCATGCGCGGCGCGGCCACGCCGGTCGACTGCAGGTCCACGCCCTCCAGAACTGCCACGATCAGACACAGCCCCAATACCCATGCGGTGCCCGCCGCGGTGCGCGCGGGCCATTGCGTAGTCGATGACGACACGTTGTCTCCTGGTATGTTTTGGATTGCCGCGGCCTTTCACCGCGCCGGCGCCGGGTGCGCTGAAGATGGGTCAGACGTGCGGCAGCGGTGCCTGGCAGCCTGCTTCGATCAGGCGCAGGCGATAATCGAACGCCGCGAGCGGGTAGTCGAAGAAGTACTGCGCCGTAGCGCGCTTTTCGGCGTAGAACGGATCGTCTGCACTCGCGCCGCACGCAAGGCGCATCGCGCGCGCCCATGCGAAGCCAAGCAGCAGCCAGCCAAGCAGTGCAAGGTAGTCGCCGGCGACGCGATACGGCAGTTCGGCATCCTGACTACTTGCGCGAAGCAGTCCGCCGCTCACGCGCCCGACTTCGTCCGCCAGCGCTCCGAGCCGCGCGCCCAGCGGCTGCGCGAGTGCAACGGCGCCGCATTGCTGCGCCTCGGTCCGCATGTGGTCAAGCAACGCACGCAGCGTCTCACCGCGATCGGCCAGCACCTTGCGCACGAGCAGGTCGATCGCCTGGATCTCGTTCGTCCCCTCATAGAGCATGGCGACGCGGCTGTCGCGCACCGTCTGCTCGATGCCGTATTCGTGGATATAACCGTAGCCGCCGAACACCTGAAGTGCATCGGAGGCCGCCGCGAAGCCGTTCGCGGTAAAAAAGGCCTTCGCGACGGGCGTGAGCAGCGACGCGAGCCGCGCGGCGGCTTCGCGCTCGCGCGCTTGCGCATGGCGGGCCGCCACATCGAGCCAGTGGCCGATCCAGTAGCCGATGGCCCGCTCCCCTTCCACCACCGCACGCAGGTCGAGCAGCGTGCGACGCATGGCCGGGTGAAAGGCGATGGGCGCCGGCTGGCCCGGTTCACCGGCGTAGTCGGGCGGCGCGCTTACCGCGCGCATCTGCACGCGCTGCGCGGCGTAGGCCTGCGCGCGCTGCCAGGCGCTGTGCGCATGGCCGATGCCCTGCATTGCCACCTGCAGGCGCGCGGCGTTCATCATCACGAACATCGAAGCGAGCCCGCGATGCGGCTCCCCCACGAGCCAGCCAAGCGCCTGTTCGAAGCGCATCGAGCAGGTCGGGCTCGCCTTGAGGCCCATTTTCTTTTCAATGCCCTCGCAGTGCACGCCGTTGCGCACGCGCCCCGCCGCGCCGTCCTCGAGCCATTTCGGCACGATGAAGAGCGAAAGCCCCTTCGAGCCGGCGGGCGCATCGGGTAACCGTGCGAGCACGAGGTGCACGATGTTTTCGGTCAGATCGTGATCGCCGCCGGTGATGAAGATCTTGTTGCCGTCGATACGATAGCCGTCGTGCGCGGCATCGGGCGTCGCACGGGCGCGCAGCAGCGAGAGGTCGCTGCCGGCCTGCGGCTCGGTCAGGCACATGGTCGTGAGCCATTCGCCGCTCGCGATCTTCGGCAGCCACGTGGCCCTGAGATCCGCCGAGCCGTGTGCGATCAGGCAAGCCGCCGCGCCGTGCGTGAGGCCCGGCGACATCAGCCAGGCATGATTGGCGCCTGCCAGCATCTCCTGTAGCGCCACGTCGAGCAGGTACGGGAGGCCCTGGCCGCCATGCCCGGCATCGAGCGCGAGCGTCGGCCAGCCAGCCTCCACGTAGTCGCGGTACGACGCGCGAAACCCCTCCGGCAGCGTGAGTTCGCCGTTCTCGAAGCGGCAGCCCGCGAGATCGCCGCCCGCGTTGAGCGGCGCGATGCGCTCCATGACGAAGCGTGCCGCCTCCTCGAGCACCTGGTGCGCCGTGGCGGCGTCCAGATCCGCCCACCCGGGCACGCCGCACCACCACTCGGGCGCGCCGATCCATTCGTCGATCACGAAGCGCATGTCGCGCAACGGTGCGCAGTAGTCGAGACTCATCGCTGGCGTCCTTCATGCCTGTTGCAGAGGTTGCGCGAGGATCACCGCGGGATCGGCCCGATCCGTGCGATACATCGCGTCCACGAGCGCCGCGCGCTGCGCGAGCACCACACGCTGGTTGATCGAACCCTTGTCCGTCACCTCGCCGAGATCGAGGGACAGCGGAACGTCCATCACGCGCAGGCGCGTGATGCGCGTCGCGCTGCCGGTCGCGTCGCGATTGAGCCGGTTCAGGAGGCTGGCGAAGAATGCGCGCACGGCCGGCGCACTGACCACCTGCGCGGGGCTCGCATCCGGCCCGAGCCCCGCAAGCTGACGGCAGTCATCGATGCGCGGAAAGATCAGCACGCCGATGTCATCGCGGTTCATGCCGGTCACCACCGCGTCCTGCACGCAGGGCGCGCCGCCGCTCACGATGCGCGCGCGCATCGGGCCGACGCTCACGAACGTCCCCGAGCTGAGCTTGAAGTCCTCGGCGATGCGCCCGTCGAACATCAGCCCCAATTCTGGCCGCAGCGGATCGTAAAAGCGCACCGCATCGCCGGTCCGGTAGTAGCCCTCCTCGTCGAACACGTCGCGCTGCTCGTCCCCGCTCGCGCGCCAGTAGCCGCGCATCACGTGCGGCCCGCTAAAGCGCGCTTCCAGCTTGCCGTCCACGGGCACGAGCCGCGCCTCGCAGCCCGGCGCGGGCAGCCCGATGTAGCCTGCACCCATGACCGGCCCCGTGGTGAACAGGCACGAGGGCGCCGTCTCCGTCATGCCGAGCCCGGCCATGATGCGGATGCGCTCGCCGCAATGCGCCTCGGTCACGCGCTCGAGCCGGTCCCACGCGGCCTGCGAAAGACCCGCGCCGGCAAAGAAGTACATCTTGACGCGCGCGAAGAATGTCTCGCGCAGTTGCGCATCGGCTTCGAGCGCCGCAGTCAGTTCCTCCCAGCCCTTCGGCACGTTGAAATAGAGCGTCGGCGAGATCTCGCGCAGGTTGCGCAGGGTTTGCTCGAAGTGGCCGGCCACCGGCCTGCCGTCGTCGATATAAAGCGTGCCGCCGTTGTATAGCGCGATGCCCACGTTGTGGCTGCCGCCGAACGTGTGATTCCAGGGCAGCCAGTCCACCAGCACCGGCGGCTCCTCGCCGAACTGCGGGAACGTCTGCAACAGCATCTGCTGATTGCTGCACAGCATGCGGTGCGTCGTGGGCACCGCCTTCGGCAAGCGCGTCGAGCCCGACGTGAAGAGGAACTTCGCGATCGTGTCGCCGTTCACGCGCGCTTGCGCCGCGTCCACGTCGACGGGCCGCGTCGCGAGCAGCGCATCGAACGGCGTCCCGGCAGGCGCGCCGCCCGGGGGCGCCACGACCACGCGCTCGACATCGTGCGCCACGGCTGCATCGAGCGCTCTCGCGAACGCTGGGCCGTCGGCGGCGAACACGAGCCCGGGGTTCAGCAGTTGCAGCACGTGCTTCAACTTGCCGAAGTCGCTCGACACGAGCGAGTACGCGGGCGAAACCGGCACGAACGGCACTCCGGCCCACATCGCACCGAAGGCGAGCTGCAGGTGTTCGAGGTCGTTGCCGGACAGGATCGCCACGGGACGTTCGGCCGAGAGCCCGCGATCGAGCAGCGCCTGCCCGATCGAACGGGCGCGCTCGAGCATCTGCGCGTAGCTGATGCCGATCCAGTGGCCATCGGCGCCGCGGCGCGCGACGAGCCAGCGCTCGGGATGGGCCTGCGCGCCGCTCACGAGACGGTCCGTGAGGCGCCCGGGATACGCGCCGAGCGGCTCGCTCGAGCGCAGGTACCAGCTCTCGCCATGCCGTTCGATGAGCGGCGCGGCTGAGCCCGTGGCGACGCGCCGGTAGCCGGCGAAGGCCGGGTTTGCGGCGTCACTGCCATGCTTGAGGGTCGGCTCCGGATTCAAAGCCTGTCTCCTTGGAAGACCCGTGCCGGCGTGGTTGCTCGCGCCGGTACGGGATCGATATCGTTATGCGTGAAGCGTTCGGATCGCCCGGATGGCTCAGACCGGATAGTGGCGCGGTCCCGTCTGCACCGTGATCCAGCGCAGCTCGGTGAACTCGGCAATCGACGCCTTGCTGCCAAAGCGCCCATACCCGCTCGCCTTCATGCCGCCGAACGGCATTTGAGCCTCGTCGTGCACGGTCGGCCCGTTGATGTGGCAGATGCCCGACTCCACGCGCTTCGCCACGTTCATCGCGCGCGCGATGTCGCGGCTGAACACCGCGGCCGAAAGACCGTATTCGCTATCGTTCGCGACCTTCAGCGCCTCGTCGTCGCCCTCCACCCGTTGCACGGTCACCACGGGGCCGAACGACTCGTCGGCATAAAGCTTCATCTCGCGCGTGACGTTTTCGACAATCACGGGCTGCATGACCGCGCCATTCACCTCGCAGCCCAGCGGCAGGTTCGCGCCCTTCTCCCGCGCGTCCTCCACCAGCGCGCGAATGCGCCGCGCCGAAGCCTCGCTCTCGAGCGTGCCGAGCACGGAACCCGGCTGCGTCGGGTCGCCGGCCCTGAGCGTGCGCGCCTTCGCAACGAGCTTTGCGACGAACGCATCGGCGACCTTGCGATCGACGATCACGCGTTCAGTCGACATGCAGATCTGCCCTTGATTGAAGAACGCGCCGAATGCGATGGCATCGACGGCCGCATCGAGATCGGCGTCGTCGAGCACCAGCACGGGCGCCTTGCCGCCCAGCTCGAGCAGCGCCGGCTTCAGGTGCCGCGCGCAGAGCTCGGCGACGATACGCCCCACACGCGTCGACCCCGTGAAATTCACGCGCTTGACGGCCGGATTCGCGATCAGGCGCTCGACGATCGCGGGGGCGTCTTCGGGCGCATGCGTGAGCACGTTCACCACGCCCTCGCCCAGGCCCGCCTCGTTCAGCACTTCGCCAATCAGCGCGTGCACGCCGGGGCAGCCCTCCGAGGCCTTGAGCACCACCGTGTTGCCGCATGCGAGCGGCATGGCCAGCGCACGCGTGGCGAGAATCACGGGCGCGTTCCACGGCGCCATCCCGAGCACGACGCCGCACGGCTGGCGCACAGCCATCGCCAGGTTGCCGGGCACGTCCGAAGGGATCACGGCGCCGTCGATCTGCGTGGTCATCGCCGCCGCCTCACGCAGCATGTTGGCCGCGAGCATCACGTTGAACCCGTACCAGTTGGCCATTGCCCCCGTTTCCGCGGCGCCGATGGCGATAAAGTCCGGGGTGCGCGCGTCCATGCGCCCGGCGGCGGCGAGCAGGCGCCCGCGGCGCTCGGTGGGCGTGAGCGCCGCCCAGGCCGGGAATGCGCGCGCCGCCGCCGCGACTGCGGCATCGGCGTCCTCCACCGTCGCGGCCGCCGCACGCGTAGCGACCTCGCCCGTCGCCGGATTGATGCGCGTGAAGGTCTTGCCGTGCGCCGCAGGCTGCGCTGCGCCGCCAATCAGCAGGCTGGTTTCGTGCATGTCGTGGTTTCCTCTCCGTCCGTTCTCTTCGATGCCGCCGTTTAGCGCTTGTAGGTCTGCAGACCCGGCTTGATGCTCTTGTCGTCGAGGAACTGTTTGAGGCCCTGCTCGCGGCCACCTTCCGGGTCACGGTGGTTCGCCTGATCGAGCTTCGCGTAGAGATAGTCCTCGTTCTGCTCCCACGTCAGTTCGCGCGAACGCTTGAAGCCGTGCTTGGCGTTGCGCAACACGACCGGGTTCTTGTCGAGCAGCTTCGCGGCCAGCGCCAGCGTTTCCTCGCGCAACTGCGCGAGCGGCACGCTCCTGTTCACGAGGCCCATCTTCGCGGCCTGCTGGCCGGTAAAGGTATCGCCCGTCATGATGTAGTAGAGCGCCTCGCGATGGCCGACCGTATCGGCCATCGCCTTGCTCACCAGGTTGCCCGGCGGAATGCCCCAGTTGATCTCGGAGAGACCGAACACCGCTTCGTCGGCGGCAATCGCGAGATCGCACGCCACCAGCGGCGAGAAACCGCCACCGAAGCACCAGCCGTTGACCATCGCGATGGTCGGCTTCGAATACATGCGCAGCAGCTGCCATTGCCAGCGGCTCGCGTCGCGGCGGATGCGCTCCTGCAGCACGTCGGGGCCGGCGTCGACTTCGCGGAAGTACTCCTTCAGGTCCATGCCCGCCGTCCACGCTGAGCCTTCGCCGGTCAGCACGAGCACCTGCGCTTCGGCATCGAGCTCGAGGGTTTCGAGCACGTCGATCATCTCCTTGTTGAGCGTCGGGCTCATGGCGTTGCGCTTTTCCGGGCGATTGAGCGTCACCCACGCGATACCGCCCTGCACCGCGACCTTGACCGTTTCCCAGCGACCTTCGTAACTCATCTTTCATCTCCGTGGACACTGCCGCACTCGCGGCTTGAAATCAATTTACTATCAGGCTACCTGATATGTAAAGTAGAATATGATCTCGTTGGTACAAACCCGTAAGCCGTTTTTGAACCCGATGACACAGAAAACTTCCGCCGCCGCGCCACGCGCGGCCCGCACGCGAGAGTCCGCCGAAGGCGGACTGCATGTCGCCCAGCCCATGCGCCTGAGCTATCTGATCGGCCAGCTCGACCGCGTCGTCTCGCGCCGGCTTTCCGAAGCGCTCGCACGCCACGGCATCACGTTGCCCCAATACACCGCGCTTTCCGTGCTGCGCGCGCGCGGCCGTTCGTCGAACGCGCAGATCGCCGAGCGCTCGTTCATCACGCCACAGGCCGCCAACGAAGTCGTGAAGACGATGGAGGCGAACGGCTGGGTCATGCGTGAGGCCGACCCGCTGAACCGGCGCGTGGTGCTGCTCTCGCTCACGCAGGCCGGCCATGCGCTGCTGGGCGAATGCGACGCCGCCGCCGATCACGTCGAAGGCGCAATGCTCGACGATATGGACACCGAAACGGCGCAGCAGCTGCACGCGTTGCTGCACGCCTGCGTGCGTAATCTGCGTGCGGCGTAGCGCCCACGGCCACTCGAAAAAAGCGACTCAAAAAGACCGCAGGAGACACGCGTGAACATTGACCAGCTCGTTGCCATCGACACCCACGTGCACGCCGAAGTGTCGTGCTGCCAGCCGCCCGACCTCTTCGCGCGCGAATTTGACGAGGCGGCCGACAAGTACTTCGGCACCGTGCTCAGGCAGGGCCGCCGTCCGACGATTCCGGAAACGATCGCGCACTACCGCGAGCGCAAGATCGGCTTCGTGATGTTCACGGTCGATTGCGAGGCGAACATCGGACGGCGACGCATTGCGAACGAAGAGATCGCGGACTTCGCGCAACAGAACGCCGACATCATGATCGCGTTCGCCAGCATCGATCCGCACAAGGGCAAGCTCGGCGCGCGCGAAGCGCGACGGCTGATCGAAGCGCACGGTGTGCGCGGCTTCAAGTTTCATCCCACGATGCAGGGCTTTTTTGCCAACGACCGCCTTGCCTGGCCGCTTTACGAGGTGATCGCCGAGCATGGCTTGCCGGCCGTCTTTCACAGCGGCCATTCGGGCATGGGCTCGGGCATGCGCGGCGGCGGCGGGTTGCGCCTGAAGTATTCGGAGCCCATCCATCTCGACGATGTAGCCGCCGATTTCCCCGACATGAAGATCGTGATCGCGCATCCATCGTGGCCCTGGCAGGAGCAGGCGCTCTCCATCGCGCTGCACAAACCCAACGTGTATATCGATCTTTCCGGCTGGTCGCCGAAGTACTTCTCGCCGGAACTCGTGAAGTATGCGAATACGCTGCTGCGCGAGCGTGTATTGTTCGCTTCCGATTTTCCCTTGATCCGGCCGGATCGCTGGCTGGCCGATTTCGATACGCTCGATGTGAAACCGGAAGTGCGACCGCTGATCCTCAAGGAGAACGCGATTCGCTTATTGAATCTCCAAGTGCCGGCGGCGGGGCAAGTTTGCGATGAACGTGCTGCACGTTCGCAAGCTCCGGGATCCCGGCTTTTGCCGCCGGATAGCTGCGCAACTGATCGGTGACGATCTTGCGCGGATTTCGTCTTCTTCATCACCTGATCCCGCCGCCCACGTCCTCTTCAACCTGACAAAGCCGGCTGGATGTTCTGGTTCACACGGAACAGGTTATCGGGGTCAAACGTGCGCTTGACTGCAGAAAGACGCGGGTAGTTGTCGCGGAAGCTGGCCATCACCCGTCCCTCTCCCTCTTCCATCATGAAGTTCACATACGCCCCTCCGGCCGAGTGGGGATGCAACGCGGTCTGATAGTCGCGCGCCCACGCACTAATCCGGTCCGCATTCGCCGCATCGGGATCGACGCCGACGAACACCGCCGCCCAACGGGCATCGCGGTAACTGAACGCGGTTTCGTTGCGGCCGACCCGGTGCGCGGCTCCGTCGATCGGGTAGAGGTGCATGGTCGAGTGCATCGTCGGCAGTCGTTCGGCATACTGCGCGTACAGTGCAATCGCTTCGTCGGACAAATCGTTGAAGAAGTCCGCACGCCAATACCACTGCAGCCCGGGCGGATAGAGGCCGTCGAACGCGCGTTGCAGCATCGGGAATGGCAGCGCGTGAACCCCGTGCAGCGCGGGAGCGGTCGCCCGCACCGGGGCGAAAGCCGCATCGGCCAGTGCGAGATCACCGGTCCAGCACCAGACCACCGCACACATTTTTTGCAGGTGCAAGGACTCCGGAAACGGCGCCACTGGCGGAACGGTCATGAACGCGAAAAAGCCGTTGAGCTCGTCTGGCGCATCGACGATGAATGCGCGGTACCACTTCATGATCTCCGTGGCGCGCTCGAGCGGCCACAGTGTCGGCCCGGCGACCACGGTCGATACCGGATGCAGCCGGAATTCGAAGGACGTCACCACCCCAAAATTGCCGCCGCCACCGCGCAGTGCCCAGAAGAGCGCCTCGTTGCTGTGTTCGCTCGCGGTGACGAACCGTCCGTCGGCGAGCACCACGTCGGCGGACAGCAGGTTGTCGATCGAGAGCCCGTAGCGGCGCGTCAAATGACCGATGCCGCCCCCGAGCGTCAGGCCGCCGACGCCGGTTGTACTGATGATTCCGCTCGGCGTGGCGAGCCCAAACGCATGCGTCGCGTGATCGACGTCGCGCCATCGGCAGCCTCCCTCCGCGCGCACGGTGCGCGCGACCGGGTCGACGCGGATGCCCCGCATGTCGGAAAGATCGATCACCAGGCCGTCGTCGCAAATGCCGAGGCCGCCGCCGTTATGGCCGCCGCCCCGCACGGCCAGCAGCAGCCGATGCTGGCGCGCGAAGTTCACGGACGCGATCACGTCCGCAACGTCGGCACATCGAGCAATCAAGGCCGGACGTTTCGAAATCATTGCGTTGAAGACTCTGCGGGCGTCATCGTAGCCAGCATCTGCCGGCTGGATGACGTCTCCACGAAGGCTTGCGCGCCAGGCGCCCAGATCGTCGTCGTCGAACATGTCGATCTCCTCGCAGGTTTCATGGCACTCACTGTAGGCGTACGGGCGACCACAGACCATCCACAGGATTGATCAAATTGCCCGTTGCCCGGCGACAGGCTCGCTAGTCAATTCTGACTACGATGATGCAAGCGCGTGCTTGACGCGTCGCAGGGGCGTCACTACAACGTACATATGGCGAGCCGTAAGCGTCCCGTCAGAGGAGAGAAACCGGTGTCCCTATTTCTCATCGAACGCCAGTTCGCCGAAGAACTGAAGCTGGACGCTGCCGATGCGGCGGCGCTCAAGGAAATCAACGACGCGAGCGGCGTCAACTGGCTATTCTCGTTCCTGTCGGCGGACCGACGAAAGACTTACTGTCTCTATGAGGCGGCGAGCGCCGATGCGATCCGCGAAGCGGCCAGACGCGCTGGCTTGCCGGCCGACGTGGTGGTCGAAGTGAGCGAGTTGCGGCCCGAAGCGTTCATCTAGGCTTCGGAGGCAGGCCTGATGCGGTGCGCTCTCTGTGGTCGGGACAGTCGCGCGGACGCCCGCTTCTGCGATGCCTGCGGTACGCGCCTTACACCGTATGCAGAGGATGCGACGTCCCAGGCATCGATCGTCGGCCGTGAAACCGAACTCGCCGCGCTTGCCGATTTGCTCGGACGAATGGTGAGCGGCCGTGGTGCGATCACCATGCTGGCCGGAGAGCCCGGCATCGGCAAGTCGCACACCGCGCAGGCGCTGGCCAGCCGCGCCACCGGCGTGCGCGCACTTTGGGGGCGCTGCAATGAGGAGCCGGGCGCCCCGCCATACTGGCCGTGGCTGCAGATCATGCGGGCCTGGCTCGAAAGCCATGACGACGAGGCGCTGCACGCCATGCCGGGCGCCACTGCCGCGCCCATCGCGGAGATTCTCCCCGAGATCGGGCTGCGCGTCGGCGATCTGGCGCCGTTGCTGCCGACGTCCGATCCATTGCAGCAGCGCTTCCGGCTGTTCGATGCGATGGCCAGCTTCTGGCGGCTCGCGGCAGCGCGCGAGCCGCTATTGCTGATCATCGACAACCTCCATTGGGCCGACGCGTCGTCGCTGCGCTTGCTCGAGTTTCTCGCCCCCGAAATCGGCGACAACCGCATCCTGCTGCTCGCCACGTATCGCGACATCGAATTGAACCGCCAGCATCCGCTGTCGGACACGCTCGGCGACCTGGCCCGGTACGGTCATTTCCACCGGTTTCGTCTTGCTGGACTCAGCCGTCGCGAGACGGAGGCGCTGATCGCGCATTCGGGTGGCAACGGTTTTACACCCGCACTTCTCGACGCGATTTACAGCCAGACCGAAGGCAACCCGCTATTCATCGCCGAGATGACTCGTCTGCTGATTCAGGAGGGCGTGCTGGAACGCAACGTGGGAAAGCAGCCGGCTGAACCGCGCGCGGTGGCGTTGATCCGTATTCCAGAAGGGGTGAAGGAGGTGATCGGAAGGCGCTTGAACCAGTTGTCGCCACAGACCAACCGCGTGCTCGAGCGTGCCGCGCTGATCGGCCGGACGTTCGATCTTCAGTTGTTGCGATGCGTCCTGGACGAACCGCTGGTGAGCCGCCTCCAGAATACGATCGAGGAAGCCCTCCGGTCCCGCATACTCGAATCGGCCGAGCAGCCGGGCTGTTACCAGTTCTCGCACGCGCTGATTCGAGAGACGCTGTACGACGAAATCGCGATACCCACCCGCTGTGGCCTGCATTTGCGAGTCGCGCAGGCCATCGAAAGTCTGAATGCGGACGACGCGGACCGTCATTTGCCGGTCCTCGCGCACCATTACGCCTGTGCGCTGCCCAGTGCGGACGCCGCCCGCGCGACCGACGTCGCGCGGCGCGCGGCCGAACGCGCGACCCGGCTGCTCGCCCACGAGGAAGCGGCCCGCTATTACCGGCTCGCGCTTCAGGCGGCGGACATGATGAGCGACGACGATCCGGTATTGAAGAGCAGGCTGCTCAACGCGCTTGGCGAATCGCTCACGTTCGTGGGCGAATATTTGCAGGCGCGCGCCGCGTTCGAACAGGCGATGTCGCTTTCAAGCGCCGCGGGAGAGATCGACGGGATGATGAGCGCCGCGCTCGGCTTCGAGATGGCCACCTGGTCGCCGGGCCTTCCGGGGCAGGCAGCGGCACGGCTGCTGCGCGAAGCGCTCGCCGCCCAGGCCAGCGGCGACAGCACCGCCAAGGCGCAATTGCTCAGCTCGCTGGCGCGCGCGCTGATTTTCAGCGGCGAGGATGCCCAGGCGGCGATCGTGCGTGAGCAGGCAGTCGCCATGGCGCGGCGCAGCGGTGACACGGGCGCGCTCGTCTCGACACTGGCCTCGACGCTGTCCATACGCTGGCAGCCCGAGCGCAGTGCGCAGCGGCTACGGGACATCGATGAAGCGCTTCATCTGGCCGAGGCCGCAGGCGACGTCCTGCGCGCACTCGACGTGCAGGCCTGGCAGTTGTTCGAGCTGATGGAACTGGGGGATCTCTCGACCTGGGCCGTGCGGCTCGACCAATTCGAGTGCCGGGCAGCCGAGTTGCGGCAGCCATTCGTGCGCTACGTGGTCGCCACGTCGCGCGCAACCTTTGCGCTGCTGGAGGGCCGCTTCGAGGACGCCGAGCGTCTGATCGCACAGGCATTGCAAATTGGCCGTCGCATGCCGGGGTTGGACGCGCCGGGCGTTTATGGCATGCAGATGTTTACGCTGCGCTACGAGCAGGGCCGATTGCGCGAGCTGACGCCGCTCGTACGGGCATTCGTGCATGCGATGCCCAAGGCCGGCCTATGGCGTCCCGGTCTGGCGTTGCTCTATGAGGAGATCGGCTTGCTCGACGAGGCGCGCGGCGAATTCGAAGCGCTCGCAGCGGACGGCTTTCTCACTATCCGCCAGGACAGCTTGCGCGCGGCGACCCTCGCGTATTTGGCCCAGGTGTGTGCGCGGCTCGATGACAAGGCGCGCGCGGAGACCCTGTATGCGATGCTGCTGCCATATGAAGGCCGCAATCTCCTGATCGGGACGACGGTCGGATGCTTCGGGGCAGCCGCGTCGCTGCTCGGCTTGCTCGCAACGACGCGGCGCAATTGGCAAGACGCCCAACGTCACTTCGAGTCCGCATTGACGATGAATCTACGGCAGGGCGCCGAACCGGCCCTCGCGCGGACACGCTTGCGCTACGCTTCGATGCGGCTTGCCCGCAATGCCGACGGTGACAGCGATGCAGCGCGTGCGCTGCTCGAGGACGCACGTGCCGCGGCGGAGCGCATGGGCATGCGCGCGCTAACCGAGGAGATCGATGGCGTACGACGCGCGATCGGGCAAGCGGCATCGCCAGCCTATCCGGCCGGGCTGAGCACGCGGGAAGCCGAGGTGCTGCGCCTCGTCTCGAGCGGGCTTGGAAATCGCGAAATCGCCGAACGGCTCTTCCTGAGTCCGAACACGGTTGCCAACCATATTCGGGCGATCCTGGCCAAGACGGATTCCGCCAATCGTACAGAGGCCGCTGCGTTCGCGATCCGTAACGGTTTAATCTGAGGCTGCACCAGGCGCGCTGACAAGCGCGCCACCTGTCGCAAGGGAGCCTCGATCCACCACTCAGGGCGATGGTGCCGAATGGCGCTCGCGCGGCGCCTCGCTGCCGAAACCCGCACGCGCGAGAGGCTATCGCCGCAGATAGCCGTTGGTTGCCGGATCACGCATCAGAAAAGAGACAAGCGCAACAATGGCACACAGCGCGGTGACGTACCAAAAGAACACCTGCTCGGCATCCCGTGCCTTCAAATACAATGCAGCAAATTCAGCCGTTCCGCCAAATATGGCGTTGGCCAGTGCGTATGGCAGGCCGACGCCCAGCGCACGCACCTCGGATGGGAACAACTCCGCCTTGATCAAGCCGCTAATCGACGTATACAGGCTGAGTACGGCGAGCGCGAGAACGATCAGCGCGAACGCCTCGTAGGGATTGGAGACCGTCCTGAGCGCATTGAGAAAGGGAACGGTACCGAGCGTCGCGAGTACGCCGAACAGGATCATTGAACGCTTCACGCCTATCCGATCGGACAGTGCTCCAAATATCGGCTGCATCGCCATGTATGCGAAAAGCGCAACGGTCATCAGACCGCTAGCGGTTCTCGCCGACATACCCGCGCTATTGACCAGATATTTCTGCATATATGTCGTGAACGTGTAGAAAGCCAGTGAACCGCCCGCCGTAAAGCCGATTACGGTCGCCACTGCCCGCTTGTGCATGGCGAGGCCAGAGAGGGTTCCCGCTTGCGCGTTGTGCTGGCTGCGTGCGGTCGTGGTCTCTTCGAGCGAGCGGCGTAGATAGACGGCCACCAGCGCACCGACTCCACCCATTGCAAAAGGGATCCGCCATCCCCATGACACCAGTTGCGCATGCGAGAGGAATTGCTGCAACAAAACGACCACGATGAGCGCCGCGATCTGGCCGGCAATGATCGTGACGTATTGAAAGGACGCGAAGAATCCCCGGCGCCCCGCCTGCGCGATTTCGCTCATGTAGGTCGCACTCGTACCGTACTCGCCGCCGACGGAGAGGCCCTGGATGCAACGCGCGACCAGCAGGAACGCAGGCGCGGCCACGCCGATTTGCTCATAGGTTGGCAAAACGGCAATCGCAAGGGAGCCCCCGCACATCATCAGCACCGACGTCAGCATCGCCTTGCGCCGGCCGTGCCTGTCGGCGAGTCGGCCAAAAAGCCAGCCGCCTACGGGACGCATCATGAATCCAGTTGCAAACACGCCCGCTGTATTCAGCAATTCGGTCGTTCTGTTTCCGGAAGGAAAAAAGGTATGCGCAAAATACAACGAGCAAAACGAGTAGATGAAGAAATCGAACCACTCGACCATATTGCCGGCTGACGCCCCGACGATCGCACGGATGGTGCGCCGTGTGTCGGCACTGGTTGGCATCGCGTTTGATGCGAGTGTATTGGCTTTCATATATGTCTCCTGTCGATCAGAGTCGGTGCTTTTGCACTTACCCTGATCCCATGCTTCGCGGCCACAAGGACTCCGCTGGCGATCTGTCGCCGCCTGAGAAAATCCGATATGGGTTGGCTAGCGGGGCGAGCACGTCACGCCCATCCCGGGAATCTGGGCTAGCGAAGTACGAATGGGTTGCCGGTGGGGGCGCCGGTATTGATCCAGACGCTCTTGGTCTGCAGATATTCGTCGATTGCGTTGATGCCGTTCTCGCGCCCAAGGCCCGAGTCCTTGTAGCCACCGAACGGCGACAGGTAGCTCACCGCGCGGTACGTGTTCACCCACACGGTGCCGGACTCGATACGCTCGGCCATCCTGAAGGCACGCCCGATGTCGCTTGTCCAGACGCCGGCGCCAAGGCCAAAGCGCACGTCATTCGCGATCGAGATGGCCTCCTCCTCGGTATCGAACCGTATGACTGATAACACCGGACCAAACACTTCCTCCTGCGCGATGCGCATGTCGTTAGTCACATCGGCAAAGATGGTGGGCTCGACGAACCACCCCGCGCCACATTCCTCTCGCGTCGCGGCCCTGCCACCCAGCGCAAGCCGCGCTCCTTCGGCCTGCGCGATGCCGATGTAGTCCAGCACCTTCTCGTATTGTGGCGGCGTGGTGATGGGACCGACCTGGGTGTCGGCGTGCATCGGATCGCCCATCCGCGCAGTCTTCGCGAGTGCCACGACGCGCTCGACCACCTCGTCATGAACGCCGGACTGCACGAGCAGGCGTGAGCCTGCAATACAGGTCTGGCCGGTCGCAGCGAAGATGCCCGAGACCGCACCATTCACTGCATCGTCCAGCTTTGCATCGTCGAAAATGATATTGGGCGACTTCCCTCCCAACTCGAGGCCGACATGCTTGAAATCGCGTGCGGCCTGCTCATTGATCCGCCGCCCGGTCGAGTCGGCTCCGGTAAACGTAATCTTGCGTACGAGCGGATGTGCGACGAGCGCACTGCCTACTTCATTGCCGAATCCCGTCACGACGTTCACCACGCCGGCGGGGAATCCCACGTCCTCGAGCAGCGCGACAAACTCGAGCGTAGAAGCCGACGTGAACTCGGACGGCTTGATCACGACCGTGCATCCCGCCGCGAGCGCCGGCGCGAGCTTCCAGGTCAGAAGCATCAGCGGCGAGTTCCACGGCGTGATGATTGCCACCACACCGAGCGGCTCACGACGCGTGAAATTGAAGTGGCCCTTCTTGTCGAGCGGGATCACGTCGCCCTGGATCTTGTCGGCGAGGCCTCCGTAGTAGCGGTACCACTGCGGCAGATACTGCAGTTGCGCATGCATCTCGGCGAACAGCTTGCCGTTATCCCGTACTTCGATTTCTGCCAGGCGGGCCGCGTGCTCGGCGATGCGGTCGGCGAGCCTGCATAACAGCTGCCCGCGGGCACTCGGAGTCAAATCCTTCCACGAGCCCGCACTAAATGCACGATGTGCGGCCTTCACTGCACGGTACACATCGGCTTCATTTCCGCGTGCAATCTCTGCCCACGGTGCACCGGAATAGGGGTTGTCGCTGTTGAACCACTGACCACTCGCGGGCTCGCACAGGTGGCCGCCGATATAGAGTGAATAGCGCTGCATGTCGGTCTCGCCAGTACCATCAGAAAGGTTGGAAACCGAGCCCTGCCCGGAATCGATTCTTGATGTAAACGCCATCGCGCGAAGGGAGTGCACGCGGCGGCTCGTCGGCCCGGATATGGACCTGCGCCAAGCTCGTTCCCTGGCGAGCCTTCACGCGTTCGACGACCTGCGAATAGTCCGTTTCCTTCCACACGGCGAACGAATCGGCAATGCCAAAGCCCTTCGACACTGCAACCATGTCGGTACCGAGGCTCGAGTGACTCTGTTGCATGCCGGTCTCGCCGTAGTGGCCGTTGTCGAGAACAACAATCGTCAGGTTCTTCGGCTGCTTCGCGCCAATCGTGCCGAGTGCGCCTATACCCATCAGTTGCTCCCCGTCGCCGGTCACGACGAGGACCGACTTTTGGGGCTGCGCGAGCGCAAGCCCCAGGCCCATCGCCGCCGCGCCACCCATCGCGCCCCAGAGATAGAAGTTGCCGGCCCGATCACCCGCGGCGAACACGTCATAAGACGGCGAGCCCAGCCCGGTCACGACCAGCGCATCCGGTACATCCGCCATCACCTGGGCCACGAATCGGCGGCGATCGATCATCGCCATTCTGCTCTGCTCACTCATTTACTTTCTCTCCCACTTCTTGCGACCAATAAGGCTTTGAGAAAGCAGGACCGCGACCTGCTCCCCCGCCTCGAATGCCGCATCGAAACCGGCACTCACGATTTCCTCTACGTCCTCCGGGCGATCTGCACGCAGCACCGTAATTCCCATCAATTCAAGCGCTGCCTGCGTCGTCTTGCCCATCGGCCCCTGCCACGGATTGAATTCGGCGTACTCGCCGCGCATCGTGACGAGCGTGAAGAAAGGAAAATTGCAGCTGCGCAGCAGCGAAAACATGTTCACGCAATTGCCGACGCCGCTGCTCTGCATCAGCAGCACGGCCCGCTGGCCGCCCAGCCAGGCGCCGCTAACCACGGCTACCCCCTCTTCCTCGGTCGTCAGCACGACGTCCTCGATATCGGGGTCTTCCTTGGCACGGCGAATCACGTGCGAATGCCCCGCGTCCGGCACGTACGCGAGTTGCCGTACGTCACCGGCCTTGAGGACCGAAAAAATGGACTCCTGCCACGCCGGCGCTTGTCCCGTTGCAGTACTCATACGATTTGCTCCTTAGCAAAGTTCATGGACGCATCATAGAATGCGATATGAACCGCCATGAAATAGAGATTTGTGATTCAGGCATCACAAAACAGCATGGGATGACGGGGGAGATCAGGATGGACATCAAGCAATTGCGGGCGCTTCTCGCCGTCGCCGAGACGGGCAGCGTGACCCGGGCAGCTGAGACCCTGCATATCGTGCAACCGGCCGTGTCGCGGCATTTGAAACTGCTGGAAGAGGACGTCGGCACGACCCTGTTCGATCGTGGGCGCTATGGCATGGAGCTCACCGAGGCCGGGGAGATTCTTGTGGAATATGCACGGCGCGCACTGCAGGAACTGGACCGGGCCCGGACTGAAATCCAGCCAAACAACGCGCAGGTCTCGGGTGTCGCAACGATCGGGCTGTTGCCAAGCACGTCGAGTCTGCTCGCCGGCCCGCTCGTCAGTGCCGTCAAAGCCCAGTATCCCGCGATCCGCTTACGGATCGCGGTGGGTTATGCGGGCCATCTTCAGAAGTGGCTGGAATCGGGCGAAGTCGACGCCGCCTTGCTATACAACCCCAAAGCGACGCCGACCCTTCAAGCTCAGGTCCTGCTTGAAGAAAGTTTGTGCGTGGTCGGGCCGCCTTCGTCGAAACTGGATCCGTCACACCCGGTTCCATTCGTCGAACTGGGTAAGTGGCCAATCATCCTGACGAGCGCGCCCCACGGCATTCGCAGTCTTCTCGAGCAGGCTTGCCGCGATGCCAGCATTACGCTGGGCGTCGTGGCGGAGACGAATTCCATGGACGTGCAAAAGACGCTCGTGGCAAGTGGGCACGGCTTCACCGTTCTGCCGGCCATCGCCGTGAAAGAAGATGTCGCGCGCGGCCAATTGCAGATGGCCCCTCTTTGCGAGCCGGCGCTGCAACGCCGTATCGTCCTGGCGTTGCCGAATACGCGCCGCCTGGCAACCGCAGTACGCTGTACAACGGCATTGCTGGTCAACGAAATGAGAATGGCCGTCGAGCGGGGAGACTGGCCTTCCGCGCGTTGGCTCGGCGAGTAGTGTCGGCGGGATCGTCCCCCGCTCAGGCATCCTGGGGAATCACATCGCACACTATCAATTTCCTTCGTTTTCCAGCAGATCCTGCGTGAGCGCGACCGAAGGAATCGTTGGCGTGATCATTGCCCGCCGCGCGCGTCCGCTCATCCACGTCCAGCCGACGACGAGAAGAAGCACAACAAACGGAATCGCTGCAACGGTCCACGTACCGTTCGGATAGTCGAATGCCGTCAGCACGAGCACACCCAGCAGGAACAACAGCGTCAGCCACGACGTGAATGGCGCGCCGGGCATCCGGAACGACACGTCGTCGACCTCCCCACGCGCGACTGCCGCACGGAACTTCATCTGGCATACGATGATGAAACCCCACGTGCTGATCACACCGAGCGACGCGACGTTAAGCACGATCTCGAATACACTCGACGGCACCAGATAATTCAGCACCACACCCACCACATAGATCGCGACAGTTACGAGAATGCCCCCATACGGCACAGACTGTGCGCTCATCCGGGCGAGAAACGCAGGCGCAGAGCCTCCCATCGCCAGGGATCGCAACACGCGGCCGGTGGAATACAGCCCGGAATTGAGGCTCGACAGTGCGGCTGACAACACAACCACATTCATCGTGGCCCCGATGCCCGGTACGCCGAGCGCGGCGAAGAACGTCACGAACGGGCTTTGCCCGGCCTTGTATGCACTCCATGGCAACAAACACACCAGCAGCACGACCGACGCGACATAGAACAGCGCGGTCCGCCAGATCACGCTGTTGATGGCGCGTGGCAGCACCTTGCGCGCGTCCTTCGTTTCCCCGGCGGCAGTGCCAACCAGTTCGACGCCCGCGAATGCGAACACGACGCCCTGGACCAGCACCAGCGCAGGCATCATTCCATGCGGAAACAAGCCGCCGTTGTCACTAATCAGGTGCATGCCAGTGTCGTGTCCCGCGACGCTGCCGCCGCTGCCGAGAATCGCAGTGCCAACCAGCAGGAACACCACGATCGCCGCGACCTTGATCAGCGCAAACCAGAACTCCATCTCGGCGAACCACTTCACGCCGATCAGGTTCATTGCGGCAACGATGAGGAGCGCGATCAGCGCGAATACCCATTGCGGCACTGCGCCGAATGCGCCCCAATAGTGCATGTACAGGGCAACCGCGGTGATATCGACGATGCCAGTCATCGCCCAGTTGAGGAAGTACATCCAGCCGGCCACAAACGACGCTTTCTCGCCGAGGAATTCACGGGCATACGAGACAAAGCTGCCACTGCTCGGCCGATGCATCACCAGTTCGCCGAGCGCTCTCAGGATAAAAAAGGAAAACACGCCGCATACAAGATAGACGATTGCGAGAGACGGCCCCGCGGCCTGCAGACGTGCACCTGCTCCGAGGAAGAGGCCCGTGCCGATTGCTCCGCCAATGGCGATCATCTGGATCTGGCGCTTGCCCAGGGTCTGGTGATATCCAGATTCGTGAGATTCCAGCCACTCCTTGCGGCTAACCGCGTCGTCGCCCTGCGCAACGGGTGCTCTTTTCTGTTTATCGATATTCAAAATAGTCTCCGCCATCAGTCTTGATCCTTGCAGCTGATGCAGTCTCGTGCTGGTTGATACGCTTGCCAATCAAGCTTCCGTGGACGGCCGCATGCGACGCGGACGTCATATCGACGACCGCATCACCGGTCCGCATCAACTGAAAGGCAAGTCAGCCTGCACGCGCATGAAACGCCGCGATGGCATTCCACATCAGCACCGGGTTCGAATACATCGGGAAGTGTCCGCAATGCGGGATTTCAGCCAGTTCGACCCCCTGCTCCCGGATAGGCCCCAGATAGGACAGCGAGGCATTTTGTTCGCCGTACATGAACATTCTCGGAAACGGAAGACCGAGGAATTTCTCCATCAGGTCCGCGTTGTCGGACAGATCGACCATCGACCGGAAGATGCCGCTCACGGCCTCAGCCCGCACCTTGTGACGCAAACTCGCCGCATACAACGCGCTTGCATAAGCCGGTGCATGACGGGTTCGCTCGATGAAGTCGTCGAAGAAGCGGTCGGCGTCTTCGCGTGGGTGCTCGACGATCTGTCTGCTTAGGAAACAGTCCTCGGGCGCAATGTTTCCCTCGATGTCGGTGAAGCTGAGCACCCGCTCCGGATGGCGATGTGCGAGCATCAATGCAGTCAGACCGCCCATCGAGTGCCCAACGAGATGGAAGCGATCAAACGCGACGCGCTTGAGCACGGCCAGCGCTGTTTCCACGAGGAACGGAATGCTGATCTTCGACAGGTCGGCACAAACGGTTTCGCCGCAGCCTGGTGCGTCGTAGGCGACGAACGGGTGCCCGTCGAATTGCGCATATCGCACAATGTCCGCGTAATCCTCTTTCGTTGAACCGAAACCGTGCAGGAAAACGATCGGTGCCTTGTCGCCATCGCGATGAATGGCTGAAACGTCCACCGCCGTACCGTCGACGGTGAACGAGAACCGCGGCCTGGTAAATTCAAGGCTCATGGAATTCACTCTCCAGATGAGGATCGTTTTGCCCCGGCCTCAATGCTTCCCGGCAATCGGGACCGGAGATTGTTGCAACGTGGCTCAATCCGTCAGCGTCCGGCAGAAGTCCTGGACGACTGTGCATGCACGCGAGAGTGACGTGTCGTCCAGTGCATAGGCGATACGAATATACGGCCCGAGTCCGAACGCGCTTCCGTGTACGGTTGCTACACCGGCCTCGTCGAGCAGCGCATTCACGACGGCCTCGTCACTGTCCAGGTGCGTACCCGCCGGCGTCATCTTGCCAATCAGGCCTTCGCACGACGCAAAAGCGTAGAACGCGCCTTGCGGGACCTCGCAGTGCAGCCCCGGCGCCTGATTGAGCTGTTCGACCACGGAATCGCGCCGACGCTGGAACGCCACGCGTGAGTGCAGGATAAAATCCTGCGGCCCCGTCAAAGCGGCGAGCGCGGCGTACTGGGAAATCGTCGAGGCCCCCGAGGTCTGTTGCCCCTGCAGCTTCGCCATCGCTTCGATCAACCAGCCAGGACCCGTGCCGAAGCCAATACGCCAGCCCGTCATCGCATAGGCCTTCGACACGCCATTCATCGTCAGGACGCGATCGCGTAGTCTCGGCTCGACCTGGGCGATCGTGAAAAACTCGATGCCATCGAAGATCAGATGCTCGTAGATGTCGTCGGACAGGACCAGCACCTGCGGATGCGCGAGCAATACTTCGGCCAGCGCCAGCAGCTCTGCCCGGCTATAAACAGCGCCTGTCGGGTTCGATGGCGAGTTCAGGATCAGCCAGCGCGTATTCGGTGTGAGCGCGGCCTGCAACGCGTGCGGCGTGAGCTTGAAGCCACTGTCGCTGCCGCACGGGACGATCACCGACTTGCCACCGCACAGCTGCACGATCTCGGGGTAACTGACCCAGTACGGCGCAGGCACGATCACCTCGTCGCCCTCGTTGAGCGTTGCGGCCAGCGCGTTGAAGATCACCTGCTTGCCACCGCTGCACACCAGCGTGTTACGCCAGTCCACGTCGAGGCCGTTCTCGTGCTGGAACTTGGTAGCGATCGCCTCCCGCAGTGCGCGCAGTCCCGCCACCTGCGTATAGCGGGTATGGCCCGCGCGAATGGCCGCAATGCCCGCCTCGCACACGTGCTCGGGTGTGTCGAAATCCGGCTCGCCGGCGCTCAGCGAAATGACCTGTGCGCCGCTCGCGCGCCGTGCCGCCACGCGATCCATCACGCGATAGGTGGCCGAGGGCCTGGCTGCGGCCAGAAAACGATTCAACCCATAGGCTGCCGCCGTCATCACGCTTCCCTCCAGTTCGTCAGACCCATCAGCTCCAGGGTGGATTGCCCTTTCGTCAGTGCTTCCATCATCCGGGCCTCCTTGTCGGCGCGCGCCTGACCCTGGGTCAGCGTGTACTCGACGCGAGTCGCCGGAATGATCAGGACACCGTCGTCGTCCGCCACGACCAGATCTCCGGCCGACACCGGAGTGCCTGTGAAGCTGACAGGCTGCCCCACGGACGGAGCACTGGCCTTGATCGTGCCGCGCATGGAAATGCCCCGGGTGAACACCGGGAACCGTCGCGCCGTAAGCGCGGCGATATCGCGAACACCACCATCGATAACGAGACCCGCCACGCCAGCCGCCTCGGCGGCGACCGTCAGCACCTCGCCCCAGTAGCCCGCAACAAAGCCGCCGGTCGAGATGACGAGTACGCTGCCACGCGGCACCCGCTCCATCGCGATATGGATGGACAGATTGTCACCGGGCGAGCACTCGAGCGGATAGGCCGGACCCGCGACCGACGCGCCCGGCCATACCGTGCGGACGGTCGGATCAACCGAGCTGGTGGAAATTCCCGACGCTTCGTACAGCGTTGAGGTACCGAGTTTGCGGGCCTGCTCCAGAACCGCGGCATCCCAGGTTTTGATCGCAGACATCATGCCTTCCTTTGCAGTGTGTGATAACCGAGCGCAGCACGTGCTTCGCCCAGCGTCTTGCCCTGTGCAAGCTGTTCACGGATGCTTGATTCGGTTTCTTCGATCTTGCGGGCGGTTTCGGCGACCTCGCGTGCGCGGCCACGCGGCACGATGACGACGCCGTTGGCGTCGGCGACCACGATGTCGCGCGCAGCCACGCGCACGGTACCGATCCCCACCGTGGTGTTGACCGATTCGACCTGCACGCGATCCTTGCCGGTGCGCATGAAGCGCCCCGCGGTGAACAGCGGGTAGTTGTCGCCAAGCGCCTTGTTCACGTCGCGGCAGACCCCATCGATCACCGTCCCTGCAATACCTCGCAGTCCTGCGTATTGGGTCATGATGTCGCCCCAGACGGTGCAGTCGGTACGGCCGTCGTTATCGATCACGACCACATCACCTGGCGCAACGTCGTCGATGAAGTCGCCGACCGTGCCAGGCGGCACGCTCGCCGGCACGTACTTCACCGTGAACGCTGGACCCACGACGACCTTCGTGTAATCCGCGAGCGGCATGATGCCGAGCGCCTGGCCATGCAGGCCCAGCTTGTCCATGGCGTCCGACACGCCGGGGGTATCGAGACCCGCGAACAGCGCTGCCAGCTCCTGGTCTTCCGCGCTCGCCTTCAGGGGATTCGTCATACGTAAAGCTCCGAGAGAAAATTGTCTGATTAGCGGACCGCGATGGCCTCGAATTCCTTGTCGTGCATGACTTCGGCAACCGACCGGCCGGCGCGCACGGCGGCCACCATGCCGTCCTGACGCCGTGCGATGCGCTCGCCCAGGTCGAGCACTTCCTCGATGCGATCGGCGGGTACAAAGACCGTGCCGCAGCGATCGGCGATCACAAAGTCGTCTTCATGCACCGTGACACCAGCCATCTGGACAGGCTTGCCCGAATCGATCTGGATCACCCGGTTGCGCGCGCTGATCATCGTGACGCCACGGCCGTAGACGGGATAACCGATCGACTCGCTGCCTTCGATATCGCGGCTCAGGCCGTCGATGACGGAGCCGCGAATCTGTTTCGCCGTCGCGGCATTGGCCAGGATGTCGCCCCAGCAGGAGATGCCGTCGGCCCCGCCTGCGATGACCAGCACGCGGTCATCCGCCGTAACCGCGTCGATCACCGGGGAAATAAGATGCACGGTCGGTTTGGCGTCGGCCTTCGGGCCAAGCTGGATCGTGCTGGCGCGCCCGACGATCTTGGGGCAGTCCCAGAGCGGGCGCAGGCCATAGGTCGCACCAGGCAGGCCGAGAAAGTCGAGTGCGTCGGAAATCGTGTTGGTATCGAGCGACGCGAGGCGGTCGAGCAGCGAAATCGGGTTCATGGCGGTGAGGTCCGTTGACAGGTGCAGCCATCGTCGCCTCTCGCGTCTGGTATGTAAATTTTGTATTTCGTATCTGTCTGATACGCTTTCCAGATCAGCGGACTGCGCAAGATTGTGGCCGGAAGCACAATAATGGTGGCCACTGGCTGTGCGCCTGCATGCGGCAGCGCCAGTGCGCAAGGAGGCAAACCCAAGATGAGCAATACGATCGACTTCAGGCTGATACGTCAGCTATGGATGTTTCTCGCCGTGGCCGAAGAGCAGCACTTTGGCCGGGCCGCCCAGCGCCTGAACATGTCGCAGCCGCCGTTGACCGAGCAGATCAAGGTGCTGGAGCAGTCGCTGAAACTGCAGTTATTCAATCGCTCCCGCCGGGGTACGCAACTCAGCCCTGCCGGCGCTGCAATCCTGCCCGCCGTGCGGCAGTTCGCCGGCCAGGTCGAGCGACTCGAACGGGTCGTCCGTGAGGTGGCTGCAGGTCAATCTGGTGTGCTGCACGTCGGCGCGATCACCTCCGCGATGCTGGAAACGGTACCTCCGGTGTTGGACGCACTCAAGCAGGCTCATCCGCATCTGACGGTATTCGTCAGCGAAATCGACAGCGTGGACGCCATTCCTGCACTGGAAGCCGGGGAACTCGATCTGGCCTTCGTTCGTGTCGATGGAGAGGTTGGAAGCGGAATCGCCACCATGCCCCTCGCCCAGGACAGGCTGGCCGTTGCGCTCCCCAAAGACCATCCTTTATCCGCACTCCCGAGAGTGCGGCTTCTGTCGCTGGCCGACGAGCAACTGGTGATGTCGTCCCGGCAGGTCAGTCCCGTGTATTTCGACCTGTTGACGTCGGTTTGCCGCGCACATGGCTTGACGCCGCGCGTGACGCACGAAGTGCGTTCAGTCACGTCGCAGATCGCCTATGTCGGGTGTGGTCAGGGTGTAGCGCTGGTACCTTCGTCAATGCGCAAGCTGGCGCCCGAGAATGTGGTCGTGCGGCCGCTCAAGGAAAAAATCGAGGTGGTGACCGCCGCGCTGCTGTGGAACACACAACGCCACCACCCTTTGGTCGATGAGGTGGTCGCGTGGCTGAAGAAGCGCAAGGCCCGGCAGACGGTGCGGTGAAAGGCGCTTTGGCTGCCGCTCCGTCATGAAAAGGGTTGCTGGAGCCAGTCCATCACCACGGTCGAAAATCGCGCGTGGGCAACGGATGAAGAAGCGGATTCAATGACGGCCACTCAAGCGGCAGCGGCTCACCATGAAGATGCACCGCCCTGGAACGCGTCCTCGCCACGTTTGAGCCGTGGACATGACCAGATGCTCGACAAACCAGCCTGCATCTGTGGCATCTTCGGATAGGCTCCCCCCTCATCGTGCACGGGTTCATGTAAAACCACATCGCGGACACATACATAGTTATCCAAAATAATTGTCTCGGGTTTATTCATGGGCGTAAGCATCAGGCAAGTGTCAGGGCGCTACGCTCTGTACCTTGTTGACAGAATGCGTGGCGGCGCTGCGGAGTCGAGCTGCCACACTCCGGATTTCATTCATGAAATAAGCGAGCCAGGGCGTCGTCACTTCACCGCTGCGACGGAACAGCATCGTGCCGAACTGCGGGAGATCCCAGTTGCCCCTGAGCACCTTGAGCGACCCCGAGTGGATATCGTCGTGGAACCAGATTGACGAACAGAACGCGACATAGTCATCCTGATAGACCAGATGCCGCATGACGGCATGTGACAGGGTTTCGACGCGATGGTCGCCAAGCTCGCATCCATGCCGGCTCAGTTCGAGATTGAGTGCGCGTTCGACTGGACTCGAACTCAACACCGGCATCACCAGCTGTTCACGGCTTACCAGGTCGCTGAAGTTTAGTTCAGACTGGCTCGCGAGCGGATGGCCGGCGCGCACACAGAAATAAAATTCCTCGTCGAGCAGGCGTTCGCTGATCAAATCGGCGAACAGGCCGTCCGTCTGCTCGATGCCGAGCACCAGGTCGAGTTCGCAGTTCCTGAGCTTGTGGAGCAGTTCATGCGTACGCCCTTCGACCAGATTGATCTGGACCTTTCCCAGCCTGCGTTTGGTCTGGCTCACGGCACTCGGAAGAATATGGTTCATCGACACTGATCCGGCCCCGCAAATAATCCGGCTCTCATTGTCACCCCGAATCGCTTGCACCACGGCCAGCGCCTTGTTCAGTTCGGATTCGGCCGCGTGAATAGGGTCCATGATGGCCATGCCGCACTCGGTGGGACTGACACCCCGCGCCGAACGATGCAGCAGCTGGGTTCCCAGCACCTCCTCCAGACGCATGATGCTGCGCGTCAGGGCCGGTTGCGTAATGCCCAACACGGACGACGCTGCACTGATGTTCCCGTACTCCACCACCGTGGCGAAATGCTCCAGATTGGTCATGTAACGCGAAAGTTTCGAACGCATGCTGAATCCTCATACCCGAATAACGTCCGGCCATCCAGCACTATGCCGGCGGGCCGTTGGAACATTCACCTCTCACTCCATGATCGTGGTCGCGAGCACAGGCGGTTCGCCATTCGGGAATTATCCCCCCCTAGCGAAGCATGAACCCCTCGTAGCCGTTTTCTGCAGCCTTGTCGCACTGCGCCCGGTAGTCTGGCGCGCTGCCAACGTAGATCAGGGCGCGCTTTGTCACCGTGCCGTCCGGATTCTGCGTGACCTTTGCCCACCATGCGTCGCTGTCCGCAAGCAGCGTTTTCGCATAGACCTGGTACACCTGCTCGGTCCATGCCACCTGATATTCCGGTTCGGCTTCGGCATATTCGAGGCCGCTGCGATGCATATGGTCGATCATCCGCGCCACCCATTCAACCTGAAGCGCACCACACACGCCAATGTTGCAGAACGATGCGCCATTATGGGCCCCCACGAGTGTGAAGAGGTTCGGGAAGCCGGTGATCTGAAGTCCGAGATAAGTCTGCGGACCGTCGGCCCACACTTCCTTCAGACGTTTGCCCCCCTTTCCCCGGATATCAATGCGGTCGAGCGCGCCAGTCACGCCGTCAAAACCGGTGGCAAAGATCAGCACGTCCAGCTCGATTTCCCGGCCTCCGACCATCACGCCCCGGGGCGTAATGCGCTCGACAGGGGACTCGCTGATGTCGACAAGCTCGACATTGTCCTGGTTATACACCTCGTAATAGCGCGTCTCCATCGGCACGCGGCGTGTGCCGAACGCGTGATTTTTCGGGATCAGCTTCTCGGCGAGGATCGGATCGTTGACGCGCGAGCGGATCTTGTCCGCGATAAAGTCTGCCAGATACTGGTTCGACGCCTTGTTGGTCAGCAGATCCCGATAGCCTGAAAGCCAGATGCCATAGCCGGGCATGTCATAGAGCGACTCGAACAACGCCTGGCGCTCTTCATGGGTCGCCTCGTGCGCCTTCTTCGAATGACGCTGATACGGAAACGCCGTTTCGGTTGTCTTGATGAAATTCAGGAAATCGTCAGGCTTGCCGCGCAGTTGCTCGATCAGTGCGGGGTCGAGCGGGTGGTTGCCAAGCGGCGCGCACCAGTTCGGGGTGCGCTGAAACACGTACAACTGCTGCGCCGTCTTCGCAACCACGGGAATGATCTGCACGCCCGTGGCGCCCGTGCCGATCACGCCGACCCGCTTGCCCGTGAAGTCGGTATGGCGACCGGCATCGTCGTCACGAGGCCAGCGCGACGAATGGAACGACTGCCCTTCGAAGGTCTCAATGCCGGGAATCGGCGGGATGCGCGTGGCCGAAAGCGGTCCGACCGCGGAAAGCAGAAACCGGCAGCTCGCGCGGCGGCCATCTTCGAGCGTCAGACGCCAGCAGCGCTGCGCCTCATCGAAGTGCGCGGCGTTCACACGGACCTCAAATTCGAAGTGGCGGCGCACATCCATCTTGTCGGCCGCGTATTGCGCATAACGCAGCAACTCGGGCTGACCGGCAAAGCGCTCGCTCCACTCCCACTCCGGAATGATGCCGTTGAGCGCGAAGTAGCCGTAGGCATAGCTTTCCGTGTCGAGACGGCAGCCCGGATACCGGTTCCAGTACCACGTGCCCCCCACATCGGAACCTGCCTCGTAGCCATGCACTTTCAGGCCCATTTTGTCCAGAAGCCAGGTCTGGTACATGCCGGTAATACCGGCGCCAATCACAATGGCGTCGAAATCGGGTTGGGTTACTTGTTCAAGCATTTTTCTGCTCCGTTGCAGTCAGCATCGCACGCAATTCAGCCTTCATGATCTTTCCTGTCGAGGTCAGCGGCATTTCCTCGACGAAGCGGAAAGCTACAGGGACCTTGTAATCCGCAAGACTGTCGCGGCAGTGTGAGCGCAGCGCCTCGACACTCGGCGGCGCCAGCCCGGGATCTGTCGATAGGAACGCGCACACCTGCTCGCCAAATAGCGCGTCGGGCTGCCCAACCACTGCCGCTGCCTTGACGAGCGGATGCTTGAGCAACACCTGCTCCACCTCGCTCGAATAGATGTTTTCGCCCCCACGGATGATCAGGTCCTTCTTGCGGTCGACCAGCGTGATCAGCCCCTCCTCGCTCTGGAAGCCCAGGTCACCCGTATGTAGCCAGCCATTGCGCAACGTGGCGCTCGTGGCTGCTTCGTCACGCAGATAACCGCGCATCACATTCGGGCCGCGCGCCACGAGCTCGCCCACCTGGCCACGCGGCACTTCCCGGTCTTCGTGATCGAAGATCGCCACTTCGACGGCCGCCATCGGAAGGCCGACCGATCCGGCACGGGCCACAGCGAGTTCGCCCGGCAGCGTCACCAGCGTGCCGCCCGATTCGGTCTGCCCCATGCCATGCACAAGCGCGGCGTTCAGGAACAGAGACTGAACCTCGCCGAGGCGCGCGATCGACATTGGCGCGGCGCCGAAATCGAGAGTCTTCACGCTGTCGAGGACAATACCGAGCGCGCGCGCCTTGTCGACCATCAGCATCAGGATCGACGGGACCGCGAACATGGCCGTGATGCGTTCGCGGCGAACCAGATCGATGGTGCGCTCCGTACTGTATTGATCGATATACAGCGTGCCGCCCGTGAACAGCACGGGGAAAAAGCAGGTATGCGCGGCGATATGGAAAAGCGGCGTCACGGCCAGCAGTCGCGCATCGTCGTGGTCATATTCCCAGGCGCCCGGAGATTGCAGCGCGTCCGCGAACAGGGAGGCATGGGTATGCACCACGCCCTTGGGCTTGCCGGTTGTTCCCGACGTGTAATAGATCGCCGCTGGCGCACTGGCCTCGATGCGCGGTTCCGGCTGGGTCTGCGGCGATGCTGCCACCGTGACACAAGCTTCGACATCGACAACGAGCTCCGGCACCGCGAGGCCATGCGCCGCGCGAACCTGCTCGAGCACCATGGCGAACGCCGGCTCGGAAATCGTCAGGACGCTTTGCGAGTGGCCGAGAATGAATGCCAGCTCAGCCGCTACAAGGCGGTTGTTCAGCGGTACGGCCACCGCGCCGAGCCCGAGTACGGCCAGATACCAGACCAGATAATGGTCACTGTTATTCATCAGCAACGTCACCACATCCTGCTCGCGCACACCCCGCTCGCGCAGAACGTGGCGCGCGGTATCGACGGCATCCAGCAGTTGCCCATATGTCAGCGTGCGCCCCCGGCACACGACGGCGGGCTGCTCAAGGCGTAGCTGTGCGCGTTCACGCAGCAGGCCTGTATACGTCCGGCCAGCGGCTGTCTTCAGCTCCGCAAGGATTTCACGGCCGCGCTCGCTGCGCGTCGCAGCGAACGTGCCGAGCCGGTCCATGACGAGATTTGCTTGCATGTCGGTTCTCATTTTCGGAATTCAGAGGGATGCCACGTGCTCTCGCCCAGTTTCGAGCGCCCTGCGGAACGCTTCGGCGTCGAGTTCGCGCATCCAGCGTTTGGTTGCCGCGACGGCTGCCGACGGCAAGGCTAGCCAGGCATCGAGACGTGCCCGCAAATGCGAATCGAGCGTCTGAGCCGTGGCCACCTGCGTCACGATCCCGAAGCCTTGTGCCTCTACGCTGGTCCACGGCGCCTGGTCGAAAACCAGGCGGCGAATGACGTGAGGCACCGCCATCTGTCGCAGCACCGGCACGATCGCCGAGGGAACGAGGCCGAGCTTCAGTTCGGGCAGGCCCCACCTCGCTTCGTCCAGTGCAACCACGTCGTCGCACAGGCACAGCACTGCTACCGCTCCCCCAAGTACCGTTCCGTTGACCCGGGCCACCACCGGCTTCGCCAACCCGTACAGTTCATGCAGCAGCGCCACCAGTGCCTCGTTACCCTCGCGCCACGACTCCTCGTTGCCTTGCTCCCGCGCTGCGGCCCAGCCGAGATCGGCGCCCGTGCAGAAATGCCTGCCACTGGCGCGCAGCAGGATCACAGCCACATCGGGGTCGCGCTGCGCTGCCTGCAGCGCAGCCCGAAACTCGCGCATCAGCGGAATCGACAGGGCGTTACCGCGCTGTGGCACATCAAGTTTGATCGTGGCAATACGCCCTTCGCCCGCGTAAATGACCGCGCGATCGGTCGTTTCTTCGCTCATCCGGCTTCCCCTCCACCAGGGCGGACTGTCACGCGGCAGCGCCCCGCTCAATCGACCGCGACCGTGTTGCGCAGTACGCCCACGCGTTCGATTTCAACTTCCACCGTGTCGCCGTCCTTCATCCAGAGCGGCGGCTTGCGCATGGCGCCAATGCCCCCGGGGGTGCCGGTCACAATGACGTCACCCGCTTCGAGCGGCGCAATCGTGGAAAGGTGTGCGATCTGCGCTGCAATGTCATGAATCATCATGCGCGTGGATGAGCGCTGCACCTCGACGCCATTCAGTCGCGTCACAACACCCAGATCCGCCCCGAACGGGATCTCATCGGCCGTCACCAGCCACGGACCAAAACTGCCCGTGCACCAGAAGTTCTTGCCAACATCCCACTGTGACGTCCGCAACTGCCAGTCACGCACACTGACGTCGTTGTAGCAGGCATAACCCGCTACATGCCGATGTGCGTCCGCCACCGCAATGCGCCGGCACGGCTTGCCGATCACGATGGCCATTTCACCCTCGAAATCGAACTGCTCCGACTCGCGCGGCCGCCTCACGGGTGCACCGTGAGCCACCTGCGAGCTTGCCGTACGCAGGAAGAACAGCGGCACACTGGCCGGCTTCGCACCGCATTCCTCGACGTGCTCGTAGTAGTTCAGGCCACAGCACCAGATCTTGCCGGGGTTCGGAATCACCGGGTGCAACGTCACACGATCAAGCGGATAATCGGCCTGGCGCCCCTCCATCAATGCAGCCAGTTCCGCGACCGCATCATCTGCAAGGACCGAACGGAGATCGGCATAACGCCCCTCGCACAAACGCTTCAGATCGACAATCCCGCTTTCCACCACCGCGCCGAAACGCTCGACGCCGTCGATTTCAAAACTTGCCAGTCTCATGATTTATTCGTCATCCTTATCGAATTACGTTCGCCCCGTCTGCTAATACGACGTCTCATGGGCGGATGTTCGGACCAGGCGGCTCGCGCATCCCGCTGCACGGTTCAGGCCATGGGGCCGAGTCGTGCCTGCTCCGCGTAGCAGGACGCGCTGCCCGAAAGCCGATCGGGCCAGGCGTCACCCTCGGCTCGCACCACCGGCCCGGTGCCGAACTGTTCCATTTCGAAATACAACTCGATGCAGTGCATGTCGTCGAGCATGAAATGCACCGCGTACGCAATTCCCGGATGCAGCTCCGCCGGCAGCTGGACTTCAGTCAGACCCGCTTCGCTCAGAAACGTACGCGCGTCCTTCAACTGCCGATAAGTCTGCACGCGCATCCCGAGGCTCATCAGAACCGTCTGGCTGCTCATCTTCAGCCTGTCGCGCAGCGCCACCGGATAAAGTGCAATACTGTGATGCTCTGCCCCGGCGCGCAGGAACACGCAGCGATGACCTTCCCACTGGATTTCCGCCGACCTGGTCAGGCCGATGGTTTCTGCATAGAAGTGCTCCGAAGCAACGAGGTCTGAACAGAACAGGCGCACCGGACCCATGGCGCTGACCTTGAACGGCCGCTGCTGCAAGATCCCACCGACATCGAAACGGTACGGCAGAGCCGAGTCGCGTCCGTAGCCCGAGAGCAGATCGATGTTCTTCGCGCGGGCCTCCTCAACTTCGAGCACCTCGGGTTTCATCGGCAGCTCGAATTCCTGATACGGCAGAGGGTTGTACATCGCTGCGGGCTTGCTGCGGCCCTGCCAGCCCACCTGCTCCATGCCATAGAACAGTTCGACGCGATGGCCGTCCGGATCGTAGGCGTAGACCGCCCAGTTGCTGCCGGGCAGATCCCGGCCGATGCGCTGAACCTTGATGCCCCGGGCGTTGAAGAATCGATAAGCGTCGTTCACTTCTCGCAGGCTGTTCACCTGGAACGAAATCTGGTTCAGGGTGGCGCCCGCTTCGTAGTACGCCCGGCGCTCCGGATCGGCGGTTGCCGGGTTGATCGCAACCAGCGCGTGATGATCGGTATTGCAGGTCGTGAAACAGCCGAGCAGTTCGCCTTCCTTGCCGGTCATCCGCTCGGTCTGATGGAGCCCGAACAGATCGACGAGACGTCCCTCGCTCTCCTCCGTGTCTGCCGTCCAGACTCCGAGGTGACCGAGTCGCACCGCCTTGAAAGGCCGCGCAAAGGTCACCCCGCCTACGTCGTAACGTTCCTCTTGATGCATGCCTGTTGTCTCCGTCTCTTGTCTTACACTGATGCCCGACGGACGCCGCCACAGGCAGTCCGCCGCCGCACCGGCCTTACTTCGACAGATGCTGATGCGCGAAGTCGACCACGCGTTGCATCGCCGCCACCGAAGCGGGAAGTGTCGGGTGCATCGTCGTGAACAGCGCCGGCGCCTCGTAGACAGCCAGTTCGATCGCACCGCCCGCTTCCTTGTAGCGCTGGATGAAGCGATCCGCTTCCGTGCCCGGCACTTCGGATTCGATATCGTGGTAGTTGTGCACTTCGTCGTCGGTGGCGAGCACCCAAAGCGCGGGCGGCAGATAGACCGGCTCGCCGCGCTCCAGCACCAGCGTCGGGCTGCCTTCCTTCATGTTCGCCTCGGTCTTCCAGTAGGCGTCGTGCAGACCCACGACCTCGGCCGCCCAGTCCGGCGCATTGCCTTCGGCCAGCAGACGCCTGGCGAAGCGATAACGGCCATACGGGTTGATGACGGGCCACAGCATCGAAATGCACCGGACAGTGGCATCGACCTTTGGCGATCCCGGCGGCAGCGCAATCGATGCGTACTGCGCGTCATGCGGGCGCATCGCCACGAGCATGCCCAGATGGCCGCCACTTGAATTGCCAGAGAGACCAATGCGCTCGGCATCGACCTTCAAGCGCGCGGCATTCGCCTTCAGCCAGCGAATCCCGTAGTTGATGTCGGACGGTGATTTCGGATAGGCACCGTCGGGACCCTGGCGGAAATCGAGCGACACCACCACCAGACCCGAGCGGGCCAGCGCCTCGTGAACCGCCTTGCCGCGCGTGCGGTCGAACTTGCTCCATGCCCCGCCATGCAACTCGATCACGGCCGGAAACGGGCCTTCACCCTCGGGCGTGTAGACGCGCGCCAGCAGCTCCACGTCGTCGTGCTTCAGATAGACCACGTCCTGAACATTGATGTCTTCCGTCTGTTCAATCATTATCAGCATTCCTTATAGAATTTCGTGCAAATCCAGAAAATTGGCTTCAATACCTGATCAGCCTTCCATCCCGAGCAGCATTCGACCGTAGGGCGCCATCGCGGCCTCCCAGTTCGCGCCGAAATGCGAACCCGTGGTCAGTGAATCGCGGTACCACGATTGCAAGGAGTTACGGTCGTGCACAATCTCGGCGCTTGTCGTCGAAACCAGTGTCTCGATACCGCGACGCGCCACCCGGTTCGCCCATACCGAATCACGGTGCGCAGCCTGTGCCTCCTGTACCGACACGCTCTGTCCGGACGCGATCAGATCGGCGACGTGTCTGTGACGGCGATGCGCCACAAAAATCGCGGCGTCGATGTCGGCAGCGGCTTCGCCAAGCTTGCACTGGATGATCTGCGAGTCGGAAAGCGTCGTCATGCCGCGCGATACTCGCCCGCGCATCGTCAGACCTGTGTGCTCGAGCACCAGGCGCGCAAGCGCGAGCGTCACGGGCAACTGCGTGAAGATCGCGAAGGCCGCCCGGGGCGCCTTCAGCAGCGGGTAGTCGGGGTGGACGAGACTCCCGGGCGTCTCCCCTTTTTTCAGCCCCGCGTCGCTGACCATGCGATGCTCCGGCACGAACACGTTGTCGAGCGAAACCGTATTGCTGCCGGTGCCACGCAGGCCAAGCGTCTGCCAGTCATCGAGGATCGTGACCTCCGACATGGGTACGAGCATGTACTGCAGCGAGCGTCCGCCGTCATGCTCGACCCAGGCGCCCACAATCAGCCACTCGGCATGCCGGCAACCGCTCGCAAACGGATAGGTGCCGGTAATCTGATATCCGCCCTTCACGCGCTGAGCCGTCGCGCGAGGCGCCAGACTCGAGGCGACCACCGCAAGTGGATTCGCGCCCCAGACGTCGTCCTGCGCCTGCTCCGGGAAACAGCCCACGACCCACGCGTGCTCACCGAAAACCGAGAGAACCCAGGCGCTCGACGGGCACCCCATCGCCAGCTCTTCCACCACGCGCGAGAGCAGCAGCGGCGAACTCTGCAGCCCTCCGTAGCGTTTGGGCTGGAGAATACGCGAGAGGCCCGTTTCGCGGAAGCGATCCACCGTCCCCGTCGGCACGTTGCGCTGACGCACACAGTCCGCCTCACGTTCCTTCAGCGCCCCGACGAAATCGAGTGCCTCATTGAACAACGCGCGCTCCGGGCCGCTCATCCAGCTATCGTCAACCATCCGGTACGAAGGAAGGAACGTCTGCCCATTGTTTTCAACAACCTGTTGAGTAGCCATCTTTGACCCCGGTGAATAGCGGTTCGTGATTGATTGATGCGGAGCCGTCATCCGGCATGCGCCGAAATGCCGGCATAGCCACTGCGGTAGTAGAGCAGCGGAGCGCTTTGCTCCCGTGCATGAACGTCCACCACGCGGCCAACGAAAATCGAATGCGTACCCGATTCGATCGCCTCACCCAGCTCGCAGTCGAAAGCGACCAGCGCATCCATCAGCACCGGTGCGCCGGTCTTGAGCATCGACCACGGGCCAGACTCAAAACGCTCCGCGCGGGCAAGATGATTCGAGAACCGCTGGGCAACTTCGCTCTGATCGGCAGCCAGCACATTCACACAGAACTTGCGGCTTTCCACGATCATCTGATGGGTCGAGTTCTGACGATTCACGCAAACAACCAGCTGCGCCGGCGCTGCGGAAAGCGAACAAACGGCCGTGGCAGTCATGCCGCCGCGCTGCGCATTTGAGACGCTGGTAATCAGCGTGACGCCGGCGGCCAGATTCTTCATGGCGGACTTGAAATCGGCTTCACTTACGGTATCGAACATGTCTCCACTCCATATTCTCTTTGAACGCCCTACCGCAACCGGTAAGCTATGGATTCATGGTAGCGACCGGCCAATGCCCTGTGAAATGCTATTTCGGGTGAGACCATGCATGGCGCGCATAACTGGTCTGCATGGGAATCCATGGGGGGAACCCGATGCATTAAAACCGCTGGATCACGCCAAAAACGGCACCGACGGTCGTGCCATTGCCCGCCTGCAGTCCGCCTTCGGATTCGAGCCCCAGCACTGAGCGCCCATGGTTGTTCGCGATCCCTGCTTCGGCGTAGAGACGCGTACGCTTGGACAGCAGATATTCCACCCCCATGGCACCCATGACACCGTGGTTCTTTGAGTCATGGGGATCGTATGAGTAGTACACGCCCGCATTGACGTCGACCGCCGGTGTGGCCATCCAGTCGAAGCCGGCGCTCCAGATGTTGTTGTCACCACCGCCGACCAGGCCGAAGTCGAAGGTTTCGGGTGCCTTGTAATTCGTAAATCCAGCCTTGAAAGTCACCGTGTTGTACTTGTACATCGCGGCGAGAAGCCGGCCTTCAACCGGCATCAGGAACAGCGTGTTCGAGAGTTCGGTGTCGCTGTTCCCGGACGCGTCCTCAATGGCTCCGATCACGCTTAGCCCGCCGTAGTCGTAGCGCAGGTAGGCCGAATACTGTCGGCCGGCATCGTAATTGCCCGCAACGCCACCCAGGACATACATGACGCGCGCAGAGAATCCGTAGATCTTCGGGCTGACATAGGTAATCGCGTTCAGGGCCGCGATGCCGGTGAACGTGTTGTCGCCATACACGGTGATGGCGCTGCCGAACTGGTACATGTTGCGCGGATCGGCATAGAAAGTCGCCCAGACGAACGGCGCGACCTGTAGACCGGCGTGAATTTCGCCGTACTGGTCTGAGCCGATACCCACCCAGGCTTCCCGGCCAAAAATTCCGCCATCGCTATTGTCGAACCCGCCGTTGGCCAGGCTGATACCACTTTCAAGCTGGAACTTGGCCTTCCATCCCCCTCCGAGATCTTCCGAGCCGGTAAATCCTATATAGGACGGCTCCAGTCCACTGCTGACGAAAGCGATTTTCTTGCCCTGATTCGTGTTGGTTTCCGCGTCCCATGATTTGTTGGAAACATGGATGCCGGTGTCCAGATTTCCGTAGATGGTGACGTTCGATTGGGCCAAAACGGGTCCGGACGAGAATGCAAGGCTTGCGAGCAGCATTGACGCTCGGTGCATCATTCTGAAATTTCCATTGGTTAACATTAGATATCCTGATTAATTATTGTTTGACTCGTTGACGTTTCTGCACTCGGGCGAGGCCGGGAATACGCTGCGTTGAACGCAGCGGCTTTGCGGAGCCTACTTCTCCATTTCACCGATCATCGGCACGCCCAGTCTCCCCTGCGCCCCACGAGACCGGTCACTGGCGCAACTTTGCCGAACTACCGAGATCGCCAGTGCGGAAAGCACGCCTGGAATCGCAAACGCAAAGAACATGCTATGGATCGAGAACGACATGGATACCAGCCAACCTGCCAGTATCGGACCGAGCATGCCGCCAATGCGCGCCACACTCGAAGAAAACCCGAGCGCGGTTGAGCGGACAAATGCAGGATAGAACTGGGACATGTAGACCTGCACCAGATTCTGGGCGCCGACCACCGGCACACCGGCCAATGCAATCAGCACATAGGCCCATGTCGGATTCCGGTTCAATGCAAACAAGATCATGGTGACCGTACCCAGCAGATACAGGCCGGCAAGAATTCGCCTGAGCGAAAAGTGATCGCCCGCGTAGCCCATGGCCACGGTCCCGACAATCGCACCGCATTGCAGCACGACCAGGAACATGAGGCTCGAATTCATGGTGAATCCGGCTTCCAGCATCAGCTTTGGCAGCCAGTTGATCAGGCCATAACCGAGAATCAGGTGAAAGAAGATGGCCGCAGTAAACATCACCGTGCTCAGCGCGCGGCCTTCGCTAAACAGACCGGCCAGGGGAATCCGCTCGCTCACCTCGTGCGCCTCGACGAACTGCACGTCGGGGTCGATCGTCGCCGACGGATTGATGCGCGCCAGCACGGCCAGCAATGCTTCCCTGCGGCCCTCTCGCAACAGAATGAAGCTCGATTCCGGCATGTACCGGTAGGCCAGCGGCAAAAGGATCAGCGGCACAGCCCCCATCCAGAGAACGAAGCGCCAGCCGTAATGCCCGATTGCCAATATCCCGATAAGCGGCGAGAGCATGCCGCCGAGGCAATATCCACACATCACGATCGCCGTAATGGTGGTGCGTGTCTTTTTGGGCGAATAGTCGGTGAGCAAGGCGATCGCATTCGGCAGGATCCCGCCCAGTCCCAGCCCCGCCATGAAGCGGAACAAGCCGAAAAGTTTTGGCCCCGACGCAACGCCGCCGAGCGCCGTGAACAGGCTGAACAGGACCACGGTGGCGGCCACCATCCGCTTGCGGCCGAAGCGGTCCGCGAGAACACCGAACGTGATGGAGCCAAACAGCATGCCGAAGAGGCTATAGCTGCCCAACGCGCCCGCCTCGACGGCAGACAGATGCCATTCCTTCATCATCGGCGGAAGGATTGCGCCAAACACAGCGGTATCGTAGCCGTCAAAGATGACGCAGAAGAATCCAATAATCAGCAGAATAAAATGAAAGCGCCGGAAATCGCTTTTTGCGATGTAATCAGACACGTTTAGGTGGTTCACGTTTCGTCGTCTCCACGATGTCCTTGATGACGGACACCTTGTTATAGAAACCTGCCGGAGGCTCGATGAGGCCCGGAGCCACAAACGATTTCCCACGCAGGTCCGGGGGATGCCCGGAGACCACCTGCCATGGCAAATCAGTGCACAGCGCTGGGTAACTGATCGAGAGGATGGGGAGACACTAAAAGAAGCGTGACGGTTCGGCCAATGCATTGTGGGCCGCGGCGATGCATGCAGCGCATACCTGCGCCCGGACCCGCGTGTACACGGGGTGTCGGATTCTTTGGTGGCCGGGTTTCCAGGGTAAATCCCGGGGCATCCGATGGGACCCCACAGGGGAAATATCACTACGCGCTATGCTCGTTTCAAAGCGCGAAGGCCCATGACACGCCCCAACCGACGTGCCCGACGCATTGCCATTGTCGCGGTCGCGCGGCGCCTGGCGATTGTGCTGTGGCGCCATCTGAAGGACGGCCTGACACCCGAAGGCGCTCAGCTGAAACCCGCTTGAGACGGCACGAAATCGCATCCGCGCAATTATGCAAGGTCCCGAAACACGGAGTATTGGCGGTTTGAATTGAACGTGCCCGGTGCATACCAGGGCTACTGACGTAACCGATTTTTAGAAGGCATGCAGTCTGTCTCGCCGCCATTGCTGCCAGATACGTCCCACTTGCCACAAAGGCGCTTGTTCGATCACCCGCTAAACCAAGCTTGCTAAATCGGGGAGGTCCTTATAGGCTCGCCCGCACGCTCCCTACCGACGCTTCGCCGACCGCCTCACGGCGGCCCGCGCACGGCTCGGGGCCGATGTGGCTCGCTACGCCTTCATCGCAGTGGACTTGCACCACCTGCTCCTTGCCGGTCTCCCGGCGCACTCAGAACTTGTGCATGATACCGGTTTCGACCAGCGTCTGATTCCGTCCGGACGAAGGCGAAGCCGTATAGATCTGCGCATATGTGCCCGGACCGCTTGCCTGTTGATAGATGCCAATCAGGTACAGCTCGGTGCGCTTGGACAGGATGTAGTGGGTTGCGAGATCGACCTGGTTGTAGTGCGTCGAGCGCCCGAACGAGTAATTGCCGAGCGTGTAGACATACGAGAGGCCCACTTCCACGAAAGGCGTGACGAACTTGTACGCCGATGCCTCGAAGTTCTGCAGACGCAAACCGGTCGAATCGGAATAGTTGAACAACACATTCGTATAGTTGCCGAGCACGTGGAACGACCCGAAGTCGTAGCTTCCGCCCACGCCCATGATACGCTGCTGGTCCGTGCCCGCGCCCGAAGGGCTCGTGACGAACGGCGAGCTGAAGCCCCAGCCTGTGCTGTCCACCGCGCCGCTCGTGGTGTTCGAGGGGATCGCGTTGCTGCGCCGGTTGAACTGCGTGAACGCCGCGCCGATTTTGAGCGGGCCGCGCGTATAGGTCATCGCACCGCTGAAGCCGTTGTTGTTCGAGAACTCCGTCGAGTTCGAGAACGCATAGCTGCCCGCGAACGAAAAGCCCGCATAAGTCGGCGACGCGTAGCGAACCGCGTTGTTGAAGCGGTTCGTGAAGAACATGTTGTCGTTGTCGCCGATGTGCGCGCCATAACCCGCGAATACGTTCGACGCGGTGGCGAACCACATGGTGTTCGTCATTTCCTCATACTGACGACCCATCGTTACCGTACCGGCCCGGTCGTTGCTCAGGCCAACCCACGCCTGCCGGCCGAACATGCCGCCATTGAGCAGCGCGCCATTCGTGATGTTGAAGCCGGCTTCCAGGTCGAAGATAGCCTTGGTGCCGCCGCCAAGGTCCTCCGTGCCGCGAAAACCAAAGCGCGGCGGCATCATGCCGGCGTTGGAAAGCGCAAAAAGATGGCTGCCCCTGGAGTTGCTCACATATTCCAGCGATTCCGAAATCACGCCGTAAAGCGTCACGCTGCTTTGTGCGTGCGCCACGCCCACGCCCCCCAGCACCAGCGCGGCGCACAGGCAGGCCATACGCATGCGCTTCACCCGAAAATCTCCTTGCTTCATTTTGTCTCCTTAGTAATGCTGATTGTTGTGTCCCGCACCACGTTCGTTTGATCCCCTCCGCGCCATCGATCGCATGCACGAAGGGGACGGGATTCTGCGAATCAGTTTCCGCCTGCCGCCGAAGCCGGCGTCTGGCCGCCCGGTTCATCGGCCCGCCGCGCTGCACGTCCCCAGATCGGCAGCGGCGCGAGTTGCAGCAGGGTTGCCAGCAGCACGAGCCCGATCCGCACGGTCCAGCCGCTTTCGTAGAAGCTGGCGAAAATCGCGGGCGGTCCGAGCAGCACGCCAAGGTAGGTTGCCTGCGCAACCAGTCCGCTCGTTGCGCCCATCGTCGCGAGACTCGGCGCGGCGGCCGGCACCATCGTCCAGATCAGCCCGTTCAACAGGCCGATGCCGAGCGAGAACGCGCACACCGCCGCCACCGCTCCACTGAAGCCCGTCATCGGCAGATAGAGGTCCACGCCGCCGGCGAGTGACACCACCGCGCCAATTGCAGCGAGCAGGCGCGCGCTCGTGCCGCCCTTGAGCAGATGTCCGACCGAGAGGCAGCCAATGCATACGAACACCTCCGCCATCGTGCCGACGCCTGCAGCGGTGCGGATCGCCACGCCAAAGGTCTTGGCCAGATACACGGTGAGCGCGGCCATGATGCCGGTCTGGATGAACGCCGATGCGCCGGAGGCCAGCGCCACGCGGTAGGGGCGCGGGCTCTTCACGACAGTCCAGATGTCGACGAGGCGGCGCGCGGCCACGTCCTTCGTCTTGCCCGGTAGCAGGAAGCCCGCGAGTGCGAGCGCCGCCATCAGGATCGCATGGCCGCCAAAGGCCCAGCGCCACATTTCGCCACGCTGTGCGAGCGGCGCCACGACGCTCAGCGTGAGGCCGATGCCAACCGCCGTGTGCGAGGTCCAGAGGCCGAGCGCGATGCCGCGGCGCGCACCGGTCGTCGTGCGCATGATGAGCGTAACAGCACCTACGGTGAGCGAGAGATAGCCCACGCCTTCGAGCAGGCGGCTCGCGAACAGCATGTGGAAGCCCTGCGCCCACACCACGCCGAGGTTGCCGGCCAGCGCGAAGAGCGAGCCGCCGACGATCACGCGCTTGTCGCCAATGCGGTCGACGAGCCAGCCGCCAAACAGCGCGAAAACCGCCGTGATCAGCGAGGGGATCGAAATGACCCAGCCCGCCGCCGCGTGCGTCAGCGCGAACTGGCGCGCGATATCGCCAATGACGGGCACCGATTGCGTGACGAGCGAAGTCGCCACAGTGCCGTAGAGGTACAGCAGGATGATGCAGGGCCAGCCGCCAGGGGTCAGCATGTTGTGTCTCCGATGTCTTTCTGTCTTGCGTGTCGTGCTACCGCGGGTGCGCGCGGGCCGTCATTATGCGGCACGCCCCCGCTCTTCACTGCCACCCTGATTCCAGCCGAGCAAGCGGCAAAGATTGCCGCCCATTACGGCTGCGCGATCGGCGTCGGACAGCCACGCAAGCGTTTCGCTGAAATGCGTCACGCACTGCCGGTACGGGTGGTGCAGACGCGAAAGGTCGCTGCCCCATACGACCCGCTGTGCGCCGAAAGCGTCGAAAATCTGCCGTAGCGGCGGCTCGATCGAACGGAACGGCCAGGGGTCGAGCGCATAGTCGCCCACGCCGGCCGCCTTCACGTGCACGTTCGGGTGGCGCGCGAGCGCCAGCAGCGCCGGCAGATGATCGAACGCCGCCGGGCCGCTTGCGCCGCGCGGCACGCCCAGATGGTCGACGATCAGGCGCAGGCGGGGAAAGCGCCGCGCGATGGCATCTGCCTCCTCCAGCGCGCCCGGCACGTGCAGCGCGACCACGAGCCCGCTTTCCTGCGCCACTGGCCACACGCGCTCGTAACGGCCTTCGAGCAGTGGCGCGAGGCGCTCGGGCGTATTGAACAAAAAGCGCACGGCAAGCATGCCCGGCTGTTCACGCCAGGTCTCGATGGCCGCGGCCGGGTCCTCCACACCAGCAGGCAGGAGGCCCATCACGGCGAAGCGCTCCGGCTCGGCCTGCGCGAGCGCCAGCGAATAGGCATTACCCTCGGGGTCCCACAGCGGGGGCACGAGCAGGACGCGGTTCACGCCGGCGCGCACCATTTCGTCCACGAGCACATCGCGCGTGATCGGCGCACGGCGATGATGTCCCGTCGAATCTCCGCTCACCCATGCATGAACCTGGGCATCGACAATTTGCATGCTGTTTCTCTTCGCTTTCTTGATGGATTCTTTAGTGGATCGCCTGTCTGACGATCGTTGCGCGCGCATTCACCTGCTCGCGCATCTGACACTCATGCGCCGCTGAACAGGCTGCCCGCGCCCTCGATACGACCCCGCCAGCCCGCAAGCCGCAGCACGGCCCACAGCGTCGCCTGGTTACTCGTCACGACCGGCATGCCGAGCGAGGCTTCCAGCTCGTGCGCCGCCTCGAAGGCGCGCACGTTCGCACACGAGAGCAGCACCGCGCCGATATCGGGTCCGATCTGCTCGCGCACGATGTCCGCAATGCGCTCGGGGCTCATCAGCGCGGCCTCTTTTGCGTCGGTGAAGCCGAGCGAAACCGTGCGCGCCACCGCGTGCCCCGAGGCTTCCAGCGATTCGCGCTCGATGCGCGAAAATTCGTCGGCAAACGGGCACACGTGCAGGAGGCGGTCGGCGCGCAGCGCGCTCAGCGCTTCCTTGATTGCCACCATCGTGTTCGTGGCGGGCAGGCCGAGGCGCTCGCCCATCCGTTGCGCCAGCAACGTATCGCCCTGCGCGCCGTGCGCCACGCTGGCACCCGTGCAGTTGAACACCACCGCGTCGGGCGAGAGGTCCTTCAGGTATTCCGACTCTTCGCCCGCTTCGAGCCACGCGCGCAGCAGGCTCTCCATCGTCACGCGGCCGCCCTCTTTCCTCAGACGGATGCGATGCACGTGATACGAAACGTCTTCGGGGCAGAACAGGCGCAAATCGTCTTCGGCAATCGTGTTCAACGACGGCACCACCATACCCACGCGCAGTCTCTTCATCTCATTCCTCTGCAGATGCCGTATCCGGCTTGCTAATTCGTTTCTGTTGCGCAGCGCCTGGGGGCGCCACGTGTTTGAACCAGTGTATTTTTTGCGGCTTTGCGCCACCAATCGGAAAACCGCTGCCGCAATTGGTTTTTGCTTAGCCCCGCGGGTGGTCGTTCGCTTGCGGCAGAGCCTGCGCGCCTTCGCGCTGCTGCGCGAAGCTTTCGTCGAGCGATTCGAGCGTCTTGCCGCGCGCCTCGATGCCGACGAACAGATAGGTCACGCCACACAGCAGGAGGCACAGCGCGAGGAACTGGAACGCCGGCACGATCACGCCGAGCGTGGCCGAGGGCATCACCATGTTGCTCGACCCCGCCACCCACGCGAGCCCGACGGGGCCGATCATCTTGCCGACCGAACCCGCGAGGCCCGCATAGCCCGAGCCGCTGCCGCGCAGGCGCGTGGGCCAGATTTCCGTCGAATAGACGGCGCAAACCGAGAAACTGCCATCAGCGAACACGAATGCGAGCAGCAGCGGCAGCCAGAACCACGAGGGCGCGAGCAGGTCGCCGTGGCCTACGTAGCCCGCCAGCAGCGCCGCGATCGCCGCGGCAATGGCGAAGTAGCCGCCGGTGCGGCGCCGGCCGATGCGGTCCGCAAGACTGGCCGACGCGAGCCGCGAAACGATGCCGCACACGCTGAAGCCGATCATGAAGCGCGACGCCCCGGCCGGCGTAACCGACTGCACCTGAGCGAGCAGCGTCGGCGCCCACAGCACGATGCCGTAGTAACCCGAGATCAGGCCGATATTGATGAGCGTGGCAGTCATCACGCTGCGCGGATACGCAAAGATCTCCGACCAGCGCGCGGCAGGCGCGCGGCGTGCCGGGGCGTCTCCCGCGTCACCCTCGCGCCACTGCGCCTCGGTGCCAAGCGCCCACTGCACCGCGCGGCGCGCCTCGTCGCGGCGCCCCTGGAGGCTCAGCCAGCGCGGCGACTCGGGCACATAGAACGCTCCGATCAGCGCCACGAGCGCGGGCGCGGCACCCAATGCGAAGGTGAACCGCCAGCCGATGGCCGGAATCACGAACGCGCCGCTGAACGCGCCGAGCAGGAGCCCGCAGGTCGTGATCGCGGAAACCACGCCGGTGAGCGCGGCACGGCGGCGCGGCGGGATGAACTCGTTCACGAGCGCGATCTGGATGAAATAGCCGCCGGTGCAGAAGCCGATCACGGTGCGCAGCACCGCCATGTAGATCCAGCCGCCCGCGGGCGTGAACGCGAGGCCGAGGCTCATCGCCGCGAGCAGCAGCAGCGAGACGACGAACACGGGCTTGCGGCCGAAGCGGTCGGCCATCATGCCCCAGACCACGCCGCCCACGATTGCGCCCGCGCCGGAGGCGAGCAATACCGTGCCCATCATTCCGTACGTCATGCCCCACGGCTTGACGAGGAAGGCCATGATAAAGCCGATCAGGTAGGCGTCCCAGAACTCCAGCATGCTGCCCACGCCGATCAGTGCGAGCAGCACGCGCTGGTTCCTGCTCAGGACGCGCTGGTCCTGGAATGGGCTTTGCCCGCTTTGTATGAGTTGCATGAAACCTCCGTCTCCTTAGAGGCGTGCCGCGTTGCGCGAAGCGCGAAAACTGGCGTGCAGCGCCGTTATCATTGTCAGGAGACCTGATTCTAGTGAGCCGCCGACTTTCAGCGGCATAGAAAAAGAGCGGGCCGCCATCAGTTCTTGCTGTGTGCCCGCTCGCGCACTCGAGCGTCAGACGTCGAGTGTCTGGCGCGCGAGAAGCTGCGGGAAACGCCATGCCCACGCGAGCGCCACGAAGCAGGTCAGCGCGCCGCCCAGCACGACCGATCCCACCGGCCCCACGGCGCTCGCGAGCGAGCCCGACTCGAACTCGCCGAGCTGGTTGCTAGCGCCCACGAAGATCGCATTCACCGCGCTCACGCGGCCGCGCATTTCGTCGGGCGTTTCGAGCTGCACGAGCGTCTGGCGGATCACCACGCTCACCATGTCCGCCGCGCCTGTCACGATCAGCGCGAGCATCGAGAGCCAGAGGCGCGTCGAGATGCCGAACACCACGGTCGCAAGGCCGAACACGCCAATCGACGCGAGCAGCGTGACGCCCACGCGCCGGCGCGGCGGGTGCCGCACGAGCCACAGCGACATCGCGAACGCGCCCATGGCGGGCGCGGCGCGCAGCCAGCCGAGCATGGCGGGGCCGCCATGCAGGATGGTATCGGCGTAGATCGGCAGCAGCGCCGTGGCGCCGCCAAAGAGCACGGCGAAGAGGTCGAGGCTGATGGCGGCGAGGACGACCGGCTTGCGCCACACGAAACGCAGGCCGCCCATGAGCGCATCGAGCGACGCGCCGCGCCGTTCGCGTTGCGCCTCGCGCACCTTCAGCGTGAGGGCGAGCAGCGCCGCCGCGAGAAACAACAGCGCCGCCACCGCATATACCGCGCCGATGCCGAAGCTCACGAGCAGCCCGCCAAGTGCGGGGCCGAGAATCACGCTCGTTTGCGAGCCGGTCGAGACAGCCGCCATGGCGCGGCTCAACAGCGGCGGCGGCACGGTCGCGGGCACGAGCGCCTGCAGCGCGGGCATCTGGAATGCGCGCGCCGCGCCGAGCAACAGTGAGGCGGCCAGCAAAGCGTCGCGCGTGAGCCCGTTGCGGTGCGTGGCGAACGCCATCGCCGCGGCAACGAGCCCGTGCACCGCGAGGCAGACGAGCACGATGCGCGAGCGCGGCCAGGAATCGGCCGCGTGGCCCGCGGGCAGCGTGAGCAGCAGCACCGGGAAAAACTGGTAGAGCCCGACCAGCGCGAGCGCCCAGGCATCGTGCGTGAGCGCGTACATCTGCCAGCCGATCGCGACGAACAGCATCTGGATGCCCACTGTCCACGCCACGCGCACGGCGAGCAGGGCACGAAAGGGAGAAAAGGACAACAACGGGGCATCCGCGCTCGCAGGCGCGAACGCGGTGGAAGTTTCGCTCGGCATTTCGGTGAAAACCCAGACAAACGCAAGCCCATTCGGCCTGCGCGGAAAAGGAAAGGCGCCGGCGCGCGATTGCGCGCGGCACGAAAACGCGCGGACCCGAGCCCGCCGGGCTAGGCGCCCTGACCGCCCGTCATGGCCTGCGCATTGCGGCGCACGCTGCGCAGAAAGGTTTCCTGCACATCGTTGGGTTGCCAGTCGCGCCGCGCCGTGATCCCGACGAGCGGACCGTCCCACGGCACGTCGATCGTGAGCGGCGCAAGCAGCCCGAAGCGCCGCTCGCTCAGCACCTCGGTCCAGCTCAGCACGGTCAGCATGTCGCTGTCGTAGAGCGTGATGCGGATGGTGGAAAGCGAATACGTTTCGATGCTGGCGAGCGGCGGCGCGCCTTCGGAAAACACGTATTCGTAGGCTTCGCGGCGCGGCGAGCCGCGCGGCGGCAAGATCCACTGGTAGTCGCGCAACGCATCCACCGTCACCACCGGCTCGCGCGCGAGCGGGTGGTCGCGCCGCGCGACCACGCAATAGTGCTCGTGATACAGCGGCTCCTCGACGAAATCGAACGACTGATCGGGATTTTTCAGCACGCCCAGCATGAAATCGATCTCGCCGCGCAGCAGCTTGTTGAGCAGCTGGTCGTAGGTGCCGTTGATGATGACCACACGCGCATCGGGAAAGTGCGCGTTGAGCTCGCGGATCGCGCTCACGATCAGGATCGACGGGTCGAGCAGCAGCACGCCCACCGTCACGCTGCGCTCCACGGGAAACTGGTAGGCGCGCAGCGCGTCGGCCATCGCGGCGATCTGGTTCGAGATCGTCTGCAACTGCCGCGCGAAGGTCTGGCCGGTTTCGGTCGTCGTCACGCCCGAGGCCGAGTGCCGGTAGAGCGGCGCCCCCAGGTTCTGCTCGAGCGTGCGGGCCGCGCGCTGCAGCGATGCCTCGGTAATGCCCAGCAAGCGCGCAGCCGCGCGAAACGAGCCGCACTCGGCAATGGCGATCAGGCAGCGCATCTGCGTGCGCGTGATGCCGCCCGCCAGCACAGCCGGGGACACATTGCGCGTGCTGCCCACCTGCGCCACCGCGTCCTGCGCGGCCTGCAGGATCTTTCGCGTGCGCACGAGCGCCGCGACCCCCGCCGGCGCGAGCCAGGTGCCGGTGGTCGAGCGCTCGAACAGGCTCACGCCCATCAGCGCCTCGAACGCCGCGAGGCACGAGGTCGTGGCCGGTTGCGAGCGCAGCAGTTCTTGCGAGGCCTGAGTGACGTTCTCGTGACGCGCCACCGTCTCGAACACGCGCAGCTGCCAGAGGCTCGGCTGTTCGACGGGAGTTTCTTTCTGTTCGCCAGGTGACGCGACGACCGAGGCCATGTTGCTGCTATCCCTACGTGACTGGCGTGACAAAGGTCCGATATACCATGACGCGCGCACACCGCGCGACCAGGTCTGCTACCCGGTTACCTTGTTGCGCAGCGTGCCGATACGATCGATGGTGATCTCGCACTCGTCGCCGGGCTTCATGAAAACAGGCGGCGTTCGCGAGAAACCCACGCCGCTGGGCGTGCCCGTGGCGAGAATGTCGCCGGGGCACAGCGGCGCGATCGACGAGACATATTCGATGAAGCGCGGAATCTTGTGCACCATGCTGGCCGCCGTGTCGTCCTGCATGATCGCGCCGTTGAGCTTTGTCTGGATGCGCAGCGTGTCCGCGTCGCCCACTTCGTCGCGCGGCACGATCCAGGGTCCGATCGCGCCGCTCTGGTAGAAGTTCTTGCCCGGCGTGATCTGGCGCGTATGGAACTGCCAGTCGCGCACGCTGCCTTCGTTCATGATCGTGTAGCCCGCCACGTGCTCGAACGCGTTTTCGGCCTTCACGCGGTAGCCCGGCTTGCCGATCACCACGACGAGTTCGCCCTCGTAGTCGAACTGCTCCGAAACGGCCGGATGGCGCAACGGCTGGCCGTGCGCGGTCAGCGAATCGCTTGCGCGCGCAAACAGTGCCGGCTGCTTCGGCAATTCCTGCACGCGGCCCGCGCTCTGCACTTCGTTGTGGTGCTCCACGTAGTTGAGTGCGAGGCACCAGATGTGGACCGGGTCTGCAATCGGCGGAAGGAACGTGATGTCGGCCAGTGTGTAGTCGGCCTGACCGGCCACGGCCTGCGCCACCTCGCGCGGCAGGTCCGCCGCGCAGAGCGCCTTGAGCGTGGGGTACTCGCCGCCGATACGCTTACCGAGATCGATCACCTTGTCGCCGTCGATGATGCCGTAGGTCTCGCGCCCATCCACCGAAAAGCTCGCGTATTTCATCGAAAATCCCTCTGTATGCTTGAATGAGCGTTAGACGAGGCCGGCATAGGAGCCGCCGTCGAGCTGCAAGTTCTGTCCCGAGATATAGCCGGCCTGCGCGCTGCACAGAAAAGCGCAGGCATCGCCGAACTCCATCGGCTCGCCCAGGCGCTTCGCGGCGATCGTGGCGGCGATGCGCTGCTTCGCCTCGGCCACCGTAATGCCGTCCTTCTTCGACATGCGGTCGGCCATGTAGCGCTGGCGGTCGGTGTCGAAGCGCTCGGGCAACATGTTGTTGATCGTCACGTTGTCGACCACCGAATCGCGCTGCACCGACTTGCTGAGCGCCGTGAGGCCCGCGCGTACGGCGGCGGAAAGGCCCATCGTCGCGCTCGGCGACTTCACCATGGCCGACGTGATGTTGACGATGCGGCCGAACTTGCGGCTGCGCATGCCGGGCACGAACTGCTTGATGAGGAAGACCGGCGCGAGCATGTTGCCTTCCACGGCACCCAGCCAGTCCTCGCGGCTCCAGTCGGCGATCTTGCCCGGCTCCGGCCCGGCGTTGTTGTTCACGAGGATGTCCGGCTCCGGGCAAGCCGCGATAAGCGCCTCGCGCCCCGCTTCCGTGTTCAGGTCGGCGATCACGATCTGCGGGCGGTTGCCGGTGGTGGCCTCGATCTGTTGCGCGGCCGTCTCCAGCGCGTCGGCGTGGCGGCCGTTGATAAACACGCGGCAGCCTTCGCGCGCCAGCGCGGTGGCGCATGCAAGGCCGAGCCCGCGCGACGAGGCGCAGACGAGCGCCGTCTTTCCAGCGATTCCAAGATCCATGTTTTTCTCTCTGTTGCTTAGTCCTGGCTGCGGTATTTCAGGCCGGGATAGACATGCAGGGCGTTGTTGCAGAACACGTCGTGGCGATGCTCGCTGCACAGGTGCGGCGTGCCGGTGACATAGCGCTTCGTGTCGTCGTAGTGATGGCCGGTGCGCGGGTCAATGCCCTTGACCGCGCCAATCATCTCCGAGCCGAACAGGATGTTCTTGTGCGGCACGACTTCCGTGAGCAGGTTGACGCCCGCCTGGTGATAGACGCAGGTGTCGAAGAAGATGTTGTTCAGGAGACCGTCTTCGAGGGCCTTGAAGCCCATGTCCTGCGCGAGGCCGCGATAGCGTCCCCAGTGGTACGGCACCGCGCCGCCGCCATGCGGAATGACGAAACGCAGCGTGGGGAAGTCCTTGAACAGTTGCGGCGCGAGCAGAAACTGCATGAAGGCCGTGGTGTCGCCGTTCAGGTAGTGCGCGCCCACATGGTGAAAACACGGGTTGCACGAGCTGCTCACGTGAATCATGGCCGGCACGTCCAGCTCCACCATCTTCTCGTAGAGCGGGTAATAGTGACGGTCGGTAAGCGGCGGATCGGTCCAGTAGCCACCCGAGGGATCGGGGTTCAGATTGCAGCCCACGAAGCCCAGCTCCTTCACGCAGCGCTCCAGCTCCGCCACGCACGCGCTCACGTCCTTGCCCGGCGCCTGCGGCAACTGGCACACGCCCGCGAAATTCTCCGGATAGAGCTTGACCACGCGGTGGATCAGGTCGTTGCACACGCGCGCCCACTCGATGCCCTGCTCGAGCGTGCCGAGGTGATGCCCCATCTGCCCCGCGATCGGCGAGAATAGCGTGAGGTCGAGGCCGCGCTCGCGCTGGGCCTCGAGCTGGCCGCCTTCGAGCGCCTCGCGCAGTTCGTCGTTGCTGATCTCGAGCGGCGCGCCGTATACAGGGCCCGCGTGTTCGAGCTGTCTGCGCCGCCATTCGTGCAGCGTCCTGGGTACGGTCGTGAAGTGACCGTGACAATCGATGATCATGAAGCGCTACCTGGTTCGTTGAATAAGGGATGAGCGGCTAGCCGTTCCACGCCACGAGCGGCGTCGCCTGCTTGACGAAACGCTCGGGCGGCTTTTCGCCGGTGTCGTAGCTCATGCCGTCGCCGATGCGGATATGGTTGAAGCGGCTCTTCGCCGTCATGCGCTCCTGCGAGATCCAGTGCTCGTGCATCTGGCCGAAGGGGCTCATCCAGTAGTCGAAGATCTGACTGCCGAGCGCGTGGCGGCCAATGCCGCGCACGTGGTCGTAGTCGCGCTGCGCGAGGTGGTCGTAGCCGAAGAAAATGTCGTCCACGCCCTCCACCTGGTACGACACGTGGTGCAGGCCCGCACGCGGCCCGCGCAGCAGGAAGATGATGTGATGATCGACCGGTGTGTCGCCGAGATCGATGCGGTTGAACTGGCCGATCACGTTGTCGGGGTCGCCTACGAACAGCTCGTCGGTGGGAATCACGCCCAGCGTGCGCTGATACCACTCGATCGACCCCGGCAGTTGCGGCGTGGCGAACGCCGTGTGCGCGATGCGCTCCACGCGCGCCGCGCCGAGCACGCGGCTTTCGCCTTCGGCGTCGCGCACGAGCGGCCGCGCCGGCAAACGCTCCACCTGCGCGCGTCCGGCCACGAACTCGAGCCAGAAGCCGTTGGGGTCCTGCAGGCGCACGCGCTGGCCGCCGCCGGGCTCGTCGATGTGCTCCACGCCGCTTGCGCCGGGCAGTTTCGCGAGGTCGGCGATGAGCGCCGCGTCGCGCAGCTCGTACGCACAACTGATGACGCCGGGCTCGCCCAGCTCCGTCACATGCAGAAAGGACGCTTCCCCAACGCCGCGCATGTAAAGGCGCTTGTCGTCGCGATGGACTTTCACCATGCCGAAGTCTTCGAGGAAGGCTTCCATGCGCCCGAGATCGGGGGCGCTGAGCCGGACGTGGGCCATGCCTGAGATGGTCGAAGCCAAGTTTGTCTCCGTGTCTTGCTACTGTGTTGCGCTATTGCGCTATTGCGGTGTTGCTCTCTTGCGGCGGCGCCGTGCCTCAACCGAGGATGTCGAGCACCGGGCCATACAGCTCTTCCAGCGTATAGCGCCGCGTAATGAGCCCTTGCTCGAAAGCGTACCGAATCGCCAGTTCGAGCGCCGGGGCGAGCTTGTCGAAGCCCACCGGCTGCAGGTCGATTGCAGCCTGAGGTTTACCCTGCTGAGCCTGTTCCCGCGCTTCGCAAAGCAGGCGGTACACCTCGCGCACCGCTTCGGGATGGTCTTGCGCCAGCGAACGCTTGACCGTCACCACGTGGTTGATCGGCACCGCATGGGTGCGCGCATGCCAGGCAGCGGCGGCTTCGCCCGGTGAGGGAATCAGCGGCCGGATGCCCGCTTCTCCGGAAAGCCCGCCTCCCGCGATGATCGCGTCCACCTCGCCCGCGCGCAGCATGGCTTCGAGGCTCAATGTCGATTCGAGGCGCGAAACCCACTCGGGTTCCTCGTAATTCGCCACGTGCGCGCCTTCCTGGCTCAACCACTGGACGTCGGCCAGGCTCACGCCGTAGTCGTCGGTGAGAATGCCGCGCACCCACGTGGGCGTGGTCTGCGTGTAGGCGCGCATCGCCACCTTGCGGCCGGCCAGGTCGCTCGCCTTGAAAGTGGCGTCGTCGCGCACCACGATGCTCTTGTGGTGGAAATTGCCGTTCATCACGAACGGCAGCAGCACATACGGCTTGCCCGCCTCAAAAGCCTGCAGGAAGGTGATGATCGCCAGTTCCGCGACATCGTATTTCTCATGGCGCACGACGTCCTTGAAGGCCTTCTGCGCGGTGTCCACGGGGGCGAAATCCAGCTGCGCGAGCGGCGAAGCGAGCGTGCCGTCCTTGAGCGGCTGGGTTTTCGGGTAGGTCCCCAGCATCGTAGGGATGGAGAGGGTTTGATCGGTTGTCATCGTCTGCTCTGCCTCGAATAAGTATCGGAGCCTTAAGTGTTCGCAGCCGGGTCGAGAAACACCGAAGCGAGTTCGGGACGCTGCGGAATCAGCCGCTGGGCATGCGCGTAACGCACGAGCGCATCGAACGATTTCGCGTTCTGCGCGAGCCCGTAGGGCAGCGGATCGCCAACGAGTTCCGCCAGACGGCGATAGCGCTTGTCTTCCGCGCCGTCCGCCGCGCCGCTATTCACGCGCGCCAGGTAGTTCTCTTTTGCCGCCACGAATGCCGCGTAGAGGCGGCGCGGCAGATCGGGATCGCGCGCCAGCACGTCGTTGCGCACCACGATCACGCCGTGCAGCGGGTAAATGCCCGTGCGGCGATACCAGTCGGCTTCCAGCGCGGCGGCGTCCTCGACCAGTTCGACGAGGCGATCGTCGAGACCGGCGCCCACGCCCGCCAGGCCGCCGAAGCCCACTTCGAGTTCGCCCGCTTCCATCATCGCCGCGAGCGACGTGTCGCTCGCCACGCGCCGCACGTTGGACGGCGGCACGAAGGTCTCGACGTTTTCGTCCTCCTCGGTGAGCCATGTCACCTTGTCGAGGTCGACACCGTATTCCTCAGACAGAATGCCGCGCGTCCACACGGCCGCCGTGACCGAATACGCGCGCACGCCCACGGCACGCCCTTCGATATCCTTCGGATGCCGAATCGATGATTCGCGCAGCCGTTGCAAGCCCGCATGGCGAAAACGCCGTGTCATGGGCAGCGCGAGCGCCGTGACCGGCGCACCGGCCGCCACCGCCATCAGATACGACGTGGGCGCCATCTCGCAGATATCGTAGGGCTGGCTGCGCGCCATGCTGCGATAGGCGTCGGGCATGCGCTTGATCTCGATGAAGTCGAGCTCCACGCCCTCCACGCGCACCGCGCCGCTGCGCAAATCTTCGACCTGGCCGTGACGGCCAAGCACGATCGACAGTTTTTCAGTCATGTTGACGTACCTGTAATGCTTCGTCGATGTCAGCCGTTCAGACGCGGCCCGCGAGCTGACGGCCCTTGTCCAGCGCGCCGAAGTCGCGCTTGGGGAACGTCATCAGGAAGCGGTAGCCCTCTTCGATCACGCGCGCCACATTGCCCTCGTTCACGTGCGGATGGCCGACCGGAATGTTGTATGCCTTGCCGATCTCGCGCACATGGTCCATCAGGCGCAGCAGTTCCGGGTGGTCGTATTCGCGCGGGCAGCCCAGCTCCTGCGTGAGGTCGCCCTCGCCGATCAGCAGCACGCCGATGCCCGGCACGCGCTTGACCATTTCTTCGAGGTTCTCGATCGCCGCGACGTCCTCGATCATCAGCGTGACGAGAATCTCGCCTTCCGGCGCGAGCGGCCACACATCGGCCTTGCGGTAGTACTCCTGCTGCGAGAGGCCCCAGTAGCGCGCGGCGGGCATGGGCGCGTCGCCGCGCAGGCCGGCCGGCTCGTAGAGCGGCTGGTTCGGCAGACGCGGGTAGCGGCACGCGGCGACGGCGTTGTATGCCTGCTCGGGCGTGCTGATACGCGGCCAGACGATGCCGTATGCGCCGAGATCGAGCGCCTGCTTGGCGAACCATTGGTTCATTTCGCTGCCGCTGGGCGGAATGCGCACGATCGGCGTCATCTGGCAGGCCACCGTTCCCGCCTGCGCGATACGCTGGCGCAGCAGCAGGTACTGCATGGCGTTGCGCAGCGCCGAGATGTCCCACGGCGTGTGCTCCATTTCGAACACCACGCCGTCGTTCGACGACTGCGCAAAGCTGACCGCGTTTTCGATTTCGGCCTGAATAAAGGAAGTGAAGGCAATACCGCGTCCGGTTTCGAGTGCCCGGATTACACCGTTGAGTCGTTCAGCCATGTCGTTCGACCCTCCGGTCTCAAAGCATCGCGCCGCAGAATGCGTCACCCGCATTCGCCGGCAGTTGCTTTTCGGCCCACGTCTTGCTGCCGTCGGTCGTGAAGAACACCTGGCCGCCGCGCGTCACGGTGATCACGCCATCCGGGTCGCTCGCGTGCGTGCCGAAGCCCATCATCGTGCTGCGCGGTTCGACCGCCGAGTCGGCGCGTGACCACGTTGTGCCCATGTCGTCGCTCGTGTACAGCGCGCCTGCGGCGCTGCGCGACGAGATGCTGAAGCACGCGTACATCTTCTTCGGCTGGCCGTGGACGAAGCGGCATTCACGGGCGTACTGGAACGGCGCGAACTTGCCGACCTCCAGATCGCGGAAGGTCTTGCCCAAGTCCCGGCTTTCGAACACGCCAAGGCGGCAGATATAGAACAGCGAATCGGGCGAGGCGGTGGTGGTGCAGACCGAATGGGCGTCGAACATGCCTTCGGTGTCGTCGTCGGTTTCGATCTTGCTTTTCAGGTGCGGCTCTTTCGCGAGTTCCACGAGGCCGTCGGCCACGCCGCGCCAGTTCTCGCCGCCGTCCTCGCTCACGAGGAAGCCGTTGATTTCGGCCACCGCATACATGATCGACGGATTCGTCGGATGAAACGCAATGCGCATCACACGCGAATTGCCGAAGGTGATCTTGAAGCGCTCCGGATGGTGCGCATTGCACTTGCGCCACGTATCGCCGCCGTCGTCGCTGCGGTACACGCCAACCGGGCCCGTGCCGGCGAAGATCACATCGGGGTTGTGCGGATGCACGACGATCGTCCAGAACTGCACGTTCTCGTCCGTCACGTTCAGCCGGTGCCAGGAAGCACCGCCGTCGGTCGAGCGGAACACGCCCTTGCGCGCCGCCACGTAAATCACGTTCTCGCGGCCCGGATGCGGCGTGATCGCCTGTACCGATGCATCGGCCGGGATGTCGCTCACCTGTTGCCACTCGCCGCCGGGTTCGAGCTTGAACAGCGAACCGATCGCTTCGGGCCGCGTCGTCGCCGTCCCGACCAACATCAATTTGCGCATAAAGCCTCCATCGTTATCGTGCCGGAGGTGCGACTCGCAGGGTTCGCGCACCGGCCATGTGTCGATTCATCCGGACTCGTGTCTCGTCTGTTCTCAACTGACGGGAGGCAGTGTAGGGCGACTGGGCTACGCTTTGTCATTCGAAATGCGCCGTCGCCATAGATTTTTGCTGAACCCAGGGGCCGACACTAAATCACCTTATCGCGAGGAGACAAACTGCTCGAACTGCGCTTCGCTCAATTTCGTTGGAATGGCCGGCCAGCATGGGTTTCCCGTCATTCACACGTCCAGAAATCTGGCCTCTAACCTGACCGGGGCGGTCGCGTCGAAACCCGGCCCCGGCAGGGTTCGCAGAAAAATTCGAACTTGCTGAATACGGAATGCGTCGCCCCAATTTACGTCGCAGCGGATACGAAATCACGGTGCCAAATGAAGATGGTGAGAACCTGGAGCGGGCAATCGTCGAATAATTCGCCGAAGAGCATTCGACGCCAGGTTCACCGCGGTGGCGGACAGGCCGAGCTGTTCGGCCGCCGCACGCATGCTGCCTTGTTCCGCGACGGCGGCAAAACAGCGAAGGTGCCGGGCTTGCGTCTTCGAGTACCAGATGGGACAAAGGTGTGCGGCAAGGGCACTGCCACGTTGCTTGCTTCATTGCGCGAACGTGACAGTGTCTCAACCGTAGTTCACGATGAAGCGCAGGTTGTTCTCGATGTAACCGATGAATTCCTCTGGTCTCGCCAGCAGCCCGGCCTCCTTGGGGGCTGCATTGCGCGGCGAATTTCCGACATAGGCTTTCAATAGGGCTTCCGCCGCAATGAATAAACCGTTCTACTTAAGACTTCGCGAGCGCAGCGCGCATCGTGCGTGTTCAGTCGTCGGCCAACGGGGATCGCGATGTCTCGTTGCTTGCCAGCATGGCGACTAGCGCGACACCTGCGGCGCCCACCAGGTACCACGCGGGCGCGAGCTTGCTGCCCGTCGTCGCGATCAGCCAGGTGGCGACTAGCGGTGCAGTGCCGCCAAACAGCGCATTTGCCGCATTGAAGCAGAAGGCGAAACCGCTGTAGCGCACGCGCGTCGGAAATATCTCGGACAGAAAGCACGGCAAGGTGCCGTCGTTCAGTGTGAGCAACGCGCCGAAGGCAATCTGGATCATCACGATGGTCGCGAAGCTCGCGCCGGCCAGCCCCTTGAAGAGCGGCACCGTGAGCAATGCGAACATCACCGATGCGCCAATCAGCATCGTCTTGCGTCCGACGCGGTCGGACAGCGCACCCATCAGGAAAATCAAACCAATATACGCAGCGAGCGAGATGGTCGCGGCCACGAACGACGCGGTTTCGCTCATGCCCATTTCCGTCGACAGGTAGGTCGGCATATAGCTGAGCACCAGATAGAACGCCACGGCGTTCAGGCAGGTCACGCCAAACGCGATGAGCATCTTGCCGCGATGGCGGGTCAGCAGTTCCGTCACAGGCGCCTTCGCCACGTCGTGCGCGCCTTCGAGCGCCTTGAACTTCGGCGTGTCTTCGAGTTTCAGGCGAATGTAGCGGCCGACCAGCCCGAATGGTGCCGCGAGCAGGAACGGCAAACGCCAGCCGAAATCATGCAGTTGCTGCGTGGAAAGCACCGCATGCATCACGGCGACAAATACCGAACCGAACAACAAGCCAGCAGCCGTGCTGGCCGGCACGATGCTCGTGTACACGCCACGCTTTCCCGGCGGCGCGAATTCCGCGAGAAAGGCGGACGCGCCCGCATATTCACCCGAGGCCGAAAAGCCCTGGACGATCCGTACCAATAGCAGCAGCGCGGGTGCGATCATGCCCACCTGCGCATAGGTGGGGAGGAACGCGATCAAGAAAGTCGAACACGACATGATCAGAATCGACAGCGACAGCGCGGCCCGCCGCCCGTGCCGGTCGCCGAAATGCCCCCAGACGATACCACCCAGCGGCCGCACGACGAACGAAACCGCGAATACGCCATATGCCGCGAGCAGGCCTGTCATCGAGTCGCTCTTCGGAAAGAACATCACCGCAATGATGGTCGCCAGGTAACCGTACGAGGCATAATCGAACCACTCGACAAAGTTGCCGATGAAGCTCGCCAGCGCAGCCCGCTTCAAGAGTCCCGCATCAGTCCGGCTATCACTTTGGCCTACCGCTCCTTCGCCCTGCTTCCACTCGCTGGCCGCCACCAGGCCGCCCGGCATTGCTTTTCTGGTACTCATCCAAGTCTCCATATGTGCTGCTGGTTAGCCCTGACGTAATCCGGAAACCAGTTCGATTGCTACCGCTCCCGGCACCATCGAACGCTGCGAATTCCGTGGGTTCAAGGCAATGGTAGAAGCTGCAGCCAATGGAATATATCTTTATCGGACAAGCGACTTTCTCCATTCGACATCAAGGGTAAACACCGCCAGGAGGCTTTGCCGCTGCCCCGAAACGGGCGTCGTGCAGACGCAGGCAACGGCAATGTGCTGCGAACGCGAGATTGCCGTGCATGCACACAGTTAAGGGCGGGAGTCGGGAAAGGTCCAGCGCTTACCGCTCGGGCGAGCGATCAGAAGAATCACGCGTGGCGATCGAGGGGACGCTGGCACGCTGCCAACAGTGCTCCAACGAGCAGGACTGCGGAGGAATAGACGAGCCCGCGCGTGAGGCTGACGTTGTCGGACACCCAGCCGATCGCGATCGGCCCGGCGATCTGACCGACTGCGAACACGATCGTGAAGATGCTGATGCCACGAGTCCATTCGTCGGACGGAAGATTGTGTCGTACGAATGCCGTGGTCGAGGCGACCGCTGAGAGAAATGTCGAGCCAAAGATAATGCCCGAAATGGCAGCCGCGACGGGATGAACGAACAGCGCTGGCATGAGCGTCGCGAGGCCCAGCAGCGCATTGAACGTCGCCAGCGCGAGCCCCCCGCGAGCGCGGTCGAGAAAACGCGACCAGATTCGCGCCGATGCGATCGTTGCGACGCCCAACGCGATATAGAACGTGGAAACGACGCCCTGGCTCATGCCCTCGCCGCGCAGCAGCGCCACAATGAAGGTCATGTAGCCAATATATCCGACGCCAAAGAGGCCGTATCCGCCCAGCGCAAGACCGTAGCGCCGCCACAAGGTCCGCTGCCTGACCGCGCCTCCTGGTGCGCTCGCGATGGCTGCGCCTGGAGCATCGATGCTGCGGGCGGCGCCGTGCGCTAGCAGCGTGCAAACCGCACACGCGACGGCCAGCGCGAACCATGCGGACTGCCATCCGTGCGGCACGGAACGCACGGTGGCCGGCACGAGAATGGACGACACCACAATGCCGTACCCAGTCCCGCCGTAATAGAGGCCCAGGATCAGTCCACCGCGTCGCGGTGCGGCCGTCGCGAGCCGGGCCGCCAGAACGCCGCCACTGATAAAGATGAACGCGCTGCCGACACCGGCCACGAGCCTCTGCGCGAGCAGCATGGACGTGTCGGACACGAGGCCGCACAACGCCATCAGCACGATCACCGCATAGGCACCCGCAGCGAACAGCGCGCTGGGTGGGCGATGGCGGGCGAGCCAGGGGTACATGGCCGCGCCTATCAGATAACCCGCCGCGTTGGACGTGTTCATCGCGCCGGCCTGGGCGAAACTCCATCCCAGGTCGGCCTTCATCGCCGGCAGGAGCAAGGCATAGGAAAAGCGCGCGAAACCCAGGGCTATTGCGCTGCCCAGCGACAGGCGCACGGCCAGCCAGAGCGGCGCAAGCGACTCGCTATCCTCGCGATGTGCCGATTCCGTCTCGATACGCTCGCCAGCCCTGTCGCGGGTATTCGCCTTCATCCCGAATGTGCTCTCCTTCTTCTAGTCGCGCTCTCATGCGCTTCGCAGACCGGGCGTCCGAACACTGGCAAGCCGCCCGCACCGTCCGCGATAGTGCCAGAAACTGCTGCACATGGGGTCGCTAGCGCAATACGACCGTACGCCCTTCATGGATAAAAACGCGCCGCTCGATGAAGCCCTGCACGGCCCGGGCGAGGGCGGCGCGTTCCATGTCGCGGCCCGCGGCAAGCAGCCGCTCGGGCGTGTAAGTATGATCCACCCGCTCCACCACCTGCTCGATGATCGGGCCTTCATCGAGGTCCCCTGTCACGAAGTGCGCGGTGGCCCCGATCAGCTTGACCCCGCGCGTGTACGCCTGGTGATAGGGCCGCGCACCCTTGAAGCCGGGCAAGAACGAATGGTGGATGTTGATCGCCCGGCCCGCGAGACGCGCACACAACCCGGCGCTCAAGACCTGCATGTAGCGGGCGAGCACGACCAGTTCTGTTCTCGTGTGCTCGATCAGCGAGACGAGCGCCTGTTCTTGAACGGATTTGGTTTCTGTTGTCAAGGGAAGGTGATGAAATTCGATCCCATGAGATCGGACCATGGGTTCGAGATCGCGATGATTGGACACCACGCCCGCAATATCGATCGGCAGTTCATTGATCCGCCAACGGTGCAGCAGATCAACGAGACAGTGATCGAGCCGCGAGACGAGAATCAGCACTTTCGGCTTCACGCGCGCGTCGAAAATCGCCCATTCGAGCGCGTGCCGTCGTGCAAGCGGCGCAAAGCCCTCCAATAGCGCCTCACGGTCCAGCCATCTCGGCGCAGGAACATGAAACTCGCATCGCACGAAGAAGCGGGCGGTCTGCGGATCGTCGAAAACGGAGAATTCGTCGATATAGCAGCCAAACCCATCGAGAAATCCGACGATGGCCGCCACCTGGCCCTGCGCACTCGCGCACGTCACGTTCATGATGAAGCGGCATGTGTTATCAGGTACTTCAGCAGATGTCGCGTTCATGGATGCTCCCCGTCATTGGCACATCGGACGTGTGCCATGTTGCTCCTGTATCCATCACCCTCGCAGGCCGCCCACTGCAGATAATCGGCGCGCGTCCAGTCGAGCGACACGCCGATGCGCCGCGTGCCCGGCCGGATCTTCGGCTTGTGCACTTCGATCGCGAGCGAGTCCAGCGCCGGCCACTCGCGAAACGAGAGCGCCGCAA
>NZ_BAYD01000007.1 GCF_000685075.1 Paraburkholderia oxyphila NBRC 105797
CAAAGCTCCTCTTGCCATTAGAATACTTTTTCGGGTTCGTATTGTCGGGTAACGTTCCCCGGGCCGCAACCCAACGGGCCAACTTTAGCACGATCGTTCTATTTTATGCCAGAATGCCCGGCGTGCTGCCGGTGGCGCATTCCGGTGCTCTTTCATCCTTGAACAGGAAGCGAAAATGGGCCGTTCGATCAATCTGGAAGGGAAGGTGGCGATGATCACCGGCGCCTCGAGCGGTCTGGGCAAGCGCTTTGCCCAGGTGCTCTCGCAGGCTGGCGCGAAGGTCGTGCTGGCGAGCCGGCGCGTGGAGCGTCTCAAGGAGTTGCGCGCCGAAATCGAGGCCGGCGGCGGTGCCGCGCACGTGGTGTCGCTCGACGTGACGGATTACCAGAGCATCCGCTCGGCGGTCGCGCATGCGGAGACCGAGGCGGGGACGATCGACATACTCGTCAATAATTCGGGCGTCTCGACCACCCAGAAGCTCGCGGACGTCACGCCCGCCGACTTCGAATACGTGTTCGACACCAACACGCGAGGCGCCTTCTTCGTCGCCCAGGAAGTGGCCAAGCGCATGATCATGCGCGGCAGCGGCGGCTCCAAGCCGGCGTACCGCATCATCAACATCGCTTCGGTGGCGGGCTTGAGCGTGCTGCCGCAGATCGGCCTCTACGGCATCAGCAAGGCGGCCGTCGTGCACATGACGAAGGCCATGGCGCTCGAGTGGGGGCGGCACGGCATCAACGTGAACGCGATCTGTCCCGGTTATATCGACACTGAGATCAACCATCATCACTGGTCGACCGAGCAGGGCCAGAAGCTCATTGCGATGCTGCCGCGCCACCGGGTGGGCACGCCCGCCGATCTTGACGGCCTGTTGCTGCTGCTGGCCGCCGACGAGTCGGCTTTCATGAATGGTTCGATCATCACCGCCGACGATGGCTTCGCCCTGACGTGAGTCGCCGATGATGCGCGCGCGCCGGCTTCGCTGCGCCAATCCGCGGCGCGACGTAGACTCGCGCCTTTCGAGTAACACGAAGTCGAAGTCAAAGACTGCAATGCGCAATGAGTGAATACCATCCCGTTTTTGAGATGACCATGCCGATCCGCTGGGGCGACATGGACGCATTTGGCCATGTGAACAACACGGTCTACTTCCGCTACATGGAGCAGGTGCGGATCTCCTGGTTCGAGCACATCGGCGTGTCCGGCGAGAGCCGCGAGCGCGGCAACGGGCAGGGGCCGGTGATCATCAATGCGTCGATGGATTTCCTGAAGCAGCTGCATTACCCGGGCGACATCGTCTGCACGATGACGGTGGGTCAGCCGGGCCGCAGCAGCTTCGATACCGGTTTCGAGCTGCGCCGCGTGGACGATCCCGATACCGTCTACGCACGCGGCAATGCGCGCTGCGTCTGGATCGACTATGAAGCGGGTAAATCCGTGCCGATTCCCGACAGCCTGCGCGCGACCATCGAGAACGCGCCGCTCGTGAAGGCGCGCTGATTCCCTTCCTTACGTAGGGCGCGCGTGCCTGCCGCGCGCGCCGCTTCGAGGCGCGGTGTCAAAGCCGCTCCCAACCCGCTATAAGCCCGCCTTGAGCACGTTTCAAGTGCCGTTTCACTGTCCGAGCAGCCGCTGCAGCAATTCGGTGGCGTTGCCCGTGTCGTACTTGCGCATGAGCCGCGCGCGATAGATGTCCACCGTGCGCGAGCTGATGTCGAGAATCTTCCCGATCTGCTTGCTCGTCTTGCCCGTGACCAGTTGCGCCGCGATTTCGCGCTCGCGCGGCGTGAGCTCGACCGCCACGCGCCGCGTCGCGCTCAGGTCCTCGAAGGTCCAGACGCCCGCGGCGTGCGGCTCCGCGCGGTCGAGCGAGCGGCCCGTGACGTGGCACCAGAAGAGCTCGCCGTCGGCGCGCTTCATGATGCGGTCGTCGGCGTAGCTGCCCTGGGCCGTCATGATCGGCGGAATGCGCTCGCCGATGCGCTCGAACTCGACCTCCGACGGATACAGCACCAGAAACGACTGGCCGATCAGCGCCTCGCGCGGGCAGCGGAAAATGGCGCAAACCTGTTCGTTGCAGTCCTCGATGATGCGCTCGCGCGCGAGCACGAGCCCGATGGGCGCGAGATGAAAGGCGGTCTGGTAGTCGAGCGCGGTGGCGGCGGTAGCGGGTTCGGGCATGGCGGGTGACGTGATACGGGTATGGCTTTATGTAGTTTTGCGTATTGTGCCGCAATGCCCGCCCAGCGTACGCTTTGCAACCATCGGAGGGCCGCTCGGGCGCCGCGCCGGGTTCACGGCAGCGCCACCCGGGCACGACTAGAATGAGGCGTCCGGGCGTTCGCTGCAGCTGTACGCCGGCCCGCACGAACTTATTCGACGAACAAAATCAGCGAACAAGCGCATCGACGTATTTCCATACGAGGAAGGGACACACTGATGAACAAGGTCTATAAAAGCGCGGCTGCCGCGCTCGAAGGCATCGTCAAGGACGGACAGACGTTTGCGGTAGGCGGTTTCGGGCTCTGCGGCATTCCCGAGGCGCTGATCGGCGCGTTGCGCGATTCGGGCGTGAAGGGCATCACCTGCATCAGCAACAACGCGGGCGTGGACGGCTTCGGCCTCGGCCAGTTGCTCGAGACGCGCCAGATCAAGAAGATGATCTCGTCCTATGTGGGCGAGAACAAGGAATTCGAGCGCCAGTATCTCGCGGGCGAGCTCGAGCTCGAATTCACGCCACAGGGCACGCTGGCCGAAAAGCTGCGTGCGGGCGGCGCGGGCATCCCGGCATTCTTCACCAACACCGGCTACGGCACGCTCATCGCCGAAGGCAAGGAAACGCGCCAGTTCGGCGAGAAGCACTACGTGCTCGAGCATTCGCTCACGGCGGACGTGGCACTCGTGAAGGCCTGGAAGGCCGACAAGTCGGGCAACCTGATCTATCGCCGCACGGCGCGCAACTTCAACCCGATGTGCGCGATGGCGGGCAAGATCACCGTGGTGGAGGTGGAGGAGATCGTCGAGAATGGCGAGCTCGATCCGGATTCGATCCATACGCCGGGGATCTTCGTGCAGCGCATCGTGCTCAATGCGCACCCCGAGAAACGCATCGAACAACGCACCGTGCGCGCCGCCTCTGGCAACCCCGCGGGCAAGTAAGAAAGGAGACCGACCATGGCATGGAATCGTGACGAAATGGCCGCCCGCGCGGCGAAGGAACTGCAGGACGGCTTCTACGTGAATCTCGGCATCGGTTTGCCGACGCTCGTGGCCAACCACGTGCCGCAAGGCATGGAAGTGTGGCTGCAATCGGAAAACGGCCTGCTCGGCATCGGCCCGTTCCCGACCGAAGAAGAGGTGGACGCCGACATGATCAACGCCGGCAAGCAGACGGTCACGACGCTGCCGGGCTCGTCGATCTTCTCTTCGGCGGACTCGTTCGCGATGATTCGCGGCGGCCACATCAACCTCGCGATCCTCGGTGCGATGCAGGTGAGCGAGAAGGGCGACCTGGCCAACTGGATGATCCCCGGCAAGATGATCAAGGGCATGGGCGGCGCGATGGACCTCGTCGCGGGCGTCGGCCGCGTGGTCGTGCTGATGGAGCATGTGGCCAAGGGTGACCAGCACAAGATTCTCGATGCGTGCACGCTGCCGCTCACGGGCGTGGGCGTGGTCGATCTGATCATCACCGACCTCGGCGTGATCGAGGTGACCGACGCGGGCCTGAAGGTGACCGAGCTCGCGACCGGCGTGACGGCGGACGAGATTCAGGCCAAGACCGGCGCGCCGCTCGACGTGAGCGCGGTGCAGTGATCGCGGCAACGCGGTAGCGGTTGGTTGAAGCATGATGGAGGCGGGCGGGACTTCGGTCCCGCCCGTTTGCGTTTTGGGACGGATCCATTCTTGCGCGATCGTGCGCGTTTGAAACCTCGGCCGGATGGCATAGGCCAAATGGCCAGGGTGGAGGGCGCTGCGCCGGCTGCCGCAAGCGGGTGGCGCCTGCGTTCCATGTGTCTCAACGCACCTCGAGCGGCGGCGCACGCGACGGTCCCGTGCCGCAAAGCCGTTTACAATGGCCTCACAGCCTGCGGGCACCACCAGCGAGACTTGAGCGATGACCGAACCCTCTGCCGTGCCGCGTCAGCATTACGTCCAGTGCCTCAGTCCTTCGGGACTGCACCGCATGGCGTACACCGAATGGGGCGACCCCGCCAATCCGCGCGTGTTGGTGTGCGTGCATGGGCTCACACGCTCGGGCCGCGATTTCGACAGGCTCGCGGCAGCGTTATCGGGCACGTATCGCGTGGTCTGCCCCGACGTCGTTGGGCGCGGCCTCTCGTCGTGGCTCGTCGATCCGCGCGGCTATGGCGTCGCGCAATACGTCGCGGACATGGTCACGCTCATCGCGCGCACGGGCGTCGAGCAGGTGGACTGGTTCGGCACGTCGATGGGCGGCCTGATCGGCATGGCGCTCGCGGGGCTGCCCGACGCCCCCATCGGCCGCATGCTGCTCAACGACATCGGCCCGCATATCGAGCCGGCGGCGCTCGGGCGCATCGGCGAATACGTGGGCCAGGATCAGCGTTTCGGCTCGCTGCAGGAAGGCATCGACAATGCGGCGCTGCTCGCGGCGTCGTTCGGCCCGCTCACTGCGCAGGAATGGCGCGAGATCAACACGCCGCTGCTGCACGAGGTGGACGGGGCATGGCGTTACCGCTACGACCCGCGCATCTCCGAAGGCTTCAAGGGTGTCACGCCTGAACAGAACGAGCAGGGCGAGCAGTTCCTGTGGCGCTCGTTCGCGGCGTTCAAGGGACCGGTGCTGGCGGTGCGCGGCGCGCTCTCGGATCTGCTCTCGCGCGAGACCGTGGCCAGGATGGTCGAGACGGGCCAGCAGGTATCGAGCGTCGAGATCGCGGGCGTCGGGCATGCGCCGGCATTTCTCTCGGCCGATCAGATCGAGATTGCGCGGCGTTTCTTCGACGGAGGGCCCGTCGGCGGGTCATAATATCGGGATTTCCTGGCGCGCCGGTGTCTCGCGGCTGCATCGATGGCATCGCGACACGGGCGCGCCGGGCGCATCCAGACATTCACCTCAACAGGAATTCACATGGCAGTCATTCGTCACCACGTCGGCCCGCGTCTTTCGGAAACCGCCATTCACAATGGTACGGTCTATCTGGCGGGCCAGATCGCCGAGGACACGAAGCAGGACATCGGTGGCCAGATGCGCGAAGTGCTCGGCCACATCGACCGTCTGCTCGGCGAAGCGAACAGCGACAAGTCGCTGCTGCTCTCGGTGCAGATCTATATCGCCGACATGAAGGACTTTCCGGGCATGAATGCCGAGTGGGACAAGTGGGTGGCGCAGGGCGCCACGCCGCCGCGCGCGACGGTCGAAGCGAAGCTGGCCAATCCGGAATGCCTCGTCGAAATCGTCGTGGTGGCTGCGCAGCGCGATTGAACGCGCCATCTATCGTCTTGTTGTAGTTTGCAGCCCGTCCGGTATGCCGGCGGGCGCCGTCTCATGAGCAGCGACACCGTACCTCCCGTTTCCGCCGAAGCCTCCGCGAGCGCCGCGCTCCCATCGCTCGACGACACACTCGCATTCGTGCGCGAGCATGCGGGCGACGCACGCCTGTCCACCGGCGAGCCGCTCATCGAGCACGCGCAAGGCACGGCGGCCATCATGGGCCGCCTGAACGTCGATCCGCCGGCGGTGCTGGCGGCGGCGCTCTTCAATATCGCGCCGCACCTCGACGATCCGGAGCGCACGCTTGAAGCGCGTTTCGGCGCCGAAGTCGTGAAGCTCGTATTCGACGTGCGCAAGCTGCTGCGACTTGGCAGCGTGAGCCTGCGCGCGGCGGCGCAGAACGCCGCGCCGGAAACCGGCCGCGAAGGGCGCGACGCCCAGGCCGCGCGCCGCGCTCAGGTGGAGTCGCTGCGCAAGATGCTGCTCGCGTTCGCGCAAGACATTCGCGTGGTGCTGATCCGGCTCGCGTCGCGTGTGCAATCGCTGCGCTATTACGCGGCGGCCAAGGTCACGCCCGCGCCCGAGATTGCGCGCGAGACGCTCGAGATCTACGCGCCGCTCGCCAACCGGCTCGGCATCTGGCAACTGAAGTGGGAGCTCGAAGACCTCGCGTTCCGCTTCGAGGAGCCGGTCACCTATAAGCGCATCGCGAAGCTGCTCGACGAAAAGCGGATCGAGCGCGAGAGCTACGTGACCGAGGCCATCGCGCGGCTGCAGCACGAACTCGCCTCCGCGCATATCGAAGCCGAGGTGAGCGGCCGGCCCAAACACATCTACAGCATCTGGAAGAAGATGCGCGGCAAGGAGATCGACTTCTCCGAGCTCTATGATGTGCGTGCGTTTCGCGTGATCGTGCGCGATATCAAGGATTGCTACACGGTGCTCGGCATCGTGCACAACCTCTGGCAGCCGGTGCCGAAGGAATTCGACGACTACATTTCGCGGCCCAAGCCCAACGGCTATCGCTCGCTGCATACGGTCGTGGTCGGCGACGACGGCCGCGCGTTCGAAGTGCAGATCCGCACGCAGGACATGCATCAATTCGCGGAGTACGGCGTGGCGGCGCACTGGCGCTACAAGGAAGCCGGCTCGAAGGGCTACGGCGGCCAGTTCAACGCGGGCAGCGCCTACGACGAGAAGATCGCGTGGCTGCGTCAACTGCTCGCCTGGAAGGACGACGTAGCCGATGGCCGTCAGCCGTGGGAGCAGTTGCGCCAGGCGACGCTCGACGACGACCATATCTACGTGCTCACGCCGCAGGCGCGCGTGATCGCGCTGCCGCAGGGTGCGACGCCGCTGGACTTCGCGTATCACCTGCATAGCGAGCTCGGCCATCGTTGCCGCGGCGCGCGCGTGGACGGCGCGATGGTGCCGCTCAACACGCAGTTGCACAACGGCCAGACCGTCGAGATCGTCACGGTGAAAGAGGGCGGTCCGTCGCGCGACTGGCTCAATCCGCAGCTCGGCTATCTGCACAGCACGCGTGCGCGCCAGAAAGTGCGGGCGTGGTTCAACGCTATCGAGGCGCAGGAGAACATCGCGACCGGCCGCGCGATGGTGGAAAAGACGCTGCAGCGCGAGGGGCGCACTTCCGTCAATCTCGATCAGCTTGCGGCCAAGCTCGGCTTCAAGTCGCCGGACGAACTCTTCAGCGTGGTCGGCAAGGAAGAGTTCAGCCTGCGCAATGTCGAGCAGGCACTGCACGACGCGCCCGCCGCCGAGCCGGAGGAAGAGACACCGGAGCAGCTCACCAAGCGCGCGAGCGGCGCGAATGTGACGCACGGCGGTTCGTCGGGCGTGCTCGTGGTGGGCGTGGATGCGCTGCTTACGCAACTCGCGCGCTGCTGCCGGCCGGCGCCGCCCGACGATATCTGCGGCTTCGTCACGCGCGGCAAGGGCATGTCGATTCACCGCAGCGATTGCCCGACCTTCCTGCGCATGGCCGGCCGCACGCCCGAGCGCGTGCTGCACACCACGTGGTCCGCCGACGTGATGGGCGGGCGCGGCCAGTCCGTCTATCCAGTCGATATCTCGATCGAGGCCACGGACCGCCAGGGTTTGCTGCGCGACATCTCGGAAGTGTTCGCGCGCGAGAAGATGAACGTGATCGGCGTGAAGACGCAGTCGCGCCGCAACGCCGCATTCATGCAGTTCACGGTCGAGGTCTCGAATTCGGCGCAGATCCAGCGCGCCTGCGTGCTGCTGGGCGAGGTGGGCGGCGTGCTCAGGGCGGTGCGCAAGGGCTGATAGAAGGGCTGCGAAGGGCTGACAGACGCAAGACGCGGGCCGGGCGCGCCGGCGTTTTGTGCCCCGCCGCAAAAAAGGCTTGCCAAGTCCGCAGGGGCAACATACAATCTTGCTTCTTCAGGCTCGTAGCTCAGCTGGTTAGAGCACCACCTTGACATGGTGGGGGTCGTTGGTTCGAGTCCAATCGAGCCTACCAACGAAATCGAGGCCGCGTCGGCGTATCGGCGAGGCTTCATTGCAGGAAAAGCGCTCAGCGCAACAGGCGAATACGGTTATGACACCGCGAACGTTCACCGAAACCACTTCGGAGCGACGCTAGTCGAGGACCTCTTTCGCCCTGCAATCTGGTTTGAAAAGTGAATGCGGCCCCTCGAAAGCGGGGCCGCATTTTTTTTCGCCGCGAGATTTTCGCGGGGATGTTCCCACGAACGATACGATGTGCCTCCACGGCACTTCTGGAGAAAAACATGGTTGCGATACGTCTGCCCGATGGTTCGGTTCGACAGTACGATCATCCCGTCACGGTCGCCGAAGTGGCGGCTTCGATTGGCCCCGGCCTCGCCAAGGCGGCGCTCGGCGGCAAGCTCGACGGCGAGCTGGTCGATACGTCGACGCTGATCGATCGCGACGCATCGCTCGCCATCGTCACGGACAAGGATGCCGACGGTCTCGACATCATCCGTCACTCCACGGCGCACTTGCTGGCCTACGCGGTGAAGGAGCTCTATCCGGAAGCGCAGGTCACGATCGGGCCGGTCATCGACAACGGCTTTTACTACGATTTCGCCTACAACCGTCCCTTCACGCCCGAAGATCTCGAAAAGATCGAAAAGCGTATGCTGGAGCTCTCGAAGAAGGACGAGCCGGTCACGCGCCGTGTCGTCTCGCGCGGCGAGGCGGTCGACTACTTCAAGAGCATTGGCGAGAAGTACAAGGCCGAGATCATCGAATCGATCCCGGGCGCCGAAGACATCAAGCTCTACGCGCACGGCGGTTTCACGGACCTGTGCCGCGGCCCGCACGTGCCGTCGACGGGCAAGCTCAAGGTCTTCAAGCTCATGAAGGTCGCGGGCGCCTACTGGCGCGGCGACGCGAAGAACGAGCAGCTGCAGCGCATCTACGGCACGGCCTGGACGAAGAAGGAAGATCAGGACCAGTACCTGCACATGCTCGAAGAGGCCGAGAAGCGCGACCACCGCAAGCTCGGCAAGCAGCTCGACCTGTTCCACATGCAGGACGAGTCGCCGGGCATGGTGTTCTGGCACCCGAAGGGCTGGACGCTCTGGCAGCAGGTCGAGCAGTACATGCGCGCCCGTCTGCGCGTGGCCGGCTACGACGAAATCAAGACGCCGATGATCATGGACCGCTCGCTCTGGGAGGCGTCGGGTCACTGGCAGAACTATCGTGAAAACATGTTCACGACGGAGTCGGAAAAGCGCGACTACGCCGTCAAGCCGATGAACTGCCCGGGCCACGTCCAGGTGTTCAACCACGGCCTGCGCTCGTACCGCGACCTGCCGCTGCGTTACGCGGAATTCGGCTCGTGCCACCGCAACGAGGCGTCGGGCGCGCTGCACGGCCTGATGCGCGTGCGCGGCTTCGTCCAGGACGATGCGCACATCTTCTGCACGGAAGACCAGATCATCAGCGAGTCGATCGCCTTCAACACGCTGGCGATGAGCGTCTACAAGGATTTCGGGTTCGATCACATCGACATCAAGCTCTCGCTGCGCCCGGATTCGCGCGCGGGCACGGATGAGACGTGGGACCGCGCCGAGCAGGGCCTGCGCGACGCGCTGACGGCCTGCGGCCTGCAATGGGAAGAACTGCCGGGCGAGGGTGCGTTCTACGGTCCGAAGGTCGAGTACCACATCAAGGACGCGCTCGGCCGTTCGTGGCAGTGCGGCACGCTGCAGCTCGACATGGTGCTGCCGGAGCGCCTTGGCGCCGAGTACGTGTCGGAAGACAACAGCCGCCGCCGCCCGATCATGCTGCACCGCGCCATCCTCGGCTCGATGGAGCGTTTCCTCGGCATTCTGATCGAGCACCATGCGGGTGCAATGCCGTCCTGGCTCGCTCCGGTGCAGGCGGTTGTGATGAATATCGCTGAAAGTCAGGCCGAATACGCGGCAAATCTGGCCCAATCGTTGCAAAAACAAGGGGTTAGAGTGCAGGCGGATTTGCGCAACGAGAAAATTAGCTATAAAATACGCGAGCACACGCTTGAGAAGGTCCCGTACCTGCTGGTTGTCGGCGACAAAGAGCGTGAAGCACAAACGGTAGCCGTGCGTGCCCGTGGCGGTGTCGATCTGGGTGTCATGCCCGTCGAAGCCTTTGCTGAGCGTCTGGCGCAAGACGTCAAGACCTTCAAGTAAGCCACCTGGCAGCGCGGCTCGTTTTTTTAATTTTTAGAGGAAACGTAACATCGCTACGGATAAGTCGCATCGCATCAACGGTGAAATCACTGCACCCGAGGTGCGTCTCGTCGGAATCGAGAACGAGCCGCTCGGCATCGTAAAGCTGGCCGATGCGTTCCGCATGTCGGAACAGCAGGACGTCGATCTGGTTGAAATTGCCCCGCAGGCGGTGCCTCCCGTGTGCCGCCTGATGGACTACGGCAAGTTCAAATACCAGGAATCGAAGAAGCAGCACGAGGCCAAGCTCAAGCAGAAGGTCATCCAGGTCAAGGAAGTCAAATTCCGCCCGGGTACCGACGACGGCGATTACAACGTCAAGCTGCGTAATCTCATTCGCTTCCTCGACGATGGCGACAAGACGAAGATCACGTTGCGTTTCCGCGGCCGCGAAATGGCCCACCAGGAAATCGGCATGCGCATGCTCGAGCGCCTGCGCACCGACCTCGAAGAAGTCGGTCAGGTCGAGCAGATGCCGAAGATGGAAGGGCGCCAGATGATCATGGTGCTCTCGCCCAAGAAGAAGAAGTGATTGGCGCGCCGCGCGTCGAACGATGCGCGGCGGTCAGAGCGGTTTTGTCAGACGTTTCCTTGGCGAGATGTGCGAAGGAGACGGGAAGCAGGTTCCGGAACGGCGCCCGCGCGCCGCACGAACAGTGCGGCAAACGGGCGTTTTTCCTGAAAGCGGCGGCAAGCTTGTCTTTTATAGAGCAGCCAGCTGCCAAAACAAGTGGAGTGGGTTTCGAAGGGCGGTTTGAGGGCGAAAAGCGGCGTTTGTCAAAAGCGCGTGCCAGAGCCAACCGCACACCCATGTCCATCAAATAATGGAGTTTTTGTCATGCCCAAGATGAAGACCAAGAAGAGCGCCGCAAAGCGCTTTGTGGTTCGTCCGGGTGGTACCGTCAAGCGCGGTCAAGCCTTCAAGCGTCACATCCTGACCAAGAAGACCACCAAGAACAAGCGTCATCTGCGTGGTGCAACGGCCGTTCACGAGGCCGATGTGAAGTCCGTTCGCGCAATGATGCCGTTCGCGTAATCCTCAACCGACAACTCATAGGAGCTACTCATGCCTCGAGTCAAACGTGGGGTTACCGCACGGGCCCGTCACAAGAAGATCATCAACCTGGCCAAGGGTTACCGCGGCCGTCGCAATAACGTCTACCGCATCGCCAAGCAGGCGGTCATGCGCGCAGGCCAATACGCCTACCGCGATCGCCGCAACAAGAAGCGTGTGTTCCGCGCACTGTGGATCACGCGTATCAACGCGGCGGTGCGTCAGCACGACATGACCTACAGCGTGTTCATCAACGGCCTGAAGAAGGCGTCGATCGAACTCGACCGCAAGGTTCTGGCTGACATGGCGGTGTTCGACAAGGCTGCATTTGCTGCGATCGTCAAGCAGGTGAAGGCCGCCGTCGCTGCCTAAGCATAGGTATTGCGCAGGTTCGTTGCAGCAGCGTCCGGTTGTTTCGGTGATGCTGCAACAAAAACGGGGCTCCTCACCGAGCCCCGTTTTTGTTGGTGAAGCGCTATCTGCGCGCTTCCTGCGAGTGCCTTCATGTCGTCGCGCCCGTGCGTCATCATCGTGGCCGGCAACGTGAAATGCGCCGCTCAAGTCTCAAACACTGACGCTGAAAAGATGGGATCAATGGATCTGGACCAGATTGTCGCCGACGCGCAAGGCGCGTTCGCTTCCGCCCCCGACGTCAACACGCTTGAAAACGAAAAGGCGCGTTTTCTCGGTAAATCCGGCGCGCTGACCGAGCTGCTCAAGGGCCTCGGCAAGCTCGACCCGGAAACGCGCAAGACCGAGGGTGCGCGCATCAACGCCGTCAAGCAGCAGGTCGAGGCGGCGCTGGGCGCGCGCCGTCAGGCGCTCGCCGATGCGCTGCTGAACCAGCGTCTCGCCGCCGAGGCGATCGACGTCACGCTGCCGGGCCGCGGCACGGGCACCGGCAGCCTGCATCCGGTGATGCAGACGTGGGAACGCGTCGAGCAGATCTTCGGCTCGATCGGCTTCGACGTGGCCGACGGTCCCGAGATCGAAACCGACTGGTACAACTTCACCTCGCTGAACAGCCCGGAAAACCATCCGGCGCGTTCGATGCAGGATACGTTCTACGTGGACGGCAAGGACGCCGAAGGCCGTCCGCTCCTGCTGCGCACGCACACGAGCCCGATGCAGGTGCGCTACGCGCGCACGCACACGCCGCCCATCAAGGTGATCGTCCCGGGCCGCACCTATCGCGTGGACAGCGACGCCACCCACTCGCCGATGTTCAACCAGGTCGAAGGCCTGTGGATCGAAGAGAACATCAGCTTCGCGGACTTGAAGGGCGTCTATACGGACTTCCTGAAGAAGTTCTTCGAGCGCGACGACATCCAGGTGCGTTTCCGTCCGTCGTACTTCCCGTTCACGGAACCGTCGGCCGAAATCGACATGATGTTCGAGCAGGGCAAGAACGCCGGCAAGTGGCTCGAGATCTCGGGCTCGGGACAAGTGCATCCGACCGTGATCCGCAACATGGGCCTCGACCCGGAGCGCTATATCGGCTTTGCGTTCGGCAGCGGCCTCGAACGCCTGACGATGCTGCGTTATGGCGTGCAGGATCTGCGTCTGTTCTTCGAAGGCGACCTGCGCTTCCTGCGCCAGTTCGCCTAAGCCCGAAGGCCAACGTACGGCACGCACGGCATCCGCGGTTCGCGAAGCGCACGCAGCACCCCAAGCCTCCAGGGCGGTGCGCGAGAAAACGCTTCGCGACGGTCTCAATCTGTCTGGAACGTAAAACGAAATGCTATTCCCCGAATCCTGGCTGAGAAGCTTTGTCGATCCGAAGCTCACGACCGATGAGCTGGCCCACGCGCTGACCATGGCCGGCCTCGAAATCGAAGGCCTGCGCCCGGCCGCGCCGCCCACGTCGAAGATCGTGGTGGGCCGCGTGCTCGAAGTCGTCAAGCACCCGGACGCGGACAAGCTCAACGTCACGCAGGTCGATGCCGGCACCGGCGCGACGCTGCAGATCGTGTGCGGCGCGCCCAACGTGGCGCCCGGCATCAAGGTCCCGGTCGCGCTCGTGGGCGCCGAACTGCCGCCCGCGGAAGAGGGCGGCAAGCCCTTCGCGATCAAGCTCTCGAAGCTGCGCGGCGTGGAAAGCCAGGGCATGCTGTGCTCGGCGCGCGAACTGAAGCTCTCCGAAGACCACAGCGGTCTGATGATCCTGCCGGAAGACACGCCCGTCGGCCAGGACATCCGCGAGACGCTGAACCTCGACGACACCATCTTCGAAATCAAGCTCACGCCGAACAAGGCCGACTGCCTTTCGGTGTACGGCATCGCGCGCGAGACCGCCGCGATCACCGGCGCGCCGCTGCAGGCCCCGGTGTTCCCGCAGGTCGAAGTCAAGCTCAACGAAACGTTGCCCGTGAAGATCTCGGCCCCGGACCTGTGCGGCCGTTTCTCGGGCCGCGTGATCCGCGGCGTGAACGCGCACGCGAAGACGCCGGCGTGGATGGTCGAGCGCCTCGAGCGCTCGGGCCAGCGCAGCATCTCGGCGCTCGTCGATATTTCGAACTACGTGATGCTCGAACTGGGCCGCCCGTCGCACGTGTTCGATCTCGACAAGATCCACGGCTCGATGGATGTGCGCTGGGGCAAGAAGGGCGAGACGCTCAAGCTGCTCAACGGCAATACCGTCGAAGTCGATGAAACCGTCGGCGTGATTGCCGACGAGCGCGAGATCGAAAGCCTCGCGGGCATCATGGGCGGCGACAGCACGGCCGTCTCGCTCGACACGAAGAACATCTATCTCGAGGCCGCGTTCTGGTGGCCGGACAGCATTCGTGGCCGCTCGCGCCGCTACAACTTCTCGACCGATGCGGGCCACCGCTTCGAGCGCGGCGTGGACTGGTCGACGACCGTCGAGCACATCGAGCGCATCACGCAGCTGATCCTCGACATCTGCGGCGGCGAGGCCGGCCCGGTCGACGACCAGACCGTGAACGTGCCCAAGCGCGAGCCGGTGAAGATGCGCGTCGCGCGTGCGAACCGCATCATCGGTGTGAAGATCGATGCCGATGAGATCGCACAGATCTTCACGCGTCTGGGGCTCACGTTCGCGCGCGAAGGCGATACGTTCAGCGTGACGCCGCCGCCGTACCGCTTCGACATCGAGATCGAGGAAGACCTGATCGAAGAAGTCGCGCGCATCTACGGCTTCGAGAAGATTCCGGCGAACCCGCCGGTCGCACGCAGCGAGATGCGCGCGACCAACGAAACGCGCCGCTCGATTCACGCAATCCGTCACGCGCTGGCCGCGCGCGACTACGCCGAGACGATCAACTTCAGCTTCGTCGACGCGGAGTGGGAACAGGATCTCGCGGGCAACGCGAACCCCGTGAAGCTGCTCAACCCGATCGCGAGCCAGCTCTCGGTCATGCGCACGACGCTGTTTGGCAGCCTCATCAACGTGCTGCGCCACAACCTCAACCGCCGCGCCGACCGCGTGCGCGTGTTCGAGGCGGGCCGCGTATTCCTGCACGATCCGTCGATCAAGGCCGGCGAGATGACGGTGGAAGGCTTTGCACAACCGAAGATGATCGGTGCGCTCGCCTATGGTCCCGCGCTCGAAGAGCAGTGGGGCGCGCAAACGCGCGGCGTCGACTTCTTCGACGTGAAGGGCGATCTCGAAGCGCTGTTCGCCTCGCTGGGTGCGGCAAAAGCGCCGCGTTTCGTGAAGGCCGAGCACCCGGCGCTGCATCCGGGCCGTAGCGCGCGCATCGAAGTGGACGGCCGCGCGGTGGGCTGGATCGGCGAGCTGCATCCGCGCTGGATGCAGAAGTATGACCTGACTCATGCGCCGATCCTCTTCGAAGTGCAAGCCGACGCGCTGATGGCGCGCGAACTGCCTGCACCGTCTGAAGTCTCGAAATTCCCGCCGGTCCGGCGCGACATTGCGCTTGTTGTCGATCAAAAGATCGAGGTTCAGGCGTTGCTCGACGAGCTTTACAAGGGCATGCAGGACGAGCCCTGCAAGATTGTCCAGAGGGTTGCATTGTTCGATGAATTTCGTGCAAAATCAAACACTTCCGGACTTGGCGCGGACGAGAAAAGCCTTGCCTTCCGGGTGACCCTGCAAGATACTGGCGGGACCCTTCAGGACGAAACGGTCGATGCGGCCATCAAGTCCCTGGTGGATCGCCTGGCTCGAGTGTTTGGCGCCCGGTTGCGCGGATAAGCTCCACGGCTCATCTCCTACCGACATAGGCTTCCGGTTCGTGCAGTCCCAAGAACCGGAAGCGCGCCATTTCATAGATAGATGAACGAAATGAACTCGAGTGATTTCGAAGCCCTTCTTGCGGCACAGCGTAGCGCCATGATTCGCGACATCCCTGCCTCGTCGGCAAGCGCCACGAACGACACGCCCACGCTGACCAAAGCCGAGCTCGCGGAGCTGCTGTTCGACAACGTCGGGCTCAACAAGCGCGAGGCCAAGGACATGGTCGAAGCGTTCTTCGAAGTGATTCGCGACGCGCTCGAAAGCGGCGACAGCGTGAAGCTCTCGGGCTTCGGCAATTTCCAGTTGCGCGACAAGCCGCAACGTCCGGGCCGCAACCCGAAGACCGGGGAGGCGATTCCCATTGCAGCGCGGCGCGTGGTGACTTTCCACGCGAGCCAGAAGCTCAAGGCTCTGGTCGAGAGCGGCGCGGAGGCAAGCTTCACGCGCTGATTCGTCGATCAAGGCATCATGCGCGGGAGGACCCGCGCGGCCCGCACGGGTGAGCATGCAGCGGGCGTGACTGGAAACACTAGACCCAGGCGGCGACGCCACATTGCGCAACCACCACGACGGCAACCCGGCGATGACATCGACAATCGAAAAGGTCGTCTTGCCCCCCATCCCCGCCAAGCGCTACTTCACGATCGGCGAAGTGAGCGAGTTGTGCGGCGTGAAGCCCCATGTGCTGCGGTATTGGGAGCAGGAGTTCACGCAGTTGAAGCCGGTCAAGCGGCGCGGCAACCGCCGCTACTATCAGCATCATGAAGTCCTGCTGATCCGGCGTATTCGTGAACTGCTCTACGAGCAGGGGTTCACGATCAACGGCGCGCGCAACCGGCTCGATTCGCCGGGTGCGGTGGCTCAGGAAGCGGCGCCGGGCGAGACGGGTGAGGTGGGCGCTGCGCAGGGCAATATGGCGATGGTTGACGTCGATCAGTTGCGCAAGGAGTTGCTGCACGTGATCGACCTGCTGGGGCAATGAAGATCCTGCAAACAATCTTTGTGACGAATTCCGATTCAGGTGGTTCTAATTAGAGAAAGGGTCTGTTATACTTTCTAGCTCTCGGGGCGTAGCGCAGCCTGGTAGCGTACCTGCATGGGGTGCAGGTGGTCGGAGGTTCAAATCCTCTCGCCCCGACCAGAACAGAACCCGCACAGCTTAAGGCTGTGCGGGTTTTTTCATTTCCGGGCATCCCGAACGGAAAGATTGCTGCTGCTCAACGTTGTCCCAGGATGCTGGTTTGCCGTTTGCCGGCAAGCGACATATCATGGCGAGCATGATCCAATCGTTTCGATGCGCCGAGACGCAGGCACTTTTCGAGGGCCGCCGCTTGCCACGTTTCTCAAATATTCGTTCGGTCGCTGAGCGCAAGCTGGTGCTTTTGCACGCTGCCGTCACGCTTGACGCGCTGCGCGCACCACCCGCAAACCGACTTGAGGCACTAAAGGGCGATCGACGTGGACAGCACAGCATCCGTATTAACGATCAATGGCGTCTCTGTTTCGTGTGGACCGACGAAGGCCCGACAAACGTCGAAATCGTGGACTATCACTGAAAAGGAATTCACATGATCAAGAACGGAACGCGTCCGGTCCATCCGGGCGAGATCCTGCGTGAGGAATATCTTGTGCCGCTCTCAATGAGCGCCAATGCGCTAGCGAACGCGCTTCACGTTACGCCAGGCCGCATCAACGACATCGTGCGCGAGCGTCGTGGTATTACGCCTGACACGGCACTGCGCCTCGCGCGGTACTTCGGCGGCGACGCACAGTCATGGATGAACCTGCAGCTCATGTATGACATGAAAGTGGCGGAGCGCGATCTGGCGAGCAAGATTGCACGCGAGATCGAGCCGCGCCAGGCGGAACACGCTTGAACGGCTAGTGCGCTCGATTCAATACGCGCGCCGTGCTCACTGCGAGTCGACAAACTGCACGACTTCGCCGTTATCGCGCCTCAAATACAAGTCGGTGCCCTTCATGCGCACGTCGTTGCAAGAGTAGGGGATCTTGCTGCCCTTGCTGCAGATCTTGCCGTCTTCCGCCTTCCAGTCGCCGTGATCGGCGAATCCCTTGCTCGACTTGAAATCGTAGGTGCCCCCGTCGCCGTACTGGACGTGCCACATGCTGCCGTCGCCAATCTTGATGTCGAATGCCTTGCCGGTGAGGCGTTGCTGGATGTCGGCGGCGCTGGGCGTGGTGGCGCCGTCGGGAAAGGCGGTGCCTTGCGCAAGCGCAGCCGCGGCGGGGATCAAGAGCAGGGCGGCAAGCAGGGTCTTCATTCGATCTCTCCTGTCGATGGGATGCCCGGCGGCGAGCGCGGGCCAACGTCTCGCGCCGACGTCCCAGTCTACGCCTGCGCATTGCACTGCTATGTCGCTTCCAGCACACGGTGCCCGAACCGGTGCTGACTGTGTTAAGTCCTTCAATTCAAAGCGTTAGTGCCAACGCGCCGCGAATGAGTGCGCAAGATTCGGTGTTAATTTTTCTCACATATCGATGAGAATCATTCGCTATGAGGGTTGCGCCGCGCACATTAGCATTAACGCTTATCGGCCGGTGCTGTACCCTCCGTGCGGTCCTGTCCGTCGATGGGCACCGCACGCCAACCGGCTACACAGCCCAGCGCTACTTCCATGAATCCGATCGAACTCGTTCAGCTCGTTATTCTCGCCGCCCTCTGGGGCGGGTCGTTCCTCTTTATCCGTGTCGGCGTGACCGATCTGGGCGTGGCGCCGCTGATGGCGCTGCGTGTCGGCATCGGCGCGCTGTTCCTGCTGCTCGTGCTGTTCTCGAGGCGCTCGCCTCGCGAGGCGCTCGGCGCTTTGCGCGAGCACGCGTGGCCGCTCTTCGTGGTCGGCATCCTCAATTCGGCCGCGCCTTTCTGCCTCTTCGCATGGGCCGAGCTGACGCTCTCCGCGGGCGTGACCTCGGTGATCAACGCGACCACGCCGTTGTTCGGCGCGGTGGTCGCGTATCTGTGGCTCAAGGACCGGCTGAGCGGCCTGCGCATCGCCGGCCTCGCGATCGGCTTCGCGGGGGTGCTCGCGCTGGTCTGGGATCAGATCGCCACGCACGCCGGCGACGGCGCGAGCACCTCGACCACCTTGCTCGCAGCCGGGGCGGCGCTCTGTGCGGCCGCGCTTTACGGCGTCGCGGCGAGCTTCACGAAGCGGCATCTGACCGGCGTCGACCCGCTCACCGTGGCCGCCGGCACCATGACGGCCGCGACCGTCGTGCTGGCGCCGATCGCGCTCGTCACGTGGCCGCATGCTGCCGTCTCCCTGCATGCGTGGGGCGCGGCGCTCTGCCTCGGCGTCGCGTGCACGGGCGTCGCGTATCTGCTGTTCTTCCGCCTGATCGCCGCGATCGGGCCCGCTCGCACGATCACCGTGACCTTCGTGATCCCTATCTTCGGCATCCTCTGGGGCGCGCTGTTCCTTCGCGAGCAGGTATCGGAGGGTATGATCGAGGCGTGCGCGGCGATTCTCGTGGGCACCTCGCTCGCGACCGGCTTCATCAAGCGTCTGCCGGGTTTGAGCGCGCGTCGGGAGCGCGCGAGCGCCAAGCAATAAGGGCGTTCTACGCGATACTGCAACAGAATCGTTGTGCGTACATTCGATGTGCGCACAACGATATGGCGTCGTGCAATGCGACGCCTCGTGCAGTCGGCGGTGATGCGGGCGTCAGGCCCGCCGGGCTTCAGGCCGCCGCGCGCTTCGCTTCATCGGCGGCTTCGACGGTGTGCGCGTCATGGCGTGCGCTGTTCTGTCCGCCGGGCAGCCGCACGACGATCAGCGTCCCCACCACGAGCAGTGCGGCGGAGTAGCCGAGTCCCGCAGCGTAGCTGTGCGTCATGTCCTTGAGCCACCCCACCACGAGCGGGTTCGCAGCCGAGCTCAGATTGCCGATCGCGTTGATGACGGCGATGCCGACTGCGCGCGCGGCGGGCGAAAATGCCTGATCGGGCGTCGTCCAGAAGATCGACATGGCCGTGTACGAACCCGCCGAAGCAAGGCACACGCCGAGCAACTGAACGAGCGGCGCGCCGCCGCTCGCGCAGAGCATGCAGCCGAGCGCGGCGAGGAGCATTGGCGCGATGAGGTGCCACTTGCGCTCCTGGCGACGGTCCGAGCGGCGTCCCCAGACGATCATCGCGACGATGGTGACGATCTGCGGAATCGTGGCGATCAGGCCGACTGTGACGTTGCTCGCCCCCGCGCTGAAGCTCTTCACGATAAGCGGCGCCCATACGGCAACCATGGCAAGCGTGTTGACGAGGCAGAAATAGGCCGCCGCAAAGCGAATCACGATGGGCGATCTAATTTGCTGCCAAAGGCCGGTCTGTTCGCTGTGTGCTTCCCGCGTGGCGGGTGCGCTGGCGAGTTCGGCTTCGAGCGTGCGCTTCTCCGCGGGGCTGAGCCAGCGCGCGGCGGCGGGAGCGTCGTCGAGATAGTTAAACGCGACGCAGCCGAGCAGGGCGGCGGGCAGCCCTTCGAGCAGAAAGAGCCACTGCCAGCCGGCGAGTCCTGCGTGGCCGTCGAGTCGCAGGACGAACCCGGACACGGCCGAGCCGAACGCTGCGGTCACGGGCATGGCGATCATGAAGAGCGCGTTGGCGCGGGCGCGCCATGCGGGCGGAAACCAGCACGTGAGATAGAGCAGCATGCCGGGCAGAAAGCCCGCTTCGGTCACGCCTACCAGCATGCGCAATCCGTATAGCGTTCTCGCGTCGGTGGCGAACATCGTCGCGGTGGAGGCGAGCCCCCACGCGATCATGATGAACGCGATCCAGCGGCGTGCACCAAAGCGGGCCAGCGCGAGGTTGCTGGGAATGCCGCACGCGATATAGGCGAGATAGAACAGCGTGGTGGCGAAGCCGAACTGCGTGCTCGTCAGGCCGAGGTCCTTCATCATCGTCAGCCCGGCAAAGCCGATATTGATGCGGTCGAGGAACGACACGACGAACAGCAGGAACAGGAAGCCGAGCAGATGGCGCGATACCTTGCGCGTGACCGCGTCGGCGCTCGTGCGCGTGTGGGCCGAGTCTTGCGCGAGATCCTGTGCGAGCGCGGTATCGCCAGAAGGCGCGGTAGCGGATATTTGCGGCGCTTGCGTGGCGTTGCGCGGTTGGGTTGGGCTCATGGGTCTCCTCCTGGGCACCGGGCTATCTGGGCATGCGCGCTGCGGTGATGGTTTGTTCTTGTCGATGTCGCCGAACGCGCGTCCCGCGGATTATGCGAGGCACGTTGGTGCTGTCTGTCCTCATTTTGGGTACAGCGCGCAGTGCGCCAGGGAAGACGCTGAGGAACGCTGCTCGCGGGCCGGTGTGACTTGTATCGAGGAAGGTTCTGCGGCGTCGCGTGATCGAGCGCACGGACGCTTTAATCCGTTTAGCGGAAAAAACAATCAATGCCAATCCAGTCGATTTGGCATGGTTGCGCCGGTAAAAGCGATAGAGCCCGTACTTGGATGCGAAGTAAAAGCTGCCAGTTAAAGCGCGTCATTTATTCTGGCTGAAGGTATTACGTATTGTATTGAAAGCATTAAGTCAGATGTCTGTGATTGGTATGCGCGTTTAGGCCCCGCTATGAGCAGACTGACGAATTGACGATTACACTTGGCGACGCAGTGCGCGATACATTTGCAAACGGTGGATCGCAGCGCTCGGGTTTCAGTGGCCGTCGTTTCCGAAAGGAATGAGCCGATATAGGCCGGCCGTGACGAAAAGCAGGCTGTACAAAATTCGAGTCGTGAAGTGTCGTTCGTTTCCGGGGATATTCATGACAGAAAGAAAATTGGGCTGGCAGGTCCGCATGGCGCGCGGCGCGTGCGCGGCCCTCCTGGCCCTTGGAGCAACAGGCGCGCACGCGGACCAATTCGGCATCCAGTTGGCGCCGGGTGTCGCGGGCTATGGCGTGAAGAAACTCGACCTCGGCCTGGTCTGGGATCCGGGGCTGCAGTGGTGGCATTTCGCGGGTTTTCATTTCACCGTGGTGGGCGAGGGGCACGTCGCTTATTGGGACTTGACGGAGAACGGCGCCTCGCACCCGAACATCTGGGAATTCGGCGTGACGCCGGTGTTTCGCATCATCAAGGACAGTGGGTGGATCAGGCCGTATTTCGAGGCGGGTGTGGGCGTGCGGCTGCTTTCGCACGTGCAACTCACGGGTGATCGCACCTTGTCGTCGGCATTCCAGTTCGCGGACATGGTGGGCCTGGGCGCGCAGTTCGGCGAGCATCAGAACTATCAGGCGGGCTTTCGCTTTCAGCACATCTCGAACGCCGACATCAAGACGCCTAACCCCGGCCTGAACTTCAGCGAAATCTACTTCCAGTACAACTTCTGAGCTGCATTGGGCTGCAGCTTGTCATACGCGTATCCGCAGCGAGCGGGGCGGCATGATAGTGCCCCCGTCGCGCAAATTCCGATCCGCCCTCGCAACCCGTTACACTATCGGTTCATGATGCAGTGCACCACGCGCACTGCATGGCCGGTTTTTTCCATTAGCGACGCACCGGCGTCGCAGACAATAAGTGAGGAGCAGGCATGGCAATCGAGACGGTTGGGATTGTGGGAGCGGGCACCATGGGCAACGGCATCGCGCAGGCGGTGGCCGTGTCGGGCCTGAAGGCCGTGATGATCGACGTGACGGACGCGGCGCTCGCACGAGGCGTGGCGACGCTCACGCACAGCCTCGAGCGGCTGGTTTCGAAGGGCAAGCTCGATGCGGCCGCCCGCGATGCGGCGCTCGCGCGCATCGAGACCAGCACCGACTACCAGCGTCTTGGCAGTGCCGACCTCGTGATCGAAGCCGCCACGGAGAACGGCGAACTCAAGACGCGCATCCTCAAGCAGATCGAAGCCGCCGCGCGTCCCGACGCGATCATCGCGTCGAACACCTCGTCCATTTCGATCACGACGCTCGCGACGACGCTGGCTGATCCGTCGCGCTTCATCGGCATGCACTTCTTCAACCCGGTGCCGATGATGCCGCTCGTCGAGGTCATTCGCGGCCTCCAGACGCGCCCGGACGTGGCCGATGCCGTGCGCGAGCTTGCGCTGCGCCTCGAGAAGACGCCCATCGCGGTGAAGAACTCGCCGGGCTTCGTCGTGAACCGCATTCTCGTGCCGATGATCAACGAGGCGTTCTTCGTGCTCGCCGAAGGTGTCGCGAGCGCCGAGGAAATCGATGCCGGCATGAAGCTCGGCGCGAATCATCCGATCGGGCCGCTCGCGCTCGCGGACCTGATCGGCCTCGACGTGTGCCTCTCGGTGATGGACGTGTTCCTGAAGGATTTCGGCGACTCGAAGTATCGTGCGTGTCCGCTGTTGCGCGAGATGGTGGCGGCTGGACAGCTCGGCCGCAAGACTGGCCGTGGCGTGTACCAGTACGACAAGGTTTCCTGAGGCCTTTTCCCGAGGTCTTTCCGGCACTTTGGTGCAGGCCGGCGCCTGATGTCCCTGTATGGCTCGCGCCTGCACTGCGCTTCATTCGCGCACAGTTAGTCTGTACTGCGTGAGCTGGCGGTAACTGCCGCCGGGGCGCAACACCACTTCATTGCATTCCGGTGCATCCATGTTGATCTGGTTCGGGAATCCGCCCGCTTCCAGGCACAGCGCGCCATGACGCACGCATGGCGCGCCGTGGCGCCCAGGCTGGCCCTCCAGATAATTTCCCGTATAGCACTGCAGGCCGCGCTGGTCGGTGGCGACCGTGAGTTCGCGCCCGCTGCCGGGCTCGTAGACACTCGCCACGGTGCGCACGGCAGGCGCATGGCCCGCTTGAGCGGCCTCGCGCAGGATGTAGCAGTGGTCGAAGCCGCACGCAAGCGCGATCTGCGCATGGGGCCAGTCGAGCCGCGCACCAAGCGGTGCGCCGTGGCGGAAGTCGAAGGCCGTGCCGCGCACGTCGGCCACGCGGATGGGGATCATCTGCGGATCGACTTCGAGGTACGCGTCGGCGTCGATGGTCAGGACGTGGCCGCGAATGTCCGTGCCCGGCTCGCCGCTGAGATTGAAATAGCCGTGGCTCGTCAGATTCAGCGCAGTGGGGGCGTCGCTGAGCGCTTCGTAATCGAGCGTGAGCGTGCCGTCGTCGTCGAGCGTGTAGCGGACTTGCACGTTCACGTTGCCCGGAAAGCCGGCGTCTCCCTCGGGCGAATCGAGCCGCAGCAGCAATGTGCCACGATCGTCCTCGGCTTGCCATATCGCGCGGTGAAACCCGTTCGCGCCGCCATGCAGCAAATTGCCGTTCTCGTTGCGATCGAGCGTGTAGTCGATGCCATCCAAAGTGAACCGCGCACCGGCAATGCGGTTGGCCCAGCGGCCGACGAGGCCGCCCATGCAGGTCGTGGCCGCATGGTACGCGGTGGGCGTGTCGTGGCCGAGCAGGATGTCGGCGAGCCGTCCCGTGCGATCGGGTGCGTACCAGCTCACCAGTGTCGCGCCCAGGTCGCTGATCTGCACTTTCATGCCCTGAGCGTTGCGCAGCGTGTAGAGCCGACAGGCGTCGCCGCCGGCCAGCGCACCCCAAGGTTCGGAAATCAATTGGGCGGTTCGGTTCATGTGGCGTCGGTCGGGAGAGTCGGAAGGGCCGTGGCCTGCGCTGCCTGCGCGCTCGGTTGAGGAGAGGCGGGCGCAGCGGTACTGGCGGGCTGCGCCACGCGGTCCTGATATTCGCGCGGCGTGCAGTCCAGTTCGCGCCGGAACACCGCATACATGTACTGGAGCGACGTGAACCCGCAGCGGATGGCCACTTCGGCACTCGATGCGTCGCGGCTCGCGAGCAGCGTTTTCGCGGCGTCGAGCTTGTGGCTCAGGATCTCCTGGTGGACCGTGCGGTGCAGTTCTCTGCGGAAATATTCTTCCAGCGACGAGCGCGACACGCCCACGTAATCGGCGACCTGCTCGGTCTTGATGCCCTGGCACGCGTACTGGCGGATGAAGTGGCGTGCACGCATCACGTGCGGACTGGACAGCGGTTCATGCCGCGTCGATTCCAGCACATTGATGCCGACGGGCGGAACCAGAATGCGCCGTCCCGGAAAACGTGCACCGCCGAGCATCTGGTGCAGCAGGTGCGCCGCCGTCTTGCCCATTTCCTCGGTGCCCTGAATGACCGAGGAAAGCGGGATGCGTGTGAGTGTGCGTGTGAGCGGGTCGTTGTCGATGCCGATGATCGCCACCTGTTCCGGCACTGCGATGCCGTGCATCAGGCAGGCCTGCAGCAGATGCCGGGCGCGCGCATCGGTCACGGCGATCACGCCGACGGGCTTGGGCAGCGCGTGGAGCCACGCGCTCAGTTGCTCGATGGCCTGGTTCCAGGACGGCGCACTGGTAGCCAGGCCGCGATAGACGGGCGCCTGAACGCCCTCTGCCTGCGCGAGCGCCTGGAAGGCCCGCTCGCGCTCCTGCGCCCAGCGGTTCTCCTGCGCGACAGGCAGGCTGTACATGGCGAGATGCGGCAGGCCCGCGCCGATCAAGTGCGTCCACGCGAGCGAGACGAGCTTGCGGTTGTCGGTGGCGATATAGGGCAGGGTGGCGGGGTACTGGGCCGGATCCTCGAACGACGAGCCGACCGCCACCACCGGCAGTGGGCAACCCGCAAGCGCGTTGGCAACGGCGGGATCATCGAAGTCGGCGATGATGCCGTCGCCGTCGAAGCGCTCGATGCCCGCGAGACGGCAGCGGAAGTCCTCTTCGAGAAAGAGGTCCCACGCCACGCGCGTCGAGCGCAGGTAATGGCCGATGCCCGCGATGATCTCGCGGTCGTACACCTTGTTCGCATTGAAGAGCAGCGCGATGCGATGCGCGGTCTGGGAAGCGGGGGCACGGGTCATGGCATGCGGTTCGGTTCTGCATGCGCTTGCTGGCGTTGCGGCAGGCGCTGTCGTCTCCAGTTCGGGCGCGGGGCTTGCTCGGCGCTTGTGCGTTGCTTGTACGCTTATGCGCGGCGAAGCGGCGCGCCACCTTTCAAGCGTCCCGGTATTCTAGGCCGTGCACGCGTGCCTGGCGGGCGGGTGGCAGGAAACGTTATGCAGGTCGCGCAATTTCGCAATTGCCGCCCTTCGGGCGATACGGGCAGTATGGCCTCAGTTCGCACGGCACGTGCCGTTGCGCCGCAACATGAGCGCTTTGCACGGGATCGCACCGGGTGCTCTGCATGGGGCCGGAGTCAGTACTCGAGCACTTACTCCGGCCGACAGCTCAAGCGCCAGGTGCGATCGACGGCTTTGCATGAGACGGGGGACACCATGTCGTATTTCGAAGCTATTCCAGCCATTCGCTACGAAGGCCCGCAATCGGACAATCCGCTTGCCTACCACTACTACGATCGCACGAAGAAGCTCCTCGGCAAGACGCTGGAGGAACACCTGCGCGTCGCGGTGTGCTACTGGCATACGTTCGTGTGGCCCGGCGGCGACATCTTCGGCCACGGCACTTTTCATCGTCCGTGGCATCAGCCCGGCGACGCGATGGAGCGCGCGCACCAGAAGGCCGACGCGGCATTCGAGTTCTTCACGAAGCTCGGCGTGCCGTTCTATACCTTCCACGACACCGACGTCGCGCCCGAAGGCAAGGACCTCAAGGATTACAAGGAGAACTTCGCGCGCATGGTGGATTACCTGGAGGCGAAGCAGCAGGCGAGCGGCATGAAGCTGCTGTGGGGCACGGCGAATCTGTTCTCGCACTCGCGCTATGCAGCCGGTGCGGCCACGAATCCGAACCCCGAGGTCTTCGCCTATGCGGCCACCCAGGTGTGCCACGCGCTCGACGCCACGCACCGGCTCGGAGGCGAGAATTACGTGTTGTGGGGTGGGCGCGAGGGCTACGAAACGCTGCTCAACACCGACCTCATGCGCGAGCGCGAACAGTTTGCGCGTTTTCTCTCGATGGTGGTCGAGCACAAGGCGCGCATCGGCTTCAAGGGCACGCTGCTGATCGAGCCGAAGCCACAGGAGCCCACCAAGCACCAGTACGACTACGATGTCGCCAGCGTCCACGGTTTTCTCACCCAATACGGACTGCAGAACGAAATTCGCGTGAACATCGAAGCGAATCACGCCACCCTCGCGGGTCATTCGTTCCACCACGAGATTGCGATGGCCTATGCGCTCAGCGTGTTCGGCAGCGTCGACGCCAATCGCGGCGACCCGCAAAACGGCTGGGACACCGATCAGTTTCCGAACAGCGTGGAAGAGCTCACGCTGGCGTTCTACGAGATCCTGCGCCACGGTGGCTTCACCACGGGCGGCATGAATTTCGATGCGAAGGTGCGGCGTCAGAGCGCCGATCCCGAAGACCTGTTCTATGGCCACGTGGGCGCGATCGATGTGCTCGCCCTCGCACTCGAGCGTGCGGCAGTGCTGGTCGAGAACGACCGACTCGAACAGTTCAAGCGTCAGCGCTATGCGGGCTGGGATACCGAACTTGGCCGCAAGATCCTCGCGGGCGGCTATTCGCTTGCGTCGCTGGCCGCCGATGCCGCCGCGCATGGCTTCAATCCGCAGCATGCGAGCGGCCAGCAGGAGCGGCTCGAGAACGTCGTCAATCAGGCGATCTACGCCCAGCGCTGAACGCACGTCGCGAGACGCACACGAGGAGCGCGCGAGAAGCGCACGAGAAACGAGAGGGGATGCAGACATGTTTATCGGTATCGACCTCGGCACATCGGGCGTGAAGGCCGTGCTGCTCGATCGCGCCGGCGACGTGCTCGGCAGCGCGAGCGCACCGCTCGCGGCGAGCCGGCCGCAGCCGCGCTGGTCCGAGCAGGCACCGCGGGACTGGTGGGACGCGGCACGCAGCGCGCTGCGCGAACTGCTGGACACGGTGCGCCGCAACGGCATCGACACGGCGCGTATCGAATCACTGGGCCTCACGGGCCAGATGCACGGCGCGACGTTACTCGATGCGAAGGGCGAGGTGCTGCGTCCGGCGATTCTCTGGAACGACGGTCGTTCGGATTCCGAATGTATCGAGCTCGAAAAGGCCGTGCCCGAGCTGCACGCGCTGGCCGGCAATCTCGCCATGCCGGGCTTCACCGCACCCAAGTTGCTCTGGGTGCGCAAGCACGAGCCCGACGTCTTCGCGCGCATCGCGCACGTGCTGCTGCCGAAAGATTATCTGCGCTGGTTGCTGACGGGCGTGTTCGCGACCGATCCTTCCGACGCCGCCGGCACGCTCTGGCTCGACGTGGCGAGGCGCGACTACAGCGACGCGCTGCTGTCCGCCTGCGGGCTGACGCGCGCGCAGATGCCCGAGGTCTTCGAAGGCAATGAAGTGACTGGCACGCTGCGCCCCGAGATCGCGCGCGAATTCGGCTTGCGCGAGATACCGGTGGTGGCGGGCGGCGGTGACAACGCGGCCGGCGCGGTGGGTGTGGGGATCGTGCGGCCCGGCGACGCGATGCTCTCGCTCGGGACGTCGGGCGTGTATTTCGCAGTCTCGGACGGCTTTCTCGCGAATCCGGATTCCGCGGTCCATAGCTTCTGCCATGCATTGCCGCATACCTGGCACTTGATGTCGGTGATACTCAACGCCGCGAGCTGCCTCGATTTCACGGCGCGTTTGACGGGTCACGAAAGCGTTGCCGCGTTGCTGGCCGACGCGCAGGCGCAGGCGGGCGCGGCACTCGATGCGCGCAGGCCCTGGTTCCTGCCTTATCTGAGCGGTGAGCGCACGCCGCACAACAACGTCAACGCGAAGGGCGTGTTCTACGGCATGACGCCTCAGACCACGCGCGCCGATCTCGCCAACGCGACACTCGAAGGCGTGGGCTTCGCGCTGCTCGACGGCATGGACGCGCTGCACGCGGCGGGTCTCGTGCCCGAGACGATCACGGTGATCGGCGGCGGCTCGCGCAGCGCGTGGTGGACGCAGATGCTCGCGGATATCAGCGGGCGTGCGCTCACGCTGCGTGCGGGCGGCGAGGTCGGTCCGGCATTGGGGGCGGCGCGCCTCGCGCATCTCGCGCTCGAGCCGCACGCGGCGCTCGACGCCGTTTGTCCGCAGCCGCCGGTCCTGGCCGTGCGCGAGCCCGACGCCGGGCGTCACGCGTGGTATCGCGAAGCGCGGCGACCGACGTTTCGCGCGCTCTATCGCGCGCTCGAACCCGTATTCAGCAGCGACGCGTTATAGACCTCCACGCCCCATTGCAGTTTTCGTATGACAAGACTGTGACGCAAGCTTGTGGAGTGTCGCTGTAAGGCAGCGTATCAACGCGCTCGCTTCACACGTTTCAATACACATTTGGAGCGTGCCGCCACTTTTCCTGCCACAATCGTTTCGTCGTGTGCCTCCGGTGCTTGCAGTCTATGATGCCGCCGGCCCGGCAACGCCTGGCGCAGCGCCGCGTCTTCTGCGCGGGCCGCCGCCGCTCTGTCACTTTTCCGGCGCATCTTCGCGATGCGCCGTGCCGTTTCGCATCACGCGCAACGGCGCCGAACTGGAGACAAGTCGACCATGCCTACCCTCTGTGAAATCTGCAATGCGCGGCCCGCTGTCGCGCGCGTGACGGTCGTGCAAAACGGCCAGCGCAAGTCCATGTCGATATGCGATTACGACTATCGGCAGTTGATGCGCCATCAAAGCGCGCTCAATCCGTTCGACTCGCTGCTGGGCGGCAGCGGTCTGTCGCGTTTCTTCGGCGGCCCGGACGGCGAGGGCGATCACGATGACGGAAGTGGGGGCTTCGAGGCGGAGGTGCCGCGCGAGTCCGTCGACGCCACGGACGCGTTTAGCGAGCAGACGCTCGAAATCCTGCAGCGCGCCGCAGAAAAGGCCCATGAGTTGCGGCGCACCGAGCTCGACACCGAACATCTGCTCTACGTGCTCGCCGATACCGACGTTTGTGCGGCACTCCTGAAGGAATTGAAACTCTCGCCGCAGGACATCAAAGGCTATATCGACCAGCACGCGCAACAGGGCAGCGCCGACCCCGACGCGCCCATCGACAAGATGACGATCTCGCCGCGCCTGAAGAAGGCGTTTCAGTTCGCGTTCCAGGCGTCGCGCGATCTGGGCCACTCGTACGTCGGTCCCGAGCATCTGCTGATCGGGCTGGCGGCGGTGCCGGACAGCATTGCCGGCACGTTGCTCAAAAAGTATGGCGTGACGCCCGAGGCGCTGCGCCAGAAGGTCGTCAAGGTGGTGGGCAAGGGCGCGGAAGACGGCCGCGTGGATGCGCCCACGGGCACCCCCACGCTCGACAAGTTCGGCCGCGATCTCACGGCCATGGCGCGCCAGGGCAAGCTCGATCCGGTGCTCGGCCGCGCGCTGGAGATCGAAAACACCATCGAAGTGCTTGCGCGGCGCAAGAAGAACAATCCGGTGCTGATCGGCGAGCCGGGCGTGGGCAAGACCGCCATCGTCGAAGGCCTCGCGCAGCGTATCGTGAACGGCGACGTGCCCGAGGTGTTGCGCGGCAAGCGGCTCGTCGAGGTGAACATCAATTCGATGGTCGCGGGCGCGAAGTATCGCGGCGAGTTCGAAGAGCGTGCAAAGCAGTTGATCGACGAGGTGACGGCCAAGCACGACGAGCTGATCCTCTTCATCGACGAGCTGCATACGATCGTGGGTGCCGGGCAGGGCGGCGGCGAGGGTGGCCTCGACATCGCGAACGTGCTCAAGCCCGCACTCGCGCGCGGCGAGTTGAGCCTGATTGGCGCGACCACGCTCAACGAGTATCAGAAGTACATCGAGAAGGACGCGGCGCTGGAGCGGCGCTTCCAGCCCGTGCTCGTGCCGGAGCCCACCGTCGAGCAGACGATCGTGATTCTGCGCGGCCTGCGCGACAAGCTCGAGGCGCACCATCAGGTCACCTTCGCCGACGACGCCTTCGTCGCGGCGGCCGAGCTCTCGGACCGCTACATCACCTCGCGCTTTCTGCCCGACAAGGCCATCGATCTGATCGATCAGGCGGCCGCGCGCGTGCGCATCGGCGCGACCTCGCGGCCGGCGGAGATCCAGGAGCTGGAGGCGGAGATCGCGCAGTGCAAGCGCGAACAGGACTATGCGGCCTCGCGCAAGCGCTTCGACGAGGCGAAGAACTTCGAAGAACGTATCAACGAAAAGAAGGCGAAGCTCGACGAGCTCACCGAGGCGTGGCAGCGCAAGACCGGCTCGGAGACGCTCGAGGTGACGGTCGCGTCCATTGCCGAAGTGGTCTCGCGTCTGACCGGCATCCCCGTGGCCGATCTCACGCAGGAAGAGCGGCAGAAGCTGCTGAAGATGGAGGAAAAGCTGCGCGAGCGCGTGGTCGGCCAGAACGACGCCGTGGTCGCGGTGAGCGACGCGGTGCGCCTCTCGCGTGCGGGCCTCGGCCAGGAGCACCGGCCGATTGCCACGTTCCTGTTCCTCGGGCCCACGGGCGTGGGCAAGACCGAGCTCGCGAAGGCGCTCGCGGAAACCGTGTTCGGCGACGAGCAGGCCATCATCCGCATCGACATGAGCGAGTATATGGAGCGCCATGCCGTTGCGCGCCTGATCGGCGCGCCGCCCGGATACGTGGGCTACGACGAAGGCGGCCAGCTCACCGAGCGCGTGCGCCGTCGTCCCTATAGCGTGATTCTGCTCGACGAGATCGAGAAGGCGCACCCGGACGTCTACAACGTGCTGCTGCAGGTGTTCGACGACGGCCGGCTCACCGACGGCAAGGGCCGCGTGGTTGATTTCAGCAACACGATCATCATCGCCACGAGCAATCTGGGCGCGCCGATCATCATGGAGAACCTCGAGCGTCCGGCCGCCTCGCGCATGAACGAAAAGGTGCTGAAAGACGAGCTCATGAAGGTGCTCAAGGGCCACTTCCGCCCTGAGTTTCTCAATCGTATCGACGAGATCATCGTGTTCCATGCGCTCTCGCGCGAGAACATTGAATCGATCGTGCAGATTCAGCTCGACCGCGTGAAGCGCACTGCGGCGGCGCAGGGCATCACGCTGAAGATGAGCGATGCGCTCGTCGCGCATCTGGTCGAGGCCGGCTATCAACCCGAGTTCGGCGCACGCGAGCTCAAGCGGCAGATTCGCCAGGAAGTGGAGACGCGGCTCGCCAGGGAGATGCTCGGCGACGCATTGCAAACGGGCGACACCGCCGAGATCGGCTACGACACGGCGAACCATGAAGTGACCATCAGCAAGATCGCCGTGCCGCCCGACGTGCCGGAAAACCAGCCCGCGAAGAAGGCCAAAGGCGATGGAAAGGGCGCGAAGCCGGACGTGAAGGAGGTCGCGCCGGAGCTCGCCGCAGATGACGCCGAGGGCGATCCGCCGCCGCCACCGCCGCCGAAGAAGGGCGGCAAGGGCGCGGGCAAGTCGAAGGCGGCCTGAGTCCGTAGTGGGGAAACCGGCGCCGTCGCGGCGCCGGTTTTGTTTCCTGCGAATGAATTCGGCATGCTGATTTAATGCGCTAGCCGATTTGCCACCACGCAGGCAGCAGTGCGCGCACGTCCGGCCGCGCGAAGCGGTCGTCGAGCAGATGCACGACGCCGCGGTCGTGTTCGGTGCGAATCACGCGGCCCGCGGCCTGCACGACCTTGCGCAGCCCGGGGATCAGATAGGTGTAGTCGAACCCGGCGCCGTAGAGCGATTGCATGCGCTCGCGCATCGCCTCGTTGACGGGATTCACCTGCGGCATGCCGAGCGTCGCGATGAAAGTGCCGATCAGGCGCGTGCCCGGCAGGTCGATGCCTTCGCCGAAGGCCCCGCCGAGCACCGCAAAGCCGATCCCGCAGCCGCCCTCCACGAAGCGCGCAACGAAGGCCTGCTGCTGCGCCTCGTCCATCGTGCGCGACTGCATCCATGTACTCACGTGCGGATGCCGCGCGACGAAGGCGTCGGCGGCGAGCTGGAGATAGTCGTAGCTGCTGAAGAAGCACAGGTAATTGCCGGGGCGCGCGTCGTATTGCCTTGCGACGCGCTCGACGAGCGCGTCGAGCGAGCGCTCGCGGTCCTTGTAGCGCGTGGAGATATCGCGCGCGATCCGCACGTCGAGCTGCTCGGCGCGAAACGGCGTGCCTATCTCCACGTTCACGGTGTTCGCGGGCAGGCCGAGCATCTCGGCGTAGTAGCGCGTGGGCGCGAGCGTCGCCGAAAAGAGCGTCACGCTATGGGCCGCCGCCATGCGCGCGCGCAGCGCGCCGGCGGGCACGATGTTGCGGATGCACAGCGTCGAGCGCGTGCGCTTCGCGTCCCGCGTGGCAAGCGGCGTGACGTCGAAGATCGATTGCGCGTCGAAGCGCTCGGCCATGCGCACGAAGTGCAGCGCGTCGAAATAGAAGCGTTCGAGTTCGGCGTCGCGCACGAGCGCCGGTTGCGCGAGCTGGTCGCCAATGGCGGCGATCACGTCGCCGAGCGCGGCAACGAGGCCTTCGGGCAGCGTCTCGCTCGCGCGCCACGCGTGCGGCTGCAAGGCGTTCTGCGCGTTCCATTGGCGCGCGAGGCGTGTCAGCGCCCGCTTCACGGGAGCGCTCGCGGCGCGGCGCACGGCGTCGAGGCGCGTTTGCACGAGCTCGGCGGAATACATCGCTCGGGCGCGTTCGGGCAGATTGTGCGCCTCGTCCACGAGCACGCTCGTGCGCCACTGGTTGTGCGCGCCGAGCATGAACAACATCGCGCTCACGTCGAAGTAATAGTTGTAGTCGCCGACGATCACGTCGCTCCAGCGCGTGAGCTCCTGGCCGAGGTAGTACGGACAGACGGCATGCTCGCGCGCGACCTCGCGCAACGCGGCGCGGTCGAGCCGCACGCGCGCGAGTGCGGCGGCGCGCGCGGCGGGCAGGCGGTCGTAAAAGCCGCGTGCGAGCGGGCACGATTGCCCGTGACATGCGAGGTCCGGGTGCTCGCAGGCTTTGTCGCGCGCGACCAGTTCGAGCACGCGCAGCGGCAGCGGGGCGGCGTCGCGCGGCTCGCCATCGCGGGCTTCGCCATCGACTTGAGCGGCGGCCAGTGTGTCGAGCGCGTCGAGCGCGAGCTGCCGTCCCGGGCTCTTCGCGCTCAAGAACAGCACCTTGTCGATGCCGGCGCGCGCGCAGGCCTTCAGTTGCGGGAACAGCGTGCCGATGGTCTTGCCGATGCCGGTGGGCGCCTCGATGAGCAGGCAGCGTCCTTGCGTGGCTGCGCGCCACACGGCCTCGGCGAGATCGCGCTGGCCCTCGCGGAAGGTGGCATGCGGCAGGCGCAAGGCCGCGAGCGCCAGGTCGCGCGCCGCGCGATGCGCGCTCTCCTGTTCAGCCCACGCGATGAAGCGCGCGCACTGCGACTCGAATTCGGCGCGCAGCTGCTGGGCGCTCGCGTGCTCGACGAGCGCCGTCTCGCGTCCCGAGCCAATCTCGTAGTAGACGAGCGCGAGCTCGAGCGCGTCGAGGCCGAGCTGCTCGCATATCAGCGCGCCATAGACACGCAATTGCGCCCAGTGTAGCGCGCGCTGATTCTCGCGCATCGCCTCCAGATCGCCGCGATAGGTCTTGAACTCTTCGAGCCGTTGGCGTGCCGGGTCGTAGCCGTCGGCGCGGCCGCGCACGGTGAGCGTGCCGAATACGCCTGTGAGCGCGATTTCGGTTTCGTAGCCTGTGGGCCGGCGGGCGGCGATCGCGGCGTGGCCGGCGCGGCCTTCGCTCGCATCGGGCGAGGGCGTGAAGCGCAGGTCGAGGTCGCCGCGTTTCGCGGTGAACTCGCAGAGCGTACGGACCGCGACGGTGTAGCTCATGGCGTGGGCGCAGCCGGGGTGCTTTCCGGCGCCGCCCAGCGCACTTGCAGCACCGTCACGGGCAGGCCGTGTGCCGCGCAGTAGGCGAGCCAGCGGCGCTGGTTGTCCTGCAGCCGGTCGCCGGGGCCCTTCACCTCGATCAGCTCGTAGCGTCGCTCGCGCGGCCAGAAGCGCACGAGGTCGGGCAGGCCCGAACGGTTCGCGCCGGGCTCGCGCAGCAGGCGCTCGAACCAGAGCTTCAGGTGGGCGGCGGGAAAGCAGTCGAGCGCCAGCGCGAGCAGCGCGGCGTCGAGCGCGGGCCACGCAACGTAGGGTGACTGGATGCCGTACTTCTGCGTGAAACGCTGCTCGATGGTCGCGCGATAGGTGCCGGTCTCGAATTCGGCGAGACACGCGGCGAAGAGCCCGGCGCGCCGGGACACGAACTCGGTGGCGTGCAGGTCGGCGGGGCCGCGCTGGAACGGATGGAAGAACGCGCCCGGCAGCGGCGCGAAGAGCGCGGGCCAGCAGAGCAGGCCGAAGAGGCTGTTGATGAGCGCGTTCTCGACGTAGAAGACGGGCGCGTCGGCGCGCTCGAGCGTGCGGCGCGCGGCTTCCTCCACGCGCAGGCCGGCCCAGGCGTCGGGGAGCGTGAGCTCGGCGCTCGCGAATGTCGGCGTGCCGGGCGTTGTCGGCGTTTGTGCCGTGGCGCGCCGCCGCTGCAGGCGTGCGAGCGTGCGCGTCGCGCGTTGCGCTTCCTCTTCGTTCGCGGGCGCGCCGGCAATGGTCTGGGCGAGCGCGAGCGCTTCGTCGCGTCGGTCGAGTTGCTCGAGCACGCGCACGCACCGGTAGCGCGATTCGGGGTGACCGCAGTCGGCATAGGCGCGCCATGCCAGCGCCGGCTCGCCCAGACGCTCGGCTGCCTGGCCCGCCGCGTGGCGCACCCGGTCGTGACGCGAGCGCAGCCAGTCGTTGTGCCGGGTGCGCGGCGCAAGGGTGTCGAGCGTATCGAGCGCAGTGCCGAGGGCGGTGACGGCGCTCGCCGCGTCCGGAGCGAGATCGAAGGACTCGCGGCAGTCGCGCAGCGTGAGATACGCGTCGATATCGGCGCGCTGCTGAAACGCGCGCGAGGCGCTGTCGAGCGGCACCGGTTCGTAGCGGTAGACGCCGAGGTCGGCAAGCACGAACTCGGACCAGTCCTGCCGCAGGTTGCCGAAGAACATCAGCCTGAGCCGCTCACACAGCGGCGCGGCCACCAGATGGAACACGGTATCGGCCGTGCCAGGAAACCACGCGGACCATTCGCGCGCTTCGGGTGCGGCGGCTTGCAGGGCTTCGAGTGTTCCGGCGCGCGTGGCGCGTGTGGCCGGTATGGCGCGTGCGGCAGCGCCGGTGTGCTGCGCGCTCGCTGGCTTGGGCACATCGGAGGAATCAGCAGCATCAGGCGCATTGGCCCCCTCGGGCGTGCCTTGCGCCTGCGCGCAGGCTGCGAGCCGTGCGGCGAGCGTTTGCAGTTCGGCTTTGGTAACGAGCGCCGCGAGCGCATCGAGCGCGAGCACGGGCGCGGCGTCCAGCCAGCCCGCCTCCACAAGGGGCGCCGCCGCCGCGCGCGGACAGCCAATCTCGGCGTAGTCGAGCTTGCTCGCGCGAAAATGCGGGCCCTTGCGCATGAGCATGCGCACGAACAGCGCGCGCGAGGCCCGCGGCAGGGCGCCGAAGCCCTGCACGAAGCGCTGTTCGGCTTCGTCGAACAGGTCGGCGCAGCGCGCATCGAGCGAGGCGAGCGCGCGCTCGAAGTTCGCGAGGTAATAGAACGGATCGGGAGATTCGGGAAGCACGCGCGGCACTGTACGGATATACAGCCGCGATAATAACAGGCCCGCGCGGCCCGCGAGCGCCGTTCGCAGAGCCCGATGCGCGTCGGGTCTTCGCAGGCTCTACGCTACAATTGCCGCAGCCTGAAAACCGAACCGCGCAAGAAGCGCAACAAGAGCGATGAACAAACGGAAAGCCTGCCTCGTCGGCCTCGCCGCCGGTGCCACTCTGCTCGCGGGATGCGTCGCGCAGTACCAGAACCCCAGCGCATGCGAGCATGAAATGCGCACCCGGCTCGTCAACGCGTCGCTGGGCCAACTGACCGTCACGCATACCGCGGTGGCGTATCGCGGCAAGCGTGTTGTCGTCGAAGGCGCGCTCGCTCGCGGCGCGCTGCCGGCATCGGGCGTGCTCAGCCCAGAGGCTGTCGCCGCCGTCACCGGTGCGCCGGTGGCTGCCACCGCCGGCGCCTCGGGCGTGAGCGCGGCGAGTGCCGCCGTGGCTTCCGCTTCGACGGGAGCTTCGGCGGCATCGGCATCGTCGGTCGCTTCGTCGGCGCAGCACGCGACGGTGGCGTCGGCGGCGTCCGGAGCAGCCGTAGCGTCCGCAGCTTCCGCGGCATCCGGAGCCGCCGTGGCATCTGCTGCATCTGCGGCATCGGCAGCCGCGCCGGTCGCGGAAAGCAAGCCCACCACGCCGATGGCGGCGCTGGCCGTGAAGCTGGGTCTGCACAAGGCCCCGCGCCCGACCACCGCCGCCGAATGCACCTATGACAAGACGGGTAGCCTCACGTCGTTCCGCTGGCTCTCGCCGGCCGCACTCGCGAAGACCACGCCCGCGCCCGACGCCAACGACGAGTAACCGGCACCGGCACCGCACCCGCTTGCCCCACGCTCAGAACGCGAAATACGGCCCCGCGCCCGCGGGCGTCACCTCGGCTTCGATGGCCGTGTAGATGCGCCGCCCGAAGAAAAACGGCAATCCCCAGCCGAACATGTTGCCGTTGTAGCCCGCCAGGTTGTCGAACGCCCAGTTGCCGCTCGCGAGCAGCGATTGTGCATTGGCGACCGGGAGCGAGGCCGCGGCGCTCACACCATCCGTGCCCTCGATCGTCGCGCCGATGCTGAGCGGCGCGCCCGGGCAGTACCACACGCCACAGCGCGTGAGTGCCGCGTCCGCGAAGAAAAAGCCGTTCGAGCCGCTATCCAGATAGCTCAGCGGATAGACCGAGCCGTCCGAGGTCGTGGTCGACACGAAGCCCGTCACCGTGTTCGCGCGCAACACCGTCGCGCCGCCGAGCGCGTTGTTCGACTGCGAGCCGATGCCGAATATCAGCGATCCGCTCACGGTGCTCTGGCCTGAGTCGGGCACCGCGGGCAGATCGAGCACGACGCCGTTATTGTCCGTGGCAAACGCCGCGACGGGATTGCTCACCTGCTGCGCGAGCGGCTGCGCACTCGCCGTGCAGTTGCCGGAAGGGCATGCGTAGTACCACGAACTATTCGGCTGATTCACGCAGGCCGCGCCGCAGTCGGCGTTAAAGGGCCCGACACCGAGGATGCCGTTCGCGCGCAGCGCCGTGGTATTGATCATCGCGAGCCCGAAGCCCTCGCAGACGCTCGGCGTGGTCGGCACGGACGGGTCGGCGATCACCTGGATCGGCAGCGCGGGGGCCACTTCGCCCGCGAGCCGCACGTCGGCGCTGCGCACTGCGCCCCACGTGTAGCCGCTGCCGAAGGCCGCACATTCGCCCGCGGGCGACGAGCCGGAACCCGCGGCCACCGATGGCAGCGCGAACCCGGCCGGCAGGGCCGATGCGAGCAGACGGAGGCCCTGCGAGCCGGTGTCGACCTGCACGTTGTCGACGGTCGCGCAGGTGCTCGTGCCCGGCACGCACACGGTCACGCTCGCCATGAGCATGTTGCGCGTCGAGGTGGGCGTGGCGGCGACGCTGACCGCGACGACATTGGGCGTCGTCGATTGCGGGACGGTGCCCGACGTGCTCGAACCGCTCGGGGCCGGCGAACTCGCCGCGGCCGGAGCCGAGGCCGCGGGCGCGCTTGCGGCGGCGGGCGAGCTCGCCGGGACCGTGGCGCCTGTCGTGCTGCTGCCGCCGCCTCCACCGCATCCCGCGAGCACCGCGGCGAGGATGCCTGCGAGCACGAACGCGCGGGCGTCCGTTTGTACGCTCCGGATGGAAACGCGTTCCAGAACGCGTTGCGCGGGCGTGCTCATCGCAGATCTCCCTCGCTGACGCCCGCGGGCAGCCACGCGCGCCCGATATAGCTGCGCATGTGCCCGCCGGACTCGACGACGACCGTGGGCGTATCCACGCGCGCGGCGTGCAGGCCGTCGCGTCCGCTGGCATGCAGCGCGGCAGCGCCGCTGCGCCACGCGGCGGCGTAGCGGCCGAGCAGCACATCGAGATCCGGCGGGGTGGGGCCTTGCCACACATAGGCGAAGATTTCGCCGCTGCTGGCGGCGATGTACTCGTTAAAGTGCGTGCCGCCCGCGTCGACGTAGCTCGTCATGCGCGCCGCCCCGCCCGCGAGCGTCTGGGTGGTCGATGCCGGTGTTGGCGGAAGCCCGGACGCAACCGTGTCGCCGAGCGCGGCGTGGGCCGGTGCGGCGCCGGCCGCGAGGCACGAGAAGAGGCAGGCGCTGGCCGCGGCGCGGCTCGCCTGCAAGCATCTCCAAATTCTCATCAAACTCTCCGTGTGTCGTTCTTCGGACTTATCTCTTTTTTGAGGGGGAAATTAGCACCGGGTCGCGCGCACAAGACCGGAACGACTCAAATGCCGACTTGCGCAAACTTGACCGCCTGGCGCCATTCCTCGTAAGGCGTTGATCAAAAAAGGGATTTGCCTGATTTCAGGGACCGGAGAGTGTTTTCTAAAATGTTGATAAACGTTACGTTCAGGGCGTCAAACCGATGACAAAATCGGCTGAACAGCCCGCCGCTCGCCGCCTGGCGGCCCGGTTTGCGCATCCGGCTTGCGCCCGGCAGCGCCGCCGAACTGCGGTTTTTGCACAGCACGGCCTGTCGCCGGTAAAATGGCTGGTTGATCCACGGAAACTAGCCCGTGGCCTAGCCGAAGGGATTACCCGAACATGAGTGATTTTCACCAACGTCTTGCCGCTCGCGCCTTCGCGCTCCTGATGGCGGGCGGGCTGGTCGCCGGCTGCAGTTCGCCGACGCCCGGCAAGATCGATTACCGCAGTGATGGAAAGGCGAAGCAGGCTTCGCTGGCCGTTCCGCCGAACATGCTCGACGAAACGTCCGACCAGCGCTCGATGGCCCCGCAAGGCGGGGAAACGTCGCTGTCCTCGCTCAAGCAGACCCAGGCCGCGGCGCCCCCGTCCGACCAGACCCAGGTGCTGCCGCAAGTGCCGGGCATGCATATTCAGCGTGATGGCACGGAAAGCTGGCTCGTCATCGACAATCGCACGCCTGACCAGGTCTGGCCGCAGGTGCGCCGCTTCTGGCAGGAGCAGGGCTTCCTGCTGGTGGTCGACCAGCGCGACAAGGGCGTGATGGAGACCGACTGGAACGAGACCCATCCGAAGATCAACGACGGCCTGATCCGCAACTCGCTGTCGTGGGCCACGGGCAACTCGTACGTTACCGCGGAGCGCAACAAGTACCGCACGCGTCTCGAAACCTCGCCCACCGGCGGCACATACATCTTCATCAGCCAGAAGGGTCTGAGCGAGCAGCTGAGCGGCACCAACAACGACACCAGCAAGTGGGAGCCGAAGCCCAACGATCCGGCGCTCGAAACCGAGTACCTCAAGCGGCTCATGATGACGCTCGCGAACGCCAAGCCGGGCGTGCCCGACGCGCAGATCGCCGCCGAGGCCGACGCGAAGGCGAACGCAAAGGACGCGACATCCAAGGCTCCCGACGCGGCTGCGGCCGCCGTCGCGGCGCAGAACGCCGCCGCGGCAGGCCAGAGCGCGCCGGCTACGTCGTCCTCGGCGAACAGCCCGGCTGGCGGCCAGTACACGTCGACCGAGCTCACGCTCGCCGAGCCGTACGACCGCGCATGGCTGCGTGTGGGCATTGCGCTCGACCGCGCGAACTTCACGGTGGACGACCGCGACCGCGCGAAGGGCATCTACTACGTGCGCTACGTCGACCCGCAGGACATGAGCTCGGCGGAGCAGGGCTTCTGGAACCAGATCTTCCATGGCCGCAAGGAAAAGATCGCGAAGCAGTACAAGCTCAACGTGCGCGCAGTGACCGATAACCAGACCCGCGTGGCGGTCGTCGACGACAGCGGCCAGATCGATTCGTCGCGTCCGGCTCGCGAGATCATGGGCATCGTGGTCGAAGAGCTGCAGTAAGCCCCCTCGTATTGCAGCGCGCGGCACACGGGCCGCCGCCAGCAATCGACACAAGAACCGCCTGCGAATCGAGTGATTCGCAGGCGGTTTTTTTACGCCCCGAGGTGCCGCACGGCGCCTTCAATGAGGCGGAATCATCCACGTGAACACGTTCTGCTGCAGCCACACGAGCATGCCGAGCACCACCGTGAGCAGGATCGAGTGCTTGAAGGTCTTCGCGAAGACGTGGCCTTCCTTGCCCTTGAGGTCGGTGGTGGCCACGCCCGTCGAAATGTTCTGCGGCGAGATCATCTTGCCCATGACGCCGCCCGACGAATTGGTTGCCGCCATCAGCACGGGGTCGAGGTTGAGCTGGTGCGCGGCTACGACCTGGAGATTGCCGAACAGCGCGTTGCCCGAGGTGTCGCTGCCCGAGAGGAACACGGCCACCCAGCCGAGGAATGCCGAGACGAGCGGAAAGAGCGCGCCCACCGAGGCGACGCCGAGACCGAGCGTGTAGGTGAGGCCCGAGTAGTTCATCAGGAAAGCGAGCCCGACGATGGTCGCGACGGTCAGGATGGCGATGCGGGTCTGCACCCACGTATCGACGATTGCGCCGCCGAAATCGGCGGGCTTCAGGCGCACGACAAGCGCCGTGATGATCGCCGCGAGCAGGATCGCGGTGCCCGTGCCGAGCGGCTGGAAGTCCCAGATCGCGCCATACGGTGTCTTGTACAGCGTGATGTAGACGGCCTTGTTGAGGCCCGGCCATGGCACCTTCACGTCGCCGATCGCGAACACCTTGGCGATGGTCCAAAGGATCACGACCACGGCCACGATGATCCACGGATACCAGCCCTGCGCGCCCGGCACGGCGCCGCGCACTTCCTTCGCGCGGTCGACCTTGATTTCGAAGCGCGGGTCGGGCGCGGGCTTCCAGACGCGCAGGAACAGGATCGTGAGGATCAGCGAGACGAGCGACGAGAGCACGTCTGTGAGGCTGTAGTTGATGAAGTTCGCCGTGACGAACTGCGTGATCGCGAAGCTGCCGCCCGAGACCAGCAGCACCGGCCAGATGCGCAGCATGCCGCCCACGCCCGCGTAAATGGCAATCACGTAGAAGGGCAGCGCCAACGCGAAGAACGGCAGCTGGCGGCCGACCATCTGGCCGAGCGCATCGGCGGGCAGGTGGGTGACCGCGCCGAGCACCGTGATCGGCACGCCGAGCGCGCCGAACGCCACCGGCGCCGTGTTGAAGATCAGCGTGAAGGTGAGCGCTTCGAGCGTCGGGAAGCCGAGCATGATCAACAGCGAGCTCGTGATCGCGACGGGCGTGCCGAAGCCCGAGATGCCTTCGAAGAGCGCGCCGAACGAGAAGCCCACCACCACGAGCACGATGCGCCGGTCGTTGGGCAGATTGTCGAGCAGCCACATGCGAAAGGCCGCGAAGCGGCCCGAGCGCAGCGCGATGTTGTAGAGCAGGATGGCGGTGACGACGATCCACATGACCGGCCATAGCGCGAAGACCACGCCGTTGAGCACCGCGCTGATGGCGAGATTGACCGGAAACTGCCAGCCCGCGATGGCCACGGCGAGACCGACGACGAGGCCCGCGAGCGAAGCCTGCCACGCGGGCCGGCGCGCCCAGCCGAGCAGGATGAGCACCACGGCGATCGGCAGCACCGCCACGATGAACGACAGGAATAGCGAGTTGCCGATGGGAGTCAACAGCTGATGGAACATGACGTCTCCTTTGTGCTGATTCGTATCGGCGCATCGATGCGTGCGTGCGCAAGGGTGTGCCGGGCGTGGCGTCGACGGTGCGCGCGGCGCCCGCGAAAGAACCGGAGCGCCGTCGTGAGGGCGGGCGAATTCAGTAAGGCGATGCTTCAGTCCCCGATGCCCAATAGCAGCATAGAAAATGGTTCGGGACCGTCAAGGAGGGAAAGTACGGTCGTGCGGCAAAGGGGCGGCCTCACGCGCGTGTGCTTCGATGCCAGTCAACGCCGGCTATTGGCGCGAACGGTCCCTAGTGACGCCAGTACCCACCACCGCCACCCCAGTAGCCGAAGCCAAAGGAGATGGACGGCCCACCCCATCCCCATGCAGGGTAGGGGTAGTACGCGGGATAAGCCGGCCAGGCGGGCACCGCGATGGCGACGGGCGGCGAGGGATAGAGCGGCCCGGGGTATTGCGCGTCGGGGATGGCGGCGGGGGCAGGGTTGGGTGGCTGGCTCGCCTGCGGACTGGTTTGCATCACCGCGTTGTCCTGCTGCGTGCCCGCGGCGGGCACCGAGCCGTAGTAGTACGGTGCATAGCCGTACGGGTAATAGTAGTAGCAGCCGGAAAGCGCGAGCAGTGCGGTCGTTGCGCCGAGCGCCGCGGCCCGCTTGAGCGCGCCACGCACCCAGGGCCGGATCGACAAGGTTTTGCAGGCGGGCACACTGGATGCGCAAGGCGACGCGAGTGCTGCTGAGGGGCGATTCATGGCGGACTCCTGTCCCACACAAAGCTGACGATCACGCGGGCTCGTGTGCCGACGTGTGCCGTATACCCGGAACCTGACCGATCGAGCTTACGCTCCTTGGCGCCGCTTTGTGTTGCGCTCGCATAACCGGATATTTCGCGGTATTGCAGGGCTGCGCGCGCTGGCATGCGTGCAGTGCTTCGCCGATGCCAATGAAAATGCGGCGCATGCTCTTGCGAGACATGCGCCGCGTATCCTCTCTGAAGCCGGCGTTCGAAGCCGATTTGCCTGTTGTCGTGTTGTTGTTTTTCGCTATGTCAGGTGGGGCGGGAGACGCCCTTGCTTGCCGACCTGATTGCCGTGTCACGGTCGCGCCTCGACATGTCGTCGCAAGCCGAGCAGCTGGCAATCACGGCAACGAGTGTGGTCCCAGCGAGAAGGGTACGTGCGCGTGCAAGGGTTTTCATTATCGACTCCTCGTGTATCCGCTGGGGGCTTCGGGCTTTTTGGCCTGATGCGCACCTCCAATACGTTCATCGTAGCGACGCGTTCCGTATCCGGGTGTGTGCGCTTGTCAACGAGATGTCGGAGTCGTTAGAAATTGTTTCGCCGCACCGCACGCACGCGAGGCGTGCCTCTCGTGCCCTCGTGCGGCGCAGCGAACCGTCCTGCGTGCGTTACTGGCGGTGATAAATCTCCGCGCCTTGCTTGACGAACTCGACGGCCTTCACTTCCATGCCCTTTTTCAGGGCCTCGTCGTCGCTCACGCCCTGTTTCGCCGCGAAGTCGCGCACGTCCTGGGTGATCTTCATCGAGCAGAAGTGCGGACCGCACATCGAGCAGAAGTGCGCAACCTTCGCGGAGTCCTTCGGCAGCGTTTCGTCGTGGAACTCGCGCGCCTTGTCCGGATCGAGGCCGATGTTGAACTGGTCTTCCCAGCGGAACTCGAAGCGCGCCTTCGAGAGCGCGTTGTCGCGCACCTGCGCGCCCGGATGGCCCTTCGCGAGATCGGCCGCGTGAGCCGCGAGCTTGTACGTGATGATGCCTTCCTTCACGTCGTCCTTGTTCGGCAGGCCCAAATGTTCCTTCGGCGTGACGTAGCAGAGCATCGCCGTGCCGAACCAGCCGATCATCGCGGCGCCAATGCCCGAGGTGATGTGGTCGTAGCCCGGTGCAATATCCGTGGTGAGCGGCCCGAGCGTGTAGAAGGGCGCTTCGTCGCACCATTCCAGTTGCAGGTCCATGTTCTCCTTGATGAGCTGCATCGGCACGTGGCCCGGACCTTCGATCATGACCTGCACGTCGTGCTTCCACGCGATCTGCGTGAGCTCGCCAAGCGTCTTCAGTTCGCCGAGCTGCGCTTCGTCGTTGGCGTCGTAGATCGAGCCCGGACGCAGGCCGTCGCCGAGCGAGAAGCTCACGTCATAGGCCTTCATGATTTCGCAGATCTCTTCGAAATGCTCGTAAATGAAGGACTCCTTGTGATGCGCGAGGCACCACTTGGCCATGATCGAGCCGCCGCGCGAGACGATGCCCGTCATGCGGTTGGCCGTGAGCGGCACGTATTGCAGGCGCACGCCGGCGTGAATCGTGAAGTAGTCCACACCCTGCTCGGCCTGCTCGATGAGCGTGTCGCGGAACATTTCCCACGTGAGGTCCTCGGCCTTGCCGTTGACCTTCTCGAGCGCCTGATAGATGGGCACCGTGCCGATCGGCACCGGCGAGTTGCGGATGATCCACTCGCGCGTTTCGTGAATGTGCTTGCCGGTCGACAGATCCATGACCGTGTCGCCGCCCCAGCGGATCGCCCACGTCATCTTGTCGACTTCCTCGCCGATCGAGGAGGTGACCGCCGAGTTGCCGATGTTCGCGTTGATCTTCACGAGGAAATTGCGGCCGATGATCATCGGCTCGCTTTCCGGGTGATTGATGTTCGCGGGGATGATCGCGCGGCCGCGCGCGATTTCCTCGCGCACGAATTCAGGCGTGATCTCCTTGAGTGCGTCGGCGCCGAAAGCGGCTGCGCCGAACGCCTGGCCCGGGTGCTGGCGGCCCATCATCGCGGCGAGCTTCGCGCCGTTCGGGCCGCTAGCCTTGAGGCTTTCCAGATACTCTGCGCGGCGCTGGTTCTCGCGGATCGCGATGAACTCCATCTCGGGCGTGATGATGCCCTGACGCGCGTAGTGCATCTGCGTGACGTTCTTGCCGGCCTTCGCGCGGCGCGGGGTGCGATGCAGGCCCGGGAAGCGCAGCTCGGCCGTGGCCGGATCGGCGGCGCGCTCGCGGCCGTAGTCGGAGGAGAGGCCGGGTAGCGCCTCGGTGTCGTCGCGCTTCTCGATCCAGCCCTGACGCAGCGCCGGCAGGCCTGCGCGGATGTCGATCTTCGCTTCAGGGTCGGTGTACGGACCCGAGGTGTCGTAGACGTAGATCGGCGGATTCTTCTCGCCGCCGAAGCCCGTGGGCGTATCCGATTGCGTGATCTCGCGCATCGGCACGCGGATGTCGGGCTGCGAACCGGTCACATAGATCTTGCGGGAATTGGGCAGCGGCGCGATTGCGGCTTCGTCGACGTGCGCAGTGGCGGAAATGAACTTCGGATTCGCGTTCATGCGTCTCTCTCTCCATGCAAAGCAAAGTGGGAACAGCGGCTTAGCAGGAGATGAGACGGAACGTGGACGGACTTCGCTGTGATGGGGTGAGGCGTGATGCGATGCGAAGTCCGGACGCTTCCCTGCGCTGGCATTATCCAGATCAGGTTCAAAGGGTATTTCTCACCCACGTAATACGCGGCTTGAACATTCGTCTGAACGATTCGAAGCGGCGCATAACGCAGGACCCCCGCGTAAGCAGGCCAAACGATACACCGTGCTGCGACGATCTGGCAAGTGCTCCGGCATGCGAAATGTGCCAGACGAGGCGGAGCCGCCCGACGCTTACAGCGTGAAATCGTCCGCGGCCTCGGGCTGAAACAAAATGCGGTCGACCTTGAAAGTCTCCACGGCGCCGCTCGGCGGCGTGAAGCGCACGGACTCGCCGCGCTTCGCGCCCAGCAGTGCGAGGCCCGCGGGCGAAAAGACGTTCAGGCGCCCGGCCTCGAGGTTGGCGCTCACGGGATAGACCACGGTGAACGTGACGCTCTCGCCCGTGCGTTCGTTCACGAGCGTGACCTGCGAGTTCATGGTGACGACGTTGGACGCGACGTTGTGCGAGTCGACGATCTCGGCGCGTTCGAGCAGTTCGTCGAGCATGAGCTGGCGCGCGGGCGCGGCGCCAGGCTCGGCGGCGCATTTCTCGAGGCGGGCGAGATCGAGCTCGGTCAGATAGCGGATTTTCTTCGACATGGTGGTTCTCCTTACGATCCGGGATTGAAAAAGGTGGGGATCGGCCCGGAGCCCGACCGAACGGCTCCGGAAGCGGAGGGCGGTTCAGTGTGGACGCCGGGCGGCGGCGAGCGGGGCCGGGGAGCCGGGGAGGGGGCGTCGGGCGGCCGTGCGCGCATCCGGATACGCTCCCGCGCACGCCGGCGCGCCGCGCTGGGCGCGCGGCGGCAGGGAAGCGGCGAGGTGCACGGCAAGGTGCGTGAGCGGCGGATGCATGAAAGCGACGGAAATTGAAAGATTTTTGAAAGCAGGTAACATGCTAACACGGTCTCGTAAATGGTGGGCAACGGGTCAGCCATGCACTTCGTTGCGCGCAAGCAGCGCGCCCGCGCATAAAGCACGCTCGCTGCGTCCGCAACCAGATGCCTTGTTGCATAATGCGTGGCGCCCCGTTCGGGCGTTTCGTGTCCTTCGTGCCCCTAATTCTGGGCACACCTCGCACTTTCTTTTTTCGTCGCTTCCATCATGCCGTTGCGCTTCATTCGTCCCGTCTCACGTCCGGCGGGATGTCCGCGGTTCGCCCTCAGTCTGTCCGCGGTGCAATGACGATGCCTCCCCGTTCGCCTTCCCGCTGGAGCGCCAGCCCGCTTGTTCAGGGCCTGCTGCAGGCGCTCATCCAGGCCGGCGCCCAATGCTGGCGCCTCGCGCGCAGCGTGCGGCTGCCGCAGTCGCGCGGCGGTCGTGTCGCGCTGTCGCTCGCGGTCGTCTACTTCGTCTGGGGCTCGACCTATCTCGGCGTGCACGTCGCGCTCGGCTCGTTTCCCCCGCTGCTGCTCTCGGGCCTGCGCAATCTGCTCGCGGGCATCGGGCTCTTCGTGTTTGCGATGCGCCGGCGTCCCGTCATGCCGACGCTCGCGCAGGTGCGCAACGCGGGCGTGGTCGGCACGATGCTGGTGGGCCTGTCGAGCGGCATGCTGGCCTACGGCATGCGCACGGTGGGCACAGGCACGGCGGCGGTGATGGTCGCGACCGTGCCACTGTTCGCCACGCTCATCGCCGCCGCGGCCGGGCGGCGCGTCGCAAAGGGCGAATGGGCGGCGGTGGCGCTCGGGCTCGTCGGCATCGCGATTCTCAGCCATGGCGGGGGCGCGAGCGGAACCGCAGGCGGCAGCCTCGCGATTCTCGGCGGCGCGCTCTTCTGGGCGATCGGCGCGCATCTCGCGGGGCGGCTCGAACTGCCGGCCGATCTCTTCGTCGCGACGGCGCTGCAGATCGGCCTCGGCGGCGCGATCTCGACGCTGGTCGCCTGGATCACGGGCGAGCGCATGGGCACGCTGCATTTCCTGCCATTTGTCGCCTTCGTCTATTTGATGCTGATCGGCACGATGGCTGCGTATGTCGCCTATGGCTACCTGATTCGCCACACGAGCCCGATCGTGGCGAGCAGCTGTATGTACGTGAACCCGGTGGTTGCGGTCATCTTGGGCGCGCTCACGCTCGGCGAGCCGATCACGCTCGGCACGATCGTTGCGACGGTGCTGATTCTCGGCAGCGTCGGGCTCTCGTTCGTGTTCGACGATCGGCGGCGCGCGTCCTGATCTCGCTGGATCATTCGCAGCACGAAGCATGCCCGCGCGACGAAGGCGCTCCGGGCGGCTCTCAGGACATTCAAGCGGCGCGTGCGTCGTGCCTCGCGCGCGTGGCGTAGTGGATCCACGCCGCGAGTGCGCTGAAGGCGAGGCCGGCCACGCACACGCCTGTCCAGCCGAACGCATGCCACGTGGCCGCGCCTACCGCCGAGCCCGTTGCCCCGCCGATGAAGTAGCAGACCATGAACACGGTGTTCACGCGGCTACGCGCTTCGGGGCGCAGCGCGTAGATGCGTGACTGGTTCGAGATCTGCGCGGCCTGCACGCCCACGTCGAGCACGATCACGCCGACCACGAGGCCGATCAGGCTCTTGCCCGAGAACGCGAAGATCACGAACGCGATGGCGATGAGCACGATCGAGAGCGTGATGACGGCACGCGGGCCGCGTTTGTCGGCGGAGCGGCCCGCCCACGGCGCCGCGAGCGCGCCCGCTGCGCCGACGATGCCAAAGAGCCCCGCGACCTGCGGGCCGAGATGGAACGGCTCGCCCGCGAGCAGCTGCGTGAGCACGGGCCAGAACAGACTGAACGCGGCGAACAGGCACGCGCCTATCGCCGATGCCTCGCGCAGGCCGCGCAATTCGACCGTGAGATGCCAGAGCGTGGCCAGCAGCTTGCCATAGCCGAGCGTCGAGGTGGGCTGGCTCTTCGGCAGCTTCTTCACGACCACCACGGCGAGCGCGAGCAGCGCCACGATCGACGCGCCGAATACCGTGCGCCAGCCGAAGTACTGGCCGATGAACCCGGCCGCCGTGCGCGCGAGCAGGATGCCGAGCAACAGGCCGCTCATCACGGTGCCCACCGCGTGGCCGCGCGCCTCGGGCGGTGCGAGCTCGGCCGAGAACGGCACGGCCTGCTGCGCGATGGTTGCGAGCACGCCGATGGCGAGGCTTGCGCCGATCAGCACGGGCAGCGTGGGCGCGGTGGCGGCGGCGAGCAGCGCGAGGCACAGCAACGCCGTCTGCACGAGGATGATGCGGCGCCGGTCGAAGCGGTCGCCGAGCGGCGCGAGCAGGAGCATGCCCAGCGCGTAGCCGAGCTGCGTCGCGGCGGGCACGGCGCCGATCCATGCGGCTCCGGCGGGGAAGGCATGACGGAAATCGTCGAGCAGCGGCTGGTTGTAATAGATGTTCGCGACCGCGACGCCCGCGATCGTCGCGAGCAGAAGCAGCAGGCCGCGCAACGACTGGCTCTCGCCAGCGGATGCGGTATCGGATGTGGACATGTGCGCAGTGCGGGCGGTGCCCGGCGGGTACTCAAAAGGCGAACCGGGCTCGTGCAGGTAGAACGCGCTCCGCACGGGCCCGGGCGTGCCGATCATACCGGAGCGTGTGCGATCGTGCTGGCCATGTCTCGATCCGCGTTTGACTCCGCTTCTGACATGCGCACTACGCGATCAATGCGCCCGACGGCTCGTGGAACGGGTAGGGGCCGTCAGCCGTGTCCACGTACGCGTGATGGGTGACGATGCCGTGCGTCTCGTCATAGCGATGCAGCGCGAACGCGGGCGGCTCGAGCGTGAACGTGGAAGGCGCACCTGGCGCGAGATCGAGCGTGACCTGGTGGGCCGGCGCGGGCACGGCGCTCGCGATGGTCCCGCCAAAGCGCACGAACATGGACCGGTGCACATGGCCGCACAGCACGCGCTCGACGTTCGGGTGCTGCGCGATCAGCGCTTCCAGCCCGCGCGCGGCGGCATCGTCGAGGCGGATCGCATCCATGTGGCCGATGCCGCAATCGAACGGCGGATGATGGAGCGCGACGATGGTCGGCTTGCCGCGCGCCGCGTCGAGCTGCTGCGCGAGCCAGTCGAGGCGCGCGGCGCACAGCGTGCCCGCGCTTTGCCCGGGCTCCATCGAGTCGAGCGCGATCAGGCGCAGCGGGCCGAGATCGACCGCGTATTGCACGAATGCGCCGCCCGAGCGCAGTTCGGCGCGTTCGGCGAACACTTCGCGCAGCGCCTCGCGGCCGTCGTGATTGCCAACGAGAAGCCAGTACGGTATGTCCAGGTTCGCGAGCACGGTCTTCAGATGCCGATATTCGTCGGCGCTGCCGCAATCGACGAGATCGCCGGTCACGAGCACGGCGTCGGGACGCGGCGCGAGCGCGTTCAGGCTCGCGATCGTGCGCGCGAGGCTCGCGGCCGTGTCGACGCGCCGGTAGGCGAGCGCGCTCGGTTGCTTGATGTGCAGGTCGCTGATTTGGGCGAGCAGCATGAGTGGCCTCGGTTGGTCAGTATTACGCGAGCGCGATGAGCGCTTCAGGCGCGATGGCAATGCCCACGGGGGTGCCGCGCGCGAGCTCGATGCGTCCCGCGACGTCGACGAAGAGCGCATCGGGTGCGGCGCCGCCGATCGTGAGCCGCGTGCGTTCGCCGAGAAACGTCGACTGTTCGATCACACCGCGCAGCGCTGCGCTGGCGGGGTCGGCCAGCGTGGCGTCTTCGGGGCGGAAGTAGAGTTCGCTTGCGCCGGTGGAGGCCACCGCGCCGCCCGTCGTGCGCAGCATGCCATCGCTCCATTGTCCTGCGATCCGGTTCAGCGTGCCGACGAACTGCGCGACGGCGCGGCTCGCCGGCCGATAGTAGATTTCGCGCGGCGTGCCGATCTGCTCGATGCGCCCGGCGCTCATCACGACGATGCGGTCTCCCAGCTCCATCGCCTCGGCTTGATCGTGCGTCACGTACACGGTCGTCACGCCGAGCCCGCGCAAGAGCGCGTTCATTTCGCCGCGCAGCGCGTCGCGCAGGCGGGCGTCGAGCGCGGTGAGCGGCTCGTCGAGCAGCAGGACGCGCGGACGGGGCGCGAGCGCCCGTGCGAGCGCGACGCGTTGGCGCTGGCCGCCCGAAAGCTGGGCGATGGGTTTATCCGCATGCGCTTCGAGACGCATCATCGCGAGCAGCTCGTCCACGCGCTCGCGCGTGGCAGCCGCGCTCACGCGCGCAATCTTCAGGCCGTAGCCGATATTGCCGCGCACGTTCAGGTTCGGAAAGAGCGCGTAGTTCTGGAACACCATGCCCACCTTGCGGCGCTCGATGGGCAGCGCGGTCACGTCGTCGTCGCCGAACTGCACGCGTCCGGGCGCGTCGGGCGTCTCGAGGCCGGCAATCATGCGCAGCGTCGTGGTCTTGCCGCAGCCCGAAGGGCCGAGCAGGACAAGCGTCTCGCCCGCGCCGATCGTGAGGTCCAACGGCTCCAGCACGCGCGTGCCGCGAAACGTCTTCGCGCAGCGTGTCAGTGTGATCGGAATCGAATCGAGCTTCATTGGGAATCCTGATGGGATCGTGCGCGCACATCGCGTTTGTTGCGCGCATTGGCGCCGGGAGTGTCCACGCCGAGCCACTGCATCGCCACGAGCAGCGGCATCGTCATGACGAAGAAGAGGATCGTGTATGCGCTGCCCACTTCGATGCGCAACGAGGCGTAGGTATCGGCGAGACCAACGGGCAAGGTCTTGGTGTCGGGGGTATGCAGCATCCACGTGAGGTTGAATTCGCCGATCGACAGCGTGAGCACCGCAAGTGCGCCCGCGACGATGCCGGGCCGCGCATTCGGCAGCACGATCGTGAAGAAGCGCTGCACGAAATTCGCGCCGAGGCTCGCGGCGCCTTCCTCGAGCGTGCGCAAGTCGGACGAGGCGCAGATGGCGGCCACCGGGCGCACCATGAACGGCAGCGTGAACACGACATGGCCCACGACGATGAACGCCGCGCTCATGCGGAACGCGGAAAAGCCGCCGTAGACGACGAGCAGCGCGAGCGCCGAGGCGAGGCCGGGCAGTGCGACGGGCATCACGAGCAGCTCCTCGATCATGCGCGAAACGCGCGTGCGGCTGCGTGCAAGCGCATAGCCCGCGGGCACGCCGGTCGCGAGGGTGATCGCGAGGGTGGCGGCGGCCACTTCGAGCGAGAGGAACACCGAAGCGTGATACTGCGTCCAGACCTCCTCGAGCCAGCGCAGCGTGAGGCCGCTCGCGACGCCGCGAAAGTAGTTGACAGTGAGGCCCGCGACGATCGACATGATGACCGGCACGACGAGGAACGCGCAGGTGGCGAACGTAACGAGCCATTGCGCGCCAGCGATCCACGCGCGAGCGGACGGCAGCGCGAAGCGCCGCCGCGATGCGGGAGACATGGGCGGCGCGGGTGGCACGGTGGACGCGTTTTCGTGCTGCTCCGGCAGCCCGCGTGCGTCCATGCGATCTTCCTCGCGGTCGCCGGAGGGCAGGGCGCTCATGCGGTTGCCGCCACGGATGCGCCGCTCAGGCTGCGCGCGAGCGTGAGCACGCCCCAGGTCACGACGCCGAGCACGATCGAGAGCCCGGCCGCCGTCGCCATGTTCGCGTTGAGCGTGAACTCGGTGTAGATCGTCATGGGCAGCACATCGATGTCGGTGGCGAGCGTGAACGCCGTGCCGAAGGCGCCCATCGCGGTCGCAAAGCACACCGCGCCCGCGGCGACCAGGCCTGGCGCGAGCGCCGGAAGCACCACGTCGCACGTGACGCGCCACGAAGTGGCGCCGAGCGAGCGCGCCGCTTCTTCGAGCGAGGCGTCCAGCTTGCTCGCGCAGGCCATCACCGTCACGATCACGCGCGGAATCGAGAAGTAAAGGTAGCCCGCGAAAAGTCCCGCCATCGAATAGGCGAAGACCCAGCGCTCGCCGGTGAAGCGCAGCGCGAGCGCGCCAATGAGGCCCTGGCGCCCCGCGAGCATGATGACCATGAAGCCCACCACCACGCCGGGAAACGCGAGCGGAAACGTCAGCAGCGCGACGAGCGCGCGCCGGCCCACGAACTCGCGGCGCGCGAGCAGCAGCCCGCAGGTTGTCGAGATCGCGAGCGTGGCCAGCGTGACCGCCGCGCAGAGCAGCACGGTCTGAAAGAGGCTCGTCATGTATCGGCCATTGGTCAGGAGTGCACGATAAGTGGCGATGAAATGACCGTTTGCGCTGAGCTGGACGAGGGCCGCCATGGGCAGCAGCCAGAACGCGAGGAACACCGCGAGCGCGGGCGCCACGAGCGCCACGCGCCAGCGCAGGGGAAAGGTGAGGTCGTGCATGAGGTGCGGGAAACCGTGCGGGTTGACGATCGGAAACGGGCTGCGCGCTCAGTGCATGACCTGCAGATAGCGTTCGCCGAACGCCTGCTGCTGTGCGGCCATCCTGGCAAAGTCCACGGGCTTGGCGCGCGCGTAGTCGCTCGCGGGCAGGAACTTCGCCGCCGCTTCTGGCGACATCGCACTCGCCCGCACCGGCCGCAGATAAGCGCTCGCCCAGAGCTTCTGACCTTCGTCGGACAGCACGAAATCGAGCACCTTCTTGCCGTTCTGCTCGTGCGGCGCGTTCTTCACGAGACTCATCACGTAGGGCACCGAAATCGTGCCTTCGCTCGGAATCACGAACTCGACGTTCGCATGGTCCTTGTATTTCGCGCGGTAGGCGTCGAAATCGTAGTCGAGCAGGATCGGAATCTCACCGGAGAGCACGCGCGCATAGGCGGTCTGCTTCGGCACGATCGGCTGGTTTGCCTTGAGCCGGCTGAACCAGGTGAGGGCGGGCTGGAAGTTCTCGAGCGTGCCGCCGAGCGCGAGATTCACGGCCACGGCGCCCGCATAACCCACGAACGCGCTGGACGGGTCGAGGTAGCCGATCATGCCTTTGTACTCGGGCTTGAGCAGGTCGGCCCACGAGCGCGGCACGGGCTTGCCTTCGAGCGCGTCCTTGTTCACGAAGAAGCCAAGCGTGCCCGAATGGATCGCGAACCAGTAGCCTTGCGGATCTTTCAGGTTCGCGGGAATGTCGTCCCAGTGGGCGGGCTTGTACGGCGCGATCACGCCCTTGTCTTTCGCCTGGAAGGCCGAGGAGACGCCCAGATAGACGACATCGGCAACGGGGCTCTTCTGTTCGGCCATCAATTGGGCGATGGCCTGGCCCGAGTTCTTGTTGTCGAACGGCACGCGGATGCCGGTCGCGCGCTGGATCGCCTGGATCTGGCTGGCCCAGTCCGCCCATTCGGGCGGGCAGTTGTAGCAGATCGCCGTTTGCTCGGCATGAGCGGCGGATGGCGCGGCAATTCCGGCCACAGCCGCGGCGCACGCAAGACCGAAGCTGAGCGCCGCCGCCCGGGCGCTGCGCGGCAGCGAGCGGGCGAGCACGCGCTTGGCGAGCGCGAGCGGCGTGGGGTGGATCGGTTGCGCAGTGGTGCGCGCGGTGCAGGTCGTGCCGCGTGCGAGGGAAAGCGGGCTGGCGATGGCGAATCGGCGAATCACGGTGGGTCTCCCGTGTTGATCGGAGTGGGGTAGAGCGGTTGATTGGCGTTAGCGCCTCTGCATTGACTTCGGTCGCATGCAGGACGGCGGTTGGCCGGAAGAGGACTCGTGGTGTGCGACGGCCCGCGCGCGAGAAGGTGATCTGCAGCGGCACGCGGCGGGGGCTGCGTCAGGCGCGCATCGGGCCGGGCATGAGACGTTGGTCCGCCGCCTCTGAGAACGGCGCGCCTCCAATGGCGGCAATCGTGCCGCCCTCGCGCAGCGTGTGCGGTAACGCAAGACCGAGCGATGCACCCGCGTAATCACCGCCGATGCGCGCCATGAGCCGTTGCCACGCGGCGCGCCCGATTTCCCCGTTCGGCGTGCCGATGCTCGCGAGCGGGGGCGCCAGCAATTCGCCCATGGCGAGGCCGTCGAAGCCGAGAATCGACATATCCTGCGGCACACGCAGGTGCGCACGGCGCAGGCCGCGCATCACCACCATCGCGAGCAGGTCGTTGCTGCAGAAGAGGGCCGTGGGGCGCGTTGGACCCGTGCTCAGGTGCGCGAGCACCGAAGGCGCGAGCGCCTCGGCGTTGAAGTCGACTTCGAGCGCAGGCGCCGGCGTGAGCCCGGCCTGCTCCATCGCCTGCGCATAACCCGCATGGCGCTGGCGGGCGCGGTCCGAAGCGGCCAGCGTGCCAGCCAGCATGAGAATGCGCCGATGCCCGTGGGCGATCAGCATGCGCACGCCGTCGAAGGCGGCCCGATGGTTATCGACCGAGACGGAAGGGCGGCGCTTCGTATCGTTGTGCATGAGCACGTAGAGCGGGCCGTCGGCATCGAGCTCGTCGAGCAGCGGGTGCGTGTCCGCATCGGCGACGGTCAGGATCAGGCCTTCGACACGTTGTGCGCGCAACGTTTCGATCGCGTGGCGCTCGCGCTGCGCGTCGTATTGCGTCGTCATCAGCATGAGCCGGAAGCCCTGCGCAGACGCGAGCTCGTCGATGCCCTGCAGGCATTCGGCGAACACGGGATTGGCGAGCGTGGGCAGCACGACGCCGATCAGGCGCGTGCGTTCGCCGCGTAGCTGGCGGCCGAGCGGGCTCGGGCGGAACTTGAGTGCGTCGATGGCCTCGCGCACCTTGGCGAGCGTGACCGGATTGACCGTATGCGGCGCGTTGATCGCGCGCGAGACGGTGGCGATCGAAAAACCGGCGTGTGCGGCGACATCCTTGATGGTTGACGTCATGCTGGCGGCCCGAGCGATGTAAACGTTTTCGATGGGCCGATTATGGAAAGCGCGTATGACCGCCCGATGACGCGGTGCGCTTGGGAGGGCGCGCGGGGCAATGGTAGAATCGCGTCCGCCTTGCCGGCGTGATGAAATTGGTAAACATAGCGGACTTAAAACTAGATTGAGTGCCCGGCCGGAAACGGCCGGTGCAGAACCCCTCAAATTCGGCGAAACCCCTGGACTTTGCGCTGCGCGAGCGCGCATTGCACCGAGGCGACGCCGAGCCAAGCCGGCTGACGCGATGCGCGCCAGCCAGGAAGGTGTAGAGACTAGACGGGGGGCGCCTAAGGCCATGGCGCGGCTTGACCGCGCGCTACATGGCTAGGGCGAAGGCATAGTCCAGCGCACGAACGCCCGCAAGAACCTTGCGGGGGGCGTCGAAAGACGTAGTGTGACGAAAATCCGCCGCCTCACGGCTTACCGGTTCGAGTCCGGTCGCCGGCACCAAGAATCGTTCCAGCGCGTTCCGCTGGAATCCTGAAACCCGCGATAGCGTAAAGCTTCGCGGGTTTTTTGTTGCTGCTTCCCGGCGTCAACGCGCGTGCAGACACACGCACGACGCGGGGAGTCAGCAGGGCCGCCTGGCGTGGCGCACCAAGCCGGGGCAGGCGGTGCGCTCAGCGGCTGCCGATTTGGCCGGTACGCGGATTGACGAGCCGCGCAAAGCCGAACAGCGCGGCAATCGCCAAGGGCGACACAATGTAAAAGGCTGTGAGCATGATACATGCCGTAACAAAACGTTACGTGTCAGTGTATCTGCAGGATGCGAATTGAGTATCAGGGGGAACGACAACAAACTATTGCGATTACGCAAAGCTCGCGCGGAAAAAACCGTGCTGACCGGCGAAGTGCTTGATGGGCGGGGCTGTCCGGCGCAGGGGAAGTCGAATCAGATGCAGTCGAAGATGACCTCTACTGTTTGCGCGGTGACGCCGCGCAGACCTTCGCTGTGCACTTCGACGGCGTGCATCTCCTTATGTTGCTTGTCGCAATACGCCTGTGCTTCCTTGAAGCCAGCGCTGCGCACCCGGTTCCACGAGACGATGTCCCAGCGCGCCCGGCTCGTTACCGAAAGATGCCCATCCTGTCTCGAATTCACACCGGTTACCGACGTACATGCCGTCAACATGCTGAGGCCAAGCAACACGATGCTGCCTTTCATAAAATTCCCCCTGATCGCGCACCATTGTCGCCGCCAAACACGTGCATTGGCAACTCGAAGGAGACGTTAGTTAACGTCCTCTGCGATTCGGGGTGTGGGGTTTATCGACGCGTGCTGCGGGGGCGGGCGAGGACGCCGTGAAAGTGGCGTCCGTCCGTGAAGGTGGGCGGCACAACCCGCGGGGGGAGCGCCTTGTGGCGCGTGCAGTCCGGAATCAAGGACCGCTTGCGGACATGCCTGGACACGCTCTAGCGCAGCCACCAAATTGTGCACTGGGATTGTGCAGCCAAGGCATCAGCGCCGTGTGCCTATGTCACAGAACGTGCCAAGCCGGTGTGCTCGCCGCGCGGCAACACCGCGCAAGCTTGCGCTTGCCGTTCGTGGCGCGCCCCGCGCGCGGGGCGTCCGGGACGGTTCGGGCGACTTAGTCGTGGGCGACGATAGCGCCAACTTGTGCCTGGCCGGAGACGAGGCAGGACGAGAGGAAGTTCTCACCCTGGCTGCGTGCGCCGATGGCGGTGAATCCACGCGCCAGCGCCTCCAGCCGGACGAGTTCCGAACCCTTCGTGCAGGTGACCGAGCTGCCCTCGTGGGCCTGCACGCGTGTCATGACCCGGTTCCCGAGGAGTAGTGCGAGGACGATGACAACGCCAACATTGAATGCTTGTCTCATGATTTCGTCTCCTAGTGCAGTCAGACTATCTCAGCCTTTCGGCGTACGAATCCAGGAGTTTCCCGGCGATGCAGTGCAGCACATGCGGCGCACGAAAACCCCTTGAAATGCAGAGCGAGTAATACTTCGGCGTCCTTGCGTTGCGACCTGCGACACCTCGAGCCTTACGCGGCGCGGCTGTGCGAGCGGGCGTATGGTGACGGATCGCGAAAGTCGGGGACGTTGCGGCGCAACAATGGCGCGTCGCGTCACGCGTGACGTCAGCTAACGAATGTAGCGCCGGACAAAATAAGTCTTGCGTGGCACATCGACACGGCGAGTTTGGCCCCATATCGATGTTTGATATCGATCAGATTTCACGATCTGTCGCGCAATTTTTCAGACGACACGCGCTCCGGTTCATGCATTCAGGCACTGTTTTTCTGGAGCAAACGAGGTGGTCGCCGGTCGAAAACGGTCGATTGCGAGGACTGCCTCACCAATCTTGAAATGCATCCGCCGATGCTGCACTATCGGCTGTCCGGTCCCCCTTTTCTTGTACGAGGTGAAGCAATGCAGTTGATTGGCATGATGGATTCCCCGTATGTGCGCCGTGTCGCCATTTCGCTGCACGTGCTCGGGATGCCGTTCGAGCATCGCAGCGTGTCGGTGTTCCGGCACTATGACGAGTTTGCGCAGATCAATCCGGTCGTGAAGGCTCCGACCTTCATCGACGACGACGGCACGCTGCTGATCGATTCCACGCTGATCCTCGATTACCTCGACCGCAAGGTGCCGGCGGCGCGGCGGCTGATGCCCGAAGAAGCGCAGGAGCGCACCTTCGCGCTGCGCGTGAACGGGTTCGCGCTGGCGGCCATGGAGAAGACGGTGCAGCAGGTGTACGAGCGCCAGTTGCGGCCCAAAGAGCGTCAGCACGAGCCGTGGTTCGAGCGCGTCAATGCGCAGATGCACGCGGCGTATGCGGTGCTTGACCAGCTGCTGGGAGGCCGTGCGGGGTGGCTCTGCGCTGGGCGGATCACGCAGGCCGACATCACGGCGGCGGTGGCCTGGCGCTTCACGCAGCACATCTTGCCGGGGGTTGCGGACCCCGCGCGTTATCCGGCGCTCGCCGCGCACTCGGCCCGCGCCGAAGCGTTGCCGGAGTTCGTGGCGACGCCGCTCGAGTGAGCCACGGGCCCGCGCGCGGGCCCGCTGATCGTTCTGTCCCGCAGTTGGCGCTGCTGTTTGCCCGATTGTTCGCGTTTAGCAACAAGTGACTTCGCGTCCGGGCCATTTATCGGCAGACGCTACATTCCTAGAATGGCTCTCATGGAAATACCGCTGCGTCAGACCGACGCGGCGGTTCAAGCGGGAGCCGTCATGAAATCCTTTATCGAACGACAGTTGTATCAGCCAGCCCTGGTTCTGCCGATGGTGGACCTGATGCAGCTGATGGTGTCGCTCGACTTCAATATGGGCCAGATCGGCTTGATGGTGGCGACGCGCGGTGCACGCGCGGCGCTGCAGCGTTCGCGCGAACTCTGGTGCGCAAGCCATGAATGTGCTGCGCCGGGTGAACGCGTCCACTGATCCCATTTACCTGCGAGCGACCGACAGGTCACAGACAACGTACCGCTTTAACGATTCTCCCCCCGACGCGCAGCGGCTTCGCCCGTTTGCTGTTGTGACGTCACCTTGTGAGCCGCCTCATGATCCGGGGCGGCTCTTTTTTCTCGTTTTCCGACTGGAAATGCCGATGCTTTGACCGGTTTGCCGCGCCGGCTTGCCGATGCACGGCGGGACCGCGCGCGCTCACGCGCGGCGCAAGGGTTGCCGGCGTAAGATGGCGCGAACGTAACGCGCGCACGCGAGCGGCACGCCGTTTCGCAACAAGGAGGTCGGCATGGCACAGCGTTTCGATGCGATCGTGATCGGCACGGGTCAGAGCGGTCCGCCGCTCGCGGTACGGCTCGGCGCCAGCGGGCGCAAGACGGCGGTGATCGAGCGCGCGGCGTTCGGCGGCACTTGCGTGAATGTTGGCTGCACGCCGACCAAGGCCTACGTGGCCTGTGCACGCGCTGCACATGTGGCGCGCCACGCGGCGGATTTCGGCGTGCGTATTGGCAACGCCACGCAAGGCGGCGCGGAAAACGGCGCGCAAGGCGACGATGTGAGCGTCGATCTCGCGTTCGTGAAGGCGCGCAAAGACCGCATCATTGGCGCGTCGCGCGATGGCGTCGAGCGCTGGCTGCGCAACGCGCCCAACGTTACGGTGCTGCAGGGCCATGCACGCTTTACCGGCGCGCATACGGTCAGTGTGGCGTTGGCGAGCGGCGAGACGGTGCTTCTCGAAGCGCCCGAAATCTTCGTCAATACCGGCACGCGCGCGGCGGTTCCCGAGCTGCCGGGGCTCGACCGTATCCGATATGAAACCAACTCGACGATGCTCGCTTTGGAGACATTGCCGGCGCATCTGGCGATTGTCGGCGGCAGCTACGTGGCGCTGGAATTTGCGCAGGTGTTTCGCCGTTTCGGCAGCCGCGTGACGGTGCTCGTGCGTGGGCAGCGCATCCTGGCGCGCGAAGACGACGACGTCGCGCAGGCCGTTCAGGACGTGCTAGCGCGCGAAGGCGTGGAGTTTCGCTTCGGCAACGCGCCGCGCAGCGTGGCGCCGCTCGGCGCGAGCGGCACTGGCGGCATGACTGGCGATGTGGTTGGCACGAGCGCGGAGGCGGGCTTGGTGCACCCGGACGGCATACGCATCGAGCTCGAGCACGAAACGCTCGACGTCTCTCATCTGCTGTTTGCCACGGGCCGTATTCCGAATACCGACGATCTCGGACTTGACGCGGCGGGCATCGAGCGCGACAAGCACGGCCTCATTTCCGTCGACGGAGAACTGCGCACGCGCGTGCCAGGGGTGTGGGCCATTGGCGACGTGAACGGGCGCGGGGCATTCACGCATACCTCGTACGACGATTACCAGATCGTCGCGGCGAATTTGTTCGACGGCGTGTCGCGCAGTGCCGACGCGCGCATTCCGGCCTATGCCGTGTTCGTGGATCCGCCGCTTGCGCGCGTGGGATTGAGCGAGCGCGAGGTGCGCGCAAGCGGCCGGCCCGCGCTGATTGCGACGATGCCGATGTCGCGCGTCGGACGCGCACGCGAGCGCGGCGAGACGGATGGATTCATGAAGACGCTGGTCGATGCACAAACGCGGCGCATTCTTGGGGCGACGATCTTTGGCATCGAAGGCGACGAGGCGATCCACACGTTCATCGACACAATGACCGCCGATGCGCCGTACACGACGCTCCAATATGCGATGCACATTCACCCGACGGTGAGCGAACTGGTGCCGACCTTGCTCGACGGACTGAGGCCGCTCGCATGAGCGCGCCCGGCGAGCACGCGCCTGCCGGCGACCGTGCTGGCAACCGATCGGATAACGCATCAAGTAACGCATTGGACAACGCATCGGGCAGCGCATCGGTCGGCAACCTCTACGCGGGCATCGAAGCCGGCGCGCACGACGAGCGTTTCGAGCGGCTCGTCGCGCGAGCCGGCGTGCTGATCGAACGGATCGTCTCGACGGGGCAGGCGAGCCCGGAAGGGTTCTGGTACGACGATCCGCGCGACGAGTGGGTGGTTTTGCTAGCGGGTGCGGCGGAGCTGGAATTCGCGGCGCAAGGTGGTGCGCGCCACCGGATGGGCCCCGGCGACTATGTGCACATTCCCGCGCACTGCCGGCACCGCGTGGCGTGGACCGACACTGCGGCGCCCACGGTGTGGCTCGCCGTGTATTTTGGCGCGGGCGCTGACGAGCGCGAGTGAGCCGGCCCGCGCCGCGGCGGAATTTTCCTTTCGGAGACGAGAGGCGCGGCACGTCGACGATAATCACCTGTACCGGCTGAGCCGCGAACCGTGCAGACCACGCGCGATCGATCGTCGCCCGCGCCGCAACCGTTTTTCCGTTACGAAACGCCGTCTCATGTCACGTCAACATCCGCTGCGCGTCGCGCTGGTTTCCGATACGCACAATCTCGTGCGGCCCGAGCTGCTGAGCTTCCTGGCGGGCTGCGATGCGATCGTCCACGCGGGAGATATTTGCGAGCCAGGCGTGCTCGACCGGCTCGCCCAGATCGCGCCGCTGACTGCCGTGCGTGGCAACAACGACCACGGCGCATGGGCCGAGGCGCTGCCGGTCCAAACCGTCGTCGAAATCGGCGGTATTGCGATTGCCGTCATCCACGAATTGCCCGACCTGAGTGGCGATCCGGCAGCGCAGGGCATCGCCGTCGTGGTCAGCGGCCATTCGCATAAGCCGGCGCTTGAAATGCGTGATGGTGTGCACTACGTCAATCCGGGCAGCGCCGGACCACGCCGCTTCAAATTGCCGATTTCCGCCGCAATGTTGACGATCGGAAACGACGGCGCGCTGCACGTCGAGCACACGCGGCTGATCGACTGAGCGTGTCGCGCGCATCGGCGCCGCCGCGCGCGCGACGCAAAAAAGGCCAGCACGTGGCTGGCCTTCGATGATTTCCGATGCGAAATCCTCAGTGCATAGCGTAGCAGCGCGACTGCGCTACGGCTGCGTTACACCCGCACCGCTCCGTGCGCGGCGTAATCCTCGTCGATCTCGCGGGCGACGCGCACGCCACGCAGCACCGCATGGGCCTCGGCCCTGGTGCCGACGCACGGCGCGGAGCCCGGCAGCGGCTTGCGCGCCGTCTCGTGCAGCGCCACGACCGAGATGATGCCGATCACCGCGGCGCCCATCAGGTAGTACGCGGGCATCATGAGGTTCTGCGTGTGCTCGACGAGCCAGGCGGCGACCAGCGGCGTCGTGCCGCCGAACAGCGACACCGACACGTTAAAGCCAATCGCGAGCGCGCCATAGCGGATCGCGGTCGGGAACAGCGCCGGCAGCGCGGAGGGCATCACGCCGGTAAAGCACGACAGCAGCGCACCGAGAATCAGGAGGCCGAAGAACACCGGCAGGAGCTCGCCCGTCTGGATCAGCGTGAGCGAGGGAATCGACAGCACGATCAGGCCCACGCAGCCCGCGAGCATCACCGGCTTGCGGCCGATGGCGTCCGAGAGGCGGCCGAAACCGAGCGTCATCGGCATCATCAGGACCATCACGATCAGCACGAGGAAGAGGCCGTGCGTTTCGTTGAAGTGCAGCGTCGCCGAGAGGTAGCTCGGCAGATACGAGAGCGCCATGTAGTCGGTCACGTTGAAGATCAGCACGAGGCCCACGCACAGCAGGAAGGGGCGCAGATGCTCCGTGACGAGCGACTTCAGCGTGAGCTTCGGACGCGCGTGCTCTTCGGCTTCGCGCAGCTCGGCTTCGCGCTTGAAGGCGGGCGTTTCTTCGAGCTTCGTGCGGATGTAGAGACCCACGAGGCCGAGCGGGCCCGCGATCATGAACGGAATGCGCCAGCCCCAGTCGAGCAGCTGCTGGTGCGAGAGCACGGCGGTCAGCACGGCGACGGTGCCCGCGCCGAGCACGTAGCCGATCAGCGTGCCGAACTCGAGGAAGCTGCCCATGAAGCCGCGACGCTTGTCGGTGGCGAATTCGGCGATGAAGGTCGCGGCACCGCCATACTCGCCGCCCGTCGAGAAGCCCTGGATCAGGCGCGCCACGAGCAGCAGCACGGGCGCGGCAATGCCGATCGAGTGGTACGACGGAATCAGGCCGATCGCGAAGGTGCCGCAGGCCATCATGATCATGGTCATCGCGAGCACGCGCTGGCGGCCGATGCGGTCGCCGAGCGGCCCGAACACCATGCCGCCGATCGGGCGCACGAGAAAGGCCGCGGCGAACGTGCCGAAGGTGGCGATGAGCTGCGCCGAGGGGCTGCTCGACGGGAAGAACACCTGGCCGAGCGTCACGGCGATGTAGCTGTAGACGCCGAAGTCGAACCATTCCATGGCGTTGCCAAGCGCCATGGCGCCGACGGCGCGTTTGAGGAGGCTTTTGTCGACGATCGTAATGTCGTCGAGCGTCAGATCGGTCGAGCTCGCCGATGAGCCGGAGGTGGAAGCGGTCAAGGTATGCATCTCCAATGACAGCGACGAGCCTGCAAGAGCTCGCCACGGTTGCCGGAGAGTGCCGTTTCGCGATAGCGGCGACATTTCGCGCGCGAACGCCGCAAAGGAAGGGCGCCCGGTCCGTCTGCGAGGCAGGCGGCGCACGAGTGGCATGCTGAAGTGTCGCGAAACGACACTCAATCGAATTGTGCGTATGCGTTGCGCCTGCGTGGCCGTGGTTGGGGGGGCAGGGCGCATGAGGACGCTGGACCGGCACGAGGGTGCCCGGTGAAGCGCCGCTGAACGAAAAAGAAGGTCCGCGTGGCGGAGCGTTCTTTTTGTATGAAAGCAATCAGGAAGTAGGCGGTTTTGGGCGTCGGCCCGATTGCAATTGATGGCTAATGCCTGTTGAACGAAGCGTTATGATAGCACGATAACGTAAGATCGCGCAAACCGCCCGTCTGGCGGGGATCCCCGGGGAACCCTCGAGGCCCCGTGTGGCGGGGGATTGCGCGATCTGGCCGGCTCTGTTGACGCACCCCTGGATGAGCCCGGTATACGCATGAAGCGCATAAAAAAACCGCGCCCGGAGGCGCGGTTTTTTCGCTTCGTCTGGCCGCATCAAGTGCCGCCCTGAAGACGGCCACCGGGAATGGGTCCCGGCGTGCGGCGCAGGCGTTTCAGCCTTCGGTCGGCGGCACGTAGCCCGACGCCTGATCGGCGCCTTCGCCGAAGAAGAACTTCTCCGTCTGCTTCATCAGGTACTGGCGCGCGCGCGGGTCGGCCATGTTCAGCCGGTTCTCGTTGATGAGCATGGTTTGCTGCTTGAGCCAGGCTTGCCATGCCTCTTTCGAGACGTTTTCGTAGATGCGTTTGCCGAGTTCGCCCGGCAGCGGCGGAAAGTCGAGTCCCTCGGCTTCCTTGCCGAGCTTGGCGCATTGGATCATACGGGCCATGCTGTGCTTCTCCTGTAGTCGTAGGTGTGGGCGGCGCGTCGCGCTTCGTCCCCAGACGGGGACGGCGCTTTCATAGCTGTTTCATCAGCACGAGCGACTTGCGCTGCCAGTTGTAGAGGCGGCGGCGGTCTTCGGGCAGGTCGTCGACCGTGGCCTTCACGAAGCCGCGCTTCAGGAACCAGTGCTCCGTGCGCGTGGTGAGCACGAAAATGCGTGTGAGGCCGCGCGCACGCGCGCGCTGCTCGATGCGGCGCAGGAGCCGCTCGCCGTCGCCGGAGCCTTGTGCCTCGGGCGAGACCGTGAGGCACGCCATTTCGCCGATGCGCTCCTGCGAATACGCGTAGAGCGCGGCGCAGCCGAACAGCACGCCATCGTGCTCGATCACCGAGAAGTGGTCGATGTCGCGCTCGATCTGGTGACGCCCGCGCCGCACGAGCGTGCCGTCGCTTTCGAGCGGCTCGATCAGCGTGAGAATACCGCCGACGTCGTCCGGCGTGGCTTCGCGCAGGCTCTCCAGGTTCTCATACGAGATCATGGTGCCCACGCCGTCGTGCAGGAACAGTTCGAGCAGCAAGCCGCCGTCGAGCACGTAGGGAATGATGTGCGCACGGCCCACGCCGCCGCGGCAGGCGCGAATGGAGTGCTTCAGATAGAAGCCCGCGTCGCCGAGCACGGTGCCGCTTTCCTGCAGTTTGTAGGCGTCGTCGAGGGACATTTCGCGGATCAGTTCGCCTTCCTCGTCGATCAGGCCCTGCGTTTCCGTAAGGAAAATGATTTTGTCGGCGCGCAGCGCGATGGCCGCCGCCGAGGCGACGTCTTCCATCGACAGATTGAACGCCTCGCCGGTGGGCGAGAAGCCGAGCGGCGAGAGCAGCACGAGCTTGCGGCTCGCGAGCGAATGGCGGATCGAATCGGCGTCGATCTTGCGCACGACACCCGTGTGCTGGAAGTCCACGCCGTCGAGAATGCCGACCGGCCGTGCCGTCACGAAGTTGCCCGAGACCACGCTGATGTGCGCGTGCGCCATCGGCGTGTTCGGCAGACCCTGGCTGATGGCGGCCTCGATGTCGAGTCGCACTTCGCCGGCGGCTTCTTTCGCCGACTCCAGCGCGCGGGCATTGGTGATGCGCATGCCATGCGAGAACTCGGACTCCACGCCGTGCAGGCTCATCTGCTCTTCGACCTGCGGGCGCGAGCCGTGCACGAGCACGATCTGGATGCCCATGGCCTGCAAGAGCGCGATGTCGGCGACGAGCGCGTTGAGGAGATTCTGGTGCACCACTTCGCCGCCGAAGCCGACGACGAAGGTCTTGCCCTGAAATGCGTGAATGTAGGGCGCGACCGATCGCATCCAGTCGACGAACTGTGCGTGCTGCGCGGCTTGCTGGGCAGCTTGCTCTGAAGCGGAATCCGCGGCGGCGGAGGCCGGCGCGCTCGCGGAGGCGGGGACGAGGTCGGTTTGGGAATTCATGCCCGGGATTATAATGCGCCCCCATGTCGAATGTACCCAAAAGACCTGCCTCGGCGCAGGGCAGCAACACCCCTGCCGGGAAAGACGCGGCGCATGGCGGCGCGCAGGAAAAGCGCGCGTCGCAGAAGTATGGCGACGGAGAGAAGCTGGCATCCGCCGATCGGCTTGCCGCGCTCGTGAGCGGCGGGGCGGGCAATCAGCAGAAAGCGCAGAAGGGCGCGCAGGCGGCTGGCGAAAAGCGTAGCCAGAACGTCGAGCAAGCGCGCGCGCAGACGGCGCGTGCGCAGGGGCAGGAGCCAGCCGCGGCGAAGCCGGCTGCGCAGACGCCGCATGCAGCGCAGCGCAGCGAAAACAGGCCGGTAGTGCCGGCGCCTTTGCGTGCTGAATCTCCGGGCACAGGGCGAACGGGTGAGGTGCGCCGTGAACTGAAGCCGCAGCCGCAGCGCACAGGCTCGCAGCCGGGCGCATCGCGCAACGATCAACGCACAGCGCAGCGCGGCGAGCCGCGCGATGCGCAAGCGCAAACGCCGCGCAATCCAACACCGCGTGCGCAACAGCCGAAGCAACCGAAGCAGCCCGATCAAGCGCACGAGCCGAAGCAGCCGCAGCCCGGCAAGCCCAAATCCGAAAACGCATCGCGCCCCGCCAACGAAGGCGAGCGCGCGCCGCGCGCCGAGCGTCAGCCGCGCGAACCCCGCGCGCCACGCGCCCCGATCGCGCCGAATCCCATTCCGCCGATCACGTTCCCCGAAGCGCTGCCGGTTTCGGGCCGCCGCGAGGAGATCGCGCGCGCCATCGCCGAAAACCAGGTCGTGATCGTGAGCGGCGAGACCGGCTCGGGCAAGACCACGCAATTGCCGAAGATCGCGCTCTCGCTCGGCCGCGGACGCGGCGCGGGCGGCACGGGCCTCATCGGCCATACGCAGCCGCGCCGGATCGCGGCGTCGGCCACGGGCCGCCGCATTGCCGAAGAGCTCGGCACGCCGTTCGGCGAAGTGGTCGGCTACAAGGTGCGCTTCACGGACAATCTCGCGCCGGGCGCGTCGGTCAAGCTGATGACCGACGGCATCCTGCTCGCCGAGACGCAGACCGATCCGCTGCTCAAGGCCTACGACACGATCATCATCGACGAGGCGCACGAGCGCAGCCTGAACATCGATTTCCTGCTCGGCTATCTGAAAGAGATCTTGCCGCGCCGGCCCGATTTGAAGCTGATCGTCACCTCGGCGACCATCGACGCCGATCGCTTCGCGCGCCATTTCGGCAGCGAGGAAAAGCGCGCGCCCGTGATCGAGGTGAGCGGGCGGCTGTATCCCGTCGAGGTGCGCTATCGGCCGGTGCAGGAGGACAGCCCGGCGGTGAAGGCCGCACAGGGGACGACGGGCCGCGAGCGCAGCGAGAAAGGCGGTAAATCGCAGCGCGATACCGACCGCGATCTGATGGACGCCATCGTCGACGCCGTCGACGAACTGTGCCGCGAGGGCTCCGGCGACGTGCTCGTGTTCCTGCCCGGCGAGCGCGAGATCCGCGACGCCGCCGAGGCGCTGCGCAAGCACCATCCGCCGCACACCGAGATCCTGCCGCTGTTCGCGCGGCTCTCCGCGCAGGAGCAGGAGCGCGTGTTCAAGCCGTCGAACGCGCGCCGCATCGTGCTGGCCACCAACGTGGCGGAAACCTCGCTCACGGTGCCGGGCATCCGTTACGTCGTCGACACGGGTCTCGCGCGCGTGAAGCGCTACTCGTACCGCAACAAGGTCGAGCAGCTGCAGATTGAATCGATTTCGCAGGCCGCCGCGAACCAGCGCGCGGGCCGTTGCGGCCGCGTCGCGGACGGCATCTGCATCCGCCTCTATGAGGAGCAGGATTTCCTCGCTCGGCCGAAATTCTCCGATCCGGAAATTTTGCGTTCGTCGCTCGCGGCGGTGATCTTGCGCATGAAGTCGCTGCATCTCACGGCGATCGAGACGTTTCCGTTCATCGAGCCGCCGCCGGGCCGCGCGATCGCGGACGGCTATCAGCTGCTCAATGAACTGGGCGCCGTCGACGACGACAACGCGCTCACGCCGCTGGGGCGTGAGCTCGCGCGCCTGCCGCTCGATCCGCGCGTGGGCCGCATGATTCTCGGCGCACGCGACGAGCAGGCCATGCGCGAAGTGCTGATCATCGCGAGCGCGCTTTCGGTGCAGGACCCGCGCGACCGGCCGATCGAGGCGCAGGAGCAGGCCGACCAGGCACATCGACGCTTTGCCGACGAGCGCTCCGAATTCCTCCAGTGGCTCAAGATCTGGGCCTGGTTCGAGGACGCCGTCGCGCACAAGAAGTCGAACAAGCAGCTCGTGGATGCGTGCCGCGCGAACTTCCTCTCGCATCTGCGGCTGCGCGAATGGCGCGATGTTCACTCGCAACTGCTCACGGTGGTGCGCGAGCACGGCTGGCGCATCAACGAAGCGGACGCGACCTACGAGCAGATCCATCACGCGCTGCTCACGGGATTGCTCGGCAATATCGGCCTGAAAGCCGACGATGAGCCGCACTATCTCGGCGCGCGCGGCATCAAGTTCCATCTGTGGCCGGGCTCGGCGCTCGTGAAAAAGGCGGGGCGCTGGGTCGTGGCCGCCGAGCTCGTGGAGACGAGCCGGTTGTACGCGCGCTGCATCGCGAAGATCGAGCCCGAGTGGCTCGAGAAGGTGGGCGCGCATCTGCTGCGCAAGTCGCTTTCCGAGCCGCACTGGGAAAAGCGCGCGGCGCAGGTGAGCGCGTTCGAGCGCGGCGTGCTGTATGGCCTGCCGGTCTATCAGCGCAGGCGCGTGGCGTTCGGCAAACAGGACCCGGCGCGTGCAAGAGAGCTCTTCATTCGCGGCGCGCTCGTGGAAGGCGAGTTCGACACGAAGCTCGCGTTCTTCGCGCACAACCGCAAGCTGCTCGCCGATATCGAGCAGCTCGAGCACAAGTCGCGCCGCCAGGACGTGCTCGTCGACGACGAACTGATCTTCGCGTTCTACGACCAGGCGATTCCCGAGGGCATCTATTCGGGCGCGTCGTTCGAGCACTGGTATCGCGACGAGGTGAAAAAGAGCGGTCAGCCCGAAGACAAGCTGCGCCTGCTCTATCTCTCGCGCGACGACCTCATGCGCCACGAAGCCGCCGGTGTGACGACCGAGCTGTTCCCGAAGCGCATGACGATGTCGGGCGTGGCGATGGCGCTCACCTATCACTTCGAGCCGGGCTCGCCGCGCGATGGCGTGACGCTCGCGGTGCCGCTCTACGCGCTCAATCAGGTCGACGCGCGTCGCTCCGAATGGCTCGTGCCGGGCATGATCAAGGAGAAGGCGCATCTGTTGCTGAAGTCGCTGCCGCAGAAGCTGCGCCGTCATTGCGTGCCGTTGCCCGAGTACGCGGCGGCCTTTGCCGAGCGCGTGGGCAGCGAGCGCTTCGGCGCGGGCGGGCTCGTGGAGGCGCTCATCGCGGACGTGCGCGAGCAGAAGCAGGTCGCCTTGAAGTCGTCCGACTTCAAGCTCGAATTGCTGCCGGCGCACCTTTTCATGAACTTCAAGGTGATCGACGAGCACGGTCGCCAACTCGCGATGGGCCGCAATCTCGCGCAACTGCGCAGCGAGCTGGGCGCGCAGGCGCAGCAGCAGTTCCAGAAGCTCGCGAGTGCGACCGCGCTGGCGGCGCTCGAAGCGCGTGGGGCAGGGGAGCCGCGCACCGCTGCGCAAGACGTACCGCAGGGTGCCGCCGACGCACCGGCGAGCGCGGCGAAGAGCGGGCCGAAGCCAGGCAACGCGCCACATACGCCCGCGTCCACCGACGCCGCGCCGGCCACCGCGCTCTACGAGAACCTCACGACCTGGAACTTCGGCAAGCTGCCGGAGCTGCTGGAGATCCGCCGGGGCGGCCAGACGCTGTTCGGCTATCCGGCGCTGGTCGACCGCGGCGCGCATTGCGACGTGGAAGTGTTCGATTCGCCTGAAGAGGCCGCGCGCATCCATCGCGCCGGCTTGCGGCGTCTGTTTGCGCTGCAGTTGCGCGAGCCGATCCGCTACATGGAGAAGAACCTGCCGGGCCTGCGCGAGATGGCGATGCAGTTCATGGCGCGGGCCACGCAGGGGGAACTGCGCGACCAGTTGATCGAGCTCGCGCTCGACCGCGCCTGCCTGCAGGACCCGCTGCCCGACGACGAAGCGAGCTTCCACGCGCGCAAGGACGAAGGCCGCGGACGTCTCTCGCTGCTCGCGCAGGAGATCGCGCGCCTCGTCGGGCAGATCCTCGCCGAATACGCATCGGTGACGAAGAAGCTCGTGCAGGCGAAGGCCTTCGGCGCGCCGGCGGCGGACATGCAGGCGCAGGTCGATGCGCTCATCGGCAAGCGCTTCATTCTGGAGACGCCGTACGCGCAGCTCGTGCATTTCCCGCGCTATCTCAAGGGCGTGGCGTTGCGCATCGACAAGCTGCGCGCCGATCCGGCCCGCGACGCGCGTCAGGCGGCCGAGCTCCTGCCGCTCGCGCAGCAGTATCAGCGCGCGCTCTCGCAGCGCGGCGGCGTGTTCGATCCGCGCTTGTCCGAGTTCCGCTGGCTGCTCGAGGAGCTGCGCATCTCGCTGTTCGCGCAGGAGCTGCGCACACCCATGCCGGTGTCGGTCAAGCGGCTCCACAAGGTCTGGGAGTCGATGCTGCGCTGACGTCTCGCGACGGCCCGCAGCCTGTCGCGGGCCGTCCGGCATGACGGGACACGGACGATCGCAAAAGTTCGAAAAGCGGCGCAGGAACGGACAAAACAGGGCAAAACGAGACCAGGCGCGGCACCTGGTCGCATTTCATCGGCCCTACGTCAACCTTGCAGGAAGGTAGACGTTCTACAATCACGAATCTGTCCGGAAACGACCCCCCATGCGTAATCAAACGTTCCGCCGCGCCGCGGGCCGCCTCGTTGTGAAGGCTGCCAGTGCTGCGCTGGCCTGCGCCGCGCTCGCCGGTATTCCCGCTACCGCCGCGCACGCGAACAACATCATCGTGCTGAACTCGGGCGAAGCCACGCTGAGCCTCATCGACGACAAGACCCACGAAGTGGTCGGCACCGTGCCCACGGGCAAGGAGCCCCATCACCTGTTCCCGACGCCCGACAACAGCTCGCTGATCGTCGCGAATTCGGTGTCGAACAACCTGTTGTTCGTCGACCCGAAGACCGGCAAGCCGCAGCGCTGGATCGAGAATATCGAGGACCCGTATCAGCTCGGCTTCTCGCCCGACAACAAGTGGTTCGTGACCACGGGCCTGCGTCTTGACCGTCTCGACATCTATCACTATGGCGGCGCCGGCAATTTCACCCTTGCCAAACGCCTGCCGCTCTCGGCCATGCCGAGCCACCTCGCGTTCACGAAGGACAGCAACACCGTGTTCGTTTCGCTGCAGGTGTCGGGCGAGGTCGCGGCGGTCGACCTGCCCACCCAGCGCGTGCTCTGGAAGATGAAGGTGGGCGCTGCGCCCGCGGGCCTGTGGCTCACGCCCGGCGACAAGTACCTGCTCGTCGGCATGACGGGCGCCGACTACGTCGCGGTGGTGGACTGGCGCAACCAGAAGGTCATCAAGACGATCCAGGTGGGCAAGGCCGCGCACAACTTCCGCTCGCTGGTGGACGGCCGCCACGTGCTGGTGTCGAGCCGCGTCTCGAACGTCATCAGCATCATCGACGAAGAGTCGCTCGAGAAAGTGGGCGAGATCAACGGCCTGTTGCCCGGGCCGGACGATATGGAGCTGACCGCCGACAAGCGCTACCTGTGGGTCACGTTCCGCTTCGCCAAACGCGTGGGCCTGATCGACATGCAGACGAAGAAGCTCGTGAAGACGATTCCCGTGGGCCGCTCGCCGCACGGCATCTACTTCTACGACCGCGCGCCAGTCATGTCGCCCAACGGTGCCTGAGGCACGCACGCTCGCGCGCGCCTCGTCGATGGATTCCCGCCGCACATGCTTGCCTTTCTGAGTTCCTGCGCACACTGGGCCGCGTCCGGCGCCGACGACCTCGTGTCGTGGCTCCAGACGCTCGTCTATGTGAACGTTCTACAGCCGCTGCTTTTTTACGCCGGCTACATGGATGTCGATGAGGACACGTTCGACGCGCTCTACTGGGTGATCGTCGGCGTGCTGGAGATCGCGGCCATGTACGCGATCCTGCGTCCACTCGAAGCGTTCGTGCCGGTGGAAAAGTGGCGCGGCCGCAAGGGTGTGGGCGTGGACGCCCTATACACCTGGATCACGCGGCTCGGCATCTTCAATCTGCTGTTCTTTTTCGCGCTGCAGCCGGTGTTCGACCGCGCCCAGGGCTGGCTGCGCCTGCACGGCGTGATGAGTGTCGACATCGACAATCTCTGGCCCGGCGTGACGACCGTGCCGCTCGTCACGTTCGCGATCTATCTGGTCGTGCTCGACTTCTTCGGCTACTGGTATCACCGGCTCTCGCACCGCTTCGGCCTGTGGTGGGAGCTGCATGCGGTCCATCATAGCCAGCGCAAGATGTCGTTCTGGTGCGATAACCGCAATCACCTCCTCGACGTGCTGGGACAGTCCTGCATGTTCGCCGCCATCGCGCTCGTGATTGGCGTGCCTCCCGCGCAGTTCGTCGTGCTCGTCGCCCTCACGGATTTCGTGCAGAACGTCCAGCACGCCAATATTCGCGTGCACTTCGGCTGGCTCGGCGAGCGCCTCGTCGTGAGCCCGCGCTTTCATCGTCGTCATCACGCGATCGGCTATGGCCACGAGGGCACGACCTATGGCTGTAATTTCGGCGTGCTGTTTCCCTGGTGGGACATGATGTTCGGCAGCGCGTCGTTCAATCGCGAGATCGAGCCGACCGGCATTCGCGACCAGCTCGAAGGCGCGCGTTATGGCGAAGGCTTCTGGGCCCAGCAGGGGCTCGCGTTCCGGCGCATCGCGCGTCGCCTTTCGGCTCAGCGGGGCGCAAAAGGCGAAACCCGCGACGACGCCAGCGCTGCCTGATCCGAAGTTCCTGCCCGTTCTTGCGCTTTCCCGCCGGGACGTGCGCGTCGTCTGCTTCTCATGCTTCTAGTCTTTGGCCGGCCCACCGCGCCGTGGTTTATGCTGTCGATTTGACGCACCGAACCCGTGGGCCTCGCGATGCTTCCTCGTCTTACCGCACATTTCCCCCTCGCATGAACGATCTGCTGCGCTCATTCGGACGCGCGCTTGCCGGCGTATTCCACCCCTCGATGCTGTTCCTGACCTTCGTGCCGTTCCTCGTGGCGGCGGCGGTGTGGGGCGGCTTGCTCTATGTGTTCTGGCAACCGCTCATCGATGCGCTGCGTCCCGCGCTCGAGCACTGGTGGGCCTCCGCGTACCTCTATCATCTGTTCGACCTGCTCGGCTACGGCACGCTGCGCAACATGATCGGGCCGTTCGTGGTGATCGTCCTGTCGGTTCCGCTCATCGTCATCACCGTTTTGCTGCTGATCGTCGCAATCTCGATGCCGCGCGTGATCCGCCATCTCACGGCCCGGCAGTACGCGATGCTGGAGGCGCGGCACGGCGGCAGCTGGTACGGCAGCCTGTTTCATTCGCTCTGGACCACGGTGGCGTGCATCGCGCTGCTGTGCGTCTCGCTGCCGTTGTGGTTCTTCCCGCCGTTCTTCGCGCTCGTGCCGCCGCTGCTGTGGGGCTGGCTGACGTATCGCGTGATGACCTATGACGCGCTCGCGCTGCATGCCACCGCCGAGGAGCGGCGCGAGCTCGTGCGGCGGTATCGGCTGCCGCTGCTCGCCATTGGTGTGGCGAGCGGCTTGCTCAGCTCATTGCCCACGGCGGTCTGGATTGCCTCCGCGTGGCTGCTGCTGTTTTTCCCGTTCGTCGCCGTGGCGACCATCTGGATCTATGCGTTCATTCTGGTGTTCACGGCGCTCTGGTTCGGCCACTACTGCCTGCGCGCGCTCCAGCGACTGCGCACGGAAGAGGCGCGCCCGACCGGGCACGACGTGACCATCGTGCACTGAAGTTCACCCCATCCCATTCCTGCGATTACGACGAGGCAACTCATGGCATTTGGCGTCATCATCATCGGCGACGAGATTCTCTCGGGCCGCCGCACCGACAAGCATCTGCCGAAGGTCATCGAACTGCTCGGCGCGCGCGGCCTCGCGCTCGACTGGGCCGAATACGTCGGCGACGACCCGGCGCGCATCACCGCGACACTCGCGCGCTCGTTTGCTTCGGGCGACATCGTGTTTTCCACGGGCGGCATCGGCGCGACGCCGGACGACCACACGCGCCAGTGCGCCGCGGCCGCGCTTGGGGTGCCGCTTGCGCTGCACCCCGACGCGAGGACGCTGATCAGCGAGCGCATCCGCGACATGCACACGGGCGCCGATCCGGTCGACTTCAATTCGCCCGAGAACCAGCATCGCTTCCAGATGGGCACCTTCCCGCAGGGCTGCGAGATCATCCCGAACGGCTATAACAAGATCCCGGGTTTTTCGATTCGCGATCACCATTTCGTGCCGGGCTTTCCGGTGATGGCCTGGCCGATGATCGAATGGGTGCTCGATACGAAGTACGCGCATCTGCATCATCAGACGCCGCATGCGGAGAAGTCGCTGCTCGTGTTCGAGCTGCCGGAGTCGACACTCACGCCGCTCATGGAGCGCATCGAGCGCGATTTCCCGGGCGTGCGCGTGTTCAGCCTGCCGAGCGTGGGCGATGCGGAGCGCGGCGGCATTTATGCGCGCCGGCATATCGATCTGGGCGTGAAGGGGGAGCCGGAGGCGGTGGCGGCAGCGTTCGTGAAGCTGCGCGAAGGCGTGCACCTGCTGGGCGGCGACATCGTGGAGCCGGCCAAGACCGGCAACGCCGCGCCGGCCCGATAACGCTGGCAGCGCCCGGCGGCGGGTTATCCCGGAACGGGCGCTGCCCGGCCGTGCCGCGTGTCCCGGGCGTGCGGTGCGATCATCGCCGTGTCATATGCGGCGCTCAAAGTGATCCGCCGGGCTAGCGCCGGCGGACCGTGGCCGCAATCGCTTCAGCCGATCCGGGCGAGGCGCGTGGCTTTCGCGTCAGGCGCCCAGCCAGGGCAGGCCGCGGAAGCACCAGCCCGTGACCGTCTTGCGATGCCCTTCGCTGTTCTTGTCGCCTTCGAAGCCTTCGAGCAGGTCGTACGCCTGCTTGTAGCCGGCCTTGGCAGCCTCGATGGCCGCGAGCTTCGAGCGCGCGGCGCTGCGGCAGAGGAACAGCACGGGCGCTTCAGGATCGGCAACGTTTTTGAGCTGCGCGATGAATTCGGCGTTGGGCACGCCGCCCGGGTAGCGCGTCCACTCGACATGGGCATACTGGCCGTCGCCGACCACGGGGCGGCCGACCCAATCGAGCTCGGCTCGAGTGCGCACATCGACGAGCTTCACGCGCGCGTCGAGTTGCAGAAGCTCGAACGCCTCGGCGGGCGAGATCGCGCCCGCATAGGGCAACTGGTTCTCGACGCGGCGCTTGTCGGCTTGGGCGTACAACTGTTCGAGCGTACTCATGACAGCAGATCTCCTGTTTCTCGTGTTGAACCAAAAGATCATTCTAGCGCGCTGCATGAGCGCGGGAAGGGGGCGTCCATGCCGCATAAAAGAGCCTCGGCGGGGCGGTGGTGCGCTAATCTAGACACCCCGCACACGCCAGCGGGGTGCGTGCGCGGTGCGTGCAAAGCGTCGCCCAGCCGGTTTTGCATCGGAATGGTGCAATCAGGTTTTTATGCACCATAATGGAGTCAGTTTCTCGCGCCAAATTCGGGAGTGCACGGAAATGGTGCGTGAAGGCGGCTCGTTTGTGGAGCCGGCACATTTGCGGCGCGCGTCGTTTTAGTTCAGGTGCGCGCCCAGATTGGGTTTGCGCCAGGGTGGCGCAGACTTGGCACGGAAGCTGCTTTAGATGTCCCGATCGATTCGCAGCCGGCCTGCTCGAGGCGTACCAGAGCGGTCAGCATGGATCAACAGAATTGGCACGGCGGCAACGTTCGCCGAAATCGTTAATCAGGAGAATAGGTTATGAGTAAATCCGTGGCCGACGTCATGCAGCTCGTCAGGGACGAAGACGTCAAGTTTGTCGACTTCCGCTTCACCGATACGCGTGGCAAGGAACAGCACGTCTCGGTGCCGCTGTCGGCATTCGACGAAGACAAGTTCGAGTCGGGCCATGCGTTTGACGGTTCGTCGATCGCCGGCTGGAAGGGCATCGAAGCCTCGGACATGCTGCTCGTTCCGGACGCGAACACTGCGTTCATCGACCCGTTCTACGAAGAGCCCACGCTCGTGCTGACCTGCGACGTGGTCGAGCCGGCCGACGGCAAGGGCTACGAGCGCGATCCGCGCTCGCTCGCGAAGCGCGCCGAAGCGTACCTGAAGAGCACGGGCCTCGGCGACACGGCCTTCTTCGGTCCGGAACCCGAGTTCTTCATTTTCGACTCGGTCCAGTGGAACACGGACCAGTCGGGCTGCTTCGTCAAGATTGGCTCGGAAGAAGCGCCGTGGTCGTCGGGCAAGGAATTCGAAGGCGGCAACACGGGCCACCGGCCGGGCACGAAGGGCGGCTACTTCCCGGTCGCGCCGGTCGACACGTTCCAGGACATCCGCTCGGAAATGTGTCTGCTGCTCGAGCAGATCGGCATTCCGGTCGAAGTGCACCACCACGAAGTGGCAGGTCAAGGCCAGAACGAAATCGGCACCAAGTTCTCGACGCTGGTTCAGCGCGCGGACTGGACGCAGCAACTGAAGTACATCGTCCACAACGTTGCGCACACCTACGGCAAGACGGCGACGTTCATGCCGAAGCCGATCGTCGGCGACAACGGTTCGGGCATGCACGTTCACCAGTCGATCTGGAAGGACGGCCAGAACCTGTTCGCGGGTAACGGCTACGCCGGTCTGTCCGAGTTCGCGCTGTTCTACATCGGCGGCATCATCAAGCACGCTCGCGCGCTCAACGCCATCACGAACCCGGGCACGAACTCGTACAAGCGTCTGGTTCCGCACTTCGAAGCACCGGTCAAGCTCGCTTACTCGGCACGCAACCGTTCGGCATCGATCCGTATTCCGCACGTCTCGAATCCGAAGGGCCGCCGTATCGAAACGCGCTTCCCGGATCCGCTGGCCAACCCGTACCTGTGCTTCTCGGCACTGATGATGGCCGGTCTGGACGGCGTGCAGAACAAGATCCACCCGGGCGAAGCCGCCGACAAGAACCTGTACGACCTGCCGCCGGAAGAGGATGCAAAGATCCCGACCGTTTGCGCGGGCCTCGACCAGGCGCTGGAAGCGCTCGACAAGGATCGCGAGTTCCTGACGCGCGGCGGCGTGTTCACGGATTCGATGATCGACGCCTACCTCGACCTGAAGGAAGGCGAGCTCCAGCGCGTGCGTATGACCACGCACCCGGTCGAGTTCGAACTGTACTACTCGCTGTAATCGACGATGGGGCTACGCTGGCCGCAAGCGAGCGTAGCGCCTTCTCCGACTTCGGCGAAACGGTCGCAAAGGGACGGCAGCGCCGTCCCTTTTTCGTTGGTCCGTTGGTCCGTTAGTCCGAAGTTGGCCTGATTGCCGCGTCGCTGTCTTTTACCAACATGGATTGAACCCGCCCGTCCGCAACATGGTGCTCAAGAATCTGATCAAGGCAAGGAAGGGTCACGCGGAGCCGCTCTCGGGCGAGGGAACGCTCGTGGAGTCGGGGCTCCTGCCCGGCTTCGAAGCGCTGCCCACTGTCGTGCTCGTGCTCGAGAAGCGCACCTTGCGCGTGGCGTTCGCGAACCCCTCGGCCGAGGCGATGCTCGATCTTTCGCGGCGCCAGCTCGCGCAGATGGCGTGGTCCGATCTTTTTTCCAACGCGGACGAGCTGCTCGAAACGATCGCGTCGATCGCGGCGCACCGCTTTCATGCGACGCGCCTCGATGCCACACTCGAGCGCCCGGGCCGCGAGCCGCTGCACGTGCACGCGATCGTCGGTTTCCTCGAGAGCGCGCCCGACTACGTGCTGCTCGAGTTGTTCGAGAACGAGCGGCACATCAAGAGCGATCGCGAGGAGCGCATTCACGACCTCGCGACCGTCAACAAGCATCTGATCCGCAATCTCGCGCACGAGATCAAGAATCCGCTCGGCGGGATTCGCGGTGCAGCACAGCTGCTCGAATTCGAACTCGGCACGCTCGAGCGCGGCGAGCTGCGCGAGTACACGCAGGTGATCATCAAGGAGTCGGACCGGCTGCAGACGCTCGTCGACCGGCTGCTCGAGCCGCACCGGCATCCGCATATCGTCGGCGACGTGAACATTCACGAAGTGTGCGAGCGCGTGCGCGCCGTGATTCTTGCCGAGTTTCCGCGCGGCCTCACGATCGAGCGCGACTACGACGTGAGCGTGCCCGACCTGCGCGGCGACAAGGAGCAGCTGATCCAGGCACTGCTGAACATCGTGCGCAACGCGGCGCAGGCGCTGCGCGAACGGATCTCGCAAGGCGACGCGCGCATCGAGCTGCGCACGCGCATCGCACGCAAGATCACGATTTCCAAACGCCTGTGCAAGCTGGCACTGGACTTGCATATCATCGACAACGGACCCGGCATTCCCGAGGACATCCGTGACCGCATCTTCTATCCGCTCGTCTCCGGACGCGAGGATGGCAGCGGTCTCGGCCTCACGCTCGCGCAGACGTTCGTCCAGCAGCACGACGGACTGATCGAAGTGGAAAGCCGGCCGGGCCACACGGAATTTCAGATCCTGCTGCCGCTTGACTACTGATCTACCGCTACCACCAACGCACGCCACCAGGACTTCTGACCGACCTTATGAAGCCGATCTGGATAGTAGACGACGACCAATCGATACGCTGGGTGCTCGAAAAAGCCCTTGCGCGCGAGAATTTCGCGACCCGCAGCTTCTCGAACGTGCGCGACGCCGCGAGCGCGCTCGATCACGACAGCCCGCAGGTGCTCGTCTCCGACATTCGCATGCCGGGTGGCTCGGGCCTCGAATTGCTGCAGACCGTGCGCGAGCGCGTGCCGGGCTTGCCCGTCATCATCATGACCGCGTTCTCCGACCTCGATAGCGCGGTGGCCGCGTTCCAGGGCGGCGCGTTCGAATATCTCGCCAAGCCCTTCGACGTGGACAAAGCCGTCGAGCTGATCCGCCGCGCCGTGGACGAGAGCATGCGCGGCGAGCAGCAGTGGGACGAGCGGCCCGCCGAGGCGCCCGAGATGCTCGGCCAGGCCCCCGCGATGCAGGACATGTTTCGCGCCATCGGCCGCCTCTCGCATTCGGCGGCCACCGTGCTCATCACCGGCGAGTCGGGCACCGGGAAGGAGCTCGTCGCGCGCGCCTTGCACCGGCATAGCCCACGCGCGAACGGCCCGTTCATCGCGCTGAACACCGCGGCCATCCCGAAGGATCTTCTGGAATCCGAACTGTTCGGCCACGAGCGCGGCGCGTTCACGGGCGCCCAGGCGATGCGCCAGGGCCGCTTCGAGCAGGCCGAAAACGGCACGCTGTTCCTCGACGAAATCGGCGACATGCCGTTCGATCTGCAGACGCGCCTCTTGCGCGTGCTCTCCGATGGGCAGTTTTATCGCGTGGGCGGCCACAATCCGCTGCGTGCCAACGTGCGGGTGATTGCGGCCACGCACCAGAACCTGGAAACGCGTGTGCGCCAGGGCCTGTTCCGCGAGGACTTGTATCACCGTCTGAACGTGATTCGCCTGCGCTTGCCGGCGCTGCGCGAACGCAGCGAAGACATTCCGCTGCTCACGCGCCACTTTCTGCAAAAGAGCGCGCGCGAACTGGGCGTCGAGCCCAAGCGCGTGTCCGACGAGGCGCTCGCTTATATGTCGGCGCTGCCGTTCCCCGGCAACGTGCGCCAGCTCGAAAACCTCGCGAACTGGCTCACGGTGATGGCGCCCGCGCAGACCATCGAGATCAAGGATCTGCCGCCCGATCTGGTGCCTGCGCATGCCGAGGGCGCCCAGGCGGTGGCTTTGAGCGAAGCCGCGCTGGCTGGCGCGGGCTCGGTGGGCGCGCCGCTGGCGAGCGGGGCCGGTGCGGCGGTGGCGGGAAGCGTGACGGGCGCGGCGGGCGTCGCGGCCGCGAGCATTGGCGCACCCGGTGCGCTGGCGGGCACTTTCCCTGGCGCCAGCGGTGCGGCCGTGCTACCCGTGAGTGTGTGGGAAAGCGGCCTGCGTACTGAAGTTGCGCGCTTGCTGCGCGAGAACAGCGCGGGCGTCATGGACGAGCTCTCGCGCCGCTTCGAGGCCGCGGTGATTCGCGAAGCGCTCGACTTTACGCGCGGGCGCAAAGTCGAGGCCGCCGAGCGCCTGGGAATCGGCCGCAATACCATCACGCGCAAGATCCAGGAGCTCAATCTCGAATGAGCGCGCAGTGAGCGCGGCATGAATCGTGCGGGGCGGCCGGTCTGCGCCGCCGCGCACGCCCGCATTCAGGCGCAAGGAGCCTGGTCGCGCGCTGGGGCATAATCGACGCTGTTTTTCCCGTCGACGATCGAATATGCCCGTGACTTCTCCCTGGCCCGCCGAGGCCGATCCGTTCCTCTCCCTCGAATCGCTCGACGACTCCGCCGCCATGGCCTGGGTCGAAGAGCAGAACGCGCGTACGCGCCGCGCGTGGCAGGGCGGCGCGCGCTTCGAGGCGCTGGAGAAGCGCCTCGCACAGGCCTATCTGCCGCGTGAGCGGCCTGTGATCCCGAGCCGCTGGCAGGAGTGGGCCTACGACCTCTGGGAAGACGAGGACAATCCCAAGGGCCTCTGGCGCCGCACGAAGTGGGCCGATTGGCGTGCGCGCAAGCCGCAATGGGAGACGCTGATCGACTTCGACGCGCTCGGCGCGGCTGAACGTATGCCCTGGGTTTGCGCGGGCATCGACATCCTCTATCCCGATGGCGATCGGGCGCTGATCCAGCTTTCGGACGGCGGCGCCGACGCCGTCATCGTCCGCGAATTCGACCTCGCCAGGCGCGTGTTCGTCGACGGCGGCTTTGCCATCGAGAAGGAAGGCAAGCACATCGTCTCGTGGATCGACCGCGATACCGCGTACGTCGGCTGGGATCACGGCAAGAAGACGCTCACGCGCTCGGGCTACCCGCGCGAGGTGCGCCGCTGGACGCGCGGCACGCGGCTCGCCGATGCGCCCGTGGTGTTTCGCGGCGAGTTCGACGACATCAGCGTGGAGGGCGATTACGACCCTGTCGAGAAGCGCCATGACGTGGTGCGCAGCGTCGACTTCTTCGATTCCTTTACGTATCGTCTCGATGAGCGCAGCCAGTGGCAGCTCTACGACGTGCCCTCGCACGTGGCAGTGGGCGCATGGCACGGCTGGCTGCTGCTCGAGCCGCGACTCGACTGGACGCTCGGCGAAACAACCTGGGCGGGCGGCTCGCTGCTCGCGATCCGCGAGGACGCATTTCTCGCGGGCGAGCGCGATGTCACGCCGCTCTTCAAGCCCACGCCGGTCACGTCCGCGTGCGACTGGACCAATACGCAAAACGTCTTGATCGTTTCGTGGCTTGATGACGTGCAAAGCCGCACGATGCTGTGGCAGCCGCAGCAGCAGGACGGCGTGTGGACATGGCAGTCGCGTCTGTTCCCGGCGCGCGCGAGTTCGCAGGTGGACGTGTCGCCCATCGAAGACACGCTCAACGACGAAGTCTTCGTCGACGTGGACGACTATCTGCTGCCGCCCGAATACTGGCTCGCCGATCTCGCGCAGCAGGACCTGCAGAGCTGGGAACTGCTCGACCGCTGGCCCACACAGTTCGACGCCACGCCGCTTGCGGTGATTCGCTCGCATGCGCGCTCCGCGGACGGCACGATGGTGCCGTTCACCGTGGTCGGTCCGCGCGCCGCGCTCGAGGGCGATGCGCGCAAGCCGCTGCCGTGCCTGTTGACGGGCTATGGCGGTTTCGCGATCGCGCTCACGCCGCAGTATCTCGTCGGCTCCGGCATTGGCTGGCTGGAGCAGGGCGGCATCGTCGCCATCGCCCATATTCGCGGCGGCGGCGAGTATGGCACGGCCTGGCACGTGGATGCGCAGCGCGAGCATCGGCAGCGCTCGTTTGACGACTTCATCGCGGTGTCGGAGCAGTTGGTGGCCGAGGGCTATACGAGCGCGGCGCAACTGGGCATCAAGGGTGGCAGCAACGGCGGCCTGCTGGTTGGCGCGTGCATGGTGCAGCGGCCCGAGCTGTTCGGCGCGGTGGTGTGCGAAGTGCCGCTGCTCGACATGCTGCGCTATCCGCTCTTGCATGCGGGGGCGTCATGGATGGACGAATACGGCGATCCTGAGGACACCGAAGAAGGGCGTGCGCTTGCTGAATACTCGCCGTATCAGCGCGTGAAGGCCGGCGTTGCGTATCCGCCGGTGCTCTTCACGACCTCGACCAGCGACGACCGCGTCCATCCCGCGCATGCGCGCAAGATGGTCGCGCGCATGCAGGAGCAGGGGCACGCGAACGTCTGGTATCTGGAGAACACAGAAGGTGGCCACGGGCCAGGCAGCGACTCGCTCGAGCGCGCGCAATACGATGCGCTCGTGTACCGCTTTTTGTGGACCACGCTCGCCGGAACGTGGTGAGCGGCGCGGGCTGGGCTCGCTCGCGTGAGCGTATGCCCGCGTGCGATTGACGCTCAGCCCGCGATCGTCAGATCGGCCACGACCGGCGTGTGGTCCGACGGCTGTTCCCACTTGCGCGGCACCTTGTCGATCTCGCTCGACACGAGCGAGGGCGCGAGCGTGGGCGAGAGCAGGATGTGGTCGATGCGCAGCCCTGCATTGCGGCGGAACGCGAACATGCGATAGTCCCACCACGAGAACATCTTTTCGGGCTGCTCGAACTGCCGGTACGCGTCGACGAAGCCGAGCGCGATGAGGCGCTGGAACTGCGCGCGCTCTTCGGGCGAGACGAGGTTCTGGCCCTCCCAGGCTTTGGGATCGTGCACGTCGCGGTCTTCCGGCGCGATGTTGTAATCGCCGAGCAGCGCGAGCTTCGGATGCTGCTGCATCTCTACGATGAGCCAGTCGTGCAGCGCGTTCAGCCAGTTCAGCTTGTAGGCGAACTTCTCGGAGCCGGGCGCCTGGCCGTTGGGGAAGTACGCGCTGACGATGCGCACGCCTTCCACCGTGACGGCAATGACGCGCTGCTGCGGGTCCTCGAAGCCGGGGATGTTGCGCACGACCGTGGCTTCGTCGACGGCGAGGCCGTCACGCACGAGGATGGCCACGCCGTTATAGGTCTTCTGGCCCGTGAACCAGCTGCGATAGCCTTGTGCTTCGAGTTCGGCGCGCGGGAACTTGTCGTCGGTGAGCTTGAGTTCCTGAAGGCAGAGCACGTCGGCGTTGCTCTGCCCGAGCCAGTCGATGACGTGTTGCAGACGGACCTTCAGGGAGTTGACGTTCCAGGTGGCGATTTTCATTAAATTCTCACAGCCTTGCTGGGCAAGGGTTTGCGGCTGATTGAGCCGTCAAGTTTGGGGCTGGCTGGCAGTCAGGCCACCCTCTTTTGCCCCGGTAGAAACTGGGTGGCTGACAGGCACGCGCCATCTTATCGCGCACGGCGGCATGGTGGCGAGGCAGGGGAGCGGGAGAGGAAGGCAGCGGCGCTGCGCCTTTATATCCCAGCCACTCTAAAGGAATCATCCTTCAATCGTCTGATAGTATCGGCCGGTTCCGGTCTGGGTATCAATCGATTGAGGGTGACGATGGCTTGTGGTGACTTTGCTAAAGCATTCGCCGTTCTACGTCGTCGCGCATACGCATCGTTGGCCGCGCAAAGGATGGCGGCATGAGCACCGTTCTCGACAAGATTTCGTTATTGCTCGCCGCGATGGCTTGCGCCGCGGCGGCGTGGGCAATTCTTCATTACTCGGGCGAATGGTTCTTCCCTGCGATCACACTCATCGCGCTGATGTTCTCAAGCAGCAGGGCGCACCGCCGCGCCACACGGTTCACCCGTTCACCATTCCTCAATCCACGGCCGCAGGTCCATTTCGTGCGTCCACGCATCCCTCGGTTGCTGGTGCAGCGTCCAGTACGCATCGGCGATGTGCTCGGGATTCAGGATGCCGTCGCGCTCCTTGAGCTTGTAGCGTTCCGGGAAATTCTCGCGGATGAATTCCGTATCGATCGCGCCGTCGATGATGATTTGCGCGACATGAATGCCCTTTGGCCCAAGCTCGCGCGCCATCGATTGCGCGAGCGCGCGCAGCGCGTGCTTGGCGCCCGCAAAAGCGGAATAGCCCGCGCGCCCGCGCAAGCTAGCGGTCGCGCCCGTGAAGAAGATCGAACCGCGTGCGCGCGGCAGCATGACTTTGGCCGCCTCGCGTCCCATCAGGAAGCCCGCGAAGCAGGCCATTTCCCAGACCTTCTGATAAACGCGCGCCGTGGTTTCGGTGACATCGAAGCGCACGTTCGCACCGATATTGAAGATCGCGGCCTCGACGGGTGCGATGTTCGCCTCGATTTCGGCGAATAGCGCGACCATGTCCTCTTCCTTGCGCGCGTCCGAGCCGAACGCGTGTGCCACCCCGCCTTCGGCCCCGATTTGCGCGACGAGCGGCGCGAGCTTGTCGGCATGGCGGCGCGTCACGCACGCGATGTAGCCCTCGCGCGCGAAGCGGCGCGCGATCGCGCCGCCGGTGGCGTCGCCCGCGCCGATCACGAGCACGGCTTTCTTTTGGGTCATGATGTTTGTCTCCTTGTCATGTCAGGCTGCATGGGGGAATATGCGTCAAAGCATTTCACGCATAAATGGAGGAGCAACGATGAGCACAGTGAAAGTGCAGTTTCTTTTCGACTTTGGCAGTCCTAACGCTTACCTGAGCCACAAGGTGATTCCGGCTATCGAGGCGCGGCAGGGCGTGCGTTTCGAGTATGTGCCGATCCTGCTCGGCGGACTCTTCAAGCTGACCGGCAATCGCTCGCCGGCCGAGACCACCGCGCACATCGAGAACAAGCGCAAGTACATGATGCTGGAGATGCAGCGCTTCGTCGACAAGCACGGACTCGCGGCGTATCGCATGAATCCGCATTTTCCCGTGAACACGCTGCAGCTCATGCGCGGCGCCGTCGCCGCGCAACGCGAGGGTGTCGATGGCCTGTTCGAGCGCTACGTTGACCGCATGTTCGCGCACATGTGGGAGGACGGCTTGAAGCTCGACGACCCGCAGGTATTGCGCGCAACGCTCGAGGCAGACGGATTCGACGTGGCGCGCTTCGAAGCGGCGCTCGGCGATGCGGACGTCAAGGGCACGTTGCTCGCGAACACTCAGGCCGCGTTCGAACGCGGCGCGTTTGGTGCGCCGACTTTTTTCGTCGGTGAGGAGATGTTCTTCGGCAAGGACCGCTTGCGCGACGTCGAAGAGGAGATTGCGCGCGCAAAAGCGTCGGCTTGAACGGAGCGGCGTGCGGTGCTTCACGCGCACGGCGCGTGCGCATCGCGCGCAAGTGCGGGGAACGCCGGTGTATGCCATGCGTTCCCCTGTGTTTGCCTGTGTTTGCCTGCGTCGCGGCTCAGGCTGCGGCCGTTGCCTCGGTGCTTGCGCTCACCACGCCGAGGCGTTCGCGCGCCGCTTCATACTCGCGCTTCAGGCGGGCGATCAACTCGGCTGCGGGCACGACGTCCTTGACCGCGCCGATGCCCTGGCCCGCACCCCAGATGTCCTTCCACGGCTTCACGCGCGTCGAGCCGAAGTTCATCGCCGACGGGTCGGATTGCGGCAGCGCTTCGGGGTCCAGGCCGCTCGCCACGATGCTTGAACGCAGATAGTTGCCGTGCACGCCGGTGAAGAGATTCGAATAGACGATATCGCTCGCGCCGCTCTCGACGATCATCTGCTTGTAGGCATCGACCGCATTGGCCTCGTGGGTGGCGATAAAGGCCGAGCCGACATACGCGAGGTCCGCGCCCGCGGCCTGCGCCGCGAGAATCGCGTTGCCGTTGCCGATCGCGCCCGAGAGCAGCAGCGGGCCGTCGAACCATTCGCGAATCTCGTGGATGAGCGCGAACGGCGAGAGCGTGCCCGCATGCCCGCCGGCGCCGGCCGCGACGGCGATCAGTCCGTCCGCGCCTTTCTCGATGGCTTTTTTCGCAAACGTGTTGTTGATCACGTCGTGCAGGACGATGCCGCCCCACGCGTGAATGGCCTGGTTCACGTCTTCGCGCGCGCCCAGCGACGTGATCACGATGGGCACCTTGTACTCGGCGCACACGCCCAGATCGTGCTGCAGGCGGTCGTTCGACTTATGGACGATCTGGTTGACCGCGAACGGCGCGGCGGGCTGCTCGGGATGCTTCGCGTTGTATTCGGCGAGCTCGGTCGTGATGCGGTCGAGCCACTCGCCCAGCACGTGCTCGGGGCGCGCGTTCAGCGCGGGGAAGGAGCCGACCACGCCCGCCTTGCACTGCGCAATCACGAGATTGGGATTCGAAATGATGAAAAGCGGCGAGCCGACGACGGGAATCGAGAGGCCGCGTCGCAGGACGGCGGGCAGGGCCATGCGTATCTCCTTGTCGATGGGACCTGGCGTGGCGGTGGGTCCCATCCCATGCAAAGCTGATGAAAGGCGGCGACCCGGCGTGGGCGCTGCGGTGTGGTTCGCGTTGTGCGCCCGCGCTTGCGGGCCGGCAGGGTCAAACATAGCAAACTGACGGGCACTATGCAACTAGTTGCATAGTGCCCGTATTCAGTGTCGGATCGATTGGCGTTCAGCGGGCGATAAACCGGGGCGGCATCGCCGGGGCCTGGTTTAGAATCGCCCCATGTCGACACCGCACGCCATCCTGATTGCCCTGCTCGAAAAGCCGTCCTCCGGCTATGACCTCGCCCGGCGCTTCGACCGGGCGATCGGCTATTTCTGGCAGGTCACGCACCAGCAGATCTACCGCGAGCTTGGCCGCATGGTGGCGGCTGGTTGGGTCGCGGTCGTCGAGGAGGGCGCGACCGACGCGGCTGCCACGCGCAAGAAGGTTTATCGCGTGCTGCCGACGGGGCGCGAGGAGGTCGAGCGCTGGGTGCGCGAAACGCAACTGGGCGTGGACGACCGCAACGTGTTCTTGCTGAAGCTGCGCGCCGATGCCGTAATCGGTCCGCTTGGGCTGGACGAGGAATTGCCTCGGCTCATCGATGATGCGCGTGAGCGACTCGAGACTTATCGCGCGATCGAGCAGCGCGATTTCGGCGCGCCGGCGCTTACGCGCGGCCAGCAGTTGCAGTATGCGATTCTCAAGGCCGGGATACAGACGCAGGAATCGTGGCTCGAATGGGCCGAGGAACTTCGTCCGCTTTTGAACCGCGGTGATATGTAGGTTCCGGGAAGCGTAGCGCTGCGATTATGTTCGGATTCCGAATCGATTGGCGTCGGCGCGCGTTGCTGGCGTGAGGTGAGCTTGAACGCTGCCGCTGTAGACAAGCCAGTGCGCCGATCGAATGTTTGGAAAAGAGTTGACGTGAAGACTGCATGCCCCTATAATTCTCTTCTCTGACGGACGCGGGGTGGAGCAGTCTGGCAGCTCGTCGGGCTCATAACCCGAAGGTCGTAGGTTCAAATCCTACCCCCGCAACCAAGCAGGATTCTCGAAGCCCGCATGACGAAAGTCATGCGGGCTTTTTCCTTTGCACGTGCCTGCTCGCAAAGGAAAAGGCTTTATCGCATCAACCCTCCAGCGCCCAATCCACGGCCGCCTGCGCATGCAGTGCCGTCGTGTCGTACACCGGCAACGCCGAATCCTCCGAGCTGATCAGCAGCGTGATTTCCGTGCAGCCGAGTATTACCGCTTGCGCGCCGCGTGCCGCGAGCGCTTCGATCACACGTTGATAAGTGCCACGCGATTCTGCTTCGACGATGCCATGGCAGAGCTCGTCGTAGATTATCCGATGCACGTCCATCCGCTCGCGCTCGTCGGGCACGAGCGCCTCGACGCCGTGCACGTCGCGCAACCTGCCCACGTAGAAGTCCTGCTCCATGGTGTAGCGCGTGCCGAGCAGGCCCACTCGTGTCACGCCTGCCGCTTTCAACGCCGCGCCGGTCGGATCGGCGATATGCAGAAACGGAATCGAAATGGCCGCCTCGATCGACGCGCACACGCGATGCATCGTGTTCGTCGCCAGCAGCACGAGATCGGCGCCGCCTCGCTCCAGTTGCGCGGCCGCCTGCGCCATCTGCACGCCGAGCGCGTCCCAGTCGCCCGCGCGCTGCAAGGCTTCCACCTCGGCGAAATCGACCGTCGTCATCAGGCTGCGTGCATTGTGGTGGCCGCCGAGCCGTGCCTTCGCGTAGCGGTTCAGCAGCCGGTAATACTCCGCCGACGACTCCCAGCTCATCCCGCCAATCACACCGATCGTCTTCATCGCGCGTCCCGCCATTGGTTGAATTGATCGGACGAGTATAGGCATGCCAGCGCCGCTGTACAGGTACGGTCCCGCCCGAGTCCCGCAGTACGGCAAGGCGGGCGACCACGGACAGTTTTCTTGAAAATGGCACTGTGTTTTTGTACAGTATCAGTACTTTGAACACGCCTTCTTCCGATCTCTCGCCGCCGGTGTCGCCCGAGCCTCAAACGCCCGCGGTTGCCGGCTTCGCTCGCAAGATCATCCATTGCGATTGCGACTGCTTTTACGCATCGGTCGAAATGCGCGACGACCCCACGCTGCGCGGGCGTCCGATCGCGGTGGGCGGGCGGCCCGACCAGCGCGGCGTGATTGCGACCTGCAATTACGAGGCGCGCCGCTTTGGCGTGCATTCGGCCATGTCGTCGGCGCTTGCCATGCGCAAATGCCCCGAGCTGCTGATCCTGCCCACGGCGATGGAGAAGTACCGCATCGCCTCGCGGCAGATCATGGCGATCTATCGCGACTACACGGCGGACGTGGAGCCACTCTCGCTCGACGAGGCCTATCTCGACGTCTCGCGCACCACGCGCTGCAAAGGCAGCGCCACGCTGATCGCGAACGAGATTCGCGAGCGCGTGCGTGAGACCGTGGGCGTGACGGTGTCGGCGGGCGTCGCGCCCAACAAGTTCGTCGCCAAGATCGCTTCCGACTGGAACAAGCCCGATGGGCTCTTCGTCGTGCGTCCGCATGAGGTCGACGCGTTTGTCGCGGCGCTGCCCGTGCGCAAGATTCACGGCGTCGGCAAGGTCACGGCGGCGAAGCTGGAGAGCCTCGGGCTATCGACCTGCGCGCAGTTGCGCACATGGTCGTTGTTCGATCTGCACCGGCATTTCGGCGTGTTCGGCAAGCGGCTCTACGAGCTCGCGCGCGGCATCGACGAGCGGCCCGTGCGCGCGGATCAGGAGCGCAAGTCGGTGAGCGTCGAGACGACTTACGTGAGCGATCTGCTGACGCTCGAAGCGTGTAGCGAGGAGCTCAAGCGCCTTGCCGTGCAACTCGACGCGCGCATCGAGCGCGCCGGCTGCGCGCACGCCGTGCGCAAGCTCTTCGTGAAGATCCGCTTCGCGAATTTTCAGCGCACGACGGTCGAGTGCGTGGCCGATGCCACCGATCTGCCCACGCTGCTCGCGCTGCTCGAAAAGGGGCTCGCGCGGCGCAAGCTCGGTGTGCGGCTGCTGGGCGCGGGCGTGCGGCTCGAGGAGGACAATCCCGCGCTGCGCGGCCAGTTCGCGCTATTCGACGACGATCCCGAAGACGACGACCGCGAAGCCGGGGCGTGACTCGCGCGCGATCGGCGTGCAATGCGTCTGCGATGCGCGTTCGGTCGCCGCTTGCACGGCGCGGGCGGCTTCGTGTTGGCAGGCCATTTCAGGCGCCGATAGAATCAAGTCGGAATCGCAGCGCGATGCAAAGACGCGCAACATCGTTTCGCGAGAGAAGAAGACGCCATCGAGGAGCCATCCATGGACCTGATCATTCGCCGCGCCGTGCTTGCACATGCGCATCCTGCCGGGCATCCCACGGTCGATATCGGCATCGAGGCGGGGCGCATTGCCGCCGTCGAGCCGCATCTCGCGGCGCAGGCGCGCGAGGAGATCGACGCGGCCGGTGCGCTCGTCAGCGCGCCTTTCGTCGACGCTCACTTTCACATGGACGCCACGCTGTCCTGGGGCCTGCCGCGCGTGAACGCGTCGGGTACGCTGCTGGAGGGCATCGCGCTGTGGGGCGAGCTCAAGCCACACCTCACGCAGGAGGCGCTCGTCGAGCGCGCGCTGCAGTACTGCGACTGGGCCGTCGCGCGCGGGCTGCTGGCGATCCGCTCACACGTCGATGTTTGCGACGCGCGTTTGCTCGCCGTCGAAGCGTTGCTCGAAGTGAAGCGCCGCGTGGCGCCGTACCTCGACCTGCAACTCGTGGCCTTTCCGCAGGACGGCCTCTTGCGCAGCCCCGGCGCGTTCGACAATCTCAAGCGCGCCATCGCCATGGGTGTGGATGTGGTGGGCGGCATCCCGCACTTCGAGCGCACCATGGCTGACGGCGCGGAGTCGGTGCGCCTGCTCTGCGAATTCGCGGCGGAAAAGGGCCTGCGCGTGGACATGCATTGCGACGAGTCCGACGATCCGCTCTCGCGCCACATCGAAACGCTTGCCGCGCAAACGCATCGCCTCGGCTTGCATGGCCGCGTGACCGGCTCGCATCTCACGTCGATGCACTCGATGGACAACTACTACGTGAGCAAGCTGATCCCGCTGATGCGCGAGTCGGGCGTGGCGGCGATCGCGAATCCGCTCATCAACATCACGCTGCAGGGCCGCTCCGATACCTATCCCAAGCGGCGCGGCATGACGCGCGTGCCCGAGCTGATGGCGGCAGGCATCAACGTCGCGTTTGGCCACGACTGCGTGATGGACCCGTGGTACAGCTTCGGCTCGGGCGACATGCTCGAAGTCGCGCAGATGGGGCTGCACGTCGCGCAAATGACGGGCGTGGAGGCGTCGCGCGCATGCTTCGATGCGGTCACGGTCAATCCCGCGAAGATTCTCGGCCTCGAAGGCTATGGCATTGCGCCGGGCAGCGCGGCGAATCTCGTGGTGCTCGACGCGCGCGATGCCATCGAGGCTATTCGCCTGCGCGCGGCGCGCCTCGCCGTGGTGAGCCGGGGCAGCGTGGTGAGCCGTCAGCCCGCGCAGCGCGCAACGCTTGCGCTCGAAGGTCGGCCCGGGAGCGTCGATTTCAAGCTGAACCGCTAGACGCTCCACCAAACGACAGGCGATAAAAAACCGCGCACGGGACAGATCCCCGTGCGCGGTTTTTCGTGCCTTGGCGCAGCAGTGGCCAGTGCGTTTAGTGTTGCGCCGGCGGCTGCTCCATGCCGTTATGGCGCAGCAGCGCATCGATGCTCGGCTCGCGCCCGCGGAACGCCTTGAACGAGTCCATCGCCGGGCGGCTGCCGCCCACTTCCAGAATCTCCTGGCGATAGCGCGTGCCCGTGGCTGCGTCGAGCACGCTCGACTTCGCTTCCTGCGCCGCTTCTTCGAACGCCGCGTAAGCGTCGGCGGACAGCACTTCGGCCCACTTGTAGCTGTAGTAGCCCGCCGCGTAGCCGCCCGCGAAGATGTGGCTGAACGTGTTCGGCCAGCGCGAGAACGGCGCTTGCGGAATGACGTGATAGCGCGCGTTGATTTCGCGTGCGAGCTCGTTCACGGTCTTGCCCTTCGAGGCGTCGAAGTCCACGTGCAGCGCCATGTCGAACATCGAGAACACGATCTGGCGCAGGGTGCCGAGGCCGCTCTGGAAATTCTTCGCGGCGAGCATCTTGTCGAACAGTTCGCGCGGCAGCGGCTTGGCCGTTTCGACGTGCGAGGTCATCTCGGTGAGGACGTCCCACTCCCAGCAGAAGTTCTCCATGAACTGCGAGGGCAGCTCCACCGCGTCCCACTCCACGCCGTTGATGCCCGAGACCGAGAGCTCGTCCACCCGCGTGAGCATGTGATGCAGGCCGTGGCCGAACTCGTGGAAGAGCGTGATGACTTCATCGTGCGTGAAGCATGCGGGACGGCCGCCCACCGGCGCCGAGAAGTTGCAGGTGAGATAGGCGACCGGCGTCTGCACGTTACTGCCGTCGAGCTTGCGGCGCGAGCGCGCGTCGTCCATCCATGCGCCACCGCGCTTGCCCTCGCGTGCGTAAAGGTCGAGATAGAACTGCGCGACCAGCGTGCCGTCCGCGTTCTCGACACGGAAAAAGCGCACGTCCGGATGCCAGACGGCGGCGTTGTCGTCGCGGATGCGCACGCCGAACAGCGTCTCGGTGACCTTGAAGAGGCCCTTGAGCACGAAGTCTTCGGGGAAGTATTGCTTGACCTCGTTCTCCGAGAACGAGTAGCGCTTCTGGCGCAGGCGCTCCGCCGCGAAGGCCATGTCCCACGGCTCGATCTGCGTGAGGCCGAGCTCGCTGGCGGCGAATTCGCGCAGTTCCTGCCAGTCCTTTTCGGCGTGCGGACGCGCGCGCGTGGCGAGGTCTTCGAGGAAGCTCATGACCTGGGCGGGCGACTCGGCCATCTTCGGCGTGAGCGAGACTTCAGCGAAGTTGTTGTAGCCGAGCATCTTCGCTTCTTCGGCGCGCAGCTTGAGCTCGTCGTCGACGATTGCGGTGTTGTCCCAGTCGGGCTTGCCGCCGCCGTATTCGGGCCCGAGCTCCGACGCGCGCGTGACGTAGGCGCGATACATCGTTTCGCGCATCGCGCGGTTTTCCGAGTATTGCAGCACCGGGAAATACGAGGGGAAATGCAGCGTGAACTTCCAGCCTTCCTTGTTCTCGCGCTCGGCGGCTTCGCGCGCGGCGGCGACCACGTCGGCGGGCAGGCCCGCGAGCTCGCTTTCGTTCGTCGCGTAGAACGCGTAGGCGTTGGTCGCGTCGAGCACGTGGTCGGAGAACGCCTTCGAGAGCGCGGCCTGGCGCTCCTGCAATTCGGCGAAACGCGGCTTCTGGTCCTCGGGCAGCTCCGCGCCAGAGAGGCGGAAGTCGCGCAGCGCGTTATCGAGGATCTTCTTGCGCTCGCCTGAGAGCAGCTCGAACGAGTTGTGGTTCGTGATGGCCTTGTACTTCTCGTAGAGCGCGAGATTCTGGCCGACGCTCGACCAGAACTCGGTCACGCGCGGCAGGTTCTCGCCGTAGACGGCGCGCAGCTCCGGCGTGTCGGCGACGGCATTCAGGTGGCCGATCACGCCCCAGGCGCGCGAGAGCGGTTCGGTGGCGCGCTCGAGCGGCTCGACTACGTCGCTCCACTGCGAGGGCGTCATCGGCTGGGCCGCGCGATCGACGGCGGCGTCCGCGTTCGCGAGCAGCACATCGAGCGCGGGCGTCACGTGTTCGGGACGGATCTCGCCGAAGCGCGGCAGGCCGGTGAAATCGAGCAGCGGATTGTCGGAGGGAGTAGTTGCCATGATGCGTCCTGTTCCTTCTGTCGCGGTTGATTCGCTGTGAGGTGAGCCGGGGCGCCACGCACCTGCGCGCACCCCGATATGCCGGTTATTGGGGCGCGGTGCGCACTTTCCAACCGGTGCATCCGAGCAAATTAACAGAAGTCCGGCTGCGGCGGCGCAATCGCGGCGTGGCGGCGTGGGCGTCGCCCATGCGCGCACGAAAAAAAGCGGCCCGCGCGCCTGGCGCCGGGCCGCTTTGCGACGGCTTCGCGAGTGTGCCGGATTGTGCTCGATTGCGCCGGCCTGGCTTGCCGAGCGCTCAGACGCCGGCCGCGCGCTCCGCCGCCTCGATCGTGTTCACGAGCAGCATCGTGATGGTCATCGGTCCGACGCCGCCCGGCACCGGCGTGATGAAGCCGGCCACGTCCTGCAGGCCCGCGAAATCGACGTCGCCGCAGAGCTTGCCGTGGTCGTCGCGATTCATGCCCACGTCGATCACGGTCGCGCCCGGCTTGATCATGTCGGCGGTCAGCACGTTGCGCTTGCCCACGGCGGCCACCACGATGTCGGCCTCGCGCGTGAGCTTCGCGAGGTCGCGCGTCTTGCTGTGGCAGATCGTGACCGTGGCGCCCTTTTCGAGCAGCAGCAGCGCCATCGGCTTGCCGACGATGTTCGAGCGGCCGATCACCACGGCGCTGGCGCCCTCGAGCGGAATCTTGTATTCCTCGAACATCTTCATCACGCCGTAGGGCGTGCAGGGGCGGAACAGCGGCCGGCCCGTCATGAGCGCGCCGGCGTTGGCCACGTGAAAGCCATCGACGTCCTTTTCCGGCACGATGGCCTCGATCACCTTGTGGCTGTCGATGTGCTTCGGCAGCGGCAATTGCACGAGGATGCCGTGAATCTTCGGATCGCGGTTCAGCTCGTCGATGCGCTTGAGCAGATTGGCTTCGGAAAGCGACTCGGCATAGCGGTCATACGACGAATAGAGGCCGTTGTCCTCGCAGGCTTTCACCTTGTTGCGCACATAGACTTCGCTCGCCGGATTGTCGCCGACCAGCACGACCGCGAGGCCGGGCTGATGGCCGCGGGCGGTGAGGGCGGCGGCGCGCGTGGCGACGTCGGCGCGCAGTTTCTTGGAGAGGGCGAGGCCGTCGATGAGGGTGGCTGTCATGGTCGGTCGAGTTCGAGAGTGGGCAATGCGGAGATGCATGCCGGAGCGCGGCGGGCAGGCCGTCGCTCGTGCGTCGGGACTATCGGTTGAAGCGGGCGCCGGCTGCGAAGGCCGACATTATACCCGCGCGGCGCGCGCGAACTGTCGCGGCCAGGCGATACGCCGGCCGGACGAGGCAGGATGAAACGGTGGGAATGTGGTAGGGAAGGCGCCGCGCCCATGCGCCAATACGGCCATGCGCCGGGTGCGCCGTTCCCTTTTCGTGCCGGCCCGCGCCGGCAGGCAGCCTTACTGCGGCTGCTGCGCCTGTTGCGGCTTGTTGGAGAGCGCGAGACGCAGCAGGTCGGCGACCGTGTTTACGTTCAGCTTTTCCATGATGTTCGCGCGGTGCGCTTCCACGGTCTTGATGCTGATGCCCAGGTCGTCGGCGATCTGCTTGTTCAGGCGGCCCGCGATGATGCGCTCGAGCACCTGATGCTCGCGCGCCGTGAGCTTGCCGAGGCGCTCGGCGGCGGCGCGCTGCTGCTGCACGTTGGTGCTCTCGCTGCGGGCCTTGTCGAGCATGCGCTCGACGAGCTTGCGCAGTTCGGCTTCGTCGAACGGCTTCTCGATGAAGTCCATCGCGCCCTTCTTCATGGTGGAGACGGCCATCGGCACGTCGCCGTGGCCGGTCACGAAGATGATCGGCAGCGAGGCGTTGTCGGCGATCAGGCGCTCCTGCAGCTCGAGTCCGCTCATGCCCTGCATGCGCACGTCCAGAATCAGGCAGGCGATCTGTCCGGCCTGCTGGGCCGGCTGGTATCCCTCGAGGAATTCTTCCGCGCTCGTGAAGCACTGCACGCGGTAGCCATTCGCTTCAAGCAGCCAGCGCAGGGAATCTCTTACGGCCTCATCGTCGTCGACAACAAAGACGGTTTCCTGAGTGGTGACTGGGCTGTTCATGGCTCTCCCGTAACGGTTTGTGGAGTCGGTTCGTCGGATCCGTCGCGCGAGGGATGATCCGATTCGCCGATGGGCAGACTGCAATGGAACGTGGCACCGCTGATGTGGCCGTCTGCTTCGACGTTGTTGACCACCCAGAGGCGCCCGCGATGCGATTCGATGATCGAGCGGCAAATGTTCAGCCCCATGCCCATGCCATCGGACTTGGTGCTGTAGAAAGGTTCGAAGAGGCGCTCGGCGGTGGCTTCGTCCACGCCCGGGCCCTGGTCCACCACGCTGATGCAGACGTTGCCGCCTTCGCGCTTCACGATCACGCGGATCACGGGGTCGACCAGATTCGGGCGCGCATCGGCCATGGCTTCGGCGGCGTTCTTCAGCAGATTGACGAGCACCTGCTCGATCAGCACCGGATCGACGTAGATCACGGGCATGCGCGAGCGCATGTCGGTCACGATGCGGATGCGGCGCTTGCGCGCCTCGATCTCGGCGAGGCCCACGGCGTCGGCGACGATGTCGGCCACGCGGGTGGCCTGGCGCTTGGGCTCGCTGCGCTTCACGAACTCGCGGATGCGCTTGATGATCATGCCCGCGCGCACCGCCTGCTGCGCGGTCTTTTCGAGCACGGGCAAGAGGTTGTCGGGCGCGGCGCGTCCCGATTTCACGAGCGCGACGGTGCCCGAGGCGTAGTTGTTGATCGCGGCGAGCGGCTGATTCAGCTCGTGCGCGAGCGACGAGGCCATTTCGCCCATCGTCATGAGGCGGCTCGTGAACTGCAGCTTCTCGTCCTGCTGGCGGGCCAGTTCCTGGGCTTGCTTGCGCGTGGTGATGTCGGTCGCGATCTGCATCTGCGCGAGGTGGCCGTCGACCCACTGGATGTACTGGCGCCGCACCTCGAACCACTTCTGGATGCTCTCGACGTAGACTTCCTGCGCGTCGGCGGCGCTCTCGGTGAGCGCGGTGGCGGGCAGGCCGGCGTAGGCGTCCACCATGTCGATCGAATCCGACGAGGCGGCCGCCGAATCGAAGCCGCCGCCGCCGGCCAGTTCCAGATGGCCGTCCGGACGGATGCCGAACAGGTGGCGGTAGTAGCGGTTGGCAAACAGCAGCTCGGCTTCGTCGGCGGCGAGCACCGAGACGGCGGCGTCGAGGCTCTCGAGCACCGTGGTGAAGCGCTCGTGCGCGGCGGCGAGCTCTTCGCGCGCCCGCTTGGGCTCGGTGATGTCGGTCATCGACGACATCCAGCCGGTCTGGCGGCCCGAGCTGTCGATGAGCGGCGAGACATAGAGCCGCGCGTGGAACTGCGAGCCGTCCTTGCGGCGCACGCGCAACTCGAAGCCCGACGAAGGCGCCTTGCCGCGCAGCGTCATGTCGAGCTGGCGCTGCATTTCGGGGTAGGCGTCGCGCGGCCAATAGGGGAACGGCGCGTGCTTGCCCACCAAATCGCTCTCATCCCAGCCGGTCATGCGGCAGAACGCCGGGTTCACGTGCGTGATGCGGCCGTGCATGTCGAGCACGCGCATGCCGATCAGCACCGAATTTTCCATCGCGCGCCGGAAGAACGCTTCCGCGTACAAGGCCTGCTGTGCCTCGAAGCGCTGGCGCGTGTGCTTCCATAGACTCCACAGGCTCCACAGCACGAAGCACGATAGACCCGCGACCAGCCACACGAGCGTATTGTTCGTGAAGTTGGTCATCTGCGGGAACGAGTACACGCGCACCGAGACGCCCTGGCCGGGCGGGTCGAGCGGCAGGTCGTAGTAGACGTCGTGCGGCAGGCGCGGGCGCGTCGAGGTGGTGGCGAGCTCGCGGTTGTTGGCGTCGAGGATCGAGATCTTGTACTTGGCGGACAGCTCGGGCGGGATGTCGTGCTTCAGGATCCCTTCGACCGAGAACACGGCCGCGATCGTGCCGAGGAAATCGCGGTCGCGGTACACCGGCGTCTGCAAGGTGATGTAGCCGTTGCCGACGTCGTCGTAGATGAGCGGCGAGTAGACCTGACGGCGCGACGAGCGCGCTTCGGCGAAGGCCGCCTTCACGGCCTCGTCCATCTGCGCGTCGTTGGGCTTGGCAAGGCGCTGGCCGAAGACCGGCATGGCCGTGTTGGGCCAGCGAGGCTCCTGCTGGCTCGTGTACCAGTTCAGATAGAGGATCTCGGGATGACCCTGCATGATGTCCGTGGTGGACGTCTGGAAGTACTGCGGGTCGGCGTGGCCTGCAACGAGGTCGCGCGCGAGCGCCTGCAATTGCTCCTGCGCGCCCGTCATGGACAGGCGGATCTGCTGCTGCGCCCAGGCCACGTTGCGATAGAGCGTGTCTTCCTGCTGCTGCTGCTCGCGGCGGTTCAGGCTCCACAAGATCAGGCTCATGACGATCAGGAAGACGAGGATCGACAGGAGCGGCGTCAGCAAATAGGAATTCGACCACCAGGGTCCGTGGTGCCAGCGGGACGGCGAGGACTCGCCGGGCGAGCCGGGCGGTCGCGCCGAGCGTGCGAAAAGCCGTTCGGTCAACATGGCAAGGATTGTAGCTCAGCGAAAGAGCCGGGAACGCCGTGAAAAAAGCGGTAAATCGCCGATAAACGGGTGCAAACTGGCCGATATCGGCGCAGGGGCGCGAACGATTAAGCGTGCACTGCAGCAATTTTTCACATTATAAAAATCCATCTCGCGATTCGAAAAATTCCTTGCGTGAAGCAAGAGGCGGTCATTACAATCGCCCGCAAAGCTGCTGCGGTCGGCCCGGTCACGTCGCAAGGGTCGTCATCCGCATGGTCCGATCAACAGCGTTCCCCTACATCCAGGAGACGAGTATGTCCGCTGTACCCGACGAAGTCCTGAAATACGTTGCCGCCGAGAAGGACGAAGATCCTCAGGAAACCGCCGAATGGCTCGAGGCGCTGGACGGCGTCATCTCGACGGTCGGCCCCGATCGCGCACACTATTTGATCGAGAAGCAGATCGAGTTCGCCCGCGTGCATGGCGAGCATCTGCCGTTCTCGGCGAACACCCCGTACATCAACACGATTCCTGTCGCCAACCAGGCCAAGAACCCCGGCGATCAGGACATCGAGCACCGCATTCGCTCGTACACGCGCTGGAACGCCATGGCGATGGTCCTGCGCGCGGGCAAGCACACCAACGTGGGCGGCCACATCGCCTCGTTCGCTTCGGCCGCCACGCTCTACGACGTCGGCTACAACCACTTCTGGCACGCACCCTCCGCCGAGCATGGCGGCGACCTCGTGTTCGTGCAGGGCCACTCGTCGCCGGGCGTCTACTCGCGCGCGTTCCTGCTCGGCCGCCTCTCGGATAACCAGCTCGACAATTTCCGTCAGGAAGTGGGCGGCCAGGGCATCTCGTCGTATCCGCACCCGTGGCTGATGCCGGACTTCTGGCAGTTCCCGACCGTCTCGATGGGTCTCGGCCCGATCATGGCGATCTACCAGGCGCGCTTCATGAAGTACATGCAGGCGCGCGGCATCGCGAAGACCGAAGGCCGCAAGGTCTGGGCCTTCCTCGGCGACGGCGAGACGGACGAGCCGGAATCGCTCGGCGCGATCGGCATGGCCGGCCGCGAGCGTCTGGACAACCTCGTGTTCGTCATCAACTGCAACCTGCAGCGTCTGGACGGCCCGGTGCGCGGCAACGGCAAGATCATTCAGGAGCTCGAAAGCGAGTTCCGCGGCGCGGGCTGGAACGTCATCAAGGTCATCTGGGGCAGCCGCTGGGATGCTCTCTTCGCACGCGACAAGACGGGCGCGCTGATGCGCCGCATGATGGAAGTGGTGGACGGCGAGTACCAGACCTACAAGTCGGAGTCGGGCGCGTTCGTGCGCGAGCACTTCTTCAACACGCCTGAGCTGAAGGCGCTGGTTGCCGACTGGTCCGACGACGACATCTGGAACCTGAACCGCGGCGGCCACGACCCGCACAAGATCTACGCGGCATTCCATCAGGCCCAGCACGCCAAGGGCCAGCCGACCCTGATTCTCGCGAAGACGATCAAGGGCTACGGCATGGGCGAGGCCGGCCAGGCCATGAACATCACCCACCAGCAGAAGAAGATGCAGGTGGATCAGCTCAAGAAGTTCCGCGACCAGTTCCGCCTGCCGATCACGGACGAGCAGATTGTCGACGTGCCGTATCTGAAGTTCGAGGAAGGCTCGAAGGAGCTCGAGTACATGCGCCAGAAGCGCATGGACCTCGGCGGCTACCTGCCGGCTCGTCGCCAGAAGGCCGAGTCGCTGCCGGTGCCGGCGCTCGAAGCGTTCGACCCGCTCCTGAAGGGCACGGGCGAAGGCCGCGAGATTTCGACGACCATGGCGTTCGTGCGGATCCTGAACATCCTGCTCAAGGACAAGGCGCTCGGCAAGCGCGTCGTGCCGATCGTGCCGGACGAGTCGCGTACCTTCGGCATGGAAGGCCTGTTCCGCCAGATCGGTATCTGGAACCAGGAAGGCCAGAAGTACGTGCCGGAAGACTCCGACCAGCTGATGTTCTACAAGGAATCGCAGACTGGCCAGATCCTGCAGGAAGGCATCAACGAAGCCGGCGGCATGTGCGACTGGATCGCGGCAGCGACGTCGTACTCGACGCACGGCGAGATCATGGTGCCGTTCTACATCTTCTACTCGATGTTCGGCCTCCAGCGTATCGGCGACCTCGTGTGGGCGGCCGGCGACATGCGCTCGCGCGGCTTCCTGCTGGGCGGCACCGCGGGCCGCACGACGCTCAACGGCGAAGGCCTGCAGCACGAAGACGGCCACTCGCTCCTGTGGGCCGCTTCGGTGCCGAACTGCGTGACCTATGACCCGACCTTCGGCTACGAACTGGCCGTGATCATGCAGGACGGCCTGCGCCGCATGGTGCAGGATCAGGAAGACGTGTTCTATTACATCACCGTGATGAACGAGAACTACGAGCATCCGGCGATCCCGCAGGGCGAGCACGTGGCAGCCGACATCCTCAAGGGCATGTACTCGTTCCGTAAGGGCGACGCGAAGGCCAAGGGCCCGCGCGTGCAACTGATGGGCGCGGGCACGATCTTCAACGAAGTGATCGCCGCCGCCGACCTGCTCAAGAACGACTGGGGCGTCGAAGCCGACCTCTGGAGCGTGCCGAGCTTCACGGAACTGGCTCGCGAAGGCCACGAAGTCGAGCGCTGGAACCTGCTGCACCCGAGCGAGCCGCGTCGCGAGTCGCACGTCGAGAAGCTGCTCAAGGGCACGGAAGGTCCGGTCATTGCATCGACCGACTATGTGCGCGCACTCGTCGACCAGATCCGCGGCCTCGTTCCGCGCAAGTTCGTGGTGCTCGGCACCGACGGTTTCGGCCGTTCGGACACGCGTGAAAACCTGCGTCACTTCTTCGAAGTCGATCGTTACTGGACGACGGTCGCGGCGCTCAACGCGCTCGCGGACGAAGGCAAGATCGAGCGCAAGGTGGTGGCTGACGCCATTGCGAAGTACAAGCTCGACCCGTCCAAACCCAACCCGATGACCGTCTAACGCATCATCCCCCTGTGCATGGCATGAGCGCCTCCCCGAAGCGGGGAGGCGCGTCGTATGCGGCCCCGGAGACACTAACAATGAGTCAAGCGATCGAAGTCAAAGTGCCGGACATCGGCGATTACAAGGACATTCCTGTGATCGAGGTGCTGGTGAAGGCGGGCGATACCGTCGAAAAAGAGCAGTCGCTCATCACGCTGGAATCGGATAAGGCGACGATGGATGTGCCGAGCCCCGCGTCGGGCACGGTCAAGGAAGTGAAGGTCAAGGTGGGCGACAACGTGTCGGAAGGCTCGCTCGTGCTCGTGCTGGACGGCGCGGGTGCGGCCGCGGCGCCGGCTGCTGCGCCTGCCGCGGCACCTGCTGCGGCTCCCGCACCCGCTGCTGCGCCGGCCGCCGCCGCGCCTGCTGCAGCGGCAGCGCCTGCCGCAAGCGGTGGCGTGCAAAGCGTCAAGGTCCCCGACATCGGCGACTACAAGGACGTGCCGGTCATCGAGATCGGCGTGAAGGTCGGCGACCGGGTCGAGAAGGAGCAGTCGCTCGTCACGCTCGAGTCGGACAAGGCGACCATGGACGTGCCGAGCCCGGTGGCCGGCGTCGTCAAGGAAATCAAAGTGAAGGTGGGCGACAACGTGTCGGAAGGCACGGAGATCGTCATCGTCGAAGCAGAGGGCGCAGCGGCGACGGCCGCCGCTCCGGCTGCGAAGCATATCGAAGAGCCGTCGGACGCCCCCGCGCCCGCCGCGGCCAAGCCCGCACCCGCCGCACCGTCGGCGCTCGCGCAGGCGCCGATCATCCCAGCAGGCGAAGGCGGCACGCGCCGTCCGAGCCACGCATCGCCGTCCGTGCGCAAGTTCGCGCGCGATCTGGGCGTGGACGTCGGCCGCGTCACGGGCACGGGTCCCAAGGGCCGCATCACCCAGGACGACGTCACCGCGTTCGTGAAGGGCGTGATGACGGGCGCGCTGGCAGCGCCGGCTGCTGCCGCGGCGCCTGCCGGCGGCGGGGCGGGTCTGAACCTGCTGCCGTGGCCGAAGGTCGACTTCACGAAGTTCGGCCCGATCGATACGCAGCCGCTTTCGCGCATCAAGAAGATTTCCGGCGCGAACCTGCACCGCAACTGGGTCATGATCCCGCACGTCACGAACAACGACGAAGCGGACATCACCGACCTCGAAGCGCTGCGCGTGCAGCTGAACAAGGAAAACGAGAAGTCGGGCGTGAAGTTCACGATGCTCGCGTTCGTCATCAAGGCCTGCGTCGCGGCGCTGAAGAAGTTCCCGGCGTTCAACGCGAGCCTCGACGGCGACAATCTCGTCTTCAAGCAGTACTACCACATCGGTTTTGCCGCTGACACGCCGAATGGCCTCGTCGTGCCGGTGATCCGCGACGCGGACAAGAAGGGCCTCGTCGACATCGCGAAGGAAATGGCCGAGCTCTCGAAGCTCGCGCGCGAAGGCAAGCTCAAGCCCGACCAGATGCAAGGCGGCTGCTTCTCGATCTCGTCGCTCGGCGGCATCGGCGGCACGCACTTCACGCCGATCATCAACGCGCCCGAAGTGGCGATCCTCGGCCTCTCGAAGAGCGCCATGAAGCCGGTGTGGGACGGCAAGCAGTTCGTGCCGCGCCTCACGCTGCCGCTTTCGCTCTCGTACGACCACCGCGTGATCGACGGCGCCGCTGCCGCGCGCTTCAACGCGTACCTCGCTTCGATCCTCGGCGATTTCCGCCGCGTGATTCTGTAAAACCGCTTCGACCGGCTCGCGCCGCGGCGCCGCACCAACGGGTGCGCGTCGCCGTGGGCGCGGCCGGTCGTTCCATAAGGGGACACCATGAGTCTCGTCGAAGTGAAAGTGCCGGATATCGGCGACTTCAAGGACATCGACGTCATCGAAGTCAACATCAAGGCCGGCGACGTCATCGAAAAAGAGCAGACGCTGCTCTCGCTCGAGTCGGACAAGGCCACGATGGAAGTGCCCAGCGATGTCGCGGGCACGGTCAAGGAAGTGAAGATCAAGGCGGGCGACAAGGCGTCGCAAGGCACGGTGATCGCGCTGGTCGAGGCTTCGGAAGGCGCGGCGGCTCCGGCTGCGGCACCGAAGGCCGAGGCACCCAAGGCCGCTGAAGCGCCGAAGGCCGCCGAAGTTTCAAAAACCGCCGCGCCGCAAGCCGGCAGCTTTGGCGGCAGCGCCGATGTCGAATGCGACATGCTCGTGCTCGGCGCCGGCCCCGGCGGCTATTCGGCGGCGTTCCGCTCCGCCGACCTCGGCATGAAGACCGTGCTGGTCGAGCGCTATTCGACGCTCGGCGGCGTGTGCCTGAACGTTGGCTGCATTCCGTCGAAGGCGCTGCTGCACACGGCGCTCGTGATCGACGAAGCCGAAGCGCTCGGCTCGCACGGCATCACGTTCGGCAAGCCGCAGATCGACCTCGACAAGCTGCGCGACTTCAAGTCGGGCGTCGTCAAGAAGCTCACGGGCGGCCTCGCCGGCATGGCGAAGGCGCGCAAGGTCGAAGTCGTGACCGGCCTTGGCACGTTCCTCGATCCGCACCACATGGAAGTGGCAGGCGAGGGCGGCAAGAAGATCGTTCGTTTCAAGCAGGCGATCATCGCTGCCGGCTCGCAGGCCGTGAAGCTGCCGTTCATGCCCGAAGATCCGCGCGTGGTCGACTCGACCGGCGCGCTTGAACTGCGCCAGATCCCGCAGAAGATGCTGGTGATCGGCGGCGGCATTATCGGCCTGGAAATGGCGACGGTCTACGCGACGCTCGGCGCGCAGATCGACGTCGTGGAAATGCTCGACGGCCTGATGGCCGGCGCCGACCGCGATCTCGTGAAGGTCTGGGAGAAGTACAACGCGAAGCGCTTCGCGAACGTCATGCTCAAGACCAAGACCACGAAGGCCGAGGCGAAGGACGACGGCATCTACGTCACCTTCGAAGGCGAGAAGGCGCCGGCCGAAGCGCAGCGCTACGACCTCGTGCTGGTCGCCGTGGGCCGCTCGCCCAACGGCAAGAAGATCGGCGCGGACAAGGCCGGCGTGGCGGTGACGGATCGCGGCTTCATCGAAGTCGACAAGCAGATGCGCACCAATGTGCCGCACATCTTCGCGATTGGCGACGTGGTCGGCCAGCCGATGCTCGCGCACAAGGCCGTGCATGAAGGCCACGTGGCGGCCGAGGCGGCGCACGGCGAGAAGGCGTACTTCGACGCGCTGCAGATTCCTTCGGTGGCTTATACCGATCCGGAAGTGGCGTGGGCCGGCAAGACCGAAGAGCAGTGCAAGGCCGAAGGCATCAAGTACGGCAAGGCGGTGTTCCCGTGGGCCGCTTCGGGCCGCGCGATCGCCAATGGCCGCGACGAGGGCTTCACCAAGCTGATCTTCGACGAAGAGACGCATCGCGTGATCGGTGGCGGCATCGTCGGCCTGAATGCGGGCGACCTCATCAGCGAAGTCTGCCTCGCCGTGGAAATGGGCGCGGACGCGACCGACATCGGCAAGACGATCCATCCGCACCCGACGCTGGGCGAGTCGGTGGGCATGGCTGCCGAGCTGTACGAAGGCGTCTGCACGGACCTGCCGCCGCAAAAGAAGAAGTAAGTTTGCCGCGCGCATGAAGAAACGGCGCACTCCGCGAGGAGTGCGCCGTTTTCATTTGGGAGGTAGCGATGCCGTGGGTCGCTTTGATTGCCTGCGAGAGGCGCAGGAGCGAAAAAAATTCCCGGCCTCCAGCGACCGGGCAAGCGACATGCCGGACCGGAGCGTCAGGTCCGGCACTGGGCGCGCCTTTCAGCGCGCCACAGGTCGATACGCGACGTTCAGGCCGGCTTCTTGGCGGTAGCGGCGGCAGCCGAACGCGAAGCTTGCGCAGCAGCCTTGCTGGCCGCGGCGGTCGCGGCGTTGAAGTTGCTTTCGGCGATTTCGACGGCTTGCTTGGTGGCCTTGTGGACCGTTTCGTAGGTCGTGTTCGCAGCGTTGATGGCCGACTTGATCACGGCGACCGCGGTTTCCGAACCGGCCGGCGCGTTCTTGGCGACGTTGTCGACGAGCGACTGGACCTTGCGGTTTTGCTCTTCGTAGTGCGCTTCAGCAACCTTGGCGAACTCGGCTTGCGTAGCCGAGGCGATTTCATAGACGTGGCGGCCGTACGAGAGCAGCTTTTCGGCGAGCGGTTGAGCGAAGCTCGATTGCAGGGCGAAGAACTCTTGCGCGTCCTTTGCCGACAGTGCGCGCTGCGCCTGTTCCTGCGATTCCGCCAGATTCGAGCGAACGGCCTGAAGGTTCAATTCGACGAGCTTTTCCACGCCTTCGAGCGCCTTGCCGGTCAGACCGAACAGCGTTTCGAGGTTGGCTTTCTGGGCAGCGGCGAATTGCTCAGGGGTCAGCAGACTCATGTTTACGCTCCTGGATGTTTGGCGGCCTCGTTCGCGGGTCGCCTGGAGTAAGTGGCAAGACTCGGAGTGATCTGCACGGCGCTTTGGTGCGTCGCAACATTGATCTCGATTTTAGGTCGCCAAAAACGAAAGTCAAGAACTTTTGGTGCAACGCACAATTACATGAAAGCATTATTAAACAACTGCTTATGCGCCCGGCATGAACGTGTGCTCAGCCGTCTCGCCGAACTGCGGCATAGTGTCTGCATCCTACTTGCTGTGCGGCTTTCCCTGACGAGATCAAGCGTGTCCGCGCTCGATCTGGCAAGATTCAGTCTTACGATGCGCGCCGGATGTGGCGTGCGTCGTACGATTCGTTGAAGTCCGGTGCAGGATTGCGCTGAGCGCGTCCACCAAATTTCGTCATGGAACGTTAAAGCTCCATGGCTGTCGAATGCCCGTCGCGTGGTTCGGCGGCACCGGCGTCAGAGAATCGTCCTCGGTATTTCCCCCACATCAAGTTCTGCATGGCGCGCGCCGTCAATGCGTAGGCAATCAACAAACATTGCCAGCGCAAGGCGCAGCAGGGTGGGGCCACCCAGGCGATTGTCTCTCTCCATCGAATGTGCGAAGCGCATTGGTCAACTCAATTGAAAGCCAGACTTCGGTTTAACGAGTAGCCATAAGTGCTTCAATTTGCGAATTTTTCGTGGTTTTACTACACTTGGCGAACGATCCCGCCGCTTCATCCAGAACACCAATGAAATCCGACAAGCTCCTGTCGTTCAAACTGGTGCCCTCATCGGTTGTCAGTACCGCACTGTCGGTCGCTGTCTCCGTGGTCATCAGCGCGACGCTCGTAGTGCCTGAGGGCGCTTTTGCTGCGTCGCAGGACACCGCTGCGGCCAATCCGGCCAAGGCCAAAAAGACGACCAAAAAGGCCGCAAGCGGCGCGCAGGCGCCTGCGAAGGTTGCCAAAAAATCGGGTGCGACCCGCACCGTCGCCGCGACGGACGATGCGCGCCCGACAGCCAGGAAACGCCGCGTCAGCTACACGATGAACGGCCGCCACCACACGGCGGTACGCCGCGTCGCGTTCGAGCCGCGTCAGCCGACCGTGGGCCAGGCGTTCGGCCTGCATGAAACGCCCGATTCGCTGATGCTGCGCTCGGGTGTTGCTTACGTGGTGGACCAGAACTCGCTGGAGCCGCTCTTCGACAAGAATTCGCATGCGGTCGTGCCGATCGCCTCGATCTCCAAGCTGATGACCGCGATGGTCGTGCTCGATTCGAAGGCGCCGCTCACCGAGCAGATCGAAGTCACCGACGAAGACCGCGATTACGAGAAGAACACCGGTTCGCGCCTCTCGGTGGGCTCGGTGCTCTCGCGCGAAGACATGCTGCATATCGCGCTGATGGCGTCGGAAAACCGCGCGGCGGCGGCGCTTTCGCGTTACTACCCGGGCGGCCGTCCTGCGTTCATCGCGGCCATGAACGCCAAGGCGAAGCAGCTTGGCATGACCGACACGCACTTCGAGAATTCCACGGGGCTCTCCAGCCACAACGTCTCGACTGCGCGTGACCTCGTGAAGATGGTGAACGCGGCCTATCAGTATCCGATGATCCGCCAGTTCTCGACCGATCGCAGCTACGACGTGTTCACGGGCAAGCGCAATCTCGCCTACAACAGCACGAACGCGCTGATCCGCAATCCGTCATGGGACATCGGCCTGCAGAAGACCGGCTTCATCAACGAAGCGGGCGAGTGCCTCGTGATGCAGACGACGGTCCACGGCCGGCCGGTGATCATGGTGCTGCTCGATTCGAGCGGCAAGTATTCGCGTTTCGCCGATGCGACCCGCGTGCGCACGTGGCTCGATAACGGCGGCGCCGACCAGCAGCCGCGCATCACGAGCGCGGACGCTGGCGGTCCGGGCACCTGATCGGGCCCGAAGCCCGGCCTGATATCAGGTCAGTCAAGTCGCTTTCGGCTTCGCCAGTACAAACGCCCCGCAATTGCGGGGCGTTTGCTTTTCGGGCCGGCATGGGCGTTTCCTACGCCATGAGGCTAGCTGTTGGGCGATCGGTTTCGTCAGCAGAATTTCAGTGGTTCGAGACGCGCTGTCCGGCCGGATAGCGCGATTTGGCTGCCGCAAGTTTGTCGGTTGTCAATTGACAACTTCTGCGGCGGCCCCTACACTGAGTTTGCCGATGAGACGATCGCATCCCAAGAAAGAGGTCGAGGCTGCGCTGGCTTATGCCGAATCCAGAGGTTGGTTAGTTCAGCCAGGTAAAGGCAAGGGCCACGCGTGGGGCAGGATGTACTGCCCGTACAACCAGGCAGATTGCCGGTGCGGAGAGTTCTGCATCACGAGCATCTGGAGCACGCCGCGCAACGCCGGCAACCATGCGCATTTGTTGAGGCGCGTGGTCGACAACTGCACGGTGCAGCGCGCGAACGCGCCGCCCGGGCGACCGAGTGCCAAACAGCAGGAGTAACTGATGAACTATGTATTCACGCTCAAGTATCAGCTCGCGCCGGAAGACTGCGATCACGACGACCTCGTGGAGCGGCTGGCGCAAGCGGGCTGCGACGACGCCACGATCGGCGTAGGGCAGCCTGGTCGCATCGCACTGGCATTCGCACGCGAGAGCGAGAGCGCGTGGTCGGCCATCTACTCGGCGTTGCAGAATGTCAAGCAGGCGGCGCCCGGGGCGCGTCTGGTGGAGGCCGCGCCGGATCTGGTCGGCTTGACCGATGTTGCGGACATGACAGGCATGTCGCGTCAGAACATGCGCAAGTTGATGCTCGCGCACACGGTAGATTTTCCGCCGCCTGTGCACGAAGGCAATCCGTCGCTCTGGCATCTCGGCGACATCCTCGCGTGGTTGAGCGGCCGCCAGGGCTACAGCATCGACGTCGCATTGCTGGAGACGGCGTTTACCGCGAAGCAGGTCAATCTGGTGAAGGAGGCGCGCGAAATCGACACGGGCATCAAGCGCCAGCTTGCCGAGCTTGTCGAGTGAGAAGCATGAAGAAGAGAAGCGCCGGACCTGCCGGCGCTTCAGGGACTTCGGCTTGGGTGCGAAGCCGGTTCGCGCAACCGTCGGCCTCAGGCGGTCTGCACGTTGCCTTCGGCGGGCTCCGGGTGATAGCCGAGCGACTCTGAAATCGTGAGCGCCGTCTTGCTCAGTTGCCCGAGCCACGAGTCCTGAAGGCGGTCGGCGGGCGCGGAGAGAGAAAGTCCGGCGACGAGCTTGCCGGTATCGTCGTAGATGCCCGCTGCAATGCAGCGCACGCCCAGTTCCAGCTCTTCGTTATCGCGTGCGCAAGATTGCTGGCGCACGTGCGCGAGTTCGCGCTCCAGCCGGCCAAGGTCGGTAATGCTGTTGCGCGTGTGACCCGAAAGGCCCGTGCGGGTGGCGTAGGCGCGTACGCGATTCGCTTCGTCGGCGGCAAGAAAGAGCTTGCCGACCGAGGTGAGGTGCAGCGGCGCGCGGCCGCCGATTGCCCGCACCACTTGCATGCCGGAGCGTTCCGAGTAAGCGCGCTCGATATAGACGATCTCGTCGCCCTGGCGCACGGAGAGGTTCACGGTCTGGCCCGTGAGGCGATGCAGCTCGCGCATGGGCGTGAGCGCGGCGTCGCGCACCGAGAGGCGCGCCTTCACGAGATTGCCGAGCTCCAGCAGCCGCATGCCGAGCCGGTATGTGCCGGGGTCCGAGCGGTCGACGAGCCGGCAGCTCACCATGTCGTTGAGAATGCGGTGTGCGGTGGAAGGATGGAGTTCGGTGCGTTGCGCGAGATCCTTCAGGCTGACCGGATCGGTGTGCGCGGCGAGCGCGTCGAGGAGGCGCATCATGCGCTCGATCACCTGAATCGAGGTCTTCGGATCCGGATTGGTGTCGGTCATGGGGGGCAAATTCCGGGGGCAGAATCGTTTGGCGCGTATTGGAAACGCGACGCGGAAGCGTGCATTGTATCTCGTATGGTGAAAAAAGACAGCGGCTGACGGGATGGCGCCTCGGCGTGGCGGCCGCGCTAGCAGGCCTGTCTGGCGCGGCCGACGGTCCATCCTGGTGCAGTCCGGCGTTGGTGGTGGCGGCGAAACGTCGGATAATCGGGGACGGTTTTCACGAGGAGTTCCCATGCGAGTCGGTTTGTTCGTCACTTGCCTCATCGACACAATGCGTCCCGAAATCGGTTTTTCGGCGCTCAAGTTGCTCGAGGAGGCCGGCTATGAGGTGGACGTGCCGCCTGCGCAAACCTGCTGCGGCCAACCGGCCTATAACTCGGGCGAACGGGCGCTTGCGCGCGACCTGGCGGAAAAGACGCTGCGCGAATTCGAGCAATTCGACTATGTGGTGGTGCCTTCGGGCTCGTGTGGCGGCATGATCCGCGTGCATTACGGCGATCTCTTTCGCGATGATCCGGAACTGATGGCGCGCTACGGCCGTCTGCGCGAGCGCGTCTACGAATTGACGGACTTCCTCGTGAATGTCGCGAAAGTCACGCTGCCCGAGGGCGAGTTCCGCGGGCCGGTAACCTATCACGACTCCTGCGCGGGACTGCGCGAGCTGGGTGTGAAGGCGCAGCCCCGTGCGCTGCTCGCGCAGCGGGGCGTGGCCGTGCAGGAGATGAAGGACTGCGAGCACTGTTGCGGCTTTGGCGGCACCTTTGCGGTCAAGTACGGCGCAATCTCCACGGCGATCGCCGACGAAAAATGCATGAACGTGCAGGCAAGCGGGGCGGGCGCCGTGGTGCTCGGCGACCTCGGCTGCATGCTGAACATCGAAGGGCGTCTGCGTCGCACCGGCGATTCCAGCACCCGCGTGCTGCATGTCGCCCAGGTGCTGGCCGGCGACGTTTGAGGCGACGCGCGCTCGCCGTCTGGTTGCGGCCAACTGGCTGCATTTTGCTCACCGGGCGAGGCGTCCACGCCATGACGCCACAGCAATTCGCCTGAATCCGACCGCATACGAACGCACACACGCCCCGATTCCACGCCATGCAAGTTCAATCGATGCAATTCAAGGCGCGCGCAGGCCAGAAGCTGGCCGATCAGCGTCTTCAGCAAAACCTCAAGAAGCTCTCGACCAAGTTCGTCTCCGCTCGCGCAGAGGCGATCACGGCGATCGATTTCCCGGCCACGCGCGCCGCGCTCAAGGAGCGGCGCAATCGCGCGCTGGAGAATCTCGACGTCTGGATCGAGCAATTCGAGGCCGAGGCCGCGCGCCGCGGCGTGACGGTCCTGTTCGCCGAGACGGCGCGCGATGCGGCGAAGCTCGTCGCCGAGATCGCGCGCAAGCATGAGGTGCGCAAGGTCATCAAGACGAAGTCGATGGTCTCCGAGGAGATGCAGCTCAATACCGTGCTTGCCGGGATGGGCGTGCAATCCATCGAGACGGATCTCGGCGAATACATCCTGCAGATCAACAATAACGAGCCGCCGAGCCACATCATTGCGCCCGTCGTCCACAAGGACAAGGACGAGATCGCCGATCTGTTCGCGAAGACGCACCACAAGCCGCGCCTGACCGAAATCCCCGACATGACGCGCGAGGCGCGCGAGGTCCTGCGGCCGCATTTCCTTTCGGCGGACATGGGCGTGACGGGCGGCAACTTCCTTGTCGCGGAGACGGGCTCGGTCGTGCTCGTGACGAACGAGGGCAACGAGGGCATGTGCACCGTGATGCCGCGCGTGCATGTGGCGGTCACCGGCATCGAAAAGGTCCTGCCGACGCTCGAGGACCTCGCCACCGCGATGCGCCTGCTGCCGCGCTCCGCTACGGGGCAGGCCACCTCGAACTACTTTTCCGTGCTCACGGGCCCCCGCGGCGCACAGGATCAGGACGGCCCCGAGCATATGTATGTCGTGCTCGTCGACGGTGGGCGCACCGGCCTGATCGGCGGCGAGTTCCAGGAGATGCTGCGCTGCATCCGTTGCGGCGCGTGCATGAACCATTGTCCCGTCTATCAGAAGGTGGGCGGACACGCGTACGGATGGGTATATCCGGGGCCGATGGGGTCGGTGCTCACGCCCAGCTACGTCGGCATCGACAAGGCACTCGATCTGCCGCAGGCCGCCACGCTCTGTGGCGAGTGCAACAGCGTCTGTCCGGTGGGCATACCGCTTTCGGACCTGCTGCGCAAATTGCGCGAGAAGCAGACCGAGCGGCGCCTGCGCCCATGGCGCGAACGCGCGGCGCTGGCGGTCTGGGGATGGTTCGCCCTGCATCCGGGCGCGTATGCGCTGCTCACGAAGCTCGGCGTGCGCGTGCTGGAGCGCATGGGCGGCCAGTCGCAGCTCATTCGCAAACTGCCGTTCGCGCGTGGCTGGACCGATGGGCGTGACATGCCGGCTCCGGTCGGCCGTACGTTCCGCGAGCTGTACGCTGCGCGGCACACGCATCTGGACGCTACGGGGCGTACGCGGAAGACGTGATGACTGGGCTCTCGTCAACGACAGACCGTGCACTGTTTAATCTGCGACAACAGTGTGTTCGTCTTTGCCGGGTTTTTCCTGATTGCGATCGTCTATATCATTTCGACTGGCGATAGTGCGTTGGCACGTGTCGCCCCACAGTCGAGAGAGAGTCGCATCATGAGAAAGAAAATAGTGGTGTATTGGCCGCTGGCGCTGATCGTGCCGCTTGCGGCGATTGCGTGGGCTCACGCCTGGCATACCGCCGAGCAGCAGTTCCCGCTGGCAGCCGATCAAGTGAGCGCCGAATTGGCGCGCACTGTGTCGTATGGCCTGGTTGGCGATGCGGGCGACGTGAAGGCGCCCGTCAAGGCCATGCGCAGCGTGGCGCCGTTGCCGCCGCAGACGAGCGCGATCTAAACGTATCGTTGATTACGCGGGATACGCCCAGCGTACATCGCCGACACTTTGTATAATCGACGCTTCGTTTGCGCCGGGCGGCACGCCTGAAGCCGCTTCCCGCCTCACACCCGACACGATGAAAAAGGTTTCCGTCTGCTTCGTTTGTCTTGGCAATATCTGCCGCTCGCCTACGGCTGAAGCCGTGATGCGGCGTTTTGTCGACGAGGCGGGTTTGAGCACGCACGTGTCGGTCGATTCGGCGGGCACCGGCGACTGGCATATCGGCGAGGCGCCCGACGAACGCGCCCAGCGCGCCGCGGCGAAGCGCGGCTACGATCTGGCGCCGCTGCGCGCCCGTCAGATCGCGCCGGAAGACTTTGGCACGTTCGACCTGATCGTTGCGATGGACGACGCCAATGTGACGGCGCTCCAGCAGGTGGCGCCTTCTGCCGGGCGCGACAAGATTCGTCTGCTGATGGAATTCGCTCCACACGCGCAGGAGCGCGTCGTTACCGACCCCTATTTTGGTGGCGACGCCGGGTTCGAGGCGGTGCTTGACCAGTGCGAAGCGGCCTGTTCGGGCTTGCTGTCGGCACTGCGTCCGCGGCTGGCGGACTGAGATGAACGTTGCGGCGCATCCTCGTGCAGGTTTCGCGCCGTTTTCCCTTTTCGTCATGCGCCTAATAACCCGGATGGCGGCGCGGATACTTGACTAAACTAGTCATGTATTTATACTTGACGAAAATTGTCGAGAATAGCGGTTCCCCTACATCATGAGACTCACCACCAAAGGCCGTTTCGCCGTTACGGCGATGATCGACCTGGCCCTGCGCCAGGAGCAGGGCCCGGTGACGCTTGCGGGTATCAGCCAGCGCCAGCATATCTCGCTGTCGTACCTGGAACAGTTGTTCGGCAAGCTGCGCCGTCATGAAATCGTCGAATCGGTCCGTGGGCCGGGCGGCGGCTATAACCTCGCGCGCCGCGCGGAGGACGTCACCGTTGCGGACATCATCATCGCCGTGGACGAGCCGCTCGACGCGACCCAGTGCGGCGGCAAGGGCGCTTGCGAAGGCACCAAGCAGCACGACGGCCACTGCATGACGCACGAGCTCTGGTCGACGCTGAACCAGAAGATGGTCGAGTACCTCGATTCGGTTTCGCTGAAGGATCTGGTGGACAAGCAGCGCGCCCGCGAAGGCGCCGCGCCCACCGTCCTGCGCGACCGCCGCACCGAGGCGCCGGCAATGGAGCCGGTGCGCACGGTGCCGCTCGGGCCGAATTCCATATTCAACATGGCCGGTTCCTGATCCTGAACCTGGTTCTCGATCCCGACTACGGCCAGCGCAATACACAGAGCAGCAGACAGAATCCCCCGGAGCGATAGATGAATAACGACATTCCCCACCTGCCCATTTATATGGACTACAGCGCGACGACGCCTGTCGACCCGCGCGTGGTGGACAAGATGATTCCGTATCTGCGCGAGCAGTTCGGCAATCCGGCGTCGCGCAGCCACGCCTACGGCTGGGACGCGGAGCGTGCCGTCGAGGAAGCGCGCGAGAACGTCGCGGCGCTCGTGAACGCCGACCCGCGCGAAATCATCTGGACCTCCGGTGCAACCGAATCGGACAACCTCGCGATCAAGGGTGCCGCGCACTTCTACAAGAGCAAGGGCAAGCACATCATCACGGTGAAGACCGAGCACAAGGCCGTGCTCGACACCTGCCGCGAGCTCGAGCGCGAAGGCTACGAAGTCACCTATCTGGACGTGAAGGAAGACGGCCTGATCGACCTCGAAGTGTTCAAGGCCGCGCTGCGTCCCGACACGATCCTCGTTTCGGTCATGCACGTGAACAACGAGATCGGCGTGATCCAGGATATCGAGGCGATCGGCGAGATCTGCCGCGAGAAGGGCATCATTTTCCACGTCGATGCCGCGCAATCGACCGGCAAGGCGCCCATCGACCTGCAAAAGCTCAAGGTCGACCTGATGTCGTTCTCGGCGCACAAGACCTACGGTCCGAAGGGCATCGGCGCGCTGTACGTGCGCCGCAAGCCGCGCGTGCGTATCGAAGCGCAGATGCACGGTGGCGGCCATGAGCGCGGCATGCGCTCGGGCACGCTCGCGACGCACCAGATCGTCGGCATGGGCGAGGCGTTCCGCATCGCGCGCGAAGAAATGGCGACGGAAAACGAGCGCGTGCGCATGCTGCGCGACCGTCTGCTCAAGGGCCTCTCGGAAATCGAAGAGACCTACGTGAACGGCGACATGGAAAAGCGGGTCCCGCACAACCTGAACATCAGCTTCAACTTCGTCGAAGGCGAGTCGCTGATCATGGCGGTCAAGGACGTGGCGGTGTCGTCGGGCTCGGCGTGCACCTCGGCGTCGCTGGAGCCGTCGTACGTGCTGCGCGCGCTCGGCCGCAACGACGAGCTGGCGCACAGCTCGATCCGCTTCACGGTGGGCCGCTTCACGACCGAACAGGACGTCGACTACGTGATCAACCTGCTGCAGACGAAGATCGCCAAGCTGCGCGAGCTCTCGCCGCTGTGGGAAATGCACCAGGATGGCATCGACCTGTCGACCATCCAGTGGGCGGCGCATTAAGGCTTACTGGAAGCAGCTGGCAGCGAAAATCGAACCGGCCGCAGCGCAAAACAGATGCAGCGCGGCAAACACGAATTGAAGGAGTGTGATCATGGCATATAGCGACAAGGTTCTGGACCACTACGAAAACCCGCGCAACGTCGGCTCGTTCGCGAAGGACGACGACGCGGTCGGCACCGGCATGGTTGGCGCGCCCGCATGCGGCGACGTCATGAAGCTGCAGATCCGCGTGGGCGCGGACGGTGTCATCGAAGACGCGAAGTTCAAGACCTATGGCTGCGGCTCGGCCATCGCTTCGAGCTCGCTCGTGACCGAGTGGGTGAAGGGCAAGACGCTCGATCAGGCACTCGACATCAAGAACACGCAGATCGCTGAAGAACTGGCGCTGCCGCCGGTGAAGATCCACTGCTCGATTCTCGCGGAAGACGCGATCAAGGCAGCGGTGGCCGATTACCGTCAGCGTCACACGACGGAAGCAAAGGCCGACGCGGCTTAAGGACTGGTCAGGGCGAGAACGTTATGGCAATCACGTTGACAGAAAAAGCGGCACAGCACGTGCAGAAGTACCTGGTCCGTCGCGGCAAGGGCGTGGGCTTGCGCCTTGGCGTGCGTACGACGGGCTGCTCGGGCCTCGCCTACAAGCTCGAATATGTCGACGAGCTCGCGCCCGAGGACAACGTGTTCGAGAGCCACGGCGTGAAGGTCATCGTGGACCCGAAGAGCCTCTCCTATATCGACGGCACGGAGCTCGACTTCGTGCGCGAAGGCCTGAACGAGGGCTTCAAGTTCAACAACCCGAACGTGAAGGACGAGTGCGGTTGCGGCGAGTCCTTCCGCGTTTGAGCCCGCGCGTTGCGCTGAAAAGGCGGCCTGTGCCGCCTTTTTGATTTTTTGATGCGGCGCACCGCACGACAGCAGTGCGCCCGATCCTGACGACAGCCCCACCCGAACGTTCATTCCGATGGCCTCGCTTTCCTCGCTCTCCGATAGCCATTTCGTGCTGTTCGGCCTGCCCGAGCAGTTCGCGCTCGACGCCGCCTCGCTCGACCACGCGTACCGCACCGTGCAGGCGCAGGTGCACCCCGACCGCTTCGCCGCGGCCGGCGAGGCACAAAAACGCGTGGCGATGCAGTGGGCCACGCGCGCGAACGAGGCGTACCAGACGCTGCGCGACCCGCTCAAGCGCGCGACGTACTTGCTGCATTTGCGCGGCCTCGACGTCGGCGCGGAGAACAACACGGCCATGGAGCCCGCGTTCCTGATGCAGCAGATGGAGTGGCGCGAGGCGATCGAGGACGCGGTGGGCGCGAAGAACGTCGATGCGCTCGATGCGCTGCTCGCCGAATTGCGCGACGACGAGCGCGTGCGCCTCGCGAAGCTCGGCGCGCTGCTCGACAGCGGCTCGAACCAGCCGGCGGCGGAAGCCGTGCGCCAGTTGATGTTCGTCGAGCGCGTGGCGGCCGAAGTCGACGCGCAGATCGAGCGGCTGGAAGGCTAGGGCTCCCCGGCCAGGCGCCCCCGCTGGGCGTGCGGCAGAAAAGAGCGTAGAACACGGATACAGGACAGGGTTGCCGACGCATCGATACGCATCGATCGACGACGTGAGGCGGCCCGCAACAGATCACACAGATGGCATTACTGCAAATCTCCGAACCCGGCATGGCGCCGGCGCCGCATCAGCGGCGGCTCGCCGTCGGCATCGACCTCGGCACGACGAACTCGCTGGTCGCCGCGGTGCGCAGCGGCGTGCCCGACGTGCTGCCCGACGAAGACGGCCACGTGCTGCTCCCGTCGGTCGTGCGCTATCTCGCGAACGGCGGCCGTCGCATCGGCCGTACGGCCAAGTCCGACGCGGCCACCGACCCGCGCAACACGATCGTCTCGGTCAAGCGCTTCATGGGCCGCGGCAAGGCCGAGGTGGAAGGCGCGGTCAACGCGCCGTACGAATTCGTCGACGCGCCGGGCATGGTGCAGATCCAGACCATCGACGGCGTGAAAAGCCCGGTCGAAGTCTCGGCGGAAATCCTCGCGACGCTGCGCCAGCGCGCCGAAGACACGCTCGGCGACGATCTCGTCGGCGCGGTCATCACGGTGCCGGCGTACTTCGACGAGGCGCAGCGCCAGGCGACCAAGGACGCCGCGCGCCTTGCGGGCCTGAACGTGCTGCGCCTGCTCAACGAGCCGACGGCGGCGGCCATCGCCTACGGGCTGGACAACGGCGCCGAAGGGCTCTACGCGGTGTACGACCTCGGCGGCGGCACCTTCGACCTGTCGATTCTCAAGCTCACGAAGGGCGTATTCGAAGTCCTCGCGGCGGGTGGCGATTCCGCGCTCGGCGGCGACGATTTCGATCACGCCCTCTTTGCCTGGGCGCTCGAGCAGTCCGGCATCGAGCGCGCCACGCTCGCGCCCGAAGACGTGCGCCTCTTGCTCGACCGCGTGCGTGATGCGAAAGAAGCGCTCTCGGCGGCGCCCGAGGCGCGCATCGAGGTCGCGCTTTCGAACGGCAAGCAGATTGCGCTGACGATCGACGAGCCGCGCTTCGAGGCGCTCACGCAGGCGCTCGTGCAGCGCACGCTCACGCCCACGAAGAAGGCGCTGCGCGACGCCAGGGTGACCGCGAAGGACGTAAAGGGCGTAGTGCTGGTGGGCGGCGCGACGCGCATGCCGGTGATCCGGCGCGCCGTCGAGCAGTTCTTCGGCCAGCCGCCGCTCACGAATCTGGACCCGGATCAGGTCGTCGCGCTCGGCGCGGCGATCCAGGCCGACCTGCTCGCCGGCAACCGCGGCGGCGAAGACGACTGGCTGCTGCTCGATGTGATCCCGCTCTCGCTCGGCGTGGAGACGATGGGCGGCCTCGTCGAGAAGATCATCCCGCGCAACTCGACCATTCCGGTCGCGCGCGCGCAGGACTTCACGACCTTCAAGGACGGCCAGACCGCGATGGCGATCCACGTGGTGCAGGGCGAGCGCGAGCTCGTCTCCGACTGCCGCTCGCTCGCACGCTTCGAGCTGCGTGGCATTCCGCCGATGGCGGCGGGCGCGGCGCGCATCCGCGTGACCTACCAGGTGGACGCCGATGGCCTCTTGTCCGTGTTCGCGCGCGAGCAGATCTCGGGCGTGGAGGCGTCGGTGGTGGTGAAGCCGTCCTACGGCCTCGCCGACGACGACATCGCGAAGATGCTCGAAGACAGCTTCAAGACGGCCGACATCGACATGCGCGCACGCGCGTTGCGCGAGGCGCAGGTGGAGGCGCAGCGCGTCGTCGAAGCGACGAATTCCGCACTGGCCGCCGATGGCGAGCTGCTGAACGCCGAGGAGCGCGCGCAGCTCGATGCGCTGATCGCCGCGCTCGTGCAAATCGTGCAGGGCGAGGACACCGACGCGATCGAAGCGGCGACCAAGTCGCTCGCCGAGGGCACCGACGAGTTCGCCGCACGGCGCATGGACAAGGGCATCAAGCGCGCGCTCGCGGGCAAGAAGCTCGACGAGATCGGCTAAATGCGCGCTTCGATGCGCGATCAATGAACGTTATGGACGTTTGAACGCGCGCCGGCAAACGCACCGGAAAGCACGCCACGCGTGCGTGCTTTCCCGATGCAGCCAGGTGCGCGACGTCAGTAGAATGGGCGATGACACCGTCGGCAGACGGGGCGCGCCCGATACAGAAGTTATTGGATACGGAAATCACAATGCCTCAAATCGTGGTGCTGCCCCATGTCGAACTGTGTCCGGAGGGCGCGGTCATCGACGCCAAGCCGGGTGAGAGTGTGTGCGATGCGCTGCTGGAGCACGGCATCGAGATCGAACATGCGTGCGAGAAGTCGTGCGCGTGCACGACCTGTCACGTGATCGTGCGTGAAGGGTTCAACGCGCTCGAGCCGTCGGAAGAAACTGAAGACGACCTGCTCGACAAGGCCTGGGGTCTGGAGCCGACTTCGCGGCTGTCGTGCCAGGCCATCGTGCCCGCCGAAGATGACCTGGTGGTCGAGATTCCGCGTTACTCGATCAACCACGCGAAGGAAAACCACTAATCCATCGGAGAGAGGAGCGCGCTGTCATGAAATGGACCGATACGCAGGACATCGCAATGGCGTTGACGGATACGCATCCGGACATCGACCCGCAGTATGTGCGCTTCACCGATCTGCATCGCTGGATCACCGAGCTCGAAGGTTTCGACGACGATCCCGCGCGCTCGAACGAGAAGATCCTCGAGGCCATCCAGGCGGCCTGGATCGAAGACTCGGAGTATTGATTCCGCGTTCGCGGGCTCAGTTGCCGGTGGCCTTGGTCCGCCGCCGGTCGCAATGAAAAAGGCGATTCGCCCTGGTGGCGGATCGCCTTTTTCATTGATGGGCCGCGCGCGTTAGCGGCCGGCGCACGCAGCGACGTGCCAGCAGTCAAGCATCGTCAGGCCGCGGCAAGCGTGCCGTTTTCGACGCGCACGCGCTGGCCTTGCTGGAACGGCGGCGCCTGGTGATACGTGAAGTAGCGCATCTTGCCGTTGTCCATGCGCACGCGCACCGAGTAGCTCGTGGTGCTGCGCAGATGCTTTTCCACCGCGTTGCCGCCGAGGCCGCCACCCAGCGCACCCAGCAGCGTCATGGCCGTGCGGCCATTGCCGCTGCCGAACTGATTGCCGACCACGCCGCCCACCACTGCGCCGCCCACCGCACCGATGCCGGTGCCATGGCCTTCCTGGCGCGTCTCGGAGATACCCTCGACCACGCCGCAAGAGGCGCACGCTGCCTGCTGGGGCGGTGCTTCCTGAGCGTATTGCTGCGGCTGCTGGCCGTACTGAGGCGGTGGGGCGGCCGGTGCCGCGCCCGGCTGCTGGGCGGCCGGCGCAGGCTGCGGTTGCGCGGGCTCATTCGCGGGTTCGTTGTTCGGGACCGCAACCGGCGCGCCGTTCTGTGCGATTTGCGCGCTGGTCGCGGGCCGGGTCGAGTCGACCACCGGCGCCGAAGCCATCACTGTGGTTTGGCCGGTCTGGCTTTGTGCGCTCTGCTCGGTCGTGCTCGATGCCTTGGGGAAGACGCCGGTGATGGCCGCCGTGGCTGCGAGGCTCGCGACGATCACAGCCGCCGCGGCGGTTGCGACGAGCGGATGAATACGGCGGTTCGGTGTGGTCGGTTTCGGATCGGGATTGTTCATGACAGGCTCCGTCTTAAGCAGAGTTGGCTTTGTTCAGACCAGTTTGAGGCAATTCAGCAGCCCGGGCGTTTCAATTTGTAACCCTGCTAGCGTGTGCGCAAGCCGAAAAAGGGATCAAACAAATGCGGCCGCCGCGTAGCCCTGTGCGATGCGGGTTTCAGGCATCGCGCATCTGGCATGCCCGGGAAGCGGGCCGGTCGCTTTTACCGCTGGTTACAAACAGCTGAACGACGAGCTGAACGACGGCTGACAAGCAGCCGTGCAAGCGCAACGAAAAACGTGTGGAAAAAGGCAAACGGGGCGCATGCGGCGTGAACCGCATGCGCCCCGTTCAGCGCGTCTGTAACGAATCAGGCGCGCCGTGCCATCTCGATGCTTAGTCTTCGCGGCGCAGATGCGGGAAGAGAATGACGTCGCGGATGCTTGCGCTGTCCGTGAGCAGCATGATCAGACGGTCAATGCCGATACCGCAGCCGCCAGTCGGAGGCATGCCGTATTCGAGCGCGCGGATGTAGTCGGCGTCGTAGAACATCGCTTCCTCGTCGCCGGCGTCCTTCTGCTCGACCTGCTTCTTGAAGCGCGCGGCCTGGTCTTCCGGATCGTTGAGCTCCGAAAAGCCGTTGGCGATTTCGCGGCCGGTGATGAAGAGCTCGAAGCGCTCGGTGATGCCCGGGGCCGTGTCGGAGGCGCGCGCGAGCGGCGAAACCTCGACGGGGTAGTCGATGATGAAAGTCGGCTCCCACAGCTGCGACTCGGCGGTCTCTTCGAAGAGGGCGAGCTGCAGCGATCCCACGCCCGCGTTCAGGAACGCCGGCTGGTTCGCGTCCACGCCGAACTTCTTGAGCTCGGCGCGCAGGAAGGCGGCGTCGGCGAGCTGCTCGTTCGTGTACTGCGGCGCGTACTTCTGGATTGCCTGGGTGATCGTCAGGCGATGGAACGGCTTCGAAAGATCGAGCTCGCGGCCCTGGTAGGTGAGCACGGCGTTGCCGCGCGCATCCACGGCGGCCTGGCGGATCAGCTGTTCCGTGAAGTCCATGAGCCACGTGTAGTCCGTATACGCGGCGTAGAACTCCATCATCGTGAATTCCGGATTGTGACGCGGCGAGACGCCTTCGTTACGGAAATTCCGGTTGATTTCGAACACGCGCTCGAAGCCGCCCACGACGAGGCGCTTCAGATAGAGCTCGGGCGCGATGCGCATGAACATCTGCATGTCGAGCGCGTTGTGGTGCGTAACGAAGGGCTTCGCCGCCGCGCCGCCCGGGATCGGGTGCAGCATGGGCGTTTCGACTTCCATGAAGCCGGCGTCGGCCATGAAGCGGCGCACCGACGAGATCGCCTTCGTGCGCGCGACGAAGGTCTCGCGCGCTTCGGGCGTGACGATCAGGTCGACGTAGCGCTGGCGATAGCGCATTTCCTGGTCCGAGAGACCGTGGAACTTGTCCGGCAGCGGACGCAGCGACTTCGAGAGCAGGCGCAGCTCCGTGCAGCGCACCGAGAGCTCGCCCTTGTTGGTGCGGAACAGCACGCCTCTCGCCGCGACGATGTCACCCAGGTCCCACTTCTTGAATGCGTCGTAGGTGGTCTCGCCCACGTCGGCGGGCGTGATGAAGAACTGGATCTGGCCCGAGCCGTCGCGCACCGTCGCAAAGCTCGCCTTGCCCATCACGCGCTTGAGCATCATGCGGCCGGCGACCGAAACTTCGAGAGATTGGGATTCGAGCGCGTCCTTGTCGGTGTCGGCGTAGTCGCGCTGGAGGTCGGCAGCGTGGTGGGTGGGACGGAAGTCGTTCGGATAGGCGACACCCGCTTCGCGCAGCGCGCGCAGCTTTTCGCGGCGCTCGGCGATGATCTGGTTGTCGTCGACTTCGGGCGCGGCGCTGGCCGCGTTCGGCTGGGTCGGTTCGGTCATGGTGGCTCGGATGATTGGATTCGCGGTGTTACGGCGGATGTTTCAGTTTGGGCCCGGGCGTGGTTGCCTCGCGGGCCGCAGCGCCCATCGGGCCATGTCGGGTCCCGTGTGGCGCAACGTGCGGACTTCGGTTCCCGTGGCGCGCGCCGCAGTCTGACGTTTCCAGACGGGTGGCGGCGCGGCGGGAGAGGGCGGCGCCCTGGGGCGCGCCCGGGCTTACACGCCCTGTTTCAGGCTTGCGCTGATGAAGGCGTCGAGATCGCCGTCGAGCACGGCCTTGGTGTTGCTGATTTCGACGTTGGTGCGCAGATCCTTGATGCGGCTGTTGTCGAGCACGTAGGAGCGGATCTGGTGACCCCAGCCCACGTCCGACTTGCCCGCTTCGAGCTTGTCCTGCTCAGACTGGCGCTTGCGCATCTCGGCTTCGTAGAGGCGCGACTTCAGCATCGCCATGGCTTCGGCGCGGTTGCGGTGCTGCGAGCGGTCGTTCTGGCACTGCACGACGATGCCCGACGGCATGTGCGTGATACGCACGGCGGAGTCGGTCTTGTTGATGTGCTGACCGCCCGCGCCCGAAGCGCGGTACGTGTCGATGCGCAGATCGGCCGGATTGACTTCGATCTCGAACGAATCGTCGATTTCCGGATACACGAACACCGACGAGAACGACGTGTGACGCCCACCCGACGAATCGAACGGCGACTTGCGCACGAGGCGGTGAATGCCGGTTTCGGTGCGCAGGAAGCCGTAGGCGTATTCGCCCTCGACCTTGATGGTCGCGCTCTTGATGCCGGCGACGTCGCCTTCGGACTCTTCGAGCACTTCGGTCTTGAAGCCCTTGCGCTCGCAGTAGCGCACGTACTGGCGCAGCAGCATCGAGGCCCAGTCGCAGGCCTCGGTGCCGCCCGCGCCGGCCTGAATGTCGATGAAGGCGTTGTTCGGGTCGGCCGGGTTCGCGAACATGCGGCGGAACTCGACGTCGGCGACGCGCACTTCGATGGCCTGGGCATCGGCTTCGATCGAGACGAGCGTGTCCTCGTCGCCTTCCTCGCGCGCCATCTCGAAGAGGTCCTGGGTGTCGCGCGTATCGTTCTCGATGCCGTCGAGCACGTGCACGACGCCTTCAAGGAGTTTCTTCTCCTTGCCGAGACCCTGGGCGTGCTTCGAGTCGTTCCAGACGTTGGGGTCTTCGAGTTCGCTGTTGACTTCGACGAGCCGTCGGGCTTTTACGTCGTAGTCAAAGATACCCCCGTAGCTCGCCCGCGCGCGTGCGCAGGTCCGCCAAAAGGGCTTCGATCGCGTTGAGACGTTCCGCTTCCATTTGTGTCGTGATCCGGCGTGTAAAACATTGAATTATAGCCGATTGGACCTGCGTCAAGGGCGCGGCGGGCGGTGCCGTTGCTTCGTGCGTGTCCCTGGTGTAGCGCCGTGCGCCGCTCAGAGCGCCGCATGCTCCACGACGAGCTGCACGCGCGAGACGCCGTTCCACGTGTCGCGCACGAGCCGGTAGGCGACGGTCGTATGCTGCGGCAGCGGCTCGGTGTGGTTGAACCAGATCGCGTTGAAGCGCTGGCGCCCGCGCAGCAGTTGCAGCTTCAGATGCTTGTCCTTCACGAGCGCCTGCGAGGCCACCTCGAATTCGCCCGAGAACACGGGCGCCGGAAAGCCCTGGCCCCACACGGCCGCGTCGAGCATCTCGACGAAATCGGGCGTGAACCAGGCGTCTTCGAGCTCGCCGTCGGTCTCCACCGTGCGCGCGAGCGCCTCGGCGGAGAGCCACTCGCGGCCCACGCGCTCGAACGCGGCGGCAAAGCGCGGCACGTCGGCGGCGGCGAGCGTCATGCCGGCGGCCATGGCGTGCCCGCCGAACTTGTGGATGAGGCCAGGCTCGCGCTTGCTGATCAGATCGATCGCGTCGCGCAGATGGAAACCGGGGATCGAGCGGCCCGAGCCCTTCACGAGCTCGCCGCTTTCGTCGGCGGGCGCGAACGTGAAGGAGGGGCGGTGGAACTTTTCCTTGAGCCGCCCCGCGACGATGCCGATCACGCCCTGGTGCCAGCCCGGATTGAAGAGCGTGAGCGTGGCGTTGTCCTGCGGATCGACGTTGGCGAGATCGGCGAGCGCCTGCTGCTGCATGCCCGCTTCGATTTCGCGACGCTCGCGGTTCATGGTGTCGAGTTGCTGGGCGAGCTCCCATGCGCGGCCCACGTCGTCGGTGGTCAGGCATTCGATGCCGAGCGACATGTCGGAGAGGCGGCCCGCCGCATTCAGGCGCGGCCCGAGCGCGAAGCCCAGGTCGAAGCCCGAGGCGCTCTTTGCGTCGCGGCCCGCGGCGCGGAACAGCGCGGCGATGCCGGGCTGCATGCGGCCGTTGCGGATGCGCTGCAAACCCTGCGCGACGAGCACACGGTTGTTGCAGTCGAGCTTCACGACGTCGGCGACGGTGCCGAGCGCGACCAGATCGAGCAGGCCGTCAAGGCGCGGCTCGGGACGCGCGTCGTCGAACCAGCCGCGCGTGCGCAACTCGGCGCGCAAGGCGAGCAGCGTATAGAACATGACGCCCACGCCCGCGATGCACTTGCTCTCGAAGGTGCAGCCCGGCTGGTTCGGATTGACGATGGCGCGCGCGTCGGGCAGCGTGTCGCCGGGCAGATGGTGGTCGGTCACGAGCACTTCAATGCCGAGCGCATTGGCGGCCTCCACGCCCTCGACGCTCGCGATGCCGTTGTCGACGGTGATCAGCAGGTCGGGCTGACCGCCCTTGCGTTGTGCAGCGAGTGCAACGATCTCGGGTGTGAGGCCGTAGCCGTACTCGAAGCGGTTCGGCACCAGGTAGTCGATCTGCGCACCGAGCATGCGCAGGCCGCGCACGGCGACTGCGCAAGCGGTGGCGCCGTCGCAGTCATAGTCGGCGACCACGAGCATGCGGCAGTCCGCTTCGAGCGCGTCGGCGAGCAGCATCGCAGCGTCGTCGAGCCCTTTCATGCCGGCGGGCGGTATCAGGCGGTTCAGGCCGGTCTCGATCTCGTCGGGCTGGCACACGCCGCGTGAGGCATAGAGCCGCGCGAGGACCGGATGCAGGCCGTGACGGATCAGGGCTTCGGTATCGGCGGGGGAGCAGGCGCGGGTGACGATTCGGGTCATGCGTGAGAGGCCGTGGAAGAAACGTTGGACATTAGTCGATGATGAGCGACGCGAACTCGCGGCGTCGCCAGAATTTGCGCAGGTCGCCGCGCTTGGCGGTGAGCGTGACCGAGCCGGTGTCGCCGCACAGCGTGAGGCTGAGTTCGGCCAGCTCGCGGGCCTCGAGGGCGGCGAGCGCGGGCGCGAACCAGTCGCGCTCGAGCTGCGCGAACGCCGCGTTCCAGCGGCCCCAGTCCTGCTGGATATAGGCGGCGGAGAACGGGTCGATTTCGACGAGCGTGGCGCCGTTTGCGTGCGTGCCAGCGTTTGCAGCGCCGTTTGGCGCGCTGATCCGTGCATTGTTCGGTGCAATGCCGGGCGCCGCGCTCGTCGGTGCGCCAGCCGATGCGGCAAGCGCACTGAACGTCTCGGGCGCCGCGCCCAGCTCGGCGCCGGCGGCGAGCGCGAGCCCGCGCGTGGCGGCCGCGTCCGAGCGCACGCGCGAGAAGGCCCGCTTGACCGGGCGCAGCGCGCCTTGCGCGTGGAACCAGATCGAGTTGACGGCGGGCAGGCCGCGCGCCTCGCGCGCTTCGTTGACGGGATGCTCGAACCAGGCCATCTGCACCTCGTTCTGCACCTTCATCCATGCGCGCGAGCGCTGGCCCGACTGCGCCTCGTGCGGCAGCCAGATTTCGATGTTGCGCCCGCTCGCGCGCAGCGGCGAGGCGCCCGCGAGCGTGCCGAACTGCTCGCTCGACAGGTACCAGCGCTGGGGCGTGGGCGCTTCGATGCGCACGCCCAGTTCTTCGATGAGGGGCCGCGCGACTGCGTAGAGCGCGGCGGCATCGGCGTCGGCGAGTTCGAGCGAGGCGGGGTCGATCAGCACCAGATGGTCGTGCGCGATGCGCACGTGCACGGGCTGGACGCAGGCCCAGATGGCGTCGCCGGGCGTGCCGCCGTCTGCGAGCAGCATCCACGGCGCGAGCGGGGCTTCGTCGTCGGCTGCGCTGCTTGTGCCGCTTGATGCGGTCGTGCCGGCCGGGGTGGCCGCCTGCGGCGCGGCCGCTCCGAACGCTCGCGCAACCCAGCGCTCGTGCGGCAAGGTGCGCTGGAAATCCTCGCCGATTGTCTGTTCGCCAAGGCTCGCGCGCGCGACCAGTTTCGAGAGGGCTGGATATTCGAGTCCGGCGAGGGCGGTAGAGGCCGCCGTCGCGGACGGCAGCGCAAACGGCACGAGGAGATGGAGACGATCGACAGGCATGATGGTGCGCATTGTACTTCGGCCCAGGTGGCGCCTGGGTGCGGCACGAGCCATGCGCGGTCCCGGGCGTGCGTTGCGGCAAGGGGTAGCTGCGGGCGCCGAAGCGCAGGAAATTCGCAGGAGATCGACAAGAGCGCCATAGAAATCAGCGACTTATCGGCAACAATCCGGGCACCCGGGCGTGTAATCCGCATCCAACGGAAGGAGCCGGGGCCGCGAGCGTGCCGGGCCGAGGCGGCGCAAAGTCCGTGAGGTGCCGCTAGTGTGGCAAACTTCGCGGTTGATCGCCGAAATGCTCCGGCACGTAATCCGGCTTGCGGGCCGGCAGGCACAACGGTCGGCACGCGCAACGAAGACGCATTAAAGGATTCGCTTGAAACTTCCCTACGAATGGCAGATAGGCTGGCGCTACACCCGCGCCGGCAAGCGCACGACTGGCAACGGGTTCATCTCGTTCATCGCGCTCATTTCGATGTCGGGCATCGCGCTCGGCGTGGCGGCGCTGATCGTCGTGCTCTCGGTGATGAACGGCTTCCAGCGCGACGTGCGCGACCGCATGCTCTCCGTGCTCGCGCATATCGAGATCTTTTCGCCGACGGGCTCGATGCCCGACTGGCAGCTCACCGCCAAGGAGGCGAAGACCAATCGCGAGGTGATCGGCGCCGCGCCCTATGTGGATGCGCAGGCGCTCCTCACGCGCGGCGACAGCCTGAGCGGCGTCGCGCTGCGTGGCGTCGAACCGTCCGAAGAGCCGCAGGTGTCCGACATCAACAAGGAGATGAAGGCCGGCAGCATGAACGACCTCACGCCGGGCAGCTTCAACATCGTGCTCGGTGCGGACCTTGCGGTGAGCCTCGGTGTGACGGTGGGCGACAAGGTCACGCTCGTCGCGCCCGAGGGCAGCATCACGCCCGCGGGCATGCTGCCGCGCCTGAAGCAGTTCACGGTGGCCGGTGTGTTCGAGTCGGGGCATTACGAGTACGACAGCTCGCTCGCGCTCATCAACATCCACGACGCCGAGGTGCTCTACCGGCTGCCTGCACCTACCGGCGTGCGCCTGCGCCTGAAAGACATGCAGCGCGCGCCCGCGGTGGCGCGCCAGCTCGTGCACACGCTCTCGGGCGACCTCTATATCCGCGACTGGACGCAGCAGAACAAGACCTGGTTCTCCGCGGTGCAGATCGAAAAGCGCATGATGTTCATCATTCTCACGCTCATCATCGCAGTGGCGGCGTTCAATCTGGTTTCGTCGCTCGTGATGACCGTCACCAACAAGCAGGCCGATATCGCGATCCTGCGCACGCTCGGCGCGCAGCCCGGCTCGATCATGAAGATTTTCTTCGTGCAGGGCGTGACGATCGGCTTCGCGGGCACCGCCATCGGCATCGCGCTCGGCTGTCTCATCGCGTGGAGCATTCCCTGGAGCGTGCCGATGATCGAGCACCTCCTCGGCGTGCAATTCCTGCCGCCGTCCGTCTATTTCATCAGCGAGCTGCCTTCGGAACTCGTCGCCTCTGACGTGATCCGCATCGGCTCGATTGCGTTCGTGCTTTCCGCGCTGGCGACGCTCTATCCCAGCTGGCGCGCGGCCAAGGTTCGTCCGGCGGAGGCGCTGCGTTATGAATGACCGTCAATCGATCCTCGCCGCGGCGGGCGACTATCCGTACGTGCTCGAAGCGCACGGCATTTCGAAGGTGTTCGGCCAGGGCCAGCTCTCGGTCAACGTTCTGCACGACACCGAGATCTCGGTGAAGCGCGGCGAGAAGCTGGCGATCGTGGGCGCGTCGGGCTCGGGCAAGAGCACGCTGTTGCACGTGCTGGGCGGCCTCGACGAGCCCGGCACCGGCAACGTCAAGCTGCTCGGCAAGCCGTTCACCGAGCTTTCCGAGCGTGAGCGCAACGACTTGCGCAACCGCGCGCTGGGCTTCGTCTATCAGTTCCATCATCTGCTGCCCGAGTTTTCGGCGCTCGACAACGTGGCGATGCCGCTGCGCATCCGCCGTATGACGCAGGACGACGCGCGTCGCGAGGCGCTGGATATGCTTGCGCGCGTGGGCCTCGACCATCGCGCACGGCATCGGCCTGGCGAGCTCTCGGGCGGCGAGCGCCAGCGCGTGGCGATCGCGCGTGCGCTGGTGACGCGGCCCGCCTGCGTGCTGGCGGACGAGCCGACCGGCAATCTCGACGGCAGCACGGCGGACACGGTGTTCAACCTGATGCTCGAATTGTCCGACCAGTTCCAGACCAGTTTCGTGATCGTCACGCACGACCCCGACCTCGCGGCGCGCTGCGACCGCATCGTGCGTCTGCGCGACGGCATGCTGCACGAGGAGCCGGTCGTCCCGGTGTGATCGACAACGCAGCGCCGTGCGGCTCGCCTGTGGCGGGCTGCACGGCGCTGGCGCAGCAAGTGCCCATGCGCGGCGGGAGCGCGCTTTCCATGTGGATCGATACGCATTGCCATCTCGATGCCAGCGAGTTCGACGCCGATCGCGACGCGGTGGCGTCGGCGGCGTGCGCCTCGGGCGTCACGCGCATCGTGATTCCCGCCGTCGCGCGCGAGAATTTCGCGACCGTGCGCGCGCTCGCGCATCGCACACCTGGTGCGGTCTACGCGCTCGGCATTCATCCGCTGTATACGCCGCAAGCGCGTGACGAGGATCTCGACGCGCTGCGCGCCGAGATCGAGGCGAGTCTCGCCGATCCGCGCTTCGTGGGTATCGGCGAGATCGGCCTCGACTACTTCGTGCCGGGTCTGGACGACGCGCGCCAGCAGCATTTCTATGACGCCCAGCTGCGGCTTGCCAGCGAATTCGACCTGCCCGCGATCTGCCACGTGCGCAAGTCGCAGGATCAGGTGCTCAAGGGGCTGCGCCGCAACGGCGTGCGCCGCGGCATTGCCCATGCGTTCAACGGCAGTTTCCAGCAGGCGAATGCGTACATCGAGCAAGGCATGCATCTGGGCTTCGGCGGCAACGTGACCTTCGAGCGGGCCTTGCAGATCCGGCGCCTCGCGGCGCAATTGCCGCTCGAGGCGATCGTCATGGAAACCGATGCGCCCGACATCTCGCCGTCCTGGCTCTATCGGGCGCGCAACACACCGGATCAGGTGCCGCGCATCGGCGCCGTGCTGGCTGCGTTGCGCGGCTTGACGCCCGAGGAACTCGCCCTTGGCACAACGGCCAACGCCGCGGCGGCGCTGCCCCGGCTCGCGCTTTCGTCTGCATAATTCCTTCGAGGGTGACGCGCGGTTCACGCGCTAAAGCTGCTGCATACGGTTGTGCGCGCAACGGTATGCGGTTCGCACTTGCGCGCCACCTAGTCATGAAGGAGGCGCGATGCGGACAGTGTGGTGTGGATTTGCGCTCGGGGTGATCGCGCTGCAACGCCAGGCGGCATTGCCTGGTCGGCTCATGTGGCTCGCATTGGTGGTGCTGGCGGTTGTTGCGGCGCTGGGTGCGGCGTGGATGCTGCACGACGCGCCGGGTGGCGTGCGCAAGCTGGCCGCCTGGACTGCAGTCGGCGTGGCGTCGGCGTGCGTGGGCTTTGGCTATGCGGCCGTGCGTGCGGAACGGCTGCTGGCCGTTGCTTTGCCTGCCGCCTGGCAGGCTCGCGATATCGACGTGACCGGACATATCAGCCGCGTTCTCGCGCGCGACGCGAACAAGGCGAGTTTCTTGTTCGCCGTGGAAACCTGGTCGGCGCGCGCGTCGGGTTCGAGGCTGCCGCAACGGATACAGCTCACGTGGGTTGCGCGCGACGCGCCGCTGCCACGCATCGAGCCCGGCGCTCGCTGGCACTTGACCGTGCGTCTGAAGCGCCCGCATGGCGAGGGCAACTTCGGCTTGCGCGACCTGGAAACCACATTGCTGTCGCGCGGCGTGCGCGCGACGGGCTACGTCAACAACCCGGAACGCGCGCGACGGCTGGCAGCGGATGCGCAGGGCATGGGCGTCTGGATCGAACGTGCGCGTGCAGCGGTGCGCGCACGCATCGACGCGGTGCTCGCCGGGGCGCCACATCGCGGCATAGTCGTGGCGCTGGCAACCGGCGCGCAGGACGCCGTCAGCGACGCCGACTGGCGGCTGCTGCGCAATACGGGCACGAGTCATCTCGTGGCGATTTCGGGACTGCATCTGACGTTCGTCGCCGGCCTGGCCGGCTGGGCCACGGGTGCGCTCTGGCGGCGCGCACGCTGGCGCGGGGTGGAGGCGCCGCTTGTCGTGCCTGCACAGAAAATCGCGGTTGCCGGCGCGCTTTGCGCGGCGGCGGCCTACGCCGCGCTGGCCGGATTCAACGTGCCCGTGCAGCGTGCGCTGTGGATGCTCGCGGTCACGGCTGTGGCGCTATGGCGCTCGCGCGAGCTGGTGCGTGGTCATGTGCTCGCGTGGGCGCTCGGGCTGGTCCTGCTGCGCGACCCATGGTCGGTTACGGCGGCAGGCTTCTGGCTCTCGTTCGGCGCCGTCGCCGCGATTCTTTTTGCGGCGAGCGGAGTGCCGCGCATGCGGCAAGTCGGCGATATCGAGCTTTCGCCGGACGAAGCCGACCCGATGCGCGAGCGGGAAGCGGAACCGCGCGGCGTGAGTTGTTCACCAGGCCTCTATGCGCGCATTTCCGCGGCCCTCGACTATGAACGCCGGCGTCGAGCCGCGCGGCGCTTCTGGGCCAGGGTGAGGGACGGCGCACGCGTGCAGTGGGCGGTCACGCTCGCGCTCGCGCCGCTCACCGCGTACTGGTTCATGCAGATCCCGCTGATCGGTCCGCTGGCGAACGCTTTTGCGATTCCGTGGGTGAGCGTGTTCGTCACGCCCACCGTGCTGGCCGGTGTCATGCTGCCCGCGCCGCTCGACGCCTTCGCGCTGCGTGTGGCGCACACGTTGATCGAGGCGCTCGCCGCCGCGTTGGCAACGCTGGAAGGCTGGCCATGGGCCGTGCTGCGCCTGCCGCAGCCTGGCTACTGGGCACTCGGCTGCGCAGCGGTCGGCGTCGCCTGGTGTCTCGCGCCGCGCGGCTGGCCGCTGCGCTGGCTCGCGCCGTTCACCTGGCTGCCGCTGCTCGTGCCCGCGCCAGGCGGTCCGCCGCCCGGCGCGTTCCGCCTGACTGCGCTGGACATCGGGCAGGGCACGTCGGTGCTCGTCGAGACCGCCCGGCACACGCTCCTCTTCGATGCCGGCCCGGGACCGGAATCCACGCACGCGGGCGAGCGCATCGTCGTGCCTTATCTGCAGGCGCACGGTGTGATGCGGCTAGACGCGCTCATGGTGAGCCACGACGACTCCGATCATTCGGGCGGCGCGCAGGCTGTGCTCGATGCCGTGCCTGTGCGTCAGTTCGTGGCGGGCATCCTGCCCGGCCATCCGCTGTGGGCGAGCGCGCGCCACGCAGGCGCCGATCTCGTGCAATGCGCCGCCGGACAGCGCTGGCAATGGGACGGCGTCGCGTTCGAGGTGCTCTGGCCAGACGCCGGGCCGCTCTCCGGCAAACCCAATACGCATTGCTGCGTGCTGCGCGTCTCCACGGCGCCGGGGCGCGACACGGCGGGAGGCGTCGTCTCCGCGCTCCTCGCCGCCGACATCGAGGCGCCCGCCGAGCGCACGCTCGTCGCGCGCGACGCTGGCCGTCTGCAGGCCCAGGTGCTGGTCGTGCCGCATCACGGCAGCAAGACATCGTCGACTGAACCGTTCCTCGATTCTGTCTGGCCGCTCGTCGCCATATTTCAGGTAGGCTATTTGAACCGGTTTCACCATCCGCACCCAGGCGTGTTCGCGCGCTACGAGTCGCGTCATATCGTGATAGCGCGCAGCGACGCCGACGGCGCGGCCCGTGTCGAAGCGGCGCCCGGTGTGCTCGCCGTCGAGCGCTTTCGCGATACGCAGCGGCGCTACTGGATGGAGGCGGGCGAGTGAAGCGCAGGCAAGGCTGGGCGGCACGATCGGTGCGCCGGCTTGCCGGCGCCGCGCATCCGGTAATACAAGCACAGCACATGCAGCAATTGGAGTGGACGGCCGGGCGCGCAGGTGTGACAGGTGCTAAACGGCCGTGAACAGGACCGAGGACCGGAGAAAACAGGGCATTGAAGAACGTCATCCATTTTTCACACGCGAACGGCTTCCCGGCATCGACTTATCGCACGCTTTTTGCCGAGCTTGGCGACACCTGCGAGCTGCGCTATATCGAGCGCATCGGCCACGACACGCGTTATCCCGTCACGCGCGACTGGCCGCACCTCGTCGATCAACTGATCCAGGACATCGGGCGCCGTTATGACAATCCGGTCTGGCTGGTCGGCCATTCGCTCGGCGGCTATCTCTCGCTCATGGCGGCGCTGAGGAAACCGCAGTGGGTGAGGGGCGTGGTGATGCTCGATTCGCCGGTGATCGCGGGCTGGCGCAGCGGCATGCTGAAAGTCTCGCAATGGACCGGGCTCGACGAGCGCCTCTCGCCGGCCGCCGCCACGCGCACGCGCCGCACGAGCTGGGCGAACCGTGACGAGGCCTGGCGCCACTTCTATTCGAAGCCCGCGTTTGCCCGCTGGGACGAGCGCGTACTGTCCGACTATATCGACTTCGGCATTCCTCAGACCTCGACCGACGGCACGCGCACGCTGGCCTTCGACCGCCGCACCGAGTACCTGATCTACCGGACCTTGCCGCATACCTTCGGCACGCGGCTCGCTCACGGCTCGCCGGTGCCGGTCAGCTTCATCGGCGGGACGCAGTCGAAGGAGGTGCGCCAGGTCGGGTTGGCGGCCACGCAGCGCCTCGCCGGCGAGCGGTTCGAATGGATCGAGGGCAGTCATCTCTACCCGATGGAGCGGCCGATCGAGACGGCGCGCGCGGTGCAGCGCATGCTCTACGCGATGGAGAACGGCGGCTGAGCCAACTGGCTTCGCGCCGGCTCAGTGGCGGGGCATGCCCAAGGGGCGCAATCAGTCCCGCACGGGTACCGGGTGGCGCGCGCCGCCATGCAAAGTGCTCGCTCAAAATTCAGGGTTAGCCCTTGCTTTACGGTATAATCCGTTTTTCCCGCGAGCATTCAGCGATGACCAAATATGTTTTCGTCACCGGCGGCGTAGTTTCGTCCCTTGGCAAGGGTATTGCCGCCGCCTCCCTCGCCGCGATCCTCGAATCGCGCGGTCTGAAAGTCACCCTCCTCAAGCTCGATCCCTACATCAACGTCGACCCCGGCACGATGAGCCCGTTTCAGCACGGCGAAGTGTTCGTGACGGAAGACGGAGCGGAAACCGACCTCGACCTCGGCCACTATGAGCGCTTCATCAGCACGAAGATGCGCAAGGCCAACAACTTCACCACGGGCCAGATCTACGAATCGGTGATCCGCAAGGAGCGCCGCGGCGACTATCTGGGCAAGACCGTGCAGGTCATTCCGCACATCACGAACGAGATCCAGGCGTTCATCGAGCGCGGCGCCGCATCGGCGACGTGCGGCGAGCCGGATGTCGCGATCGTCGAAGTGGGCGGCACGGTGGGCGACATCGAGTCGCTGCCGTTCCTCGAAGCCGCGCGTCAGATGAGCCTGCGCCTCGGCCGCAACAGCGCGTGCTTCGTGCACCTCACGCTCGTGCCGTTCATCGCCACGGCGGGTGAGCTCAAGACCAAGCCCACGCAGCACAGCGTGCAGAAGCTGCGCGAAATCGGTATCTATCCGAACGTGCTGCTGTGCCGCGCCGACCGTCGCATTCCCGACGACGAGCGCGCGAAGATCTCGATGTTCTCGAACGTGCCCGAAGACGCCGTGATCTCGGTGTGGGACGCGGACAGCATCTACAAGATCCCGCAGATGCTGCACGACCAGGGCCTCGATTCGATCGTCTGCGACGAGCTGAAGCTCTCCGCGAAGCCCGCCGACCTCTCGATGTGGTCGGAGATGGTCGAGAAGCTCGAGAACCCGAAGCACGAAGTCACGATCGGCATGGTCGGCAAGTATGTCGATTTGACCGAGTCGTACAAGTCGCTCATCGAAGCGCTGCGCCACGCGTCGATCAAGACCTCGACGAAGGTGAACATCGAGTACATCGACTCCGAGCAGATCGACGAAGAGGGCGTGGAGAGCCTCAAGCACCTCGACGCGATTCTCGTGCCGGGCGGCTTCGGCCGTCGCGGCACCGAAGGCAAGATCAAGGCGATTCAATACGCTCGCGAAGCGAAGGTGCCGTATCTCGGCATCTGCCTCGGCATGCAGCTCGCCGTGATCGAATTCGCGCGCGACGTGGTGGGCCTGAAGCACGCGAACAGCACGGAATTCGATCCGGACACGCCTGACCGCGTCGTCGCGCTCATCACCGAATGGGCCGACCGCGAAGGCAAGGTCGAGAAGCGCACCGAAGACTCCGACCTCGGCGGCACGATGCGCCTCGGTTCGCAGCGCTGCCCGATCAAGCCCGGCACGCTCGCGGCGGAAATCTATGGCAAGGATGTGAACGAGCGTCACCGTCACCGTTATGAAGTCAATAACGGCTACGTGCCCAAGCTCGAGGCGAACGGGCTTATCATCAGCGCCCGTACGCCGTCGGAAGATCTTCCGGAAATGATGGAGCTGCCGCGCGATATGCACCCGTGGTTCGTCGGCGTCCAGTTCCACCCGGAATTCACGTCCACGCCGCGTGACGGCCATCCGCTGTTCAAGGCCTATGTCGAAGCGGCGGTTGCGCACCAGCAGGCGCACGCTGAGGAGAAAGCATGAATTTGTGCGGTTTCGAGGTAGGCCTCACCAAGCCGTTCTTCCTGATCGCGGGCACCTGTGTGGTCGAATCCGAGCAGATGACGATCGACACGGCCGGGCGCCTCAAGGAAATCACCGCGAAGCTCGGCATTCCGTTCATCTACAAGTCGTCCTACGACAAGGCCAATCGTTCGAGCGGCAAGTCGTTCCGCGGCCTCGGGATGGACGAAGGCCTGCGCATCCTCTCCGAAGTGAAGCGTCAGCTCGGCCTGCCCGTGCTGACCGACGTGCACACGGAAGAGGAGATCGGGCCCGTGGCATCGGTCGTGGACGTCCTGCAGACGCCCGCGTTCCTGTGCCGCCAGACTGACTTCATCCACGCGTGCGCGCGCTCGGGGAAGCCGGTCAACATCAAGAAAGGCCAGTTCCTCGCGCCGCACGACATGAAGAACGTGATCGACAAGGCGCGCGACGCGGCGCGTGAGGCGGGTCTGTCCGAAGACCGCTTCATGGCGTGCGAGCGCGGCGTCTCGTTCGGCTACAACAACCTCGTCTCGGACATGCGCTCGCTCGCGATCATGCGCGAGACGAATGCGCCGGTCGTGATGGACGTCACGCACTCGGTGCAGTTGCCGGGCGGCCAGGGCACGAGCTCGGGCGGCCAGCGCGAATTCGTGCCGGTGCTCGCGCGCGCGGCCGTGGCCACGGGCGTGGCGGGTCTGTTCATGGAGACCCACCCGAATCCCGCCGAGGCAAAGTCGGACGGCCCCAATGCCGTGCCGCTGAACCGTATGGCCGACCTGCTCGAAACGCTCGTCACGCTCGACCAGGCGGTCAAGCGGGCGCCGTTCCTCGAGAACGATTTCAACTGATCGTCAGGTCGCAAGCAGTGTGCGCCGCTTCGATTGCATGAGCGGCGCAGTGGAGGAGCAACGCGGCGCAAGGCCGGCCGCGCAGCGGGTGTCACACAAGGACGCCATGCTGTGCGGGCAACGGCCAGACGCGCCGCGCATGATGTGCAAGGCAGCGTGGCGGTGCAAGGGCTAAGGCAAGTGTGTAGCCGGCGCACCGCGGCAAGTTGAAACTGGTGACCGCGCCGCCTGTCCCATGTGACGGTGTGCCCGGAACGAGCATAGAAGCTGTGCCTCGTGGGCCAATGCAGCAGGCGCCGCCGGTCGCGCAAGAATTACTGTCATTTCCTGAGGAAACCCATGAGTGCAATCGTAGATATCATCGGTCGCGAGATCCTGGATTCGCGCGGCAATCCCACCGTCGAATGCGACGTGCTGCTCGAGTCGGGCACGATGGGCCGCGCGGCAGTGCCGTCGGGCGCGTCGACGGGCTCGCGCGAAGCGATCGAGCTGCGCGACGGCGAAGCCGGCCGCTACAACGGCAAGGGCGTGCTGAAGGCGGTCGAGCACATCAACACCGAAATTTCCGAGGCGATCATGGGCCTCGACGCTTCGGAACAGGCCTTCCTCGACAAGACCCTGCTCGAGCTCGACGGCACCGACAACAAGTCGCGCCTCGGCGCGAACGCGATGCTGGCCGTCTCGATGGCCGTCGCGAAGGCTGCCGCTGAAGAAGCCGGCCTGCCGCTGTACCGCTACTTCGGCGGCTCGGGCGCGATGCAGCTGCCGGTCCCGATGATGAACATCGTCAACGGCGGCGCGCACGCGAACAACAGCCTCGACATTCAAGAATTCATGATCGTGCCGGTGAGCCAGCCGACCTTCCGCGAAGCGCTGCGTTGCGGTGCGGAAGTGTTCCACGCGCTCAAGAAGATCCTCTCGGATCGCGGCATGAGCACGGCAGTGGGCGACGAAGGCGGCTTCGCACCGAACTTCGGCAGCAACGACGAATGCCTCTCGACCATCCTGCAAGCGATCGAGAAGGCCGGCTACCGCGCGGGTGAAGACGTGCTGCTCGCGCTCGACTGCGCAGCGAGCGAGTTCTACCACGACGGCAAGTACCAGCTCGCGGGCGAAGGCCTGCAGCTCTCGTCGGCCGAGTTCGCCGACTACCTCGCGACGCTCGCCGACAAGTTCCCGATCGTCTCGATCGAAGACGGCATGCACGAGTCGGACTGGGCCGGCTGGAAGCTGCTCACCGACAAGCTCGGCAAGAAGGTCCAGCTCGTCGGCGACGACCTCTTCGTCACCAACACGCGCATCCTGAAGGAAGGCATCGAGAAGGGCATCGCCAACTCGATCCTCATCAAGATCAACCAGATCGGCACGCTGACGGAAACCTTCGCAGCCATCGAGATGGCCAAGCGTGCCGGCTACACGGCCGTGATCTCGCACCGCTCGGGCGAAACCGAAGACTCGACGATCGCCGACATCGCTGTGGGCCTGAACGCTGGTCAGATCAAGACCGGTTCGCTCTCGCGCAGCGACCGCATCTCGAAGTACAACCAGCTGCTGCGTATCGAGGAAGATCTCGGTGATATCGCCAGCTATCCGGGCAAGTCGGCGTTCTATAACCTCCGTTAAGCGGACCCGAACCCGGCAGCAGCCTTGCTGTCCCCTCTCGTAATCCCTCCCCGCCGCCCTGCGTCAAGCGCAGGGCGGCGTGTATTTATCCGGCACCTTACATGCGGCTCGTCACTGTCGTCCTGATTCTCCTGCTCGTGCTGATCCAGTATCCGCTCTGGTGGGGGCATGGCGGCTGGTTGCGTGTGCATGAACTGCGCGAGCAGCTCGCCCAGCAGCAGAAGCAGAACGACGACGAGAAACTGCGCAACGAACGCATCGAGGGCGAAGTGCAGGATCTCCAGAACGGCACGGCGGCCGTCGAGGAGCGCGCGCGCTACGAGATGGGCATGGTCAAGGACGGCGAGGTGTTCGTGCAGTTCGTCTCGCCGAATCAGCCCCTGCCGTCGACCCCGACCGACTCGTCGAACGTCTCCACGCGTGGCGAGATGTCGGCGGCGCCGGTCAAGGTGGTGCCGAACCCGGTATCGCGCGTGCCGGAGAAGCACCACGGGCATGCCGAGGACACGAAGAAGAAGGCGGGTTGAACGGCCCGTTCGGGCAGATTCCGGTCTCGCCTTCGAGGGACAAAAAAGCGCGGCTTCCGACAAACGGAAGCCGCGCTTTTATTTTGTGCCTGACAACGGGGTACGGGATTCGCTCGAGCGACTATGGCCTTACCAGCCCCAACCCCAGCCGGGGTAGCCATAGCCGATGCCCGTGCCCCAGCCGCCTCCCCATCCGCCGCTGTAGTAACTGCCGTAGACGGTCACGGGCGGTGTATAGGCGCGCGCCCAGGCTTGCGCGGCGGCTTCCGCAGTGGCTGCACGGTCCGACTCGGTGAGCGCCTGACGGTCGATCGCGTCATAGCGGGCGCGCTCGTCAGGTGTCAGCACCGGCGCGCTTTGCAGCGCGTCCGCCTGGTTGGCGGGCAGGCGGCTGTATATCGGCGAAGGTCCTGGAGGGTCGAGCGTGCAGCCGCTCATGAGCGTGACGCCGGCGACCCCAGCGCCGAGCGCGCCCATCGCGAGCAGCGCCTTTGCATGCCGCAATCCCCGTGCGCGCGACTGCCATGCGAAGGACTTCTTCGTCTTCATTGCTTTTCCTCCATCTGTCGGACGCCTAAGCAACGCGAAATGATGAGCGGGTCCGAGATTCAGCTCATGGTTGCGGCCGTGCGCCGCCGCGCCGGCCGCTATCGATCAGTGGCGCCGGTCCGCCGCGGGGGTGACACCTTCTGAGAGCCCAGGCGTGGCGAAAAGTTGCGCCACATCCACGGGATCGAACTCGTAGCGCTGGTTGCAATAGTCGCAATGAATTTCGACGTGGCCGCGCTCCTCGATCACGCCGTCGACTTCCTCGCGGCCCAGCATCTTGAGCATCGCGCCCACTTTTTCGCGCGAGCAGCTGCACAGGAAGCGCGTGGTCACGGGCTCGAAGTGATTCACGTTCTCCTGCCAGAACAGGCGGCGGAATAGCGTCTCGGGTTCCTGTTCGAGCAGTTCTTGGCGCGTGAGCGTGCCGCCGAGCGTGCAGACGCGTTCCCATGTGTCGGTGTCGAGCTCATGAGGATGCGGCACAATGCCGCCATCGCCGGGCAGCTTCTGCAGCAGCATGCCGACCGCGCGGTCGTCGTTCGCGCCCAGCCACAGGCGCGTGTCGAGCTGCTCGGAATGATGCATGTAGTGCTCGAGGACTTCCGCGACGGACTTCAGCGGGCCGTCCTCGCCATTCAGCGGCACGATGCCCTGGTACGGCTGCTGGCCGGGCTGCTTGTTGGCCGGATCGAGCGTGATCACACAACGGCCGTGACCGCTTACGTTGATGAGATCGGCGAGCGTGGCGCCTTCGGCGAGCGCGGCCACGTCCTCGGCTTCGATGCCATCTGCGAGCCGCGCGGTGGCGCGCATCGAGAGGTCCGAGCTGCACTGCACGACCAGCATCCGCACCGGGCCGTCGCCGAGAATCTGCATGATCAGCGTGCCGTCGAACTTCAGGTTCGCCGAGAGCAGGGCGCAGGCGGCCATCATTTCGCCGAGCACGGTGCGCACGGGCGTCGGGTACTGGCGGCGCGTCAGCACCTCTTGCCACGTATTGCGCAACGAGACGATCTCGCCGCGCACGGGCGCCGCGCTGAACATGAATTTCTGCAACTGGTCGTTCACAATCTTTTCCTTCATTTCGATCCTTGCGGCACGTCCCGTAGACTGCAGCGGCGAGGCGGGCAGCCTTTAGCCGATGCGCACGAGTTGCGCCTTGAAATACTCCCGGCGCTGCGCGTAGACGTCCGCGTTGCGCTTGAGGCCGGCAATGTCGGCCTCGGTGAGCTCACGCACCACTTTGGCCGGCGCGCCGAGAATGAGCGAGTTGTCGGGGAACACCTTGCCTTCCGTGACAACGGCGCCCGCACCAACCAGACAGTTGCGGCCGATCACCGCACCATTCAAGACCACGGCCTGAATGCCGATGAGCGCGCCTTCCTTCACCGTGCAGCCGTGCAGCATGGCCTGGTGCCCGATCGTCACGTTCGCTTCGAGCGTGAGGGGGTAGCCGGGGTCGGTGTGCAGGACCGCGCCTTCCTGAACGTTGCTGCGCGGGCCGACCTTGATCGGCTCGTTGTCGCCGCGCAGGGTTGCGCCGAACCAGACGCTCGAATCCTCGGCCAGTTCGACCTTGCCGATGACGGTGGCGTTGTCCGCGACAAATACGCTCTCGTGAATGGTGGGCGCTGCTTCGCCAAGCTTGTAGATGGCCACGGTGTTACGTCTCCTTTTATCTTGCTGTGGGGCGCCTGCGGGCGCGCTCGAGAGCGCAGGCGGCGCAGGCCGGGTGAATCGCGTATTGTAAACGGTTGCGTGCGTACGCTCGTCCTGCCTCCGCAAACGCGCGGGTTGGCATGCGTGGCAGCGCTTGCGGCGCCCGCCGAGGCGCGCATTCCTGAGTTTCTTGCCGATTTTTGTCCGTTTTGCAATGAGTTCCGTGTTTTCCGAAGCCGCCGCCTCCACGCCCCGGCATCCCGCCGATTCTGCCCACGGCGCCCCCTGCATCCCGGCCCGTATCGATTGGCGCGCCGCCGCCCTCGACGCCCTGCGCGAACGCGATCCGCTTGCCAAGGCCGAAGCCGTGCGCGTGCTCCATGCCGAGGCGCTGGAGGCAGCGTCCCAAGGCGTGACGCACTGGGACGCCTCAAGTGCGCTCGTCGCGCACGGCGAGCTCCCCGGCCGCCCGACGCGCCCCGAGCTGGTCGAGCCGCGCAGCCTGCAGCGCCGCAGCATGAGCACGCCGCAAGGGCGCGTGGTGTTGCTGCATGCGCTGGCGCATATCGAGTTCAACGCGATCAATCTCGCGCTCGACGCCGTGTGGCGCTTCCCGAATCTGCCCGACGCTTTCTACGCCGACTGGCTCCGGGTCGCGGCTGAAGAGGCGTATCACTTCTCGCTGCTGCGCCAGCGGCTCGCCGACTACGGCCATGCCTACGGCGATTTCCCGGCGCACAACGGCCTCTGGGAGATGTGCGAGCGCACCAGCGGCGACGTGCTCGCGCGTATGGCGCTCGTGCCGCGCGTGCTGGAGGCGCGCGGTCTCGACGCCTCGCCGCCCATCCGCGTACGCCTGAAGCAGGCCGGCGACGACGAGTCCGCAGCGATCCTCGACATCATCCTGCGCGACGAGGTCGGGCACGTGCGCATCGGCAATCACTGGTTCCGCTATTTATGCGAAGCGCGCGGCCTCGATCCGCACGCCGCGTGGCTCGCGCTCGCCGCGCAGTACAACGCGCCACGCATGCGCGGGCCCTTCAATTTCGAGGCGCGCCGCTCGGCGGGCTTCGATCAGGCCGAGCTCGATACCCTGGCGGCGCAGGACGCCGCCGCGGCAAGCGAATCCGCCGCCCGTCGCGGCGCTGAAGAAAAATGAAAGGGCTTTAGCCCATCCGTCAGAACGTGTCGATATAATCGAACGACCATTCGTTTTTGTGCGAGCGCAATGAATCTTTCCCGATCCGAATTCGTCGACGTGAACGGCGTCCGCCTGCACGTGCGTCGCTGGGGCGCCGAAGACGCGCCCATGCTCTTCATGTTGCATGGCTGGATGGACGTGGCCGCCTCGTTCCAGTTCGTCGTCGACGCGCTCGGCGGCAACTGGCAGGTGATCGCGCCGGATATGCGCGGTTTCGGCCTGTCCGACTGGCCGGCGGCGCAGCGGGGCGGGGGCAGCTACTGGTTCCACGATTACGTCGCCGACCTGGACGCGCTGCTCGAGCACTACGCGCCTCGAGGTGAAGTGAACCTCGTCGGGCACAGCCTCGGCGCGAACATCGTGTGCTTCTATGCCGGCGTGCGGCCCGAGCGCGTGCGGCGCGTGGTCGATCTGGAGGGCTTCGGCATGCCGGCGGCCGTGCCCGCACAGGCGCCAGGCCGCGTGCGGCAATGGCTCGACGAGATGCGCGCGCCGCCGCAATTGCGCCCCTACGCGACGCTCGACGACGTCGCCGCGCGGCTCGTGAAAACGAACCCGCGCCTCGCGCCCGCGCGTGCGCGCTTTCTCGCCCAGCACTGGTCGAAGCCCGTGGATGGCACGGGCGGCCAGCAAGGCGAGGGCGGCTATATCCTGCTCGGCGACCCCGCGCACAAGATGGTCAACCCGGTGCTGTATCGCCTGGAAGAGATCATGGCGGTCTGGGCGTGCGTGCGGGCGAAGGTGCTCCATGTCGAAGCGAGGCAGTCGGAGACGCTCGCGCGGATTGCGGGCAAGGTGCCCATCGGCGAGTTCAAGAAGCGCTTCGAGGCGTTTCCCGACTGGCGCGAGCGCTTCATCGACGATGCGGGCCACATGGTCCATCACGATCAGCCCGAAGCCGTCGCCCACCTCATCGAGGCGTTCTGCGCCGGCTAGTATTCCCGCCTGCGTGCGCCGGGGCACACGAAGGCCGGCCGGACGCCTGCGACGCCTTCGTCGCATTGCAGTAAAATGGGCTGTTACTCTTTTTAAGCCTGCGATGAACGCCGATCTCCATTGTCACTCCACTGTCTCCGACGGCCAGATGGCCCCGGCTGCCGTCGCGCAGCTGGCGAAGGCGGGCGGCGTGACGCTGTGGGCGCTCACCGATCACGACGAGCTGGGCGGCCAGCACGAGGCGCGGGCCGCCGCCGAGGCGCTCGGCATGCGCTATCTCACGGGCGTCGAGATTTCGGTCACGTGGGCGTCGCGCACGGTGCACATCGTCGGTCTGCACGTCGATCCCGATTGCAAGGCGCTGGTCGACGGGCTCGCGCGCACGCGCAACGGCCGCGCCGCGCGCGCCGAAGCGATTGGCGAACGGCTGGAGACGCTCGGCATCCCGAACGCCTACGAAGGCGCGCTCCAGTACGTCTCGAATCCCGACCTGATTTCGCGCACGCATTTCGCGCGCTTTCTCGTGGAATCGGGGCGAGCCCAGAACACTCAAGACGCGTTCACGCGCTGGCTGGGCGAGGGCAAACCCGGCTATGTCTCGCACCGCTGGGCCAAACTGGCGGACGCCGTCGCCTGGATCAAGGCCGCGGGCGGCGAGGCCGTGGTCGCGCATCCCGGCCGCTACCACTACACGCCGCTCGAATTCGACACCTTCTTTGGCGAGTTCATCGATCTGGGCGGCAAGGCCATTGAAGTCGTCACGGGCAGCCATACGCCCGACCAGTACGGCGAATACGCCGCCGTCGCCCGCCGCTTCGGCTTCGAAGCGTCGCGCGGCTCGGATTTTCACGCCCCGGGCCCCGACGCGATCATGCCGGGCTCGCTGCCGCCGCTGCCTTCCGGTCTCAAGCCCGTCTGGGAGCGATGGCTGTAGGCCGCGCCCGCCGCGTGGCCCACAGCCGCCGTTCCTGAGCCTGCGCGCGGCCCGCCGCGCTCTGTTTCCGTGTTGTCCTGTTCGTCTCGCTGCGCGCGCTTGCACCGGAATTTCGCGTCGCGCTTCACGTTCCGCCTTGCCTTCGTCAGCTGATTACTGCCATGTCACAGTTTTTTCGGCTTCACCCAGAAAATCCGCAGCCGCGCCTCGTCAAGCAGGCCGTGCAGATCATCCGCGATGGCGGCGTGATCGCGCTGCCCACCGATTCGAGCTACGCGCTCGCCGCGCGCATCGACGACAAGCAGGCCGCGGAGCGTCTGCGGCGCATCCGCGGCCTCAACGACAAGGCGCTGCTCTCGCTGATGGTGCGCGATCTCTCCGAGCTCGCAAACTTCGCGATGGTGGACAATCGTCAGTACCGGCTCATCAAGTCGGTGACGCCGGGCCCTTACGTGTTCGTGCTGGAAGCGACGAAGGAAGTGCCGCGGCGGCTCTCGCATCCCTCGCGCAAGACCATCGGGCTGCGCGTGCCGGGTCACGCGATTCCGCTCGCGATCCTCGAGGAGCTGGGCGAGCCGCTACTCGCCTCGACGCTGATCCTGCCGCCCGACACCGAGGCCCTGAACGATCCCGACGAAATCCGCGAGCGGCTCGAGAAGCAGCTCGATCTCGTGATCGACGGCGGGGCGTGCCCGCGCGAGTCGTCGAGCGTCATCGATCTCACGGGCGAGGAGCCCGTGCTCGTGCGCGCGGGGCTGGGCGACCTGACGCCGTTCGGGCTCGAGGAGCCGGCCTGATGCGCGCGGTGGGCCCAGATCTCACATGCGCCGGCGCATCGGTTCCGCATTGACAGCGCGTTGTTACAATACGGCGCCATGGAAGACAACATTATTCAGACGCTCGTCGTCTACGCGTTGCCCGTGATCTTCGCGATCACGCTGCACGAAGCCGCCCACGGATACGTTGCGCGCCTGCTCGGCGACAATACCGCCTATGTGCTGGGCCGCGTGTCGCTGAATCCGATGCGGCACATCGATCCGGTCGGCACGATCGCGATGCCGCTCATTCTCTATTTCCTGACGAGCGGCGCCTTCGTGTTCGGCTATGCCAAGCCGGTGCCGATTGCGTTCGGCAACCTGCGCAATCCGCGCTGGGGCACGCTGTGGGTGGCCGCGGCGGGGCCGGCCTGCAACTTCGTGCAGTCGCTCCTGTGGGGCGTGTTCGGCGTAGCGCTGGCGGTGTTCGGCGTTCAGGAGCCGTTCTTCACGCGCATGGCCGCCGCCGGCATCGGCGTGAATCTGGTGCTCGGCGTGTTGAACCTGTTTCCGCTGCCGCCGCTCGACGGCGGCCGCGTGCTCGCGGCGCTGTTGCCCACGCGCGCGAGCATTGCGCTCTCGCGCCTCGAGCCCTATGGTTTCATCATCGTGATGGCGCTCCTCGTGAGCGGCGTCTTTACGCGCTTCTGGCTGCGCCCGCTCGTGTCTCTCGGCTACGACGCGGTGACGGCTATCCTTACTCCCCTTGTATCGCTCTTTTCATAACATCATGTTCCCAGACCGTATCTTCTCCGGCATGCGGCCCACCGGGTCGCTGCACCTCGGCCACTATCACGGTGTGCTGAAAAACTGGGTGCGGCTTCAGTCCGAGTACCCGTGCTTCTTCTGCGTGGTCGACTGGCACGCGCTCACGACGCACTACGAAACGCCTGAGGTGATCGAGAAGAACGTGTGGGACGTGCTGATCGACTGGCTGGCTTCCGGCATCGACCCGAACCAGTCGACCCTCTTCATCCAGAGCCGCGTGCCCGAGCACGCCGAGCTCGCACTGCTGCTCGGCATGAGCACGCCGCTGTCGTGGCTCGAGCGCGTGCCCACCTACAAGGAGCAGATCGAGAAGCTGCGCGACAAGGATCTCGGCACTTACGGCTTCCTCGGCTATCCCGTGCTCATGGCCGCCGACATCCTGCTGTACCGCGCCTCGCTGGTGCCGGTGGGCGAGGACCAGGTGCCGCACGTCGAGATGGCGCGCGAAATGGCGCGGCGTTTCAACTACATGTACGGCCGGGAGCCTGGCTTCGAAGAGAAAGCCAACGACGCCGCGAAGAAGCTCGGCGGAAAGCGCTCGAAGCTCTATCACGAGCTGCGCGTCGCGTATCAGCAGGAAGGCAATGAAGAGGCGCTCGAACAGGCGCGCGCCATGCTGTCGGAGTCGCAGAGCCTGTCGATGAGCGACCGAGAGCGCCTGTTCGGCTACCTCGAAGGCTCGCGCAAGATCATCCTGCCGGAGCCGCAGGTGCTGCTGACCGAGGCCTCGCGCATGCCGGGTCTGGACGGGCAGAAGATGTCGAAGTCCTACGGCAACACGATCGGCCTGCGCGAGGACGCCGAGTCGATCACGAAAAAGGTCCGCACCATGCCGACCGATCCGGCGCGCGTGCGCCGCACCGATCCGGGCGATCCGGACAAGTGCCCGGTGTGGCAGCTGCATCAGGTCTACACGGACGAAGCGACGCACGAGTGGGTGCAGAAGGGTTGCCGGACGGCGGGCATCGGCTGTCTCGAGTGCAAGCAGCCGGTGATCGAAGGCATCCTGCGCGAGCAGCAGCCGATGCTCGAGCGCGCGCAGAAGTACATGGACGATCCGTCGCTGTTGCGCGCGATCGTGGCCGATGGTTGCGACAAGGCGCGCAAGTTCGCCAACGAGACCATGCGCGACGTGCGTGAGGCGATGGGCCTCTCGTACAGCTAAGGCAGACAATCGCGATGACGCCCACGTCCGGCGGCGGTGCGCCGCCAGCGCCCAAGGGGTTGGCCCATGGCGGGCTGGCCCATCAGGGTCCGACCCATGCGGGGCTCTCCGAGCCGTCCGGCTGGGTGCGCCAGTGGGCGCACCTGATCGCGCCGGGTGGCACGGTGCTCGACCTCGCCTCGGGCGCGGGGCGCCATGCGCGCTGGTTTGCGGCCCACGGCCATCCGGTCGCGGCGCTCGACCGCGACGTCGCCGCGCTCGCGACAATGCGCGACGTGGCCGGCATCGCCACGCTCGAGTGCGACCTCGAAGGCGCGCCCTGGCCGCTCCCGGACGATGCGCGTTTTGCGGGCATAGTCGTCACAAATTATCTGTATCGTCCGCTCATGCCGCGTCTCATCGACGCGTTGGCGTCGGGCGGCGTGCTGATCTACGAAACCTTCGCGCAGGGCAACGAGACTGTCGGCAAGCCTTCGAACCCGGCATTCCTGCTGGCGCCGGGCGAGTTGCTGGCGGTCTGCACGCCCGCGCTGCGCGTGATCGCCTACCAGGACGGATTTATCCCGCAACCCCGGGAAGCGTTCGTCCAGCGCATCTGCGCCGTGCGCGAGATGCGCCCGGCGCAAAATTCATCGGCGGAAAATTTTGCCCGTCAGAACGGCGCGGATACGGTCGAAAGAACCGGTAACAGCGCGGCGACTCAGGTACTACCCCTGGTGCGTTACGATCTGACCAGGTAATCCGCTACAATCGCGGTTTAACGTACTCATTCTTTTGAAGTTTCATGGCTAACGGCACCCAGCACGGCATTACGTTGCGCGGCAGCATTCCCGCGATCGTCACCCCCATGCACGAAGACGGCAGCCTCGATCTGCCTGCATTCCGCAAACTGATCGACTGGCACGTGGAAGAGGGGACGGATGCAATCGTCGTCGTCGGCACGAGCGGCGAGTCCGCCACGCTGGACGTCGAAGAGCACATCCTGATGGTCAAGACGGCGGTCGAGCACGCCGCGGGCCGTATGCCGATCATCGCCGGCGCCGGCGGCAATTCCACGGCCGAGGCCATCGAGCTCACGAGGCACGCGAAGAGTGTCGGCGCACAGGCGTCGCTCCAGGTCGTGCCCTATTACAACAAGCCGACCCAGGAAGGCATGTACCGCCATTTCGCGACGATTGCGGAAGCGGTGGACCTGCCGGTCCTGCTGTACAACGTGCCGGGCCGCACGGTCGCGGACATGTCGAACGAGACGATCCTGCGCCTCGCGCAGGTGCCGGGCATCGTCGGCGTGAAGGAAGCGACGGGCAATATCGACCGCGCCGCGCACCTGATCAAGCACGCGCCGGAAGGCTTCAAGATCTTCAGCGGCGACGATCCCACCGCGATCGCGCTGATGCTGCTGGGTGGCCACGGTAATATCTCGGTGACCGCGAACGTCGCGCCGCGCCAGATGAGCGAGCTGTGCCGCGCCGCGCTGGAAGGCGACGCCAAGACCGCGCGTGCGATCCACCTGAAGCTGTTGTCGTTGCACAAGAATCTTTTCATCGAATCGAACCCGATTCCGGTGAAGTGGGCACTGCAGGAACTCGGCCGCATCGAGGGCGGCATCCGTCTGCCGCTCACGCCGCTCGACGCGCGCTACCACGACGTGGTGCGCACGGCGCTGCGCGAGGCTGGCCTGATCGGCTGATCGGTTTAAGCCCGATCAGCCGAAAGCGCCGTATTTTCAACTGACGCCCACGAGCCACGCACCCAAATCGACGACACAATCGACGACAGATATCCTGGCAGGTCAAGGCTTAGCGTTCCCGTATTACGAAGGTCCACATGAAACATCCCGTTCTTTCCCTCCACGCAACCCGCATGGCGGTGCTGGCGCTCGCACTCGGCTCGCTCGCAGGTTGTGAGTCGCTGAACGACATGTTCGCGTCGGATCGCGTCAACTACAAGGACACGGCAAGCGCGCCGGCACTGGCCGTGCCGCAGGATCTGTCGGCGGTGCCGACCGACCAGAAGTACATTGCGCCGCCGGCCACGGTGACGCTGGGCGGCGCCGCGCAGCGCACCGTCACGAGCGCGGGCAATGCCACGCTCGGCGTGCCGGATGCGCAGGATCCGCTCGGCATGCATATCGAGCGCGATGGCGACCGCCGCTGGCTCGTGATCGACGGCCGCACGCCCGACGACGTCTGGCCGCAGCTGCAGGAATTCTGGACCGACAACGGCTTCACGCTCACGACCGATTCGCCGGCCACGGGCATCATGACCACGGACTGGGCCGAAAACCGCGCCAATATTCCGGACGACTGGTTCCGCCGCACGATCGGCCGCGTGGTCGACTTTGCGTATTCGTCGGGCACGCGCGACAAATTCCGTACGCTGGTCACGCGCGGCGCGGACGGCCAGACCGACATTTCGATCACACACAGCGCGATGGAAGAAGTGCTGACCGGCCAGGACAAGACCGGGTCGAAGTGGGTGGAGCGTCCGCGCGATCCTGCCCTCGAGGCCGCCTTCCTCGACAAGGTCATGCAGAAGTTCGGCCTGACCGACGCGCAGGCCAAGCAACTGCTGACCGATGCGCGTCCGTCGTCCTCCGCGGCCAAGGTCGTGGCCGGCACCGACGGCACGACGCTCGATCTGCCCGAGGCATTCGATACCGCATGGCTGCGCGTGGGTCTCGCGCTCGATCGCACCAATTTCACGGTCGACAACCGCGACCGCGAGAAGGGCATCTACTACGTGCGCTACGCCGATTCCATGCAGGAACTGAAGGGCGACGGCCTGCTCGGCAAGCTGTTCTACAACCCGAAAAAGGCCGAGAAGGATCAGGGGCCGGAGATCATGATTTCGGTGCGTTCGAGCGGCAACTCGACCCAGGTGGCGGTGCTCAACCCGAACGGCCAGGTGGACACCTCGTCGGACGCGCAGCGCATCGTGACCGCGCTGCACGCCCAGTTGAACTAAAACACGCCGTGCGCTTTGCGAGCCTCGGCAGCGGCAGCGAGGGCAATGCACTGGTCGTGGAAGCAGGCGGCGGCGCGACGCCCACGCGCGTGCTGCTCGACTGCGGATTCTCCGCGAAGGAAGTCGAGCGGCGGCTCGCCCGGGTGGGTCTTGCCGCCGACACGCTCAGCGCAATTCTCATCACCCACGAACACAGCGACCATATCGGCAGCGCGCTGACGCTGGCGCGCCGCTGGTCGATTCCGCTCTACATGAGCTGGGGCACGGCGCAGGCCGTAGGCGCCGACGACGCGGGCGTCGAACTCAACGTTCTCTGGGGCGATGAGGTGGCCGAAATCGGCGCGATCGGCGTGCAGCCTTACACCGTGCCGCACGATGCGCGCGAGCCGCTGCAATTCGTTTTCAGCGATGGCGCGAGCCGGCTTGGCGTGCTGACCGACGTCGGCGAGTCGACGCCGCACATCAACGCCGTGCTGAGCGGCTGCGACGCGCTCGTGCTCGAATGCAATCACGACCTCGAGATGCTGGCGGCGAGCCGTTATCCGGCGTCGCTCAAGGCGCGCATTGGCGGCTCCCACGGTCACTTGAACAACGAGGCGGCCGGCGGCATTCTCGCGGCGCTCGATCGCTCGAAATTGCGTCATCTGGTCGCCGCGCACCTGAGCCAGCAAAACAACACGCCGGAACTCGCGCGCGCAGCCATGGCGGCCGTGCTCGGCAACGCGGCCACGGAAATCGGGGTCGCCACGCAAGGCGAAGGCTTCGACTGGCTCGCTCTCTAGCCTGCTTCATGTCTACGGCCCGTGGCCGGCGGCGCACGGACGAAAAAAAGCCCATGACGCGAGTCATGGGCTTTTTGCTTGTGGGCGAGGGCCGGAACAGGTCCGGCCCTGCTGAGTTCAGTTGCGATTGCCGCCGAAAATGCCGAGGATCGCGAGCAGGTTCGTGAACACGTTGTAGAGATCCAGGTAGATCGCGAGCGTAGCCGTGATGTAGTTGGTCTCGCCGCCGTTCACGACGCGCTGCACGTCGAACAGCATATAGGCCGAGAAGATCGCGATGGCCAGCACGGACACCGTGAGCATCAGCGTGGGCAGGTGCAGGAACATGTTCGCGATGCCTGCGAGCAGGATCACGATCACGCCCATGAACAGCCACTTGCCGAGCCCCGAGAAGTCGCGCTTGCTGACGGTGGCGATGGTCGCCATGGTGGCGAAGATGATGCCGGTGCCGCCGAACGCGAGCATGATCAGCGACGCGCCGTTCGAGAAACCGAGAATGAACGCCAGCAGCCGCGAGAGCATCAGGCCCATGAAGAACGTGAAGCCCAGCAGCACGAATACGCCGAGCGAACTGTTCTTGGTGCGCTCGATGGCGAAGATGAAGCCGAAGGCGATCGCGAAGAACGCGAGCAGGCTCATCGTCGGGCTGGTGGCGGCGAACAGCGAGAAGCCCGTGGTGACGCCCACCCACGCGCCGAGCACCGTCGGCACCATCGACAGCGCGAGCAGCCAGTAGGTGTTGCGCAGTACGCGGTTGCGAGTCTCGGCGGAGACGACGGTGCCGCCGCGGCCGAAGTTGTAGGGGTACTCGTTCATGCTTTCTCCTTGCGTGAGACGCGTGGCAGGCGGTGCGCGTCACGTGCGCGATCCGCTCCCTCTTAAGATATGCGCGGTGTCCCGGAGTTTCAACGGGACGCCACACAGTTTCGCTACGTTTGAGAGCGTAGCCTCCCATGCTTAATTGGGGCTGAAAAGCCCGGCGGCGCGGCGTTTGCGCCGGCGAGGCCGAGTCTGTCGGCCTAACGGGGTTCAATCGCAATCATACATGGGAACATGCTACAATTGCGGATTCATTTGAATCTGTAACCTCTTAATTTTCTGGAGTTTTTATGGCGCTCGAACGCACCCTGTCGATTATCAAGCCGGACGCAGTGGCAAAGAACGTGATCGGCCAGATCTACAGCCGCTTCGAAAACGCTGGCCTGAAGATCGTTGCTTCGCGCATGGTCCACCTCTCGCGCGCTGATGCCGAGAAGTTCTATGCTGTTCACGCAGAGCGTCCGTTCTTCAAGGACCTCGTTGAGTTCATGATCTCGGGCCCGGTGCAGATTCAAGTTCTGGAAGGCGAGAACGCCATCCTGAAGAACCGCGACCTGATGGGCGCGACCGACCCGAAGAAGGCCGAGAAGGGCACGATCCGCGCCGACTTCGCGGACAGCATCGACGCCAACGCCGTTCACGGCTCGGACGCCGTTGAAACGGCTCGCGTCGAAATCGCGTTCTTCTTCCCGGAAGTCAACGTTTACTCGCGCTAATCGGCAAGAGTAAGCGGCAGTTCAAGGTAGCATAGGGTCGCGAACGGCGATGACGTTCACTGTCCGGTGCCGGGTTTTCTCGGATCCGGCAGTGAACGCGCTCTCGCACTGAAATGGCAGGATTCGACATGACGAGCAGTTCCACCGTCAACCTTCTCGATTTCGACGCCCAAGGGCTCGTCGCATATTGCGAGAGCCTGGGCGAGAAGCCGTTTCGCGCCAAACAGCTTCAGCGCTGGATTCACCAATACAATGCCGCCGACTTTGACGGCATGACGGATCTGGCCAAATCGCTGCGCGAGAAGCTGAAAGGGCGCGCCTCGATCGGCATGCCCGAAATCATTTCCGACAACGTTTCCACCGACGGCACGCGCAAGTGGCTCGTGGACGTCGGCAACGGCAACGCGGTCGAGACCGTGTTCATTCCGGAAGAAACGCGCGGCACGCTGTGCGTGTCGTCTCAGGCGGGATGCGCGGTGAATTGCCGGTTCTGTTCGACCGGCAAGCAAGGATTTTCACGCAATCTCACCACCGCCGAGATCATCGGCCAGCTGCGCATGGCGGAGTTCGCCCTGCGCGCGTCGCTCCTTGGCGAGGCCGGCGGCCGCGCGACCGGCGGTGAGGGCAAGGGCGAGCGCGTCGTCACCAACGTCGTGATGATGGGCATGGGTGAGCCGCTCCTGAACTACGACGCGGTCGTTCCCGCGATGCGCCTGATGCTCGACGACAACGCCTACGGCCTGTCGCGCCGGCGCGTCACGCTGTCGACCTCGGGCGTCGTGCCCATGATGGACCGCCTCGGCGCCGACCTCCCGGTCGCGCTCGCGGTGTCGCTGCATGCACCCAACGACGCATTGCGCGACGAGCTCGTGCCGCTGAACCGCAAGTACCCGCTGCGCGAGCTGATGGCCGCCTGCCAGCGGTACCTGCTGGTTGCGCCGCGCGACTTCATCACCTTCGAGTACTGCATGCTCGACGGCGTCAACGACACGGAGGAGCACGCACGCCAATTGCTCGCGGTAACGCGTGACGTGCCGTGCAAATTCAACCTGATTCCGTTCAATCCGTTCCCCGAGTCGGGCCTGCTGCGTTCGAAATCGGACCAGATCAAGCGCTTCGCACAGATCCTGATGGATGCGGGCGTCGTTACGACCGTGCGCAAGACGCGCGGCGACGACATCGACGCGGCCTGCGGCCAGCTCGCAGGCGAGGTGAAGGACCGCACGCGCCTTGCCGAGCGCACCGCCCGCAAGGTGATCGACGTCCATCCGGTTCAGCACTGAACGCGGTGGACCCCGGTCAAGGCGAAAAAGGGCGATAACACGGTAGAAACGGGGCACGAAAGGCAGTGCCGGTGCAGCTGCGCGGGGAATGACGCAGTATTGCCGGCGAGTTTGACAAGAAACGTTGCAGAAGCGATCGGATGCGGCACAGTAGCCGCGCATTTTGTTATAAACGGTCTGCGAATCGGGGCCGGGCGCAGTGCGCCCGCCGGTTCCGGGATAGAAAAGAATCGACGCAAGGACTTTGGGATGAGCGAGCCGCAGCACCCTTTCGGGACAGACGGAACAGAGACCAACGCAGGCCGTTCGGGATCCGACGGCTCGCCATCGCCGGTGCAGGCCGTGCCTGACACGCTGGCCGCGGTGGGCGCGCGCCTCGCGCAGCTGCGCCAGGCGAAAAACTGGTCGGTCGAGGACGTCTCGGCGCGCTTGAAGGTGTCGGTTTCGAAGCTGCGCGAGCTCGAGGCGGGCGACATCAGCCATCTGCCGGATGCCACGTTCGCACTCGGCGTGGTGCGGGCCTATGCGAAGCTGCTCGGCGCCGATCCCGCGCCGCTCACCCAGGCGCTGCGCCGCGAGCGCGGCGTGCCGCAGCCGGATCTGTCGATGCCCGCGTCGTCGGGCGCGGATCTGCCGCGCGGGCGCGTCTCGCTCTCGCTGGGCGGCGGGGTGCGCACGCCGCGCCGCCGTGCGTCGTGGCTGTGGGGCGTGGCGTTCGTCGTCGTCGCGGTGATCGGCATCTCGATGTGGCATACGAACAGCGGCGAATCGTCGGCATGGTTCGCGCGCCTGAAGTCGATGGCCAGCGGCACGACCAGTAGCGCAAGCAGTGAATCGGGCGCGTCGTCAGCGAAGGTGACCGAGGGCACGACAACGGGCGCAGCGACCGGGCAGGGCACGGACGAGGCCGGCGCGGCCTCGAACGCTCAGGCTAGCGGCCAGGTCAATGGCCAGGTCAGCGGCGAAGCCTCGGCCGTTCAGGGTGCGGCGAGTGCGCCGCAGGCTACGGCGAGTGCGCCGCAGGCGACCCAGGTTGCGCCGGCCAGCGCGGCGCCTGCCGCGAGCGCGGCTGCGGCGAGCGCGGCAGCAGTGGCGGGGGTGGCAACCGCGGCAACGGAACAAGCGGCTTCGGTGCCGGCCGCGCCCGGCACGTCGACGTTCGCGATACGCGTGACGCAGGACTCCTGGGTCAGCGTGCGCCAGAAAGATGGCAAGGAGCTCTTCTCCGGACTGGTCCACGCCAATGATGGGCGTGAGATCTCCGGTGTCGAGCCGCTCAGGATCACGGTGGGCAACAAGGCCGGTATCGAGTCGATGACCATCGACGGTCAGCCGGTCGACGCATCGAAGTATGCGTCGGCGCGTGGCAATGTCGCGCGCTTCGTGCTGCCCTGATCAAGACATGACGTGCATTGCGGCCGGCAAGTGGGCCGCGATGCTTTATCAATTCGCGCGCTGTCCGCAAGTCGACAGTCGCGGCGCGCGCGAGGTGTAAATGGGCTCTTCGATGCAAAGCGAAACGCAATCCCCGTCCAGCAATAGCCAGATCTGCTCCAGCGAGCCGGTCCTCGGCGGCCACGCGCCGCGCCGCAAGTCGCACGCCGTGCATGTGCGCTGGGGCGGCCAGCTGGTGACGATCGGCGGCGACGCGCCGGTGCGCGTGCAGTCGATGACCAATACCGATACCGCAGACGCGATCGGTACCGCTATCCAGATCAAGGAGCTGGCGCAGGCCGGCTCGGAGCTCGTGCGTATCACGGTGAACACGCCGGAAGCGGCCGCAGCCGTGCCGCACGTGCGCGATCAGCTCGACCGCATGGGCGTGACGGTGCCGCTCGTCGGCGACTTCCACTACAACGGCCACCTGTTGCTGCGCGACTATCCGGCGTGCGCCGAGGCGCTCTCGAAGTACCGCATCAACCCGGGCAACGTCGGCCAGGGCGCCAAGCGCGACACGCAGTACGCGCAGATGATCGAAGCGGCCATCAAGTACGACAAGCCGGTGCGCATCGGCGTGAACTGGGGCAGCCTCGACCAGGATCTGCTCGCGCGCATGATGGACGAGAACGCGGCGCGTAAAGAGCCGTGGGAAGCGCAGAGCGTGATGTACGAAGCGCTCATTCAGTCGGCCATCGGCTCGGCCGAACGCGCGGTCGAACTCGGCCTCGGCCGCGACAAGATCATCCTGTCGTGCAAGGTCAGCGGCGTGCAGGACCTGATCGCCGTCTACCGGGAACTCGCCAAGCGTTGCGACTTCGCGCTGCATCTCGGCTTGACCGAGGCGGGCATGGGCTCGAAGGGCATCGTCGCGTCGACGGCGGCGCTCTCGGTGCTGCTCCAGCAGGGCATTGGCGACACCATCCGGATTTCGCTCACGCCGGAGCCGGGTGCCCCGCGCACCGGCGAAGTCGTGGTCGGACAGGAAATTTTGCAAACCATGGGCCTGCGCTCGTTCACGCCGATGGTCATCGCGTGCCCGGGTTGCGGTCGCACGACCAGCACGCTGTTCCAGGAGCTCGCTTCGCGGATCCAGAACTATCTGCGCGCGCAAATGCCCGTGTGGCGTGGCGAGTACCCCGGTGTCGAGACGATGAACGTGGCCGTGATGGGCTGCATCGTGAACGGCCCGGGCGAGTCCAAGCACGCGAACATCGGCATCAGCCTGCCGGGCTCGGGCGAGAATCCCGCGGCGCCGGTTTTCGTCGACGGCGAGAAGGTCAAGACGCTGCGCGGCGAGCACATCGCGGAAGAATTCCAGCAGATCGTGAGCGACTACGTCGCGCGCAAGTACGGCAAGGCGGAAGCGCCGGTCTGAGCGCCGCGCTACCGAGCACCGTTTCCAGGCATAACCAAATATCGCCATTCGCAAGCACACTCGCAACGCAATGACTGAACAGAAAAGAAAGCCCGAAAAGCTGACCGGCGTGAAGGGCATGAACGACATCCTGCCGCAGGACGCAGGGCTGTGGGACTTCTTCGAAACCACCGTGAAGTCCATGCTCCGTTCGTACGGATACCAGAACATCCGCACGCCGATCGTCGAGCATACGCAGCTCTTCACGCGCGGTATCGGCGAGGTGACCGACATCGTCGAAAAGGAGATGTACAGCTTCACCGACGCGCTCAACGGCGAAAACCTCACGATGCGGCCGGAGAACACAGCGGCCGTCGTGCGTGCGTCGATCGAGCACAACATGCTCTACGACGGCCCGAAGCGCCTGTGGTACATCGGCCCGATGTTCCGTCACGAGCGTCCGCAGCGCGGCCGCTATCGCCAGTTCCATCAGGTCGGCGTGGAAGCGCTCGGCTTCGCGGGCCCCGATGCGGACGCGGAAATCATCCTGATGTGCCAGCGTCTCTGGGACGACCTCGGCTTGACCGGCATCAAGCTTGAAATCAACTCGCTGGGTCTCGCGGAAGAGCGCGCCGCGCATCGCGTCGAGCTCATCAAGTATCTCGAGCAGCACGTCGACCTGCTCGACGAAGACGGCAAGCGCCGCCTGTATACGAACCCGCTGCGCGTGCTCGATACGAAGAACCCTGCGCTGCAGGAAATCGCGAACAACGCGCCGAAGCTGATCGACTTCCTCGGCGAGGCGTCGCTTGCGCACTTCGAAGGGCTGCAGCGCCTGCTCAAGGCGAACAACATTCCGTTCAAGATCAACCCGCGTCTCGTGCGCGGGCTCGATTACTACAATCTGACCGTGTTCGAGTGGGTCACCGACAAGCTCGGCGCGCAGGGGACGGTGGCGGCCGGCGGCCGTTACGATCCGCTGATCGAGCAGCTTGGCGGCAAGCCCACGGCGGCTTGCGGCTGGGCCATGGGCGTCGAGCGCATTCTGGAGCTGCTCAAGGAAGAGGACCTCGTGCCGGAAGACGACGGTTGCGACGTCTACGTTGTGCACCAGGGCGACGCGGCACGCGAGCAGGCGTTCATCGTGGCCGAGCGTCTGCGTGACACCGGTCTCGACGTCATCCTCCACTGCAGCGCCGACGGTCAGCCCGCGAGCTTCAAGTCGCAGATGAAGCGCGCGGATGCCAGCGGCGCGGCGTTCGCCGTGGTGCTTGGCGAAGACGAAGTGGCCAAGGGCGTAGCGGGTGTGAAGGCACTGCGCGGTGGCGCCGAAGCCGCTCGCAGCGAGCAACAGACGGTAGCACTCGAAGACTTGACCGAATATCTAATCAATGCGATGGTTGCATCCGCCGAAGACGGCGACGACTGATAGGGTCGTTACAGGTCGCGGTGAGTAGTCAACCGTCATCGACGCGCGATCTACGCATTTGACCGCTGTCCGCGGCGTGCCACGAAAGGTGTACGTGGCGCGTACGGCAGCGGGCTTCAGAATAAACAAGGAATCGCTACGCGATGAGTTATCACGACGAACAGGAATCGATCGAGAGTTTCAAGGCATGGTGGACGCAGTGGGGCAACATCACTACGTGGATCGTGCTGATCGTTCTGCTCGCGCTCGCTGCGTGGAACGGCTGGAACTTCTGGCAGCGCCGTCAGGCTGCCGAGGCCGCGGTGCTGTACGACCAGGTTCAGCAGGCATCGGCCGGCGACGACAAAGCGCTGCTCACGCGCATTGCGACTGACATGGAAGACCGCTTCGGCCGCACCGCGTATGCGCAGATGACCGCGCTGGACGTGGCCAAGGCGCTCTACATGGCGGGCGATACCGCGGGCGCCAAGGCGCAGTTGCAATGGGCGGCCGATCACGCGAAGGACGAGGAGTTCCGCCAGATCGCCAAGATCCGTCTTGCCTCCGTGCTGCTCGACGAAAAGGCCTACGATCAGGGCCTCGCGCTGATTCCGCAACCGGATTCGGGCCCGTTCAAGGGGATCGTCGCGGATGGCCGCGGCGACCTGCTCGCGGCAGCCGGCAAACGCGACGATGCGCGCACGGCCTACAAGCTCGCGCTCGACAGCTTGCCCAAGAGCGATGCCTCCGAGCGCCAGTTGATCCAGTTCAAGCTCGACGCGCTGGGCGGCTAAGGAAGCCGCGCTGCCCGCCCGTGAATATAAACAGCTAAACCAACTCCATTCATGCTTCGTTCACCGATGAATTTGCTGAAACGAACCGTTGTACCTGTCGCCTGTGCGATGACCGTCCTCGCGCTGGCGGCTTGCTCGTCCACCAAAGACGAGCGTCGCGTACCGGTGCCGCTGACCGAGTTCAAGCCGGTGCTGGACGTCCAGCAGGTGTGGAAGTCGAGCGTCGGCAAGGCGGGTCGCTACCTGTTCTCGCCGGTCGCCGTGGGCGACGCTGTTTACGCCGCGGGCGAGAACGGCTCGGTCGCGAAGATCGACGCGCAGACCGGCAAAGACATCTGGCGCACCAAGCTCAAGGACGACATCTCGGCGGGCGTTGGCAGCGACGGCAATCTCACGGCTGTCGGCGGCCTGAAGGGCAACGTCTACGTGCTCGACGCCAGTGGCAAGCTCTCGTGGCAAGCCAGGGCGCCGGGCGAGATCATTTCGCCGCCGCTGGTCGGCAACGGTCTCGTGATCGTGCGCACCATCGATGGTCAGGTCATCGCGTTCAACGCGCAGACCGGCGAGCAGAAGTGGGTCTATCGCAACCGCGCGGTGCCGCTGAACCTGCGCGTCTCCGCGGGCATGACGTTCGCGGGCGACCAGGCCGTGCTCGCGGGCTTCCCGGGCGGCGCATTCGCGGCGATCAACCTGCAGACCGGCGATGCGTTCTGGGAAACGCCGGTGTCCTATCCGAAGGGCGTGACCGAAGTCGAGCGCATCAACGACGTGAGCGGTCCGCCCACGCTCGTCGGCGCCACCACGTGTGCGGTCACGTTCCAGGGCCAACTGGGGTGTTTCGACGCCAACTCGGGCCGTGCAATGTGGGAGAAGGCATTCTCGAGCACGAGCGGGATCGCTCAGGACGAGACCACGGTGGTGGGCGGCGACGACTGGTCGGTCGTGAAGGCGTACAGCGTCTCGAACGGCGACCAGACCTGGAGCACCGACAAGCTTAAGAACCGCGACGTGAGCGTGCCGGCCGTGCTCGGCCACGCGGTCGTGGTGGGCGACTACCAGGGCTATGTGCATTTCCTCTCGCTCGACGACGGCAGCTTCGTCTCGCGCGTGAAGACCGACGGCAGCCCGATCACCGCTGCACCGGTGCTGGCTGGCAACACGCTGGTCGTGCAGACGAAGGACGGCGACCTCTACGGTCTGCGTCCGCGTTGATCGGATGACAATGTCCGGCGCATGGCGTCGGGCGTCGCATCGAGGGGCCGCGCCCGCGGGCGGCGGCCTCTTGCATTTGGTGCTCGCACCTCTTGCATTTGGCTGTCCCGGGGCCATTTATAGAAAATTGTGGGCGGCCCCGAGCCTCGTCTGGGTTGCCGCTCCGCTGGCCGATGCATGCCGGCCGCGCGCAGATTATGAGACGCTGGATGGCTCCGGGCTGGATTGCCCCAGACCGGCGACCAGGCTGAAGAAAGAATCGATCCGTTGGACTGCTCGGCTGGCGAGCACGCCCCGAGCGCTGGCCCGGCGCGTGCTGGGCCCCGAAGGGCTCAAGTACCGGGCGCACGACCCAATTCGTGATAATTTGCAACTATTGCAGCTTCTGCGAGCATGAACGCAGGTGCTTGCCGCGCAGCGCGCCGGACGTTCCGGTGCCGCGCCTTACTGTAGAAAAGATCAGATGAAACCCGTAATCGCCCTCGTCGGGCGCCCCAATGTGGGGAAATCCACGCTCTTCAACCGGCTCACGCGCTCGCGCGATGCGCTGGTGGCCGATCTGCCCGGTCTCACCCGCGACCGCCACTATGGCGAAGGGCGCGTGGGCGATCGTGCGTATCTCGTGGTCGACACCGGTGGCTTCGAACCGATCGCCAAGGACGGCATCCTGCATGAAATGGCGCGCCAGACGCGTCAGGCGGTCGAGGAAGCCGACATCGTCGTGTTCATCTGCGATGGCCGCAATGGCCTCGCGCCGCAGGACAAGCACATTGCCGATTACCTGCGCAAGACCGGCCGGCCGATCTTCCTCGTGGTCAACAAGGCTGAGGGGATGAAGTACAGCGCGGTCGCCGCCGACTTTTACGAACTCGGCCTCGGCGACCCGCGCGCGATTTCCGCGGCGCACGGTGACGGCGTGACCGAGATGATCAACGAGGCGCTCGATCAGGCCTACGCCGATCGCCCGGAAGAAAGCGAAGAAGATGCCGGAAAGCACGGCATCAAGATTGCGATCGTCGGCCGTCCGAACGTGGGCAAGTCCACGCTCGTCAATACGCTGATCGGCGAAGACCGCGTGATCGCGTTCGACATGCCGGGCACCACGCGCGACTCCATCTACGTGGATTTCGAGCGCGGCGGCAAGAAGTACACCTTGATCGATACGGCGGGTCTGCGCCGCCGTGGCAAGGTGTTCGAGGCCATCGAGAAGTTCTCGGTGGTGAAGACGCTGCAGTCGATCGCCGACGCCAACGTGGTCATTCTGCTGCTCGACGCGCGCCAGGAAATCTCGGACCAGGATGCGCATATCGCCGGCTTCGTGGTGGAACAGGGGCGCGCGCTCGTGGTGGGCGTGAACAAGTGGGACGGCATGGACGACCACGCGCGCGAGCGCACCAAGCACCACCTGCAACGCAAGCTGAAGTTCCTCGACTTCGCGGAAATGCGCTTCATTTCGGCGACGGAAAAATTCGGCATCGGCCCGCTGATGCGTTCGGTGGACAACGCGTATGCCGCGGCGATGGCGAAGCTTCCCACGCCGAAACTCACGCGCGCGCTCATCGAAGCGGTGGAATTCCAGCAGCCGCGTCGTCGCGGCCCGGTGCGTCCGAAGCTGCGCTATGCGCACCAGGGGGGACAGAACCCCCCCATTATCGTGATCCACGGCAATGCGCTCGATGCGGTGACCGATACCTACAAGCGCTACCTGGAGAACCGTTTCCGGGAAACTTTCTCGCTGACCGGGACTCCATTGCGCATAGAGTTTCGTTCCTCGACGAATCCCTACACTGAAAAAAGCTGAGCTGCGTTCGCTACCGCGCGCAATCGCGCTGTTGGCCTTCCTGGCCGGACGGTGGGGACCGGCGCGGTGGAACGAGAATCAGCTATAGTGTAGCGATTGGCGTCGGATTTCTTTTTCTTCGGCGCCAATTTAGTTAAACCTGCAAAAAAATACGGAGTTTGCTATGAGCAACAAAGGGCAACTGTTACAAGACCCGTTTCTGAACGCGCTGCGCAAGGAGCACGTGCCTGTTTCGATCTATCTGGTCAACGGCATCAAGCTTCAAGGGAACATTGAATCGTTCGACCAGTACGTCGTGTTGCTCCGTAATACGGTTACGCAAATGGTTTACAAGCACGCCATTTCCACGGTGGTTCCGGCCCGTCCGGTGAACTTCCACCCGGATGCGGAAGCGTCCTGATCTTTGACGCGGCCGGTCCGGAGCGCCAGGCCGGCGCTCCCGATCCGGCCGCTTCCATTTTGACATCTGCTAATTTGATCAACGCCGCACTCGTCGGCATCGACTTCGGCAAGACCGATTTCGAAGCCAGTCTCGAAGAACTCAGCCTGCTCGCCAAGAGCGCGGGCGCCACGCCCGCTGTCACGCTCACCGGGCGGCGTTCCAGCCCCGACGCCGCCATGTTCATCGGCAGCGGCAAGGCCGAGGAACTGCGTCTCGCCTGCGAGGCGAACGACGTCGAAATCGTCATTTTCAATCACGCGCTCTCGCCCGCCCAGCAACGTAATCTGGAGCGTGCGCTCGATCGCCGCGTGATCGACCGCACGAGCCTCATTCTCGACATTTTCGCGCAGCGCGCACGCAGCCATGAAGGCAAGCTGCAGGTCGAGCTCGCGCAGCTTCAGTATCTCGCCACGCGCCTCGTGCGCGCCTGGACTCACCTCGAGCGCCAGAAGGGCGGTATTGGCCTGCGCGGTCCTGGCGAAACGCAGCTCGAAACCGACCGCCGCCTGATTGGCGAGCGCATCAAGATGCTGCAGGGCAAGCTCGCCAAGCTGCGTCGCCAGCACGGCACGCAGCGGCGCCAGCGCGAGCGCACGCGCACGATGTCGGTCTCGCTTGTCGGCTACACGAACGCGGGCAAATCCACGCTCTTTAATGCACTGACCAAGGCGCAGGCCTATGCCGCGGACCAGTTGTTCGCGACGCTCGACACCACTTCGCGGCGCCTGTGGCTCGGCGACGACGTGGGCCAGATCGTGTTGTCGGACACCGTGGGTTTCATCCGCGAACTGCCTCACCAGCTCGTCGCGGCGTTTCGCGCGACGTTGCAGGAAACCGTGCAGGCCGACTTGTTGCTGCACGTGGTGGACGCCTCGAGCCCGGTGCGGCTAGACCAGATCGATCAGGTGAACGAGGTGCTGCACGAGATTGGCGCGGACACCATCCGTCAGGTGCTGGTGTTCAACAAGATCGACGCCGTGCCTGAACTGGCGGCCCGCGGCGGGACGGTCGAGCGGGACGAGTATGGTAATATTTCGCGCGTCTTTTTGAGCGCGCGCACGGGCGTCGGACTGGATGCGCTGCGCGCCGCCATCGCCGAAATCGCGACTGCCGAGCCGCTCGTCCAGGCGTCGCAGCTCCTGCCCGCCGCCGACTGGAACGCGGTGCCGCACGAACCCAGCAGGGAACCCGAGCTGGGCCGCTGAACGCTATCGGGCGACGCCTTGAGGCGCTCCCCGTGGCGTGCCCCGAAGTGCGCCGATGAGGTGCCCCCACGCACATGACCCGCTGTCTACTCTGGTGAACGAACACAGGTGAACGATTACAACAAGCGGACTGGCTGGCAGCGCACACGCGCCATTTTCTCGCTGAACGACCCGCGTTGGGGCCGCGGCGATGGCAATGGCCAGCGCACTGACGACGCGCGGCGTCCGTCGGGCAATAACGGCAACAAAGACGGTGGCAAGGGTGATGGCCCACCCGATCTCGACGAAATGTGGCGCGATTTCAATCGCCGTTTGTCGGCGTTCTTCGGCAAGAAGGGCAAGGGCGGCGGCGGGCTCGGCCCGCGGCCGGACAATGGCCGCAGCGCGCGCATTGGCGTGGGCATCGTGCTCGGCGTGCTCATCGCCATCTATGTGGGCAGCGGTGTGTTCGTCGTTCAGGACGGCCAGGCCGGTGTCGTGCTGCAGTTCGGCCAGTATCGCCACACGGTCGGCCAGGGCGTGCACTGGCGTCTGCCGTTCCCGTTCCAGACGCAGGAAATCGTCAATGTCGGTCAGATCCGCAGCGTCGAGATCGGCCGCAATAATCTCGTGCGCCCGTCGAATGTGAAGGATGCCTCGGTGCTCACGCACGATGGCGACATTCTCGACGTGCGCTTCACCGTGCAGTATCAGGTCAAGCAGCCCACCGACTATCTGTTCCACAGCGTCGATCCCGACCTCGCCGTGAGTCAGGCCGCGCAGGCGGCCGTGCGCACCGTGGTGGGCGCGCGCAGCACGCATGATCTCCTCTATGCGGACCGCGAACCGATCCGCGCGCAACTCGCCGACTCCATCCAGCACGCGCTCGACCTCTACAAGACGGGGCTTGGCGTGGTTGGCGTGACGATCCAGAGCGTCAGCGCGCCCGATCGCGTGCAGGCCGCCTTCGACGACGAAGCGAAGGCGCATCAGGAGAGCGAGCGCGCGAAGCGCGACGCCGAGGCCTACGCCGATCAGACGCTGCCGAGCGCGCAAGCCGAAGCAGCGCGTCTCATCGAAGACGCGAAGGCCTACAGCGACCGTGTGGTCGCGCAGGCGCAGGGCGATGCGCAGCGCTTTAACAGCGTCTACGACCAATACGCGAAGGCGCCGGCCGTCATTCGTGAGCGCATGTACCTGGACACCATGCAGCACATCTACTCGAATACGACGAAGGTGTTCGTCGACAGCAAGTCGGGCAACAACGTGATCTATCTGCCGCTCGACAAGCTCGTCGACGCGACGCGTCAGCGCGCGGCGGCAGCCGCGGGCGCGTCGGGTGCTGCGGCAGCCGCGGCACCGGCTAGCGCCGCGCCGGATGCGAATGCCGCCGCCGCGCCCGCAGCAAACGGCGAGACGCAGCAAAACGCGCAACCGCAAAGCCAGCAGCAGGGCACGCAACAGCAAAACGCGCAGCCGCAGCAGAGTGCTGCACCGGCACCGTCGGCGAGCGACGCGGCCGAGGCGGCGAGCGATGCCTTCCGTTCGCGCGACGCGCTGCGTTCGCGTGGCCGCGAAGACGACGTGCAATAACGGAGCGCCGACATGAACAAGATCATTGCGTTCGTCGTCGCCTTCGTGGTGGTGGTGCTCGTGGCCTCGTCGGCGGTGTTCGTCGTCGGTCCGCGCCATGTGGCGGTGGTGTCCTCCTCGGGCGGCGCCAAAGCGACGCTCGCGGGCCCGGGCCTGCACGTGAAGCTGCCGCCGCCGTTCCAGACCGCGACGTTCATCGATACCCGCATTCAGGCCTTCGATGCGCCCGATGCCGACCGCTACACCACGTCGGACAAGACCGAGCTGCTCGTGAACCCGGTCGTGCGCTATCGCATTGCCGATCCGCTCAAGCTCTTCGCCGCCACCAAGGGCGACCCGCAGACGCTCGCGGACCGGCTCGCGTCGCTCTCGCGCGATGCGCTTTCGGGCGCGTTCTCGAAGGTCGATCTGAGCGATGCGCTTGCCCAGCAGGAAGCAATCGCCAACGGCGCGCGCGACACGCTCAAGGCCGCCGCTGCGCCGCTCGGCATCGACGTGGTCGACATCGAGTTCACGCGCATCGACTATCCGGCGGAACTCGCCGAGGTGGTCTACAAGCGTATGAGCGCCGCGCGCGAGCAGGCCGCCGCCGACGAGCGCGCGAAGGGCGCCGCCGAGGCGCAGAAGATCAAGGACGAGGCAGAGCGCAAGCAGCAGGGCGTGATCGCCGACGCGTACAGCCAGGCGCAGGCCATCAAGGGCGACGGCGACGGCAAGGCCGCTGCGATTGCCGCGCAGGCGTATGGCCGCGATCCGGACTTCTATCGCTTCTACCAGAGCATGCAGGCGTACCGCGAGAGCTTCAAGCCGGGCGATGTGGTCGTGGTCGATTCGTCGAGCGACTTCTTCCGCTTCATGCGCAGTCCGAACGGAGAGGCGCCGCCGGCTCCTGCCGCCCCCGCCGCAGCGCGCAAACACTAGATCAATGAGACACGGGCGCCGCGCGTGTGCGCGGCGCGTTTCTTCGCATGGACATAGCTGGCTCCCTGTTGCTCGCGATCGCGCTGATGCTGATTATCGAGGGCATGTTCCCGTTCGTTTTCCCGACGGCGTGGCGCGATACATTTCGTAGAATTGCGGAACGGCCGCCGCATCACATCCGGATCGGCGGGCTGATCGTGATGGGGCTCGGCCTCGTGCTGCTGCTGATCGCTACCTGAATTCAAGGCGCGTGCCGCGAGGCGTGCGCCGTTTCTATCGTCCGGCCCGCGCGGCAGGCGCGTGTGCGCGCTCGAGTCCCTGCGGCTGGCGCGTTCCGCGCCCGCGCGGCCTTTCATCGTCGTAGGACTGACCCGATGTCGACCTGGTTACTTCCCGAGAATATCGCCGACGTGCTGCCTTCCGAGGCGCGCAAGATCGAAGAGCTGCGCCGCCGCCTGCTGGACCGCTTCCGCGCCTATGGCTACGAAATGGTCATGCCGCCGCTGCTCGAGTATCTCGAGTCGCTGCTGGTGGGCAGCGGGCGCGATCTGAACCTGCGCACGTTCAAGCTCGTCGATCAACTTTCAGGCCGCACGCTCGGCCTGCGCGCGGACATGACGCCGCAGGTCGCGCGCATCGACGCGCATCTGCTGAACCGCCAGGGCGTCACGCGCCTGTGCTACGCAGGCAACGTGCTGCACACGCGCCCGCGCGGCCTGCACGCCACGCGCGAGCAGATCCAGATCGGCGCGGAAATTTACGGCCACGCGGGCCTCGAAGCCGACCTCGAAATCCAGCAGCTGATGCTCGACGCGCTGCGCCTCGCGGGTCTCACGAAGGTGCGTCTCGACCTCTCGCACGCGGGCGTACTGGCGGCGATCTTCGAAGCCGATCCGGCAGCCGCCGTGCTCGGCGATGCTTTGTATGAAGCGCTGGCTGGCAAGGACGTGCCGGATCTGGCCGAGCTCACCGCGAACCTGCAGCCGGTGTCGCGCGACGCCTTGCGCGCGCTGCCTTCGCTGTATGGCGACGCGAGCGTGATCGATGAGGCGCGCAAGCGCCTGCCGGCGCTGCCCGGCATCGCGCGCGCACTCGACGACCTGGCATTCCTCATGAGCAAGATCGAGGGCGCGGAGCTGATGCTCGACCTCGCCGATCTCGGCGGCTACGCGTACCACAGCGGCGTGATGTTCTCGGCGTACGTGGACGGCGTGCCCAATGCGGTCGCGCGTGGCGGCCGTTACGACAAGGTGGGCGAGGCATATGGCCGCGCCCGCGCGGCGACAGGTTTTTCGATGGATCTGCGCGAAGTGGCGCGTATTTCCCCGGTGGAGGCGCGCAGCAGCGCGGTGCTCGCGCCGTGGCGCCACGACGAATCGCTGCGCGCCGCTGTCGCGGCCCTGCGCGATGCGGGCGAGGTCGTGATCCAGGCACTGCCGGGCCACGAGCACGACATGGACGAATTCGCATGCGACCGCGTGCTGGTCGAGCGCGACGGCGCATGGGTGGTCGAAGCGCGCGCCTGAGCCCGCACCGGGGTGCCGCGGAGAGGGCGCCGTGGCGCGCATGCCGTTGAGCGCAAAAGGAAATTCCCGGAATTTTGGGAAAAAATGGCGGCCTTGCCGCCGAACCCAGGTAGAATACGTTTTTAACCAGCTAACGAAACACCATGTCTGCCAGCGCAGTGAATGTAACCCCGGGGCGCAATGTCGTCGTCGTGGGCACCCAATGGGGCGATGAGGGCAAGGGCAAGATCGTCGACTGGCTGACGGACCACGCGCAAGGCGTGGTGCGTTTCCAGGGCGGTCACAACGCCGGTCACACACTCATCATCGGCGGCAAGAAGACCATTCTCCGGCTGATCCCCTCGGGCATCATGCGCGCCGGCGTCGCCTGCTACATCGGCAACGGCGTGGTGCTCTCGCCTGAAGCCCTGTTCAAGGAAATCGGCGAACTCGAAGAAGCGGGCATCGACGTCCAGAAGCGTCTGTTCATCTCCGAAGCCACCACGCTCATCCTGCCGTATCACATCGCCATCGACCAGGCGCGCGAAGCCAAGCGCGGCGCCGCGAAGATCGGCACGACCGGCCGTGGCATCGGCCCGGCCTACGAAGACAAGGTGGCGCGTCGCGGTCTGCGCGTGCAGGACCTGTTCGAGCCGGAAGTCTTTGCCGAGCGCCTGCGCGAAAACCTCGATTACCACAACTTCGTGCTCACGCAGTACCTGGGCGCGCAAGCCGTCGATTTCCAGCAGACCCTCGACACGATGCTTTCGTACGCCGAGCGTCTGAAGCCGATGGTAACGGACGTTTCGCGTCGCCTTTATGACGTGAACAACGAAGGTGGCAACCTGCTGTTCGAAGGCGCGCAAGGCACGCTGCTCGACATCGACCACGGCACCTATCCGTACGTCACGTCGAGCAACTGCGTCGCGGGTGCGGCTTCGGCCGGCGCGGGCGTCGGTCCGCAAAAGCTCAACTACGTGCTCGGCATCACCAAGGCGTACTGCACGCGCGTCGGTTCGGGCCCGTTCCCGAGCGAGCTGTACGACGCCGACAACGCCGACCGCCAGGAAGAAGTGGGCCTCACGCTCGCGAAGGTCGGCAAGGAATTCGGTTCGGTCACGGGCCGTCCGCGCCGCACCGGCTGGCTCGATGCCGCCGCGCTGCGCCGCTCGATCCAGATCAACGGCGTGACGGGCCTGTGCATCACCAAGCTCGACGTGCTCGACGGCCTCGACGAAGTGAAGCTGTGCGTCGGCTACAAGGTCGACGGCAAAGATGTGGACATCCTGCCGCGCGGCGCCTCGCAAGTGGCGGCGTGCGAGCCGGTCTACGAAACGTTCGAAGGCTGGAAGGAAAGCACGATCGGCATCACGCAGTTCGACGCGCTGCCCAAGAGCGCGCAGGCGTACCTCACGCGCGTGCAGGAAGTCGCCGGCGTGCCGATCGACATGGTTTCGACCGGCCCGGATCGCGACGAAACGATCCTGCTGCGTCATCCGTTCAAGGTCTAAGTGGCAAGAAGGTAGAAGCAAAAATGATTCAAATGATGGACCCGCGCAACGACGAAAAGAACCTGTGGGTCGGCTGGGATGAATATCACCGGCTGATCGAACTGCTCGCGCTCTCGGTACACGAGTCGCGCTGGAAGTTCGACCAGATCCTGTGTCTCGCGCGCGGTGGCCTGCGCGTGGGCGACCAGCTCTCGCGCATCTACGACCTGCCGCTCGCGATCCTCGCGACGAGCTCGTACCGCGAAGCGGCGGGCACGGAGCAGGGCGAGCTCGACATTGCGCAGTACATCACGATGACGCGCGGCGAACTCGCGGGCAACGTGCTGCTCGTCGACGATCTCGTCGATTCGGGCGTCACGCTCGCGCGCGTGCAGGAGCATCTCAAGGTGCGTTATCCGTCCGTGACCGGCGTGCGCTCGGCGGTGCTCTGGTACAAGGGCTGCTCGAAGGTGAAGCCGGATTACTTCGTCCAGCATCTGCCGACCAATCCGTGGATCCACCAGCCGTTCGAGGAGTGGGACACGGTGCGTCCGCACAACCTCGGCGCATGGATCAAGCGCGGGCTTCAGCAGGCCCAGCAGGATCCGCAGAAGTAAGGGCGCTCAGCAGAACGCCGTGTCGCCGGCAGCGTGCGCTTGCCGGCGGACATCATCAGGAACGGAGCCTTCGGGCTCCGTTTTTTTATGTGTCCCGTGCTTGCGCGCCTTGTCGCGTTGGCTTGCAGCGGCGTTACCGCCTCCGCGTGTCAAGCTTTGGCGCACAGCCCGCCAGGCGCCGCAGGGTGCCATGCTAAACTGCCGCGGGACAAGAGGGGCGTCGCGGGGTCACAACGATCACTCGGGTTTCCCCCGCAGCCGGTTTAGAATAGCGCTCGTTTTTTCCGCCTCGAACGGATTTCCGCGTATATGACAACTAGCACGCACGTGGCAAAGCAGCCGCTCCCCACACTCGCAGTAGCGGCCATCGGCGTGGTGTTCGGCGACATCGGCACGAGCCCGCTGTATTCGCTCAAAGAAGCGTTCAGCCCGGCACACGGCATTCCGCTCAACGAAACATCCATCCTTGGTGTCATCTCGCTGCTGTTCTGGGCGATCATCATCGTCGTCAGCGTCAAGTACGTGCTCTTCGTGATGCGCGCCGACAACAACGGCGAAGGCGGCGTGCTCGCGCTCATGGCGCTCGCCTTGCGCTCGTTCGACCGCAAGAGCAAGTCCGCCGTCGTGCTGACTGCGCTGGGCATCTTTGGCGCCTGCATGTTCTACGGCGATGCGGTCATCACACCGGCCATCTCGGTGATGTCGGCGGTCGAAGGCCTCGAGATCGCCGCGCCCAAGCTCTCGCATCTCGTGCTGCCGTTCACGATGGTGATCCTCGTCGCGCTGTTCTGGATCCAGCGGCACGGCACCTCGCTCGTCGGTCGCCTGTTCGGGCCGATCATGGTGCTCTGGTTCGTGACCATCGGCGTGCTCGGCCTCTCGCGCATCGTTCAGGCGCCGGGCGTCATCGCCGCGCTCAATCCGTACTATGCCGTCACGTTCATGAGCGCGCACGTGCTGCAGGCCTATGTGGTGCTGGGCTCGGTCGTGCTGGTGCTGACCGGTGCGGAAGCGCTCTACGCCGACATGGGCCACTTTGGCGCGAAGCCGATCCGCTACGCGTGGTACGGGCTCGTGATGCCATCGCTCGTGCTCAACTACTTCGGCCAGGGCGCGCTCCTGATGCAGGACCACAGCGCGATCGAGAATCCGTTCTTCCTGCTCGCGCCGGATTGGGCGCTGCTGCCGCTCGTGGTGCTGTCGACGGTCGCAACCGTGATTGCTTCGCAGGCTGTGATCTCGGGCGCGTACTCGCTCACGAGCCAGGCGATTCTGCTGGGCTATGTGCCGCGCATGAAGGTGCTGCATACGTCTGATCTCGCGATCGGCCAGATCTACGTGCCGGTCGTGAACTGGATGCTGCTCCTCATCATTCTGTGCATCGTCGTCGGCTTCAAGAGCTCCGATAATCTCGCCGCCGCATACGGCATTGCCGTGACCGCGACGATGGTCATCACCACCATGCTCGCGAGCGTCGTAATGGTGAAGCTGTGGAAGTGGAACATCTGGCTCGTGTCGCTCATCATCGGGTGCTTAATGGTGGTCGATGTCGGCTTCTTCGGCGCCAACCTGCTGAAGGTCGAGGAGGGCGGCTGGCTGCCGCTCAGCATCGGCGCGCTGCTGTTCTTCCTGCTGATGACGTGGTTCAAGGGGCGCATGATCGTCAAGGAGCGCACCGCCGCCGATGGTATTCCGCTCATGCCTTTCCTGCAGGGATTGCTCGCGCATCCGCCGCACCGCGTGTCGGGCACGGCCATCTATCTCACGGGCAGCGACACGCTCGTGCCGGTGAGCCTGCTGCACAACCTCAAGCACAACAAGGTGCTGCACGAGCGCACGATTTTTCTCACATTCCGGATTCGCGACATTCCCTACGTGGCCGACTCGGAGCGCGTGCAGGTGAAGGATATCGGTGGCGGCTTGTATCTCGCGAAGGCCGACTATGGCTTTAACGAGACGCCGGACGTGAAGGCCGTGCTCGAAGAGATCGGCCGCAAGGAGGGCATGACGTTCGAGATGATGGATACGTCGTTCTTCCTCGCACGCGAGACCGTGGTGCCCACACAGTTGCCGGGCATGTCGATCTTCCGCGAGCGCGTGTTCGCGTGGATGCATCAGAACGCCGCGAAGCCGACCGACTTCTTCAGCATTCCCGCGAATCGCGTGGTCGAGCTGGGCACGAAGATCGAGATTTGATGCTTCGTTGCGTTGACAACAAAAAAGGCGCCACGGCGCCTTTTTTGTTGTCTGCAGCCAGGCGAGCGCGGGGTTGTTGCAGGCCCCGCGCCGCGCGGCGCTCGCGCGTCAGCGCTTGAGCTTCGCGAACGCCGCCGCCATCGCATTGACGGGTTCAGCGTCGCGCGAGCGCTGGCCGCCGCGGTTCGCATTGCCGCCGCGCTGATCGCGGTTGCCGCCGCTGCCGGCATTGCCGCCGCTGCGCTGCGCCGCGCTCGCCGGATCGTCGTCCATGCGCATCGTGAGCGCGATGCGCTGGCGCTTCACGTCGACGTCGAGCACCTTCACCTTCACCACCTGGCCGGCCTTCACGACTTCGTGCGGGTCCTTGATGAACTTCGTCGACATCGCCGAGACGTGCACGAGGCCGTCCTGATGCACGCCCACGTCGATGAACGCGCCGAAGGCCGCCACGTTGGTCACGACGCCTTCGAGCACCATGCCCGGCACGAGGTCGGAGACCTTCTCCACGCCTTCGCGGAAGGTCGCGGTCTTGAACTCGGGGCGCGGGTCGCGGCCCGGCTTTTCGAGCTCCGAGAGGATGTCACGCACGGTCGGCAGACCGAAGCGCTCGTCGACGAACTCGGTGGGCGCGAGGCCCGAAAGCGCTTCGCGATTGCCGAGCACGTCGCCGATGGTGCGCTTGATCTTCGCGAGCATGCGCTGGACCACGGGATAGGCTTCCGGGTGCACCGACGAGCGGTCGAGCGGATTCGCGCCGCCGTTGATGCGCAAAAAGCCCGCAGCCTGCTCGAAGGTCTTGTCGCCCAGACGCGGCACCTTCTTCAGTTGCTCTCGCGAGGGGAAGGGGCCATTGGCGTCGCGGTAATCGACGATATTGCGCGCGAGCGTCGCGTTCAGGCCCGACACGCGCGCGAGCAGCGCCACCGACGCCGTGTTCGCATCCACGCCCACGGCGTTCACGCAGTCTTCGACCACGGCGTCGAGCGAGCGCGCCAGTTCGCGCTGGTTCACGTCGTGCTGGTACTGGCCCACGCCGATCGCCTTGGGCTCGATCTTGACGAGCTCGGCGAGCGGATCTTGCAGGCGCCGCGCGATCGATACCGCGCCGCGCAGCGAGACGTCGAGCTCGGGGAATTCCTTCGCGGCCAGTTCGGATGCCGAATAAACCGAGGCGCCGGCTTCGGAGACCACGATCTTCTGCAGCTTCAGCTCCGGATGCTTCGAAATCAGCTCGCTCGCGAGCTTGTCGGTTTCGCGCGAAGCCGTGCCGTTGCCGATGCTGATGAGCTCCGCCTGCGTTTGCGCGGCGATGCGCGCGAGCTTCGCGAGCGAGCCGTCCCAGTCGCGGCGCGGCTCGTGCGGGTAGATCGTGTCGGTGGCGAGCAGCTTGCCGGTGCGGTCGACCACGGCGACCTTCACGCCGGTGCGCAGGCCCGGATCGAGGCCGATCACGGCCTTCGGGCCGGCGGGCGCCGCCAGCAGCAGGTCCTTGAGATTGCGCGCGAACACGCGGATCGCTTCAGCCTCGGCCTGCTCGCGCAGGTTCGTGAGCAGCTCGTTTTCGATGTGCGGCTGCACCTTGACGCGCCAGCACCAGCGGCACACGTCGGAGAGCCACTTGTCGGCCGGCCGGCCCTGGTTGGCGATGCCGAAGTGGCGCGCGATCATCGCTTCGCCCGGATGCGGCACCTGCGCGTCGAGCTCGCCGCCGAGGCCCAGCTTGACCATCAGCACGCCGGCGTTGCGGCCGCGGAACAGGGCGAGCGCGCGGTGCGACGGCACCGTCTTGATCGTCTCCGAGTACTCGTAGTAATCGCGGAACTTCTCGCCTTCCTCGTTTTCCTTGCCCTCGACCACGCTCGACATCACCACGCCCTGGTTGAACAGCCAGTCGCGCAGCTTGCCGAGCAGCTCGGCCGTTTCGCCGAATTGCTCCGAGAGGATGTCGCGCGCGCCGTCGAGCGCGGCCTTCACGTCGGCGACACCCTTTTCGGCGTTCACGTATTGCGCGGCTTCCGTCTGCGGATCGAGCAGCGGATTGGCGAGCAAGGCGTCGGCGAGCGGCTGCAGGCCGGCTTCGCGCGCGATCTGTGCGCGCGTGCGGCGCTTGGGCTTGTACGGCAGATAGAGGTCTTCGAGCACCTGCTTGCTGTCGGCCGCTTCGATGGCGGCGCGCAGCTCGTCGGTGAGCTTGCCTTGCTCTTCGATGCTCTCGAGGATCGTGGCGCGACGGTCTTCGAGCTCGCGCAGATAGAGCAGTCGCTCTTCGAGCGTGCGCAGCTGCGTATCGTCGAGATTGCCCGTGACTTCCTTGCGATAACGGGCGATGAACGGAACGGTCGCTCCTTCGTCGAGAAGCTGGACGGCGGCCGCCACCTGACGCGGTTGAACGGTCAGTTCGCTGGCGATGCGCTGGACGATCTTGAGTGCTACGGTTTCCGTCATAGAGTCTGGATATTCCTGCGAGGATCGGTTTGCGGTCCGGGTTAGCGGCCCCGGGTTACGGTGCCGGGCTGCGGTCCCGGTGTGCGCCCCCGGGTGTGCAGTCCCAAAGCCGGGCGGGAGACATCAAGCGAGCGAACGCCCGCCGGCTGGTGGAGCGGGGCATTTTGCCATAAATGGCGGGGCGCTCAACTCGGGGGGTGTTAGAATTTCAGCCATGTTCCGTTGCCCTCAGAAGACGTTGATCCCATCCCGTTTGACACCCGTCCAGCCCAGTGCGCGCCAAAGCGCGGCATGGCGGACCACCGCCCGCGCGGCGGTTTATGCTGTCGCATTGCTGGCGACGGCGAGCGTTCCGGCCCTCGCGCAAGAGGCGGTGGCGTCCGGGGTGGTAGCCGGTGCTGATGTCGCGGTCTCGGCGTCGGGCGCAACGGCCCCGAATTCCGGCGCGGGCAATGACTTTGCCGCGCGACAGAAGGTCCTTGATCGGCGTACTGCGGAGAACAACTACCAGTACGCCGTCGCGCAGCACAATTGCTACGATACGTTCTTCGTGAACCACTGTCTCGGCAAGGCGCGCGATGCGATGCGCGTCGTGCAGGCGGATATCCGCCATCAGCAGCTGGCGCTCGACGAGGAGCAGCGCGCCGACAATGCGCGCCGCCGCGACGAGCAGGCAGCGCTGCAGCGCGCGAAGGACGAGGCCGACGCGCCGCAACGCGCCGCGAACGAGGCGCAGAGCGCGCAGGCTTACGAAGACAAGCAGCGTCAGCACGCGCTCGATCAGGCGCAGCGCCAGGCCGAAGCGCCGCAACGCGCGGCGAACGCGCAGGCGTACGAGGAGAAGCAGCGCCAGCACGCGTTGCAGCAGGCGCAGCGCGAAGGCGAACAGGCGCAGTCGCAACGCGCGGCCAACCAGGCCGCGTACGACAAGAAGCAATCGGATTATCAGAAGCAACTGGACGAGGCACGCCGCGAGGGCCAGCAGAAGGCCCAGGAACGTGCCCAGAAGGCCGAGCACTTCCAGCAGAAGCAGGAAGACGCGGCCAAGCATAAGGCTGACGTGGAAGCACGTCAGAAGCAGGCGGCCGAGAAGGCGCAGCAACAGCAGCAGCAACAGCAGCAACAGCAGCAGCAAAAACCGCAGGCCCAGTAGCACCACGCTTTTTCAGCCGGACAGCAACCTCAGGCGCGCGACCTTTCGCACGGCGGGCGCCGATCATGACGAGGAGGCGAGCATGCGCGAGCATCGTGAAGTCAAGGGCGAGGTCCTTCGTGACCGTATTCTGCAACTGGAAACGGAACATGGAGACCTCGACCGTCTGATCGACAGGATGTGCGAGACGTCGGACTACGACGATCTCGAATTGCAGAAGCTGAAGAGGCGCAAGCTCAAGCTGAAGGACAACATCATCCTGCTGCAATTGCAGCTGGAACCCGATTCAACGAAGACCTCGAACGGGCACGCCTGATTCCGGGTCCTGGCAGGCGCCGGGGCGCGGCTGCAGTCGCGCCGGGCTCAGAGGACCGAGCAGGAACCGCTTGCCTTGAATTCAACGACCGTTTCCCGATCCCGTCCCGCGCGCGAAGGCGGCGCGCAGGATGGTGACGCACGCACTGCGCAAATGGCGAGCGCGCCCGCATTGAGTGCGCACCGCGGTGCCGAACTCGAAGAGCTCTTCGCGGCCAACGGGCTGTTGGCGCGGGAGATCGACGGCTATCGCCCGCGCGCCGCGCAGATCGAAATGGCGCGCGCCGTGGCCGCGGCCATGGAGGCCGCCGCCCAGGCGTTGCCCGAACCGGCGATGTTCGAGGCGCAGGCGCGCCCGGCGCGGCGTCTCGAGCGCGGCGCCCCGGTGCCTGCGCAGGATACCGCTGAACAAGCCGCCCACGCGGCCGCCGAATCCGGCGACAACACGCTGATCGTCGAGGCGGGGACGGGCACCGGCAAGACCTATGCGTACCTCGTGCCGGCCATGCTGTGGGGCGGCAAGGTGATCGTCTCGACGGGCACCAAGCACCTGCAGGACCAGCTTTTCGGCCGCGATATTCCCACCGTGCGCGATGCGCTTGCGGTACCCGTGAGCGTGGCCATGCTCAAGGGCCGCTCGAACTATCTGTGTCACTACTATCTGCAGCGCACGGCCGACAATGGCCGCTTGCCGTCGCGCCAGGAAACGGCGTATCTGCAGGAGATCGTCCGCTTCGCGAAGATCACGCGCTCGGGCGACAAGGCCGAGCTCGCGAGCGTACCGGAGACGGCCGCCGTGTGGTCGATGGTGACGTCCACGCGCGACAACTGCCTCGGTCAGGAGTGCCCGCACTACAAGGACTGCTTCGTCATGCAGGCGCGCCGTGAAGCGCAGCAGGCCGACATCGTCGTCGTGAACCACCATCTGTTCTTCGCGGACATCATGCTGCGCGATACCGGCATGGCCGAGTTGTTGCCGAGCGCGAACACGATCATCTTCGACGAAGCGCATCAGTTGCCCGAAACCGCCACGCTGTTCTTTGGCGAGACGCTATCGACTGCGCAGTTTCTCGAGCTCGCGCGCGATTGCGTTGCCGAAGGCCTGAGCCATGCGCGCGATGCGGTGGAGTGGGTGAAGCTGGGCGCGGCGCTCGAGCGCGCGGCGCGCGACGTGCGGCTTGCGTTCAAGGAAGATTCGCTGCGCGTGTCGATCACGCAGTTGCCTGAGGATCATCCGCTCTTCGACTCGCTCGACGCGTTGCAGACCGAGCTCGGCGCGCTCGCCACCGCACTTGCGGGCCAGGCCGAGCGCGCCGAATCGCTGGGCACCTGCCTGCGCCGCGCACGCGAGCTCCAGGGCGTGCTGTCCGGGTGGACCGTGCCGGGCGCGTCGCCTGATGCGCCATCGCGCGACGCACGGGCTGCCGCAGACGCCGGCCAGCCCGATGGGCAAGGACATGCCGCAACCGAGCCGGGCGCCGACGACGAAAAAGTCCGCTGGGTCGAAGTGTTCTCGCACACGGTCCAGTTGCACGAGACGCCGCTTTCCGTGGCGCCCATTTTCGCGAAACAGCGCGCGGGCGTGCCGCGCACGTGGATCTTCACGTCGGCGACGCTTTCCGTGCGCGGTGACTTCACGCACTATGCGGCGCAGATGGGCCTGAGCGCGCGCCGCTCGATGACGTTGCCGAGCCCCTTCGATTACCCGCAGCAGGGCTTGCTCTACGTGCCGCGTAATATGCCGCAGCCGTCGTCGCCGCAATTCACCGACGCGGTGTTCGATGCGGCGTTGCCCGCCATCGAAGCGTCCGGGGGCGGCGTTTTCATGTTGTGCACGACGTTGCGTGCCGTCGACAAAATCGCCACAAGGCTGCGCGACACGATCGAGGCGCGCGGCTGGAACACGCCGCTGCTGGTACAGGGCGATGCAAGCCGGACCGAGCTGCTCGAGCGCTTTCGCGCCTATGGCAATGCGATCCTCGTGGGTAGCCAGAGCTTCTGGGAAGGTGTCGACGTGCGCGGCGATGCGCTCTCGCTCGTCGTCATCGACAAGCTGCCGTTCGCGCCACCCGACGATCCTGTGCTGGCCGCACGTCTGGACGCTCTGGCGAAGAAGGGTTTGAGTCCATTTGCGGTTCATCAGTTGCCGCAAGCCGTGATCACGCTCAAGCAGGGCGCAGGGCGTCTGATTCGCGCCGAGACGGATCGCGGCGTGTTGATGATCTGCGATACGCGCCTCGTGGACAAACCCTATGGCCGGCGTATCTGGCAAAGCCTGCCGCCGTTCAAACGCACGCGCGAGATCGAGGTGGTGCAGGAGTTCTTCGCGGGAGAGAACGAGCAGGGCACTGCGTAACTGCGCTTGACGCGCGCTACGTAGTGCGCGTCACGTAATATCCGCTTGCATATGCGCAATGCCGGTTACATGCATTGCGCATGAGTTTTGGCGTTGTATTTCGGGCGTTCCTGCATGGCGCTTAACCGCAGAAAAACCAACAAAAAAGCCACGAACGTGAGTTCGTGGCTTTTTTGTTTGCCCGCCGCGCATCTGACGAGGCCGTCAGGCTGCCCGGCGGTTCGCTTCGTTGCCCGCTGGAGCCGAAGCTCCGGGCGAGCACCTCGCGAACACAGCTTACTGGCTTGCGCCCGAAGCCGGAGCAGCCGTAGCTGCGCCCGAGTCCGAAGCAGCAGCAGCAGCGCCCGAAGCGGCAGCGCCAGCGTCCGAAGCAGCAGCCGTAGCATCGCTCGCAGCAGCTGCAGCGCCCGAAGCAGCTGCCGTTGCGTCCGAAGCAGCAGCAGCCGGTGCCGAAGCAGCCGTAGCGTCGCTAGCCGGCGCAGCAGCTTGGTCGCTGCTCTTGTTGCACGCAGCCAGTGCAACAGCTGCCAGCAGGGATGCTACGAGGAGGGATTTCTTCATGATCACGTCCTTTTATGGTTAAAGGTAAGCAACAGCGCAAAATAATACCGGTAATGTGCCCCAACATCGACCTGAGCCGCTGGTGGAGATGCACTGCAAGAGCGTGAATCTTCCCTACGGCCTGGGCGGAAATTATAGGCACTTTCGTATCGACCGTCGACAAATCCGGGGACAATACGTTGTCTTTCTCATACAAGCACTATATTTTAGTACGGTATAACAGTCCGAAGCGCTTAGGCAAGCACCCCGAGCCGTATCCAGCCCGCACGATACCACTCGTGTAGCAACGCTGTCACACACGAATCGTGTGAGAGTGTTACAAAGCGTTTCCCATCCAGAAAGCGGTTGTCAGCCAATAACGGCAGCCATTTTTTCGCTTCCTTGAGCAAGTACTGTTCCCCGTTCAGGTAATACGAGCGCGCATCGTAAAGCAGGATTGTCCTGCGGTCGAGTGTTATCCCATTTTTCGCGGCGCGCGCAACAAAACGCGCTTCGTCCAGCGGCTTTTCGGGGGCGTCGAATACCACGTTCGATTTCGGTTCTGAAAGCCAGGAGCCGACGAACGAGGAGACGTCCGCATCGCTCCACCGCACTTTAGCAAGCACAGCCGAGACGCGCTCCACAAGTGCCGGGGGGAGTTGGGCCGGATGCGTCACGGCGGGCTGGTCGGGGTCCCGATAGAGCGTGGGGTTGCCTGCGTTCGAGCTGGCTGCGCCATCCGCGCCGCGCTCGGCCAGCCAGTAGAGAAACTGGCTCGTCAGCTCGGTCGTGGAAGGCGAACGAAAGCCGATCGAGCAGGTCATGCATTCGCCCTCGGCCACGCCGTCGTGCGCGATATGCGGCGGCAGATACAGCATGTCGCCCGGCTCCAGCACCCATTCCTCTTCAGGTGCGAAGTTCGCCAGGACCTTCAGCGGCAAGCCCTCCTGCAGCGTCAGGTCGCGCTGCGCGCCAATGCGCCAGCGCCGCTTGCCGTGCACCTGCAGCAGGAACACGTCGTACGAATCGAAATGCGGACCCACGCCACCGCCGTCGGACGCGTACGAGATCATCAGGTCGTCGAGGCGGGCGTCGGGCGCAAAGCGAAAGCGTTCGAGCAGCGCGCGGGCACGATCGTCGTGCAGGTCGACACCTTGCACGAGCAGCGTCCATTGGCGCGTTTTCGTTGTCGGCAGTTCGTCAGGTGCGAAGGGGCCGTGCTCGAGTGCCCAGCGCTTGCGAAAGTGCGTGATGAGCCGCGATTCGACGTCATCCTGGTCGGCCAATGCGAAGAGTTCGTCGCGCGAGAGCGGCGCCTCGATGCCGGGTATCGCCTGGCGGATCAAGAATGGCTTTTTCTGCCAGTATTTCTTCATGAACTGCGCCGGACTCAGGCCGCCAAGCAGCGGCGTGGGCATCTCGGGCGCGGGACTTGCCAGGGAGGAGGGGGCGCGTCGCTTGCGGGCGTCCTCCGGGTGGTCTGGGGACCGCTTGGGCATCGTATAATGTGGTCTGTAATCTGGAGGATCGAATGAAAATTGCAAAGGACACCGTCGTGTCGGTCGCTTACAAGCTATCGGATGCGCAGGGCAATCTGATCGAGGAAAGCGACGAGCCGATGGTCTATCTGCACGGCGGCTATGATGGCACGTTCCCCAAGATCGAGGAAGTGCTGGACGGCAAGGAGCCGGGCTTCGAGACCCAGATCCAGCTTGAGCCTTCCGACGCTTTCGGCGAGTACGATCCCGAACTCGTCAAGATCGAGCCGCGTAACCGCTTCCCGGAGCCGCTCGAAGTCGGCATGCAGTTCGAGGGCACGCCTGAGGAGGGCGACGAGGATCTCGACACGCTCATCTATACCGTCACCGACGTTGCCGAAGACAAGGTCGTGCTCGACGGCAATCACCCGCTCGCGGGCATGGCCCTGCGTTTCGCGCTGACCGTCAAGGAAGTGCGTCAGGCCACCGAAGACGAAATCGAGCATGAGCACGCGCATGGCGCGGATGGCCTCGAAGTCGTCGACGAGGACGATGACGACGACGGCGACGAAGCCGCTTCGAAACCCACCCTGCATTGATCGGGCAACGCGCCGGCGGCAACCGCCGGCGCGTCTCGCTCGACCTCGCGCCCCGTTGCGTAACGCCGCGCTGCGCTTCTCTTCGCGGCGCGACGCTTCACCGCTCGTTGCGCATTTCCCGCTAGTCTGAACGCGCCGTTCGCGTGCCGTTCGCGTGCCGTTCGCGTGCCGATTGCGTGCTGTTTGCGCGCCATGCCGCGCTGCGGGTCGTTCCTGCTGTTCAATTCACGGCGGCGTCATCTACGGCTGCGTCGGCGGCAGAATCGTCTGCGGCGCGCCGGACCCAGTCGATGGCCCCGAGCCTTGTGCGGGCCACGTGGGCGCCGCCTTTCCGGTACTCGCGCCGCCTGGCGCTCCCATCCCTCCCATCGGGTTTGTTCCGCTGGCGCTGTTCACGTCGGGCGCCTGTTGCATGCCGGGAATCTCCGTTACGTCGGGCATCGACGATACTTCAGGCATGGCTGGCAGCGCCGGTTCGCCGCTGCCTCCCGGTAGCAGGGGCGGCAGTGGCGGCGGCAGGAGCGGCAGGTGCCTCGGCACGTCATGCACGCTCACGCGCAGCGGCGTGCGGCGGGTCATGTCCGCATCGATTTGCAGCCACTGCGTGAGCGGGTCGCGCAACGAGAACTCGATGCGCGTTACGTTAGCAATCCTGATTCCTTTGTCGTTGCGCAAGGGTTGATCGATGGCGAAGCCACGCGTGAGCTTCACGTTGTCCGGGTGCACGAGGACAACCGGGCCCCGGAAGGTTTCCGCCAGCTTCACGAGGCTGTGCCGCAGTTCGGCATAACCGTCGCGGGGCGTGCGGCGAAAGCGCAGCCACGCGAAGCGGTCGGGTCGCTCGTAATCCTCGGGCATCGGGTTGCCCTGCATGAAGATCACGATGGCGCGCGCATTGCGGCGGCGCGCGAACTCGGCCGCGTGCTCGAGCCAAAAGCCGTTGGCGATCACGCGGTCCTCGAATTCGCCGTTGCGGCCACCGGCGTTCAGAAAGTGATTGTTGCCGTCGGGTGCGTTCAGTGCGATGAACACGGTATCCCCGAGCTGCCAGCGCGCATTCTCCCGATATGGCCTGAACCGCGAGACCTCGCTCTCGCGCGTGAGCGTAAGCGGAAATTGCCCGAGCGAATTGGCGTCGGCGAAGAAGTCCTGGCGCAGGAAATCGAGCCGCTCGACCGGGTCGTAACCGCCCGCGCCGGCCGTGCCGCACGTGCCCCAGTCGCGCTGCCCCGGCACGAAGACGAGTGGCACGCGCGACGCGTCGAGCAGGGTGCGGCGCCGTTCGTAGAGGCGGTCCGCGCAGGTTTCGCGCGGTCCTTTGAGATTGCCGTCGTAGACGACAAACGACATCTGCGGATCGCGGCCGATCGCCTCGATGAGGCGCTGGAGCGTGATTTCGTCGCCGGGCTCGGTGACGACGTTTGCCATGACGGCGAACGAATAACGGGACGAGGGGCCCTCCGCCTGTGCGGCGAGCGGCAGGCCGAACATCATCACGCAGACGAGGGCGCTTTGCAGCCCACCGCGCTGGCGTCCTCGCAGCAGGGATGGCAGGCCCGCTGGCGGACGACGTGTCGCCCGCCACAGTCGATTCAGAAAGCGCGAAGCAAAGACACCCCGGCCATGCGGGAATGGCCGGGGTGGCGTCGCGAGGCGACGCTCAGCGTTTGGCGTCCGGCGCCGTGGCCAGCTCATGCAGTTCGTAGAGCAGATCGAGTGCATCGCGTGGCCGCAACTCGTTCGGATCGAGCGAGCGCAGGCGTTCTGCGACGAGCGCGGCACCCGGGTCGGCGGCCGCCGGCGCGTCTTCCACGTAGGGTTGCGCGTCGAAATCGTCGTCTTCCGAAGGCGCGGGTGCGGCGAACAAGTCGAGCTGCGGCGTGGGCTGTCCCGCCGAGAGCTGCTCCAGATACACGAGATGCTTGCGCGCTGCGCGGATCACGGGGTTGGGCACGCCCGCAAGCTGCGCGACCTGCAGTCCGTAGCTCTGATTGGCCGGGCCCTCGCTCACGGCGTGCAGGAACACGATGCCGTGTCCGTGCTCGACCGCCGACAGGTGCACGTTGGCCGCCTGCGCGAATTCCGTGGGCAACTGCGTGAGTTCGAAGTAGTGCGTTGCGAACAGCGTATGGCAGCCGTTGCTCGTGAGCAGATGCCGTGCAATGGCCCAGGCGAGTGCGAGGCCATCGAATGTCGAGGTGCCGCGCCCGATCTCGTCCATCAGCACGAGACTTTGCGGCGTGGCGTCGTTGAGGATGGCCGCGGCTTCGGTCATCTCGACCATGAAGGTCGAGCGGCCGCCCGCGAGATCGTCGGCGGCGCCGATGCGCGTGAAGATGCGGTCGATCGGGCCGAAGCGCGCGCGCCTCGCCGGCACATAGCTGCCCACATAGGCGAGCAGCGCGATGAGCGCGGTCTGGCGCATGAACGTCGACTTGCCGCCCATGTTCGGGCCGGTGATGAGCAGCAGCTTGCGCTCGGCGCTCAGCATGCAGTCGTTGGCGATGAACTGCTCGACCTGCGCCTCGACCACCGGGTGGCGGCCCTGTTCGATTTCGATGCCGGGCGCTTCCGAGAATGCCGGCGCATTCCAGTCGAGCGCGCGCGCACGCTCCGCGAAGGCGGCGAGCAGGTCGAGTTCGGCGAGCGCTGCCGCGACGCGCTGGCAATCGGGAATGAAGGGCAACAACGATTGAAGCAGCGCGTCGTAGAGTGCCTTCTCGCGTGCGAGCGCTCGCTCCTGTGCCGAGAGCGCCTTGTCCTCGAATGCCTTCAGTTCGGGCGTGATGTAGCGCTCGGCGTTCTTGAGCGTCTGGCGGCGGCGATAGTCGTCGGGCACCTTGTCGGTCTGGCCGCGCGTGACTTCGATATAGAAGCCGTGCACCTTGTTGTACTCGACCCGCAAATTGCCGATGCCGGTGCGCGTGCGTTCGCGCGCCTCGAGGTCGATCAGGAACTGGCCGCAGTTCTCTGACAGGTCGCGCAGCTCGTCGAGTTCCGCGTCGTAGCCGCGTGCCATCACGCCGCCGTCGCGCACCATGGCGGCCGGCTCGGGCGCGACCGCACGCTGCAGCAGGTCGGCGCATTCCACGGGCGGCTCGAGCGCCTCGACGATCTGCGCAAGCGTTGCCGACGCACCGCCCACCGCGGCAACCTGTTCGCGCAGCACGGGCAGGGCGGCAAAGGTGTCGCGCAGGCTCGAGAGATCGCGCGGGCGCGCCGAAAGCAGCGCGAGACGCCCGGTGATGCGCTCGACGTCGGCGATCTGGCGCAGCGCGCCGCGCAGCGTCTCGACGCTGGCGTGCGGCGGCGCCTCGAGCAGCGCGCCGATCGCCTGCTGGCGCATCTGCGCGATGCCCGCGTCGCGCGGCGGATGGTGGAGCCAGTGACGCAACAGGCGGCTGCCCATGGCGGTGCTGCAGGTGTCGAGCAGCGAGCACAACGTGGGCGACTCTGTGCCGCGCAGCGTTTCCGTGAGTTCGAGATTGCGGCGCGTGGCGGGATCGAGGCCGATGTATTCGGATTCGGCTTCGACCCTGAGGCTGCGCACGTGGCGCAACTGCTGGCCTTGCGTGGCTGCGGCGTACAGCAGCAGCGCGCCGGCGGCGCCGCACGCGCTCGTGAGCGCCTGGGCACCGAAACCGTCGAGACTGGCCACGTCGAGCTGATCGCACAGGCGTTGCTTGCCCGAGGCGACGTCGAAGTGCCACGCGGGCACGCGCGTCATGGCACCCGAACCCACGCCGGTGCCGGTGGGCGGCGCCCAGCCCGAGGATTCCGCAGGCATTTCCGCCACGAGGATTTCCGCCGGGCGAATGCGCTCGAAGGCTGCCGCGACCTGTTCCGGCGCGACTTCCGCAAGGCGCAGCGCGCCGCTTGCCAGATTGAGCCACGCGAGCCCGACGTTGACGGTCACGCCGCGCCGGTTGTGTCCCGGGCAGACCGCCATCAGGTAGACGTCGTTCTTGTCGGAGAGCAGCGCCGCGTCCGTGAGCGTGCCGGGCGTGACCACGCGCACGACCTTGCGCTCGACCGGCCCCTTCGAGGTGGCCGGGTCGCCGATCTGCTCGCAGATCGCTACCGACTCGCCGAGCTTCACGAGTTTCGCGAGGTATTGCTCGACGGCGTGATGCGGCACGCCCGCCATCTTGATCGGATTGCCCGCCGACGCGCCGCGCTGCGTGAGCGTGAGATCGAGCAGGCGCGCGGCTTTCTCGGCGTCTTCGAAGAACAACTCGTAGAAGTCGCCCATCCGGTAGAACACGAGCGTGCCCGGATGATCGGCCTTGATGCGCAGGTACTGCTGCATCATGGGGGTGTGTTGCGCGGTGTCGCTGGCGCTGGCGGTGTGTGTAGCCATCCTCGGTGTCTTGCTAGGGGTTCAGGGCGTGAGTTTAACCCGCGGCGCGAGCGTGTGAACCTGGCCGGATGGCCAGGCCGCTCACATGGGCATGCCGCAGTTGCGCGCAAACCGCGCTGTCTATTCGTCGACGAGCGCCTGCATGTCGATCGTGCGTGCGTTTGCGGCACTGCGCCGCATGGCGAGCCAGATCATCGAGGCGACAAAAATGCCGAACACGACAATGATCCACTGCACCGGCACCTTCGCCGTGAGCAGCAGCGCGTAGGCGCCGAGCATCAGCAGCACGGCGAGATTCTGGTTGAAGTTCTGCACGGCGATCGAGTGGCCCGCCGAGAGCAGCGTCGCGCCGCGATGTTGGAGCAGCGCATTCATCGGCACGATGAAAAAGCCCGCGAGCGTGCCGAGCAGGACCATCAGCGGGTACGCAAAGAGCAGGTAGAAGGGCATCACGAACGCTCCGAAGCGCACGCCTTCGCCCGCCGGAAAGAGCCCCTTGCTGTAGAACGCCATCGCCACGGCCACCACGCCGCACAACACGCCCACCGGCAGCACGCGCAGCGAGGCGCGCAGCGACACCCATGCGGCGGCGGCACCCGCGCCGAGCGCGATGCCGAGGCCCGTCACGCCCTGCATCACGGCGGCCTTCGAGAGCGAGAGGCCGAGATTCGCGTCGGCCCACTTGAGCACGAGCAGCTGCAGCGTGACGGCGGCGCCCCACATCAGTGTCGTGACCCACAGCGCGATCTGCGCGAGCTTGTCGGCCCACAGCACGTTAAAGCAATGGACGAAGTCGCCCACGAGGCGGCCCGGCTCCCTGAGCCGGTTCTCGTAGCGCGCGCCGGTATCGGGAATGCCGAAGTTGATGAGCGCGGCGAGCGCGTAGGTGAGCATCACCGCGAGCATCGCGAGGCCCGCGGCCGAGTGGATCAGCGGCATCGGATGATGCGCGACGAACCGGTCCGCGTAGGTGGAAACGAGCGCGCCGCCCATCATCGTGCCGACGATCGTCGAGAGCACCGTGGCCGACTCGAGCCACGCGTTCGCCGCGACGAGCTTGTCGGCCGGCAGCAATTCAGTGAGGATTCCGTACTTTGCAGGCGAGTAGGCCGCCGCGCCGAAGCCGACTACGCCATAGGCGATCATCGGGTGGACGCCCGCGATCATCAGCAGGCAGCCACCGGCCTTGAGCGCGTTCGAGACGAACATCACGTGGCGCTTTTGCAGCGCGTCGGCGAAGGCGCCGACGAAGGGCGCGAGCAGCACGTAGGAGATCGTGAAAAAGATCTGCAAGAGCGGCGTGACCCAGGCCGGCGACGAGATCACCGTGAGCAGCGCGATTGCCGCGATCAGGAGCGCGTTGTCGGCGAGCGACGAAACGAACTGCGCGGCGATGATCGTATAGAAGCCTTTCTTCATCGCGGAGTGGATCCGTTGTGGAGCCGAAACGGGCCATCAGGACGAGGGCCACGGCGGCGCGGCGCATCGTGGAGCGAGCTGGCGCGCGAAACAAAAAAGCGGCCGAAGCCGCTTGCGCTTGACTCGTCGGGGCGAGCGGGGCGCGACGCCCCGCGACCCGGATTGCATTGCAACGATGCCGACGTTCGACATCGGCCTGGCGGCACTGCCGGCGATTGTGGCATACGCGGCCGGGTGTTGCAGCGGCTGGCACAGGCGCACCGGCCTCGCTCCTCGCTCCTGGCATCTGGCGACGCGCGATGGCGCCCCGGCACGCCTTATCGGCCCGCCTTTCAGGCTTCCTTCTTCACGCGCGTGTACTTCGAGAGAACGGGCACCATTTGCGCATAGATCTTCGGGTTGCCCGCAACGACTTCGCCCACGTGCAGGAAGTCCGAATCGCCGGTGTAGTTGCCGATCAGGCCACCGGCTTCCGTCACGAGCAGGCCGCCCGCGGCCACGTCCCACGCGTTGAGGCCCTGTTCGAAGAAGCCGTCCATGCGGCCCGCGGCGACGTTCGCGAGGTCCAGCGCGGCGGCGCCCGGGCGGCGCAGGCCGGCACAGGCGTTGGTCATCTCGGCGAAGAGCGCGCAGTAGCTCTCGAGGCCGTCCTTTTCGCGGAACGGGAAGCCGGTGCCGATCAGGCCGTCGGCGAGACGGTCGCGGCGGCCTACGCGGATGCGGCGATCGTTCAGGAACGCGCCGCGCCCGCGCGAGGCGGTGAAGAGGTCGTTGCGCGTGGGATCATAGACCACCGCCTGCGTGACGATGCCCTTGTGCGCGAGCGCGACCGAGACGCAGTAGTACTGGAAGCCGTGGATGAAGTTGGTCGTGCCGTCGAGCGGATCGATGATCCACTGGTATTCCGATTCGTTCTCCGAGTGGCCGGACTCTTCGGCGAGGATCGCGTGATCGGGGTAGGCGGTCTTGAGCGTGTCGATGATGGCCGCTTCTGCCGCCTTGTCGACCTCCGTGACGAAATCGTTGTGCTGCTTCTTCGCGACCTGGACGAGGTCGAGATCGAGCGACGCGCGGTTGATGATCTGTCCGGCGCGGCGCGCGGCCTTGACAGCGATGTTGAGCATGGGATGCATGAGCCTGGATCCTTGTTGTCCGGCGCTCGCCCGAGCATGCGGCGCGCCGGTGGTGCAGAAGATAAAAGCGTCTAACGATTGGACAGGGCGCGAGCCGAGGTGGGCTTGCGGGTCCTGTCCCGCCAACGGAGACGAATTGGATAAGAACGGTGCGCGGCGGCCTTGCTGGCCGGGCATCGCGGACCGCTGAAGAGCGGCTCGAGATTTGGAACGCGCGAATTTTGGTATTTTACCCGAGTCTCGGCATTCCTATACCTTTTCCTGTTCCTCCAGTTATGGCTATCACCGCGTCGATAGCCGTGCCTGGAAACGCGAGGCTGCTGGGCGGGCGCATGACTGCAGGGAGCGCATCGGGCTGTGCCGCCCCAAGGGGCAGGTAGGCCGGGGGGCCAAGGCGCGCTAACATAGTTATTTCTATATTCGCCGCTCTCAGAGATTGACCTTCGTGCACCCCGACTCACACGTTCCATCCGCTCATCCGGCCGCCGCAGCGGCATCTGCATCGTCCACCGGCGACGCCCACGAGCCGCTGCGCGGCGGCTTCACGTCGACGCGCTTCGTGCTCGTCGAGCCGAGCCACCCGGGCAACGTCGGCGCCGCGGCGCGTGCGTTGAAGACGATGGGCTTTTCGCGGCTCGTGCTGGTCGCGCCGCGCGTGTCGCAGGTTCATTGCGACCCGGAAGCCGTCGCGATGGCGAGTGGCGCCGATGACGTGCTCGCCGCCGCCCACATCGTCCCGACGCTGGCCGACGCCCTCGTGGGTGCCCAATGGTCGCTGGCGCTCACGGCGCGCATGCGCGAATACGGGCCGCCACCGGGCGCGCCGCGCCAGGCGGTTCAGGACGCTTGCCGTCAGGTCGCGCACGGTGACATCGCGCTCGTGTTTGGCAATGAACGCACAGGGCTCTCGAACGACGACGTCGAGCGCTGCAGCGCGCTCGCCCATATCCCGGCGAATCCGGCTTATAGCTCCCTCAATCTCGCGCAGGCGGTGCAGGTGCTCGCCTACGAGCTGCGGCTCGCGTACCTCGGCGAGGGCGAACCCGGCGCGGCGCTCCCGGGCGCGGGGGCGGCGCCGGGCGGTCCGGTCACGGCCACGCCGCTCGCCACGAGCGACGACATCGAGCGCATGTACGTGCATCTGGAGAACGCCCTGATCGCGCTCGATTTTCTGGATCCCGCCAATCCGAAGAAGCTGATGTCGCGTCTGCGGCGGCTCTTCGCGCGTTCGGGGCTCGAGCGCGAAGAGGTCAACATCGTGCGCGGCATTGCCAAGCACATCCTGATGCTCAAGGGCAAGGAAGGCGGGAAATAGGCCAGCAGCGAGGCCAGCAGCGACGCCCGTAGCGGGGCGCCGCAACGGAGGGCAGGCCGTGAGGCCTGCGGCGCTCGACCGACCGTGACGGCGCGTCCGACCTTGATGCCCGCGGGGACTTGCCGGCTTGCGCGCGCCTTTCGCCTACAATCGATTCCTGATCACAAGCAAATCAGCGTGGCTGCTAAGGCCCCGCACGAGCCGCGCGCGCCACCTGCGACGCAAGGCCGTTTTTCCCCCATGTACCTCCCGTCCAGCGTGTGACAGCCATGTTCAAGAGACTTCGCGAAGACATCGCCACGATCCGCGAGCGCGATCCCGCCGCCCGCAGCGCATGGGAAGTCTTGACCTGTTATCCAGGCTTGCACGCGCTCGTCCTCCATCGGTTCGCTCACGCCTGCTGGCGCGCGAGGCGACGCTGGCTTGCGCGCTACATTTCGCAGCTCGCGCGCTTTTTGACCGGCATCGAGATCCATCCTGGCGCGACCATCGGGCGGCGCGTGTTCATCGATCACGGCATGGGCGTCGTGATCGGCGAGACCGCCGAGGTGGGCGACGACTGCACGATCTACCAGGGTGTGACGCTCGGCGGCACCTCGCTCACACGCGGCGCGAAGCGCCATCCGACGCTCGGCCCCGGGGTGATCGTGGGCGCGGGTGCCAAAGTGCTGGGCGGTTTCACGGTGGGCGCGCAGGCGAAGATCGGCTCGAATGCGGTGGTCGTGAAGCCGGTGCCGGCGGGCGGCACCGCAGTGGGCAATCCGGCGCGGATCATCGCACCGGCGAAGAGCGCGCCGGAGCAAGCGAGGCCTTCGTCGGCGCGCGAGGGTTTCTGCGCCTACGGCATCACGCCGAATGCCGACGATCCCGTCTCGCTCGCCATCCATGGCCTGATCGATCATGCCGCAACGCAGACGCAGCGCGTGGATGCGATCGTCGTCGCGCTCGAGCGGCTGGGTGCGCGGCTCGAGGCGCTGCATGGCGCCGATGCGGCACTCGCGGAATTGCGCAGGCTCTCGGAGGGGCTGGAGGGCGGGGCGGCGCCGCGCGAGCCCGAAAGCACGCAAGAGAAAACTACGGCACACGTCTGAAGTTCAGATTCGATCCCGATTCTCGCTGAGCGAGTTTGGCGATTTTTCGGCGTGCCGATGCGTGGGCGGCCATCGGCAAGGTCATTGCGTGTCTTGCAGGCACCGTTCGTCTAACTTTTCAGGCATCTGCCCGCGCGATGCGGGCAGAGTTGCGCTGCAGGCAACAGTCGGTCGAATTGGGTGGCGTGCCGGCGGCGGGCACGTCGGGGGCACCGCGAAAAGGTGGCCGGACGAACGTCTGGCGTGCATGTCGCGTACCGCGATGCTCCAGCGTGCATCCGCTCTGAACTGAAGCCGCTTGAGCCGTTTCGCGTAGCGTCTGCGGACGACAAGATCCTTTGCGCTCACATGCACGCCCGACACATGCCCGAAGCAGTAGACCGACGACGCCATCGGGAAGAGCAGGGCGCTGCACAGCACATCGGCGACTTGCAGGCCGACGTGATTGTTGCTGACACCGAAGGTCGGTAATTCCAGCAATCGTGCAAACGGGTCGCCGCGCGCGCGATACTTCTGCGTGAAGATCGAGTGCGCTACCTGATCGTTCAGTTGCGTGGTTCGAAAGTCGGCCACCACCAGCCCGGTTGCCAGTTTGCTCTCAAGAAACGATTGAAACGCCTGGCACGCGTACTGGACCGAACGCGTATAGGTCTCGCGTGCCTTGAACGGCACGGCAATCCCCTTGATCCAGATGGTCGCCAGAATGCGGCACTCGAAGCGTTCGAGCAATTTCAGCGTATCGTCGATAAAGCGTAGCTGCGCGCTTGCGCGCGTGCCCCGTTTGCGAATGGCGCTGCGCAGGTCGGAGCCTTTGATTTCTTCCCGGACGTCGTCGAGCAAGTGGCACGACTTGAACAGCCCCGGAAAATATTGGCGCTTGAGTGTGAGGAATTCGCGCGTGATATCGGCCACCGCGTCTTCGTGAACGATCAGTCCGGCGACCACTAGGACGGGCTGGATATCGGTCCGGCTCGAGGGCAGCGATGCGCTGCAGCCGGCCTCGTCGAGATAGCAGATGTATGACACGGTTCTTTGCCTCCAAATGAAAACAGCCGCTTGAAGCGGCTGTTTGGCGGCCAGAGACCGTATTTGTCGCCGAGTTGCCCCGTTCGACTACCGTATCAGGCGCGGCCTGATCGTGCAGGTGATCGTAGGCAGCCTCGCGCCAGGTGTCAACCAGATCCAGGCGAAAACGCCATCTCGCCTTCTGCGAGATCAAGTTTCGCGCGAGTTGCACGGCCCGCTACGCACTCAATCGAGCGGTAGCATCCTGAATCCTTCGGCGTCCACGCGCAGATACCCGCCGCGCGGCTTGCCATGATCGAGCTCCCAGTCGGGCAGCACCCAACGCGTGCCACCGGGTTCCTGATGGCGCGCGGGGCGATGCGTGTGGCCGTGAATGATCGCGTTCGCGCGTGCGCGCCTGAAGAGCGCTGCAACACCCTTGGTGGTGACGTCGTATTTCGGCAAGGCGGGGCGCTCGCGGCCGGCCTCGCTCTTGTGGCGCATGCGCTCGGCGAGCCTGCGGCGCCAGCGAAACGGCCACGCGAGAAACAGCAACTGCGCGAGACGGTTGCGCGCGAAACGGCGGAAGAACTGATAGCCGCGGTCGTCGGTGCACAGCGCGTCGCCGTGGGCGAGCGCGATGCGCGTGCCGAACGCGGTGATGGCGATGGGGTCGGGCAGCCAGATGGCGCCCGCGGCTTTCATGAAGCGCCTGCCCAGCAGGAAGTCGCGGTTGCCGTGCATGATGTAGAGCGCGATGCCGCGCTCGGAGAGCGTGTGCATCAGCGCGGTCATGCGCGCGAAGAACGGATCGGCGAGCATGTCGTCGCCGATCCAGTACTCGAAGAGGTCGCCGAGGATGAACACCGAGTCGGCCTGATCGGCCGTCACGTTGATGAAGTGCTCGAACGCGGCGACCGTGCGCGGAATCGCTTCGCTCAGGTGCAGGTCGGAGATGAAGAAGAACGGGCGCGCCGCGTGCGGGCGCTTGCCCTCGCCGGGCACGCCCGCAGCGGCGTGTCGTAGTGCCTTTTCCTGCAACATGAATGAAGCACGCGCCCTGTGACGTTATTCGACGACGACCGCTTTCTCGATCACGACGTCGTCGACCGGCACGTCCTGATGGAAGCCCTTCGAACCCGTCTTGACCGACTTGATCTTGTCGACCACGTCGAGGCCTTCGACGACCTTGCCGAACACGGCGTAGCCCCAGCCTTGCGGCGTGGGCGACGAGTGGTTCAGGAAGTCGTTGTCGGCGACGTTGATGAAGAACTGCGCCGATGCCGAGTGCGGATCGTTGGTGCGCGCCATGGCGATCGAGCCGCGCTCGTTCTTCAGGCCGTTGTTCGCTTCGTTTTCGATCGGCGCCTCGGTGGGCTTTTGCTTCATGGCGGCGTCGAAGCCGCCGCCCTGGATCATGAAGCCGTCGATGACGCGGTGGAACACCGTACCGTCGTAGTGGCCGTTCTTCACGTAGTTGAGGAAGTTGGCGACCGTCTTCGGTGCCTTCTCGGCGTTCAGTTCGAGCTTGATGACGCCGTGGTTCGTGTGCAGTTCGACCATGATGGATCCTTAGTCAGTGACTTGGGGGGGAAAGGGCGGCGCCGTAGCGGTACGAGGCGGGGCGTGTGTGCCGCTCGCGTGTACCGTTGCAGCGCCGCTTGACGATAACGCGAGGCAGCTTTGCGACGCGTGGATTTCAGCGTTACTTGCCGACGACGGTGGCCGACTGGATCACGATCTCCTTTTGCGGCACGTCCGACATCGGGCCGCGCGTGGTGGTGGGCGCCGCTTCGATCTTCTTCACGACGTCCATGCCCTGGGTGACCTTGCCGAACACCGCGTAGCCGTTGCCATCCGGGTTCGGATAGTCGAGGCCGGCGTTGTCGACGGTGTTGATGAAGAACTGCGCCGTGGCCGAGTCAGGATCGCTCGTGCGCGCCATCGCGAGGGTGCCGGTGAGGTTCTTCAGACCGTTCTTGCTTTCGAGCGCGATGGGTGCGCGCGTGGGCTTCTCGACGAAGCTCGTCGTATAGCCGCCGCCCTGAATCATGAAGCCGCGGATCACGCGATGGAAGATCGTGCCGTTGTACTGGCCCGCCTTCACGTACTGGAGGAAGTTGTCGACGGTCTTGGGCGCCTTCTCAGGATAGAGTTCGACGCGGATGTCGCCCTCGCTGGTCTTGAAGAGCACCTGCGGATGCGCGGCCTGCTGGCCGGTTTGCGCAAAGGCGGGCGCGTTCGCGATCAGGGCGGCGCTGCCGAGCGCCAACATCAACCATTTCATGAGTGTCCTCGAGTGACGGGAAAAACGTGGTCGTTGCGCGCCGCCGGTGGTGTCCAGGGCGGACTGGCAAGCGCGCCGCGGCTTATTGCGAAGGCGCCACGAAGGGCGGCGTCGCGAGCGACCCGGTCGGGCCGCCGAACTGATACACCGGATTGTCGAGCATCGGGCGCGCCGTGCTGGTTGCCGATGCGGCAGCAGCGGCGGCGGCCGCGCTGCGTGCCTTCTTCTCTGCGGCCGGCGGATTGACGATCTTCTCGATGTCGGCGAGGCGCTGCTGCGTTGCGCCGCTCGTGTGGCCGAGGGTGCTGGCGCGCCGGTACGACGCGTCGGCCATGCGCAGGTAGAGGTCGCCCAGGTTCTCCCACGCGAGGCTGTACGACGGATTGGCCTTGGTGGCCGTCTCGAGCGCGACGCGCGCTTCTTCGTAGCGGCCATGCTTCGCGTAGAGCGCCGCGAGATTGTTATAGGGCTCGGGCAGCTCGGGGTACGCTTGCGTGAGTTCGGTGAAGGCTTCGATCGCGTCGTCGTCGCGGTTCAGTCGCGCGAGGATGGTCGCGCGCTTGAACTTTGCCTGCACGTCGCGCGGATTCGACTTGATGCGCGCGTCCAGCTCCGTGAGCGCCGCCGCCCAGTCGTGCTGGGCGATCGCTGTGTCCGCGCCGGGCGTGCCGTCGGCGTTGGCGGGCGGCGCCGCATGCGCGGCAAACGCGCCGCCGAAGACGAACGCGACGCTCGCGAGAGCCGCCGCCGCAAAGGTCGCAGCGCGGGGCGCGCAGCCGCTGGAAGATTTCATAGGGGAAGGTCGCGGTGTTATACTCCGAGCCATTCTAACAAAAGGTCTGTGCGTTTTCGCCGCGCGCTTTTGGCTGCATATCGGGCGACTGCCCGTGCGGCTCATTGCGGTCTGCTCCGGGCGTTGTTTCCGGACGGCATTTGTGGCACGCCAGGCTTTCTTTCGCTACTCGTGGTCGTCTCCGCCCTGATGACTGATTGAGCGCGACTGTACGCAGCCTCGAGCAACGCGGTGCGTTGTGCCCGCGGGCTGCTGTCGGCGCTGTCGCGGACTTCTTTCGACCCACGTATCCATCGTCTCTATGGAATCACTGCGCATCTACAACACGCTCGCGCGTGACAAGCAAAATTTCGTGCCAATCGAGCCCGGTGTCGTACGCATGTACGTCTGCGGGATGACGGTGTACGACTATTGTCATGTGGGTCACGCGCGTGTGATGGTGGTGTTCGACGTCGTGCAGCGCTGGCTGCGCACGCTCGGCTACAAAGTGACCTACGTGCGCAACATCACCGACATCGACGACAAGATCATTCGTCGCGCAGTTGAGAACAACGAGACGATCAAGGCGCTCACCGATCGCTTCATCGACGCGCTGCACGAAGACGCGGACGCGCTCGGCGTCGAGCGTCCCGATCTCGAGCCGCGCGCGACGCAGTACATTCCGCAGATGCTCGACATGATCGGCATGCTGGAAAGCAACGGCTACGCCTATCAGGGCACGGACGGCGACGTGAACTACGCGGTGCGCAAGTTCGCGAACTACGGCGCGCTGTCGGGCAAGTCGATCGAGGACCTGCGCGCGGGCGAACGTGTGGCGGCGAACGATGCCAAGCAGGATCCGCTTGACTTCGTGCTGTGGAAACAGGCAAAAGCAGAAGAGCCGGCCGACACGAGCTGGGAATCGAAATACGGACGCGGCCGTCCGGGCTGGCACATCGAATGTTCGGCGATGGGCTGCTCGCTGCTCGGCAAGCATTTCGACATTCATGGCGGCGGCCAGGATCTGCAGTTTCCGCACCATGAGAACGAGATTGCGCAAAGCGAGGGCGCGACCGGCGAGAAGTTCGTCAACTACTGGATGCACAACGGTTTCGTGCAGATCGACAACGAGAAGATGTCGAAGTCGCTCGGCAACTTCTTCACGATCCGCGAAGTGCTGGCGAAGTACGACGCAGAAGTGGTGCGCTTTTTCATGGCGCGCGCGCACTACCGCTCGCCGCTGAATTACAGCGACGTGCATCTGGACGACGCGCGCAACGCACTCACGCGTCTGTACACGGCGCTCAAGGACGTGAGCCCGGATGCGGGCGAGCTCGACTGGAACGAGCCGTATGCGCAGCGTTTCCAGGCGGCAATGAACGACGACTTCAATACGCCGGTTGCCATCTCGGTGCTGTTCGAGCTGGCAACGGAAGTGAACCGCACGCGCGACGCCGTGCTGGCGCGCCAGTTGCAGCGTCTTGGCCGCGTGCTCGGCGTGCTCGTGCGCGAGCCGCGCGCGTTCCTGCAGCAGGCCGCGGGCGCGCAGGATGCGGATGCGCTCGATGTGGCCGCGATCGAGGCGAAGATCGCCGCGCGCACGGCCGCGAAGCAGGCAAAACAGTATGCGGAGGCGGACCGGATCCGGGCCGAACTGCTCGATGCCGGTGTCGCGCTCGAAGACAAACCGGGCGGGTTGACCGAGTGGCGCCGCGTGTAAGCGGGCTGTCCAGTTTCCACTGATCGATTCGCGAGGCAGGAGGCAGGATGGCAACGGCCACGAAGACGCAGGCAAGGCGTTCTGCGTCGCAAACGGGCGCGGCAGGCGAAGCCAAGAGGCGCGCTGTGCGTAGTGGCGCCCTGAAGGCGCAGCAGGAAGGCGACGGTGCAAAGAAGGTGGGCGCGAAGGCGCAGGCGGAGCATCGCGTGCTTAACGGCGCAGCGAAGGCGCACGCGGGTGCGGATGGCGCCACGAAGCCGGCGCGCGCGAAGGGCAACGGCGCCATCGACGGCGCCGTACCGATGATGAGTACGTTGCCCGAAGCCGCAGTGTCCGGTGACGGCATGCACCCACCATCGGCTGCCGCGCGCGGCAGCGAGCCGGAGGTGGTGCGCCCCGATTACTGGGACAAGGCCTGCGCGGATCTCGTCAAGCGCGACCGCATCCTCAAGAAGCTGATCCCGAAGTTCGGCCCCGTGCATCTCATGAGCAGCGACGACCCGTTCGTCACGCTCGCGCGCTCGGTGGTCGGCCAGCAGATCTCGACCGCGGCGGCACAGGCGCTGTGGCAGCGTGTCGAGGCCGCGTGCCCGAAGCTCGTGCCGCAGCAGTTCCTCAAGCTCGGACACGAGAAGCTGGCGGCGTGCGGTCTCTCGAAGCGCAAGACGGAATACATCCTCGATCTCGCGCAGCACTTCGTCTCCGGCGCGCTCCACGTGGGCAAGTGGACCACCATGGACGACGAGGACGTGATCGCCGAGCTCACGGCCATTCGCGGCATCGGCCGCTGGACCGCCGAGATGTTCCTGATCTTCAATCTCGCGCGTCCCAATGTCCTGCCGCTGGACGACCTCGGGCTCATCCAGGCGATCAGCGTCAATTATTTCAGCGGCGAGCCGGTCACGCGCAGCGAGGCCCGTGAAGTTGCCGCTAACTGGGAGCCGTGGCGAACCGTCGCGACCTGGTATATGTGGCGCAGCCTCGAGCCGTCGTAAAAAGCGGCGCGAGCCAGCCGCCGCGCCACTCGCGCGCGGCGGTCCTGACCCCGATTTTTGGCCGAGGCGGCTGCCCCCAGTTTCCCCAGATTTTATCTATCGTCATCCGAATTCAATAGTTCTGAGCCGATTAAGACGACGGCCGGCGCGGTTAGAATACGCGCTGCCGCAAAGTGCAAGGATTCCAACACATGAAAACCACGTTTCTGGATTTCGAGCAGCCGATCGCTGAACTCGAAGCGAAGATCGAAGAACTGCGCTTCGTTCAGGACGATTCGGCCGTCGATATTTCGGAAGAGATCGAGCGGCTGTCGAAGAAAAGCCAGCAGCTCACGAAGGACCTCTACGCGAACCTGAGCCCGTGGCAGGTTTCGCAGATCGCGCGTCATCCGCAGCGTCCGTACACGCTCGACTACGTGCACGAGCTGTTCACCGATTTCCACGAACTCCATGGCGACCGCTCTTACGCGGACGACCTGTCGATCGTCGGCGGCCTCGCACGCTTTAACGGCCAGGCCTGCATGGTGATCGGCCAGCAGAAGGGCCGCGACACGAAGGAGCGCGCCGCGCGCAACTTCGGCATGCCGCGTCCGGAAGGCTATCGCAAGGCCGAGCGCCTGATGCGCCTCGCCGAAAAATTCGGCCTGCCCATCTTCACCTTCGTCGATACGCCGGGCGCCTACCCGGGCATCGGCGCGGAAGAGCGCGGCCAGTCGGAAGCCATCGGCCGTAATCTCTACGTGATGGCCGAGCTCAAGACGCCGATCATCACGACGATCATCGGCGAAGGCGGTTCGGGCGGCGCGCTCGCGATCGCCGTGGCCGACACGGTCATGATGCTGCAGTTCTCGACCTATTCGGTCATCTCGCCGGAAGGCTGCGCGTCGATCCTGTGGAAGAGCGCCGCGAAGGCCCCCGAGGCCGCCGAAGCGCTGGGTCTCACCGCGCACCGCCTCAAGGCGCTGGGCCTGATCGACAAGATCGTAAACGAGCCGCTCGGCGGCGCGCATCGCGATCCGAAGGGCATGGCCGCGCTCCTGCGCCGCGCGCTCTCCGACTCGCTGCGCCAGTTCCAGGGCATGAGCATCGCCGACCTGAAGGCGCGCCGCTACGAGCGCCTGATGGAATACGGCAAGTTCAAGGAAACGACGCCGGGCGCGTAAGCGCGCGGCGTCACTGACCTGAGCCGGCGCGAAGGGCGCCGTCATGCCGTGACCGACCATCCCGATTCCGACGCCGGGCGCATCGTTCTCGATGCGCTCGGCGTTGTGCTTTCCACGCTTGCAATCGATACGCGCATTGCCATCGCGTTCAGCGGCGGCCTCGACTCGTCGGTGCTGCTCGACGCGGCGGTGCGCACGGCGGGCCCTTCGCGGCTCGTCGCGCTGCATGTGCACCATGGGCTGAGTCCGAACGCCGATCGATGGCTCGCGCATTGCGAGGCGACAGCGCGCGCGTACGGCGTGGCGTTCGATGCGCGGCGCGTGACGCTCGCGCCCGACGACGCGGCGGGTGTGGAAGCGGCGGCGCGCGAGGCGCGCTACCGCGCGCTCGACGCGATGTGCGCCACGCATGGCGCGCAGTCGCTGTGGCTCGCCCAGCACGCCGACGATCAGGCCGAAACGGTCTTGCTGCAATTGCTGCGCGGCGCGGGCCTGGCGGGGCTGGCCGCGATGGCGCCGGCGCGCGAGGTGGCGGGCGGCGTGCCGCGCGTGCGGCCGCTGCTGCACTTGTTGCGCGCGCAACTGGAGCGTTATGCGCATGCGCACGATCTGCACTGGATCGAGGACGAATCGAATGCTGACACGCGTTACGCGCGCAACGCATTGCGCCACGACGTGCTGCCCACGCTTGGCGCGCATTTCCCCGGCTTTCGCGATGCGCTCGCGCGCACGGCCGCCCATGCGGCCTCTGCGCAGCGCCTGCTCGACGACCTCGCGCAGATCGATCTGCGCGAAGCAGGACACGGCGATACCGATACGCTTTCGCATACCGTGCTCGTCGCACTCGACGACGCGCGCGCGCTCAATCTGCTGCGCTACTGGATGCGCTCGCTTGGCCTGCCGGCCGCGTCGACGGCGCGGCTCGCCGACGCGCTGCGCCAGTTGCGCGAGATCGCGCGCGAGGGCGAGGGTCACGCGCTGCGCGTCGATCACGCTGGGCGCACGCTGCGCTGCTATCGCGGCCGTGTGTTCTGGGAGGCGCCACGCGCACAGGCCGAGTTCGCCGGTGCGGGACGCGAGCGCGAGCGCAGCGGACGCGAACCCGCCAGCATGAACTGGCGCGGCGAGGAAGTCTGGCGGCTGCCGCAATGGCGTGGCAGCTACATTTTCGCGCCCGCCGACGCGACCGATCCCGATGCCGTTCCCGAAGCCGTGTTGCGCGGCGGCCCGCTCGTTGCGCGCGAAAGAGAAGGGGGCGAGCGCCTGCGCGACGAGGCCGCCAACCTGAGCCGCACGCTCAAGAACCTGTTCCAGACGCGCGGTGTGCCGGCATGGGAGCGCGATGTGCCGCTGCTGTATGTTGGCGGGACGCTTTTGTTCGTGCCCCGGATTGGGGTGAACCGCGCCGCATTCGATGTGCCGAGCGAGGCGCCGGACGCAGCACATGCGGCACTTTGGCGCCGCATCGAGTGGCGCGAGGATCTGCTGATCGCGTGAGTGAAGGCGCACGGCGGTGCTGCCAGCGTGCGCCCGACACGCGGCGGGCTGCGGCAGCCGTCACGCGAAAAATTGCCGGCGCGCGTGCCAATCCTGCCAGGTCGTGCCCAAAGGGCGCGCCGGATCCGCGCAAATCCTTGCCGCACAAGCCTTTTTCGCTCCCCGCCGCCCAATTTCGCCTTGTAATTTTGACCTCGATCGGGTAGGGTAACTTGTTTGTCCAGCCCGCTTTTTCGCGTTCACGGACGCCGTCAAAAGCGGCGCACACCGTGCCAGGACGCGATGTCTCCTTCCAGCGGTATCCGACGATTGCAAGGACGTCGTAGCGGTTGCGGGCAGGGCGCGCGAGCCCGTATCTGTATCTACACGATGCCGATGCGGCTGCCTCGCGGCCGCCCGGGCAAACTCCGCGTGTGCTGCACGCGCCAAGCCCCTCGCGCGGTCTGAACAGTACCGGGCGGAGCCGTCTTCGGTGCGCCAGCGCGGTAACATCTCCAGTTCAGAACGACAATGGCACTCATCGTACACAAATACGGCGGCACCTCGATGGGCTCGGTCGAGCGCATCAAGAACGTTGCCAAGCGCGTCGCCAAATGGCACAAGGCTGGCCACAAGATGGTCGTCGTGCCCTCGGCAATGTCCGGCGAAACCAATCGTCTGCTCGGTCTCGCGAAAGAGATTTCGCCGCAGCCGAGCCCGCGCGAGCTCGACATGATTGCGTCGACCGGCGAACAGGTGAGCGTCGGTCTGCTGTCGATCGCGCTGCAGGAAGCCGGCGTGGACGCCATCAGCTACACCGGCTGGCAAGTGCCGGTCAAAACCGACAGCTCCTTCACGAAGGCGCGCATCAACGACATCGACGGCGAGCGCGTGCTGGCCGACCTCGACGAAGGCAAGGTGGTCGTGATCACGGGCTTCCAGGGCATCGATCCGGAAGGCCACATCACCACGCTCGGCCGCGGCGGCTCGGACACCTCGGCGGTTGCAGTGGCAGCCGCGCTGAAGGCCGACGAATGCCTCATTTACACGGACGTGGACGGCGTCTACACGACCGACCCGCGCGTGGTGGACGACGCGCGCCGGCTCGACCGCATCACGTTCGAAGAGATGCTGGAAATGGCCAGCCTCGGCTCGAAGGTGCTGCAGATCCGCTCGGTGGAATTCGCGGGCAAGTATCAGGTGAAGACGCGTGTGCTCTCCAGCCTGACCGACCCGATGATGAACCTCGACGAGGAAATGAAGTCGGGCACCCTGATTACCTTTGAAGAAGACGAGACCATGGAAAAAGCAGTCATCTCGGGTATCGCGTTCCAGCGCGACGAGGCCCGCATTATCGTGATGGGCGTGCCCGACAAGCCGGGCATCGCGTATCAGATCCTCGGCCCGGTGGCGGACGCGAACATCGACGTCGACATGATCATCCAGAACCAGAGCGTGGACGGCAAGACCGACTTCACGTTCACGGTGCCGCGCGGCGACTATCAGCGTGCGATGGACGTCCTCACGAACCAGGTGAAGGGTCACGTGAGCGCCGAGAAGGTGCTGGGCGACGCGAAGGTCTCGAAGGTGTCGGTGGTCGGTGTGGGCATGCGCTCGCACGTCGGCGTGGCGAGCAAGATGTTCCGCACGCTCTCGGAAGAGGGCATCAACATCCAGATGATTTCGACCTCCGAAATCAAGATCTCGGTGTTGATCGACGAGAAGTACATGGAGCTGGCGGTCCGCGCGTTGCACAAGGCGTTCGAGCTCGAGCAGGCCTGATCGGGCAATTCCGGTCAATTGCGCACACGCACGAAAAAGTTTGCAAAAAGTGCGTCTTAAAAATTGACCGGAACGCTTTAACCCGCTATTATCTTGGCTTCGTTGCGCTGCCTCCCTGGCGCAAACGAAGTTTTCGGGAGACGTGGCCGAGAGGTCGAAGGCACTCCCCTGCTAAGGGAGCATCTGGGCCAAAACCTGGATCGAGGGTTCGAATCCCTCCGTCTCCGCCAGTCATGGCGGCGAAACCCCGCAAGTCTCGGCTTGCGGGGTTTTTGTTTTTCCGGCGCCGGTTTTGGCGCACGTATCAACATGAACTCATTGTTAGCATCGCCGGATTTGCTTTGCATGAACCGGGGCGATTCTCTGCGTGCTCGAACATTTTGTCTGCATTCCGAATTAAATGATGTAGATGAATTGGTGTGTCAGCGCTTGATCGCTTCGTGCGTTATTAGAAGCTGAATTCGAGCGGCAGTTTGACCGAATCCCGATTGCGCGGCGCGCACGGGCACGGCGCGCGTCGATTCAAGCGGTGCTATCCTCGCCGGCGTTGTTGCCAATTCGGCATGGGTGTAACCAGACGTTACACGGGTGAATGCGGCGTGGTTTTGTGCATCAGTTATTACAATGTTGAAATACGCGGGCCGGGGAGCCTGCGCTATATTGGCTTCAACAAAACATCAACCCCAAAAGGTGAGTCCATGAAGTTCGCTCGTGTTATTGCAATGCTGGTCGGGGGCTTGGCAATCGGTGCTGCGTCGAGTGCGGCAATGGCTGGCGTGAGCGTCGGTGTCAACATCGGTATTCCTGCCCCGGTTTATGTCGCGCCGCCGCCGGTCTACGCGCCGCCGCCGCCGCCCGTCGTTTATCAGCCTGCGCCCGTCTATGCTGCGCCGCCGGCTATCGTGATCGGCTGGCACGGCGACCGCTATTGGGACGGCCGCCGCTACTGGGCCCGTGACGACTGGTATCGCCATCACGGCGGCTATGGCCCGGGCCACGGCCATTGGGATCATGGTGGTCCTCCTCCGGGACACTGGCACTAAGCCAGCCTCGCGCGTGTCATGAATGACAAGGCGCGCGAGCAGACCAGAACGAGGTCAAAAGAAAAGCCGCCCGAGGGCGGCTTTTTGCTTGCTACGGTTGCCTGCGCAACGAGGCGCAGGCGGGCCGGGCGGCGAGTTATTCGCCAAGACCCGCCATGCCGCCGACCACGGCGTTGAAGCCCCCATCGACGTGAACGATTTCAGCCGTCACGCCGCCCGACAGATCGGAGAGCAGGAACGCGGCCGTATTGCCGACCTGCTCGATCGTCACGTTACGCTGCAGCGGTGCGTTGTGCTCGACGAAATCGAGGATCTTGCCGAAGCTCTTGATGCCGCTCGCCGCGAGCGTCTTGATCGGGCCGGCCGAGATGCCGTTCACGCGCACGCCTTTCGCGCCGAGCGAGACCGCGAGGTAACGCACGCTCGCCTCGAGCGAGGCCTTGGCCAGCCCCATCGTGTTGTAGTTCGGGATCGCGCGCTCGGCACCGAGATAGGTGAGGGTGACGAGCGACGCGTTCGCGGAGAGCATCGGCTGAGCGGCTTTGGCGAGCGCCGGGAAGCTGTAGGCCGAAATGTCATGCGCGATGCGGAAGTTTTCGCGCGTCATGCCGTCGAGGAAGTCGCCCGCGATTGCTTCGCGCGGCGCGAAGCCGATCGAGTGCACGAGGCCGTCGAGCGTGTCCCAGTGCTGCTTGAGATCGGCGAACAGCGCGTCGATCTGTGCGTCGTCGGCGACATCGCAGGGGAACACCAGATTGCTGCCGAATTCTTGCGCGAATTCGGTAATGCGGTCCTTGAAGCGCTCGCCGACGTACGTGAACGCCAGTTCCGCGCCTTCGCGCTTGCATGCTTGCGCAATGCCATACGCGATCGACCGGTTCGACAGCAGGCCGGTCAACAAGATGCGTTTGCCAGCGAGGAAGCCCATGAATTCTCCTGAACAGGTTCAATGCACCGCGCGCCGCTAAAGGCGGCGCCGCGCGGTTTGGGTAGAATTCTCTCACAATTGACACGGCACCCCGGACAAATCCCTTTCTATGACGACAGGAACGCGAGGCAGGAGAACGCGCGCGGCGCGTGGGGCAACGGTTCCTCGCTGGTGGCCCGCAGGGTGGCCAGAAGCGCGCGTCTGGCGGATTGCGCCGGCGCGTCTGCTGACGGTCGCGGGGGCCGCGCTCGCCCTCGTGTTCGCGACGATGCCGTCCGCGCATGCGGTCTACGCAATCGCGCAATACGGCGAGCCGAAGTACCCGCAGGACTTCAAGCACTTCGACTACGTGAACCCCGATGCGCCCAAGGGCGGCACGCTGGTGCTCGCGAATCCCGACCGGCTGACGAGCTTCGACAAGTTCAATCCGTTCACTTTGCGCGGCAACCCGGCGCCGGGCCTCGGCATGATTTTCGAGAGCCTGACGACGGGCAGCATGGACGAGGTGGCCTCGGCGTATGGCTTGCTCGCCGACGATATCCTCATCGCGCCCGATCGCTTGTCCGTCACGTTTCATTTGAATCCGCGCGCGCACTTTTCGAATGGCGATCCGGTCACGGCGGCCGACGTCAAGTTCTCGCTCGACACGCTCAAGAGCCGCCAGGCCGCGCCATCGATGCAGGCCTATTTCGGCGATATCACGCGTGCCGTGGTGGTCGATCCGGCCACCATCCGCTTCGAGTTCCGCACCAACAACCGCGAGTTGCCGCTCATCGCGGGGGGCATGCCGGTGTTCTCGCACAAGTGGGGGCTGCGCGCCGACGGCACACGCATTGCGTTCGATCAACTCGCATTCGAAGAGCCGATCGGCAGCGGCCCGTACGTGATCGAGCGCTACTCGAACGGCCGCACGATCTCATACCAGCGCGATCCGAACTACTGGGGCAAGGACCTGCCCGTGCGCGTGGGCACCAACAATTTCGATCGCATTGTCTACAAGCTCTACTCGGACGACGTCGCGCGCCTCGAAGCGTTCAAGGCGGGCGAGTATGACGCGCTCGTCGAATACGTGGCGCGCAACTGGGTGCGCCGCGACGTGGGCAAGCGCTTCGACAGCGGCGAGCTCATCAAGCGCGAATTTCCGCAGCACAACGGCACCGGCATGCAGGGCTACGTGATCAACCTGCGCAAGCCGATGTTTCAGGACGTGCGCGTGCGCGAGGCGCTCGATCTCGCGCTCGACTTCCAGTGGCTCAACCGCATGTTGTTCTACAGCCAGTACAAGCGCATCGACAGCTGGTTCGTGAATACGGATCTGCAGGCGAGGGGCTTGCCTTCGGCGGGCGAGCTTGCGCTGCTGGAGCCCTGGCGCAAGCAGCTCGATCCGGCCGTGTTCGGGCCGCCGCCCGTGCAGCCGAGCACTCAGCCACCCGGCTCGCTGCGCGCGAACTTGCTCAAGGCACGCGCGCTGCTCGCGGATGCGGGCTGGACCTATCGCGACGGCGCGCTGCGCAACGCGCAGGGCGAGCCATTCGTGTTCGAGGTGCTCGACGACACGAGCGCCTCCGCGCAATGGGCGCCGATCATGGCGCAGTACACGCAGGCGCTGGCGCGGCTCGGCATCCGCGTGAACTATCGTTCGGTGGACTTCGCGCTGTACCAGAAGCGGCTCGATGCCTTCGACTTCGACATCACGACGATCAAGTTTCCCGACGTGCAGGTGCCGGGCGCCGAGCAGCTCGACCGGTTCGGCAGCAAGGCCGCCGGCGAGCCGGGCTCGGGCAACCTGATTGGCCTGAAGTCGCCGGCCGTGGACGCGATCCTCAAGGCGCTCATGCTGGCGCAGACGCGCGAGCAGCTGCTCGACGCCACGCACGCGCTCGACCGTGTGCTGATGCACGGCTACTATGTGGTGCCGCAGTGGTACAGCGCGACGCACCGCGTGGCGTACAAGAACACGCTGGCTTATCCGGCGAAGCTGCCGCTGTACTATGGCGCGATCGACTGGATCACTTCGACGTGGTGGCTCAGTCGCGAACACCCGCCGCAGCACTGAAACACCGGACCCTCCTTGACGGAAGCAAAGAATCATGTGGAGCTACATCGTCAAACGCCTGTTGCTGATGATCCCGACGCTGCTCGGCGTGCTCACGCTGACCTTCGCCGTGATCCAGTTCGTGCCGGGCGGTCCCGTCGAGCAGGCGGTGCGCGAACTCAAGCGCGGCGCGGAGCAGGGCATGCCGTTCGGCATGCGCGCGCATTCGGGCGTGGACGCGCAGCAGATCGCGCAACTCAAGCAGCTTTACGGCTTCGACAAGCCGCCGCTCCAGCGCTATTTCCTGATGCTCGGACGCTTCGTGCGCTTCGATCTCGGGCAGAGCTACTTCCACCATCAGAGCGTGTGGTCGCTGATCGTCTCCAAGCTGCCGGTGTCGATCAGCATCGGCTTGTGGACCTTCTTTCTCACCTATCTGATATCGGTGCCGTTGGGCATCGCCAAGGCGGTGCGCAACGGCTCGCGCTTCGATCTCGTCACGAGCCTCATCGTGCTGATCGGCTATGCGATTCCGGGCTTCGTGCTGGGCGTGCTGTTGCTCGTGCTGTTTGGCGGCGGCACCTTCCTGCAGCTCTTTCCGCTGCGCAATCTCACCTCCGACGACTGGAGCACGCTCTCGCTCGGCGGCAAGATTCTCGATTACCTGTGGCACATCACGCTGCCGGTCACGGCTTCGGTCGTGGGGAGCTTCGCTGTCACGACCATGCTCACGAAGAACGCCTTTCTCGAAGAGATCCGCCGCCAGTACGTGCTGACCGCGCGCGCGAAGGGCCTCTCAGAGCGCACCGTGCTCTGGAAGCACGTGTTCCGCAATGCGCTCTTGCCGCTCGTCGTGGGCTTCCCGGCCGCCTTCATCGGCGCGTTCTTCACGGGCAGCCTGCTGATCGAGACGTTGTTCTCGCTCGACGGGCTGGGCCTGCTGTCCTATGAGTCCGTGGTGCGGCGCGATTATCCCGTCGTGCTCGGCACGCTCTATCTCTTCACGCTGATCGGGCTCCTGACCAAGCTCATCTCCGATCTCTGCTACGTGTGGGTCGACCCCCGCATTCAATTCGAACAACTGGAGCGCTGAGTTGAACAGAGCCCGCGCCGGCGCCGAACCCGAACTGCGCACCGAGAGCGTGCGCGCCTTCAAGTCGCCCACACCCGCGCGCCGGGTGTGGCTGCGCTTCAAGCAACAGCGCCTCGGCTACTGGAGCCTGATTATCTTCGTCATTGCGTTCGCGGCGAGCCTGGCCGGACCGCTCTGGTGCAACGACAAGCCGCTCGTCGTGCGCTACGACGGGCATCTCTATTTCCCGCTCTTCAAGGACTATCCCGAGACGGCGTTCGGCGGAGATTTCCCGACGCCCGCCGACTATCTCGACCCCTACATTCGCCATCGTTTCGACGCGCCCGGCAACTTCGCGATCTATCCGCCGAACCCGTACTACTACGACACGCTCAATTATTTTTCGAAGGTGCCGAACCCGGCGCCGCCGTCGCGCGATAACTGGCTCGGCACCGACGCGAGCGGGCGCGACCTGTTCGCACGGCTGCTGTACGGCTTTCGCGTCTCGGTGGAGTTCGCGCTCGTGCTGACCGCCATCGGCACCTTCCTCGGCGTGCTGGCGGGCGCGACACAGGGCTACTTCGGCGGGCGTATCGACATCGTCGGGCAGCGCCTGATCGAGATCTGGAGTTCGCTGCCCGAGCTCTATCTGCTGATCATCTTCGCGTCGATCTTCGAGCCGGGCTTCATCCTGCTGATCGTGCTGCTCTCGCTGTTCGGCTGGATCGGTCTCTCGGACTACGTGCGCGCCGAGTTCCTGCGCAACCGCAATCAGGACTATGTGCTCGCCGCGCGCGCGATGGGCCTCTCGAACTGGCAGATCATCCGGCGCCATGTGCTGCCCAACAGCCTCACGCCCGTCATCACCTTCCTGCCGTTTCGCATGAGCGGCTCGATCCTCGCGCTCACGAGCCTCGACTTTCTCGGCCTCGGCGTGCCGCCGCCCACGCCGAGCCTCGGCGAATTGCTCGCGCAGGGCAAGGCCAATCTCGACGCCTGGTGGATCTCGATGTCGACGTTCGGCGTGCTCGTCGTCACGTTGCTGCTGCTCACGTTCATGGGCGACGCGCTTCGCAACGCGCTCGATACGCGCATCTCCGACGCGATGAAAGCAGGAGGCAACCAGTGAGCGCGCTGCCTCAGGACGCCGGTACGAACGCCGGGCCGCTGCTCTCGATCGAGCATCTGAGCGTGCGCTTCGGCGAGACGCTCGCCGTGGACGACATCGCGCTCGCCATTGGACGCGGCGAGCGCGTGGCGCTCGTGGGCGAATCGGGCTCGGGCAAGACCGTGACGGCGCTCGCGATCCTGCGCCTGCTCAGCGATGCGCGTATCTCGGGTTCGATCCGCCTCGACGGCGAGGACCTGCTCGCGAAGACCGAGCGCGCGATGCGCGGCCTGCGCGGCAGCGACATCGCGATGATCTTTCAGGAGCCGATGACGGCCCTCAATCCGCTCTATACGATCGGCGAGCAGATTGCGGAGACCATCGTGCTGCACGACGGGGTGACGAAGAAGGAGGCGTACGAGCGCGCCGTGGGGTTGCTCGAGCGCACCGGCATTCCCGAGCCGCGCCGGCGTCTCTTTAGTTACCCGCATCAGCTTTCCGGCGGCCAGCGCCAGCGCGTGATGATCGCGATGGCGCTCGCATGCCGCCCGCGTCTCTTGCTGGCGGACGAGCCCACCACGGCGCTCGACGTGACCATCCGCGGGCAGATCGTCGAGCTCTTGCGCGAGCTGCAGCGCGCGGAGGCGGACAAGCCTGGCGGGGGCATGTCGGTGCTGCTCATTACGCACGACCTGAATCTCGTGCGCCGCTTCGCGCAGCGCGTGGCGGTGATGGAGAAGGGCCGGCTGGTAGAGGCGGGAACGGTCGAGCAGATCTTCGAGGCACCCGAGCATCCCTACACGCAGCGGCTGATCGCCAGCCGGCCCGAGCGCAACGTGCTGCCGGTGCTGCCGATCGCGCCAGTGCTGCTCGAAGCGAAAGACGTGAGCGTCGATTTCGCGACCAAGCTGCCCGGCTTCAAGGGCTGGTGGCGGCGCGGCCGCTTTCGCGCGGTGAACGACGCGAGTGTCTCGGTGCGCCAGGGTGAGACGCTGGGCATCGTCGGCGAGTCCGGATCGGGGAAATCCACGCTGGCGATGGCGATGTTGGGCCTGCAACGAACCGTGGGCGGCGCGATCGAGTTCCAGGGCCGTCCGCTCGCGAGCTATCAGGGTCGCGACAAGCTCGGGCTGCGCTCGCACCTGCAAGTCGTCTTTCAAGATCCGTTCAGTTCGCTTTCTCCCCGGCAAACCATCGAGCGCATCGTAGGGGAGGGGCTGGCGCTGCACCGGCCCGATCTTTCCGGCGAAGAGCGCCGCAAGCGCATCGTGGGCGTGTTGCGCGAAGTGGGCCTCGACCGCACGGTGCTGCAACGCTACCCGCACGAGTTTTCCGGCGGCCAGCGCCAGCGTATCGCCATTGCGCGCACGCTCGTGCTGGAACCGCGCGTGATTGTGCTCGACGAACCCACCAGCGCGCTCGACGTCTCGATCCAGCAACAGGTGTTGCGATTGTTGACGGATTTGCAACGCAAGTACAACCTGGGCTACGTCTTCATCAGCCACGACCTCGAGGTCATTGGCGCGATGGCGCATCGTGTTGCGGTGATGCAGAACGGCGCGATTGTCGAGACTGGAGATGTAACAGAAATCTTTGGCGGCCCCACGCACCCTTACACGCGAAAGTTGCTGAAAGCCGCGTTCGATCGATGAACGATCGCGGAACTTAAGGGGCTTTTTTGGTGAAATTCACCAATGGGGCATGCATCGTAATTGTTTTTTTCTATTTGTTTTGACACACAAATACTTACTGGCTAGTATCGTCCAAACTTTTCTTCTAACTCCCTGATTTACGGGCAATTTATTCCGACCCATGCAGCACCGATCCTTGACCCAGGCTTGCACGCGCGTCGTCGCCGGGATGTTCATCGGCGCACTGATGGCTGCAGCTTCCGGCGCGTTCGCCGACGAAGCAAGCAGTTTTAATCAGAACGTCTCTTTTTCGCCGAGCAATTCGACGAATCCGCAGTCGCTCCCCGCAGTTCAGACTACGACCCAAACCACCGCACAGGCTCCGGCCCAAGGCAGTGCGAAGTCATTTCTTTCCGGCATGGCTGGCAAGGCCGGCGACGTCGTGGTCGGCGCGCTCAACATGATCGGCGTGCGCTATCGCTGGGGCGGCAATACGCCGGACTCGGGTCTCGACTGCAGCGGCTTCGTGCGCTACGTCTTCCAGGACACGCTCGGCATGAACCTGCCGCGCCGCGCCGAGGAAATGAGCCGCGTGGGCGAGAAGGTGAGCATGAGCAACCTCAAGCCTGGCGATCTCGTGTTCTTCAACACGATGCGCCGTACGTTCTCGCACGTGGGCATCTATATCGGCGACAACAAGTTCGTGCACTCGCCGTCCACCGGTAGCACGATCCGCGTCGACGATCTGGACAGCGGCTACTGGGAAAAGCGCTTCACCGGTGCGCGCCGGATCGAGACGTCGTTTACGCCGGACCAGGCCCAAGACCTCAAGCAGCGCGTGAGCGCGCAGTTCGACGGCAACAGCGGCAACTAATCGCAAGCGCTCGGGCACAACAAGAAGCCTGCTTCATCGAAGCAGGC
>NZ_BAYD01000006.1 GCF_000685075.1 Paraburkholderia oxyphila NBRC 105797
GACTGAGACGCCGCCGGAGGGCGTCGCCGCCGCGCCGGCGCGCGCGCCGCGCAAGGACGCCGGTGCGAAGAAGGGCCGCCGCGAGCCGGCCGCCGCGGGGCAAGCCAAGCCCGCGCAAGCCGGCAAGCAGGGCGCCAGGAGCGCCGCCGCTGGCAAGGGCGCGAAGGGTGGCAAGGCTCGCGCCGACACGCCCGCTGCCACGACCGAAGGCGCCCAGGACGATCTGTTCCTGTACGTGACGTCGCCGGCCTTCGACGCCGATAACGGCACGGGCAGTGGCGTGCGCGCACCGATGCTGCGCCGTGGCCGCGTCCAGCAGGAGAAGCGCGTGCTGAGCCCGGACGACGATGCGCCGAAGCTGCACAAGGTGCTGGCCGACGCCGGCATGGGCTCGCGCCGCGACATGGAAGAGCTGATCATCGCGGGGCGCGTGTCCGTGAACGGCGAGCCTGCGCACATCGGCCAGCGCATCTTGCCGACCGACCAGGTCCGCATCAACGGCAAGCCGATCAGGCGCAAGCTGCCGAACAAGCCGCCGCGTGTGCTGCTGTACCACAAGCCGACCGGCGAAATCGTGAGCCACGCGGACCCTGAAGGCCGCCCGTCGGTGTTCGACCGCCTGCCGTCGATGAAGACGGCGAAGTGGCTGGCCGTGGGCCGTCTCGACTTCAACACCGAAGGTCTGTTGATGCTCACGACCTCGGGCGACCTCGCTAACCGGTTCATGCACCCGCGCTACAGCGTGGAGCGCGAATACGCGGTGCGCGTGGTGGGCGAGCTCACCGAAGGCAATCGCCAGAAGCTGCTCAAGGGCGTCGAGCTCGACGACGGCCCGGCGAACTTCCTGCGCATCCGCGACGGCGGTGGCGAGGGCACGAATCACTGGTACCACGTCGCGCTGGCCGAAGGCCGTAACCGCGAAGTGCGCCGCATGTTCGAAGCCGTCGGCCTGATGGTGAGCCGACTGATCCGCACGCGCCACGGCCCGATCGCGCTGCCCAAGGGCCTCAAGCGCGGCCGCTGGGAGGAGCTCGAGGACAACCAGGTGCGCAGCCTGATGGCGGCGGTCGGCCTGAAGGCGCCGACCGAGGAGAAGGGTGGCCGCGGCAAGGAACAGGAGCGCCGTCAGCCCGATCCGATGCAAACCTCGATGGGCTTCATCAACCGCGAGCCGGTGCTCAGTTCGCACGGTGCGATGGGCCAGGCGCGCCAGCCTCGTCAGGGGCAAGGCCAGGGCCGGCGCGGCGCGGCACAGGGCGGCTTTGGCAGCGCGCTGGGCAATTTCGGCGCTGGCGGTGGTTTTGGCGGCGGGGCGGGCGGCAACCGCAGCAATCGCGGCAACCCCCGCAGCGGCACGCGTGAAGTCGACGGCAACCGCGCACCCAGCGCGGGTCCCGGCGCGGGCAAGCGTGCGGGCGGCAACGCGAACGGCAACCGCCGTGGGCCGGGCAACAATGCCAACGCCGGCGCCAACCCGAACGGCAACCGTGCGCCGGGCGGCAACCGCACCGGCGGCCAGCGCGGCACGCCGCGCAACCGTACGCGCGGGCACTGAGACGCTGTTCGCTGCTTTCCGGTGCAATCAGGTTTGCGCTGGAAAGCAGCTTGAAAGTGCATAAATGTGCGCGAATGTGCCTGAACGCGCCGCACAATGCCGGGATTTCCCCCGGCACGCGGGGCTCGGCGCCAGCAGCGGTTTGCGTTAAAGCCAAAAAAAAGCTACAATCTCGGAGTCGCTGGGCGTGCGGCTTTTATTTGCGCCCCAGGTGCGACCACCTGGCTAAGTGAGAAGATGGGCGTTTCGCCCATTTTTTTTTGGTCCGCCCGATTGAGTGTTGCAGATAACTCTTGCAAAAACATCGTCGGCGCCGGACCCGACCTGGATGGCCGTCATCGTGGGGCAAAGTGCAAGAGCGCGCGCTCACCTGGCGCGCGGCCCGCGAATCCTGAATCACGGAAGTTGCCGGCTCGCTGCGCGAACATCTGGAGTGGGCATTGTGCAACTGACGGAACTGATTGAAACCACGGTCACCGGGCTCGGTTACGAGCTGGTCGACCTCGAGCGCACCGGGCGCGGCATGCTGACCATCTACATCGATCAGCCCGCGGGTATCGCGATCGAGGACTGCGAGAAGGTCACGCGTCAGCTGCAGCACGTTCTGACGGTCGAGAACATCGACTACGAGCGCCTCGAAGTCTCGTCGCCCGGCCTCGACCGTCCGCTGAAGAAACTGGCGGACTTCGAACGCTTCGCGGGCTGCGAAGCGGTCATCACGTTGAAAAAGCCATTGGACGGACGGAAATCGTACCGCGGCATCGTGCATGCCCCGGAAGGCGAGACCATCGGTCTGGAATTCGAAGGGAAGGCGGGTCCTGCGATGCTCGATTTCACGCTCGCGGACATCGACAAAGCCCGCCTGATCCCCAAAGTTGACTTTAGGAGCCGCAAACAATGAGTCGCGAAGTGTTGATGCTGGTGGATGCGCTGGCACGCGAGAAGAATGTCGACAAGGACGTGGTGTTTGCCGCCCTTGAAGCGGCGCTTGCGTCAGCCTCCAAGAAACTCTTCGACGAGGATGCGGATATCCGCGTGCATATCGACCGCGACAGCGGCGAGCACGAAACGTATCGCCGTTGGCGCGTCGTGCCGGACGAGGCGGGCCTGCAGGAGCCGGACCAGGAAATCCTGCTGTTCGAGGCACGCGAGCAGAAGCCTGATGCCGAGATCGACCAGTTCATCGAGCAGCCGGTGCCGTCGGTCGAGTTCGGCCGTATCGGCGCGCAGGCCGCCAAGCAGGTCATCCTGCAAAAGGTGCGCGACGCCGAGCGCGAGCAGATCCTGAACGACTTCCTCGAGCGCGGCGAAAGCATCATGACCGGCACGGTCAAGCGCATGGACAAAGGCAATTTCATCGTCGAGTCGGGCCGTGTCGAAGCGCTGCTGCGCCGCGACCAGCTGATTCCGAAGGAAAACCTGCGCGTGGGCGACCGCGTGCGCGCCTGGATCGGCAAGGTCGACCGCACCGCGCGCGGCCCGCAGATCGAACTCTCGCGCACGGCGCCCGAGTTCCTGATGAAGCTCTTCGAGATGGAAGTGCCGGAAATCGAGCAGGGTCTTCTCGAGATCAAGGCTGCGGCGCGCGATCCGGGCGTGCGCGCCAAGATCGGCGTGGTGGCTTACGACAAGCGCATCGATCCGATCGGCACCTGTGTCGGTATCCGCGGCTCGCGCGTGCAGGCTGTGCGCAACGAGCTCGGTGGCGAAAACGTCGACATCGTGCTATGGTCGGAGGATCCCGCCCAGTTCGTGATCGGCGCGCTCGCGCCGGCTGCCGTGCAGTCGATCGTCGTCGACGAAGAAAAGCACGCGATGGACGTCGTGGTCGACGAGAGCGAGCTTGCGGTCGCCATTGGCCGCAGCGGCCAGAACGTGCGTCTTGCCAGCGAGCTGACCGGCTGGCAGATCAACATCATGACGCCGGACGAATCCGCGCAGAAGCAGAACCAGGAGCGCACGGTGCTGCGCGACCTGTTCATGGCGCGTCTCGATGTGGACGAGGAAGTCGCCGACATCCTGATCGACGAGGGCTTCACGAGCCTCGAAGAGATCGCCTACGTGCCGCTCAACGAAATGCTGGAAATCGAGGCGTTCGACGAGGACACCGTGCACGAACTGCGCAACCGCGCACGTGACGCGTTGCTCACGCAGGCCATCGCGAACGAAGAGAAGGTGGAAAGCGCCGCGCTGGATCTGAAGAGCCTCGACGGCATGGACCCGGACCTGCTGGCGAAGCTGGCGCAACACGAGGTTCACACCCGCGACGAGCTCGCCGAGCTGGCCGTGGACGAACTTACCGAAATGACGGGAATGGAAGAGGACGCCGCCAAGGCGTTGATCATGAAAGCGCGCGAGCACTGGTTCCAGTGACCTGGCAACAGGCACGGAACCCGGGCGCGACGAGCAGGAAGCGACCATGACCCACTGAACTTATCGCGGCCGCCCCGCTAGCCGGTAGCACAGGCGCGGGGCACACGGTGCCGCATGAAACGATGTCAACCGCAAGGAATCGGTCCTTGCATTAAGAGGAATGAATGGCGAGTAACAACGTAGCCCAATTTGCCGCGGAACTGAAAATGCCGGCTGGCGTGCTGCTGGAGCAGCTGCAGGCGGCGGGCGTCACGAAAGCGAGCGAAGCCGACTCCTTGTCTGAAACGGACAAGGCGCGTCTGCTCGACCACTTGCGCAAGTCTCACGGCTCGACTGATGCAGACAAGCGCAAGATCACGCTGACGAAACGGCATACGTCGGAAATCAAGCAATCCGATTCGACGGGTAAGGCTCGCACCATTCAGGTCGAGGTGCGCAAGAAGCGCACCTTCGTCCGCCGCGACGAGTCCGCCGAGCAGGCGGACGCATCGAATCATGCCGCCGACGCAGCCGCTGCCGCCGAAGAGGCGGAGCTGCAGCGCCGCGAAGAGGAAGCGCGCCGCGAGGCCGAGCTGCTCGAGCGTCAGGCTCAGGAGCTCAAGGAGCGCCAGGAGCGTCTCGCGCGTGAAGAATCGGAGCGCCGTGCGCGCGAAGAGGCCGCCGAGGCCGAACGCCGCCGCGCCGAGGAAGAAGCCTCGCAGAAGAAGGCCGCAGCCGACGCCGCCGCGCGTGAGTTGGCTGCGCAGGCCGTAGCTGCGCAACGCAACGCTGAGAGCGAAGCGACGAAGGAAGTGAAGCAACAACAAGACCAGCAGGACGAGCAGCGCGCCGCAGCCGTGCGCGCCGCACAGCGCGAAGCAGCCCAGAAGGCCGAAGCCGCCGCGCGCGAGGCCGCCGAGAAGGCGCAGAAGGAACAGGAAGAAATCGCTCGCCGCCGCGCGGCTGCTGAAGCCGAAGCGCGCGCGATCCGCGAGATGATGAACACGCCGCGCAAGGCGCAGGTGAAGGCGGTCGAGCCGCCCAAGCCCGTCGAGCCGCCCAAGCCCGCCGAAGCCAAGGGCACGCTGCACAAGCCGGCGCGTCCGGAAGGCGCCGCGGCACGTCCGGCAGCCGGCGGTGCGGGCGCGAAGAAGCCCGCCACGGCGGCAGCGCCCTCGACGAGCGCACCGGGTGCAGGCGCGGGCGATCGCAACAAGAAGCCGGGCGCAGGCAAGGGCGGCTGGCAGGACGACGCAGCGAAGCGCCGCGGGATCAAGACGCGCGGCGACTCGTCGGGCGGCGTCGACCGCGGCTGGCGCGGCGGTCCGAAGGGCCGTGGCCGTCACCAGGACAACAGCTCGACGTTCCAGGCGCCGACCGAGCCGATCGTGCGTGAAGTGCACGTGCCGGAAACCATCACGGTGGCCGATCTCGCGCACAAGATGTCGGTGAAGGCCTCGGAAGTCATCAAGGTAATGATGAAGATGGGCCAGATGGTCACCATCAACCAGATGCTCGACCAGGAAACGGCGATGATCATCGTCGAGGAACTCGGCCACCGTGCGGTTGCCGCGAAGCTCGACGATCCGGAAGCGCTGCTGGTCGAAGGCCAGTCCACGGCGACGGACGCCGAGCAACTGCCGCGTCCGCCGGTCGTCACCGTCATGGGTCACGTCGACCACGGCAAGACCTCGCTGCTCGACTACATCCGCCGCGCCAAGGTCGCAGCGGGCGAAGCGGGCGGCATTACGCAGCACATCGGCGCTTACCACGTCGAAACGCCGCGTGGCGTCATCACGTTCCTCGACACGCCGGGTCACGAGGCCTTCACGGCCATGCGTGCACGCGGTGCGAAGGCAACCGACATCGTCATTCTGGTGGTCGCGGCCGACGACGGCGTGATGCCGCAGACGAAGGAAGCCATCTCGCACGCGAAGGCGGCGGGTGTGCCGCTCGTCGTGGCGATCAACAAGATCGACAAGCCCGATGCGAACCCCGAGCGCGTGAAGCAGGAGCTCGTCGCCGAAGGCGTCGTGCCGGAAGAGTACGGGGGCGATTCGCCGTTCGTGCCGGTGTCGGCGAAGACTGGCGCGGGCATCGACGATCTGCTCGAAAACGTGCTGCTGCAGGCCGAAGTGCTGGAACTGACGGCACCGGTCGAAGCGCCGGCCAAGGGCCTCGTGATCGAAGCGAAGCTCGACAAGGGTAAGGGTCCGGTTGCGACCATTCTCGTGCAGTCGGGCACGCTCAACCGCGGCGACGTGGTGCTCGCAGGCACGGCTTATGGCCGTGTGCGCGCGATGCTCGACGAAACCGGCAAGCCCACGAAGGAAGCGGGCCCGTCGATTCCGGTCGAGATCCAGGGTCTCTCGGAAGTGCCGGGCGCCGGCGAAGAAGTCATCGTCCTGCCGGACGAGCGCAAGGCGCGCGAAATCGCGCTGTTCCGTCAAGGCAAGTTCCGCGACGTCAAGCTCGCCAAGCAGCAGGCTGCGAAGCTCGAAAACATGCTCGAGCAGATGGGCGAAGGCGAAGTGCAGAACCTGCCGCTCATCGTCAAGGCCGACGTGCAGGGCTCGCAGGAAGCGCTGGTACACGCGCTCCTCAAGCTCTCGACGAGCGAAGTGCGCGTGCAGATCGTGCACGCCGCAGTGGGTGGCATCAGCGAAAGCGACGTCAACCTGGCGACGGCTTCGAAGGCGGTCATCATCGGCTTCAACACGCGTGCCGACGCATTGGCGCGCAAGCTGGCCGAGACCAACGGCGTGGACATCCGCTACTACAACATCATCTATGACGCAGTGGATGAGGTGAAGGCGGCGATGTCGGGCATGCTGGCGCCGGAAAAGCGCGAAGTCATCACCGGCATGGTCGAAGTGCGCCAGGTCTTCAAGGTGCCGAAGGTCGGCTCGGTGGCCGGCTGTATGGTCACGGACGGTATCGTCAAGCGTTCGTCGTCGGTGCGCGTGCTGCGCAACAACGTGGTCATCCACACCGGCGAGCTCGATTCGCTCAAGCGCTTCAAGGACGACGTCAAGGAAGTCAAGCAAGGCTTCGAGTGCGGTATGTCGATCAAGAACTTCAACGACATCGTCGAAGGCGACCAGTTCGAAGTGTTCGAGATCACCGAAGTCGCGCGTACGCTGTAACACAGCGGCGCACGCGGGCGGGTTTCAGACCGCCCGCGAGCTGAGCCGCGGGTTTGCCGATAACGGGCGGGGCAGGCGCTGGCCAGCCCCGCCCGTTTTGTTTTTGCGCGGCGGTTTCTTCATCGATGGACGAAATGGACGAAACGCCGCCTGATTGCCTCGTAGAAAAGAGGTGGAACCATCATGCCGAAAAAACGTACTTCCCCGAATCGCAACGCGCAGATCGCCGACCAGATCCAGCGCGATCTGTCCGAGTTGATGCGCGAAGTGAAGGATCCGCGCATCGGACTCGTGACGATCCAGAGCGTAGAGCTCACGCCCGACTACGCGCACGCGAAGGTCTACTTCACGACCCTCACGGGAGATCCGAAGACCACCCAGGAAGCGCTCAATCACGCCGCGGGCCATTTGCACAATCTGCTGTTCAAGCGCCTGCACATCCACACCGTGCCGACGCTGCATTTCCACTACGACCAGTCGATCGAAAAGGGTGTTGAGATGTCGCGTCTCATCGACGAGGCGAACGCGACGCGTGCAAAGGACGACGACCAGGACGATCCGCAGGACGCCTGAGCCGCCACGCCAAACCGGCGCACGCGCAAGTTTCATGCTGCACGCCGCCAGGCGCTGCGCGCGTCCGAACTCCGATATGACTGCACCTTCCAAGACTCCTCAAGGCGCGGCCCGACCAAAGGTGCCGCGCCGCCTGCTCGACGGCGTGCTCCTGCTGGACAAGCCGCTTGGCCTGTCCAGCAACGACGCGCTGATCCGCGCGAAACGCCTCTTTCGCGTGAAGAAGGCGGGCCATACCGGCACGCTCGATCCGCTCGCCACGGGCCTCTTGCCGCTGTGCTTCGGCGAGGCGACCAAGTTCTCGCAGGACTTGCTCGACGCCGACAAGACCTATGAGGCGACCATGCGCCTCGGCATCCGCACCGCGACGGGCGACGCCGAAAGCGAAGCCATCGAGACGCGCGAAGTGCGTTGCGACGAAGCCGCCGTGCGCGAGGCGATGGCGAAGTTCGTCGGCGAGATCGTGCAGGTGCCGCCGATGTATTCGGCGCTCAAGCGCGACGGCAAGCCGCTCTACGAATACGCGCGCGCGGGCCAGACGGTCGAGCGCGAAGGGCGCCAGGTGACGATCCTCGCGCTGGAGATGATCGCTTGCGCGCTGCCCGACGTGATGTTTCGCGTCACGTGCAGCAAGGGCACTTATGTGCGCACGCTTGCCGAGGACATCGGCGAGGCGCTCGGCTGCGGAGCGCATCTCGTGATGCTGCGGCGCACGGGCGTGGGCGCGCTCACGCTCGAGCACGCCGTGACGCTGGACGCGCTCACGGCCGCCGACGAGCCTGCGCGCGACGCATGGCTGCAGCCCGTGGACGCGCTGCTTTCCACGTTTCCCGCCGTGACGCTGAATGCCGAGGCGGCCCGCCGGTTCACGCATGGCCAGCGCCTGCCGCTCAATGAGCTCACGCTCGATCGTACGGCGTGCGAAGCGGCCGATCGCGTGCGCGTCTATGGAGAAGAGGGGCGCTTGCTTGGCGTCGCGAAGGCGGGCAATGGCGTGCTCGCGCCGGAGCGGCTGGTGGTGAGCGGCGCGGCTTGATTCGCGTTGCGCGCCTCGCAAGAGACTACGCGCTAGAGATGAAAAAAATGGCACGCCGGTGATGGCCTATGCGGCATAAAAACACTACTAATCATTGTGTGAGTGAGTACCAACAATGATTTGAGCTATTTTTATTTCTAGTAAGTCTACTAATGGCCACAGCCACCGCTGCGGCCATTTTTTCTTCAAGCATTCCCAGCGAAGGCAGTAGCCAATGACCACCGCCCACCTAGGATCGAGCCTGCTGGGTCGGGTATTCGGCCTTCGTGGATTCGTCGGGCTGGCGAGTCAAGCACTGTGATCGGGGATCGTGACGGCGGTTGCGCCCGGCGAATAAAAAAAGACGACCGACATGATGGGACCCTAAAATAGTCGTCCGCATCGGCGTTAGATTACCGCCGCTCCCACCTGATGGGCCCAATTCGATGCAGTTCCTGCATCAGGCGGCGCCGCAGCCGACCCAACGACTTGCGTGCTTCCTCGACGGTCGCATGGTCCTTCTGCAGGTGCCAGTAGCTCTCCGCAGCAATCGCCTTGAGTTCAGAGAGGGCGTAACGGCCCGTCTGCACCTCAAGCGCGAGGCGACCTACCTCATCTCGTGGATGCCGGTTCCAGATGCGTCTTAACTCATCGTCGAGCGGAGTGATGAACGGTGGCAGGCCGTATCGGCATCGTTCGGCGCGCACCCGGCGCTCGCGATGCCACGGTAGGTCGGCAGCAGGTGGGTCCACCGCTGGGCCGACCGAATGCATCCGGTCTCGCTTCGTATGCTCGAGCCGGTACACGCACATGTCGTAGGCGTACCAGTCGGACCGGGCCTCCTCATCGGTAAGCCATATTGGCGTGGGTACGAAGCGGGCCTTGACCTCGTCCCAGACTGCCCACTTGTATTCCCAAACCGGCTCCATGACCTGACAAAAATACTGTATGGATGTACAGTATATCCCGTAGCGCAAGTAGACGGGCAAGATACTTCGGCCTCGACGGAGGGACCCTATGTGCACGAACTATGCGGCGGCGCGCCGCGACCGGATATTCAAGCAGTTCGGCGTTGAACCGCCCGATAGCCCGTGGCGAGACGAGGTGTACAAGGGCTATCCGGCACCAATTATCAGGCGCGTGGCCGACGCTGAAAGAGCCGACGTCGCAACGTTCGGAATGGTGCCGCGCAAGCATATTCCGCCCGGGGTCCGTGTCTTCGACACAATGAACGCGCGCGCGGAAACGGTTGGCGAGAAGCGTAGCTTCAGCGGTGCGTGGAAGCGGCTGCAGTTGTGCCTCATCCCGTGCGAAGCGTTTTACGAGCCCAATTACGAAAGCGGGAAAGCTGTGCGGTGGAGCATTGCCATGGCCTCAGGCGAACCATTCGCAATTGCCGGGCTATGGCGCGAGTGGGATGAAGGCGCCGATGGCAAGGCGCTTTCGTTCACCATGCTGACCGTCAATTCAAATGAGCATCCGCTCATGAAGCGCTTCCACAAACCGGGTGACGAGAAGCGCTCCGTCGTCATTGTGCGACCGACCGACTATGAGAACTGGCTCGGCAGTAACTCAACGGATGAAGCACGTTCCTTCCTGAATCTCTTCCCTGCCGAGCTGATGCAGGCCGAGGCGTTCCCCTCGCCGCCGCGTGCGCCAAAGAGGACTACGAACGCGCCGAAAATGGAAGCCTCGAAATGACGAATATGGATGAAGAGGCGAAGGCGGAACTGCTTACTTTCCTCGTGGTCGGGCAACTATTCTCGTTTGCTCGCACCGGCGAATGGTTGCGCACGGACCATCTCATCAAGTCAGCGCAGATGTGGCTCAGATCCAACGGCGCCGTATGCGATTGGCTTGAACGCGCTCAGCTCGTCGACGCGTGCCGGGTGGTTGTCATCAAGGCGCTCGACCTGCCGTTTCCTGAAGTCGAGGCCGACCTGGTGCAGCTCTTCAATCTGAATCGAGGTTGGTTTCTGGACTATAGGAAGCCCGTGGTCCAACAGATTCACGCGATGTGCGTTGCGCATCTCTCCCACGATGCAAGCATGATTTAGACGATTGGGCGCCGCATCACACGCCGGCATCTCCAGACGCCAAGCGGGCGCCACCCTTGAGTGGGCTCATGCGGCCGCGTGGGAGGCGGTCCGTTCGACTTGACCTGAAATTGGCGAGCGCGTCATGGTTAGCGCGACGGTAGCACCTGTGAGAAGTAAGAGGCCAGCAATACCGAATGCCCAGTCATAACTCCCGCTGGAAGCAACGACGTAGCCGGTCACAATTGGCGCCATCATGCCAAAGATGTTGCCACCAACAACAACGAAAGCCATGGCCTTCGCTACGTTGCGGGAGTCCGGGAGCAGGTCATTCAGAAGCGCAAAGTTGAGTGAGGTTGTCGAGGCAATCCCGGCAAGCGCGACTGAGAACACTACAAGCAAGCCGGCAAGACTCGAGATGAATGGCACCGCGAGAACCGTCGCGCCGGTGAGCATGGCAATCGCTACTGCATTACGCCGCTTGCCCGTACCCACTCCGCTTCTCTTGAGGTAGTGGTCGCTCAACTTGCCGGCCGCGATACACAGAAGCACGGACGCCGCGTAGGGCACCGCAGCGAACGCTCCCGTGTGTGCAATGTCCAGATGCCTCGTCGCTTGCAGATAGCTCGGCAGCCAGGTCAGGAAGAGATACTGCGTGTAAACGTTGCAGCCCTGCGTGAGGGCGAGCCCCCACAGAGTGCGCGAGCGCATCAGGGCAAGCAGTCCGGCGGACTCGCCTGGTGCGGACTTGCTCATCGCGGAAGTCGTGTCACGCTCGCGCAGGATTTTGTCGCGCTCGTCCGCCTTGAGCCAGCTTACCTTCTCGGGGTCTCCAAAGAACACGAGCCATGCGGCGAGCCATACAAAGCCGATGCCGCCTGCTATCAAAAACGATAGCCTCCAGCCGAACGCTGAGACAAGGATGCCGAGCAGGACCGAACAGATTGCAGGGCCTGCGTACGAACCGCTGTTGAACATCGACGTGACCATCCCGCGCTCGCCTGCGGGAATCCATTGGCGGATGACCTTTGCCCCCACCGGATTGCTCGATGACTCACCCGCACCCATCACCAGTCGCGCAGCAATCAGGCTCACAAAATTTCCGGCGGCCCCCGTTAGCGCAGTGGCTGCGGACCACACGAAGATACCGGCGGCGGCCATGCGCTTCGTGCCGAAGCGGTCAATCAGGAACCCCATAGGAAGCAGGAACAGCGTGTAGCTCCAGACGAAGGACGAAAGCAGATAGCCCATGCCGATGGCGGTCAGCTTGAATTCATTGGCAATCGGACGAGCGGCAATCGAAAGCGCGACGCGGTCCATGTAGTTAATCATCGACAGCGAAAACAAAAGGAAGGCTATCCATCCGCGGCGATACGACATGGTTGTCTCCGTACTTTTAGAATCGATGCGAACCTGGTATCAGGCTCGTGTTAAGCGTTTTGTGAAAACAAAATGCACTTTAGGGTAAAAAAGAGCGGCCGGGCGGCCGCCTCGAGGCAGTAGGTTAAGTATCGGTTTCGGTGAAAACCTCCCGCGCATGGACCTTGGCGCGGCGGGCACCCTCAATGTGGTCGCGCAGCAGTGCCGCAGCGCCGAGCAGGTCGTGGCGCGCGATGGCATCGAGAATCTTCAGATGCTCGAGAGCCTGCTCCTGGCGAGGTTTCCGCGACCGGGCCTGGCGGTATTCGACGAGCCGACGCAAGCGGTCCATCCGGCGCACGGACTGCGCGATGAACCTGTTGCCCGACCATTTCGCAATAGTCTCGTGGAATTCGCTGTTTGCCTCGAACAGTTCAACTGAATCCATGGAGAGGTACCCGCTCTCGGCGATGAAACGCTGGCGTCGACGCAGTTCCTCGAGTTCAACTGGATTCACCCTGAAAGTGGGCGACATCACGCCGGTCGGTTCAATGGCCGCACGAAAGAGGTAGCTCTCTTCGTACGCTTCAACCGAGTCAATCATTGGCATGAACTGCCAGCCGTGACCGACCTGTCGTTCGAGCCAGCCTTCTTCCTGCATGCGTGAGAGCACCCGCCGCAACTCGCTGCGAGAAACCTCGTACTGACGCATCAGGTCGGCTTCAGTCACGTCATCGGGCAGCCGGCGCGCCAACCGGTCCTCAGCGATTTTCAGGTAGAGCGGGTTGTCCGGTTCACGGAAGAACTGCTCGGCTACGTCTGTCACATCCCGCGCGGGCTTCGCCATGAAGAAGCCGCGATTGACGTCGTAGTAGACGACCCCTCGCGAGACGAGGTGATGCAGGGCCGCATTCACCGGCGTTCGCGACGTTCCAATCTTTTCGGCCAGAACCGATTCCGCGAGCCGGTCGCCCGTGGTGAGGTCCTCCCGGCGGGCAATTGCGAGTATTTCGCGCGTCACCCGTGTCTGTAGCGGGGTCAGTGCCGGACTTTCAGCGGTCGAATCCATAGCGGTTGAGGGCAGCAAAAGGCCACTCACGACCGCCGGGTGCGGCGGTGCATCTGAATGACCAGTCAGCAATTTTGCCATCGTCTGCCTCCCATGTTCGGCTAACCGAGTCCGCTCACCAGGGTAATCACCAAGCTCAACTGCGTTTGCATATTGCGTTTTATAATCATAGAATGCACTTCATTCGAACGCAAGACGCCCTGCAACACCCTGGAGAAAACCCCGATGTCCACCTCGCTCCCCAACCAGACCGTCACCTATGCCAGCGTCGCTCAAGCGCTGAAGCCGCTCGACGACAACGCTTTCTCGCGCATGCCCTATAGCGTCCGGGTGTTCGCCGAGAACATCGTTCGCCGGCAATCGGCAGAAGACGCAGCCCGTTATCTGAAGGCACTCGCGGCGCGGCGTCACGACGTGGACTTTCCGTACTACCCGGCGCGGGTTGTGCTGCAGGACCTGCTGGGCACGCCCGCGCTGGTCGACCTGGCTGGCATGCGTGACGCGATTGCAGAAAGCGGTGGAGACCCGGGCACCATCAACCCGGTGGTGCCCACCCAACTCGTAGTTGACCATTCCCTGAACGTTGAGATTGACGGCAGCGACCCCGAGGCGATGCCGAAGAACATGGCCATCGAGCAGCAGAAGAACGCCGAACGATTCGAGTTTCTTGCGTGGTGCAAGCAGGCATTCTCGAATCTCGACGTGCTGATGCCGGGCAATGGCATCCTGCACCAGGTGAACATCGAACATCTCTCGCCGGTTATACAGGTGAAAGACGGCGTGGCTTTCCCGGATACGCTCGTCGGTACAGACAGCCACACCACCATGATTAACGCGATTGGTGTGCTGGGCTGGGGCGTAGGCGGCATCGAGGCTGAGTCGGTGATGCTCGGGCGCGCAGTGTGGCTGCGGTTGCCAACAATCGTTGGCGTTGAACTGACGGGTCGACGCCAGGCCGGTGTGACCGCGACCGACCTGGTGCTCGCCATTACCGAGTTTCTGCGCCAGCAGAAGGTCGTGGGCACCATCATCGAGTTTCATGGCGAAGGAGCGCGTGGCCTGGCGCTGAGCGACCGCGCTACCATTTCGAACATGGCTCCGGAGTTCGGCGCGACCGCCGCGCTCTTTGCTATCGATGAAAAGACGCTCGACTTCATGCGTCTGACTGGCCGCACAGAGTCGCAGATAGCGTTGACGGAGGACTATGCGAAAGCACAAGGGCTTTGGGCCGATGACCTCCTGCACGCCGACTACGACAGGGTGCTCACATTTGACCTTTCGTCGGTCGGCCGCGCGCTGGCCGGGCCGGCTAACCCGCACGACAGGGTTCCGCTTTCGAGCCTGATTTCGAAAGGCATTGCGAAGCCCGAGCGAAGGGTAGAAGCACAGGAAGCGACGTCATCGGCAAAGCTCGCAAACGGTTCGGTGGTCATCGCGGCCATTACGAGCTGCACCAACACGTCGAATCCACGAAACATGATTGCTGCAGGCCTGCTTGCTCAAAAGGCGCAGGCTCGAGGTCTTCAGCGCAAGCCGTGGGTGAAGACCTCCCTCGCGCCTGGCTCGAAGCCTGTGGAGAGCTATCTGCGCGCTGCGAATCTGATGGCGCCGCTCGAAGCGCTGGGGTTCGGCATCATCGGCTTTGGTTGCACCTCATGCAACGGCATGTCGGGCCCGCTGCCCAGGCACATCGAAGATGAAATCGTCAGCCGCGACGTACACGCGGTTGCCGTTCTGTCTGGTAACCGCAACTTCAACGGCCGTATCCACCCGCGCGTGAAAGAAGCCTTCTTGGCTTCGCCCCCGCTCGTTGTCGCGTATGCCATCGCCGGAACGATTGACATCGACATCGAAAGCGAAGCCATTGGGACCGACTCGCAGGGCAGCCCTGTAGGTCTGAGCGATATCTGGCCGAGCGACGACGAAATCGACAACCTGCTCAATGACAGTATTCGCGGTGAGCAATATGTTCACATCTACGCAGAAATGTTTCGCAAAAGCGAACGGCTCGACGACACCGACGCCGTACCGGCCCGCTTCCCCTGGCGAGACGACAGCAACTATATCCGTCGTCCCCCGTACTGGCAGGCGAGCCTGACCCAGGCCGCCACGTTCAATGCGATGCGCGCCATCGGGGTCTTCGGTGACAACGTGACGACCGACGACCTTTCGCCTTCGGGCGCAATACTCCCGGATAGCGCCGCCGGCGAATACCTCATCGCGCACGGTGTAGCCAGGTCTGAATTTAATTCTTACGGGACGCGTCGCGGCGACCACAAGGTTGCAATTCGCGCGACGTTCGCCAATAACCGGCTGCACAACGAGATGGCTGCAGGCATGGAAGGCTCACTGACGCGCCTCGAACCCGAGGGCCGGGTGATGCGTCTATTTGACGCCGCCGAGCAGTACATGGAAAAAGGCCAGGAGCTGATTGTGGTGGCCGGGAAGAATTACGGCTCCGGTTCTTCCCGCGATTGGGCGGCCAAGGGCGTGCGACTCATCGGCGTTCGTGCGGTGGTATGCGAAAACTTCGAGCGTATCCATCGTTCGAATCTGGTTGGCATGGGTGTTCTGCCGCTCGAATTCATGGACGGCGTCAACCGCAAGACGCTACATATCGACGGTTCCGAGTTGTTCTCGCTCGAAGGCATCACGGACCGCGTGACGCCGTCCATGACTCTTGCACTATCCATCACACGCAAAAACGGCGAGGTGGTGACCGCGCCTGTGCGTTGTCGCATCGATACGGAAGAGGAAGCTGAAATCTTCCGTGCGGGAGGGCTGCTGCCGCGTATTGCCGACGAGCAGCGCGAGGTCGCGTAATCATGACGCGCACTTTCGCCTACGTCGGGTGCCGCACGACGCGCGAGCGCCATGCCGAAGGCACCGGAATCGGCGTGTATCAGGTGTATGCGTCGGGCGCCTGGCAGCATCTCCAGACGCTCGAGCCACTGACCAACCCGAGCTTCCTTGCACTCAACCGGGAGCAGAGCACGTTGTACGCCGTTCACGGAGACGGCGCGACCGTCAGTGCATTCCGGATTGACCCGCTGACTGGCCTGTTGACGCTGCTGAACAGTCAGGCGGGCACTGGAAGCAACCCTGTGCATCTCGACTTCTCGCGCGACGCAGCGAAGCTGGTCGTTGCGGGCTACGCTAGCGGCACCGCTACACCGTTTCCACTGGCTGCGGACGGTTCTATCGAGCCTCCTCAAGCGCCGTTGACATTCAACGGCGAACGCGGGCCGCATCGTGTCGAGCAGTCTTCGTCTCACCCGCACTACATCGCACGATACGTTACGCGTCGGTTCGACACGGACTGGCACATCGTGCCCGACAAGGGCCTCGATACGGTTTTCGCTGTCAGGTGGTCGATTGACGAAAAACCCATCGTTCAGGCGGCTCGCGCGCGCGAAGGCGCCGGACCGCGCCACGCCGCCTTCCATCCAGAACTGCCACTGGTCTATGTCGTCAACGAACTCGATTCGACGGTGACGACCTGGTCGTTTGACCCAATCAGTGGCCAGCTTGAGGCGCTGAATACGGTATCAGCGATTCCGCCGAACCATCACGGACGGTCGCGTGCGGCCGGAATCGTCGTCGCACCCGATGGCCAGGCGCTCTACGTCACTAACCGGGGACACGACACAGTGGCGACCTTCGAGCTTGAACGGTCAACGGGCCTGCCGCGCGACGTTCACTGGGCCTCCACGCGCGGAAGGTGTCCGCGCTTCCTGTGTATCGGACCAGACGGGCAGACGCTTTACGTCGCGAACGAAACCTCGCACAGCATCGAGCAATTCCGGCTCGACCCCGACAGCAGACAACCCATCGCAACTGGACGCTCCATCAGAACGGGAAGCCCGGTGAGCGTCGTATTTAGAATGACTAAGGAATGACAAATGGCACAGACTGGCATTGAGGCTACCTACATGCGCGGTGGCACGAGTAAGGGCGTGTTCTTCCGGGCGGACAGCCTGCCTTCCGACACCCGCTCGCGCGACGCAATTCTACTGCGCGTCATTGGCAGCCCGGACCCGTATGAGAAGCAGATTGATGGGATGGGTGGCGCGACATCCAGCACGAGCAAGGTGGTCGTCATAGGTCCTTCGTCGCGTACGGACTGCGACGTCGACTATCTCTTCGGCGCAGTATCGGTCAGGGAGCCGGTCATCGACTGGTCGGGCAACTGCGGGAATCTGACATCGGCGGTGGGACCCTATGCCATCGCACAGGGCCTTGTCGACGCGCCGGAGAACGGCATTGCCACCGTTCGAATCTGGCAGGCCAACATCAACGCGAAAATCATTGCTCATGTCCCGATGAAGGACGGTCAGGTCATGGAGGAAGGAGATTTCGAGCTGGACGGCGTGACATTCCCCGCGGCAGAAATCAGGATTGAATTTCTCGACCCCGGCGGCGCCGAGGATGCAGAAGAGGGTGGTGGTGCGATGTTTCCGACTGGGAAACCCATCGATGAACTCGACGTGCCTGGCTACGGCACATTCCGGGCGACGCTCATCAATGCGGGCAACCCGGCTATCTTCGTCGATGCCGAAGCGCTTGGCCTCAGGGGAAACGAGATGCAGGCCGACGTGAACGGCGACGCGGCACTCCTGGCGAAGTGCGAAGCGATTCGTGCGCATGCTGCTGTTCGTATGGGTCTCGGTGCAACTTCAGAAGAGGTCACCGTGCAACGTCCTCATACGCCGAAACTTGCATTCGTATCGCTGCCCGAAGCGTACGTCGCTTCGAGTGGCAAGCAGGTTAGGCCAGAAAGCGTTGACATCAACGCTCGCATCCTGTCGATGGGCAAGCTCCATCACGCGATGACCGGAACGGGCGCCGTCGCGCTGGCAGTGGCTGCCGCCATTCCGGATACGGTGGTCAACCGGCTGGTCGCCGGTAAGGCTTCCGGCCAACTGCGCTTTGGTCACCCCTCCGGAACGATGGCCGTTGGAGCTGAGGCGGTGCAGCGCGATGGCGAATGGACTGTGACGAAAGCAATCATGAGTCGTAGTGCCCGTCGGCTGATGGAGGGCGTGGTTTACGTGCCTTCGGACGCGACCGTCGCTCTCTCCTGACCTCCCTTGGTCAGCGCAATCTCGCTGACCGACCAACCGCTTTCAGACGCCAAGAACGCTGGCCGTAGAGCCGGCGCGGGCCTCGTTCATGCTGGAGACAAATGAATGGAACACGCAAGCGAAGTCTCTCCGACCGCCGAAAGCTCAGAACGCTTCCCTTTCTGGCCATATGGCTGGTGGGCCATCGTCGAGTTGCGAATTGGCATCATCCCTTTACCGGTATATGTGCTGCTTGTCGGGCTCGTTGCTGCGTTCGTCGTGACGGGCAAAGTTCCTGGCGAGATTTCGATGGCCATCGCAGTGCTGGTTCTGTGCGGCTTCACCTGCGCAGAACTGGGCAAGCGCCTTCCTGTGCTCAGGAAGATAGGCGCTGCTGCGATAGTGGCGACGTTTCTGCCGTCCTTTCTGGCGTTCTACCATCTGCTGCCTCGCAAGCTGCTCGATATGGTGACCACGTTCACCAACGTCAGCAACTTCATGTACCTGTTCATCGCCTCAATCATCGTTGGCAGTATCTTCAGCATGGACCGGCAGGTCCTGATACGGGGCTTCGCGAAGATATTCCTGCCACTCGCTGCAGGTTCAATAGTTGCCGCAATCGTCGGTACCACAGTTGGCGCGCTGCTCGGTCTCGGCACCCGCCATACGCTCCTCTATATTGTCATCCCTATCATGGCGGGAGGCGTGGGTGAGGGAGCGATTCCGCTGTCGGTCGGCTACGGCGAAATCATGAATATTCCGCAGGGTCCCATCTTCGCGCAGGTGTTGCCTGCAGTGATGATTGGCAGCCTGTGTGCAATCCTCTTCTCAGGCGTTCTCAGCTGGCTGGGGGAGAAGCGTCCTCATCTAACGGGCAACGGCATGCTGCAACCGGCTGTGCCCGAGCAACCTGGTCGCATGCACGATGACGAGATTCCGGCGGCACCAGACGTCAACACGGTCGCTGCTGCAGCCATCACCGCCATCTCGCTCTACCTTGTGGGTCTGCTTTGTCATCGGCTGATGGGCCTGCCGGCGCCGGTCGCAATGCTCTTCGTCGCGGTCTTTATCAAGGTGGGACGCTTTGTGTCGCCGAACCTTCAGGGAGGCGCACGAATCGTCTACCAGTTCTTTTCCACCGCGGTAACGTACCCATTGCTGTTTGCAATCGGGACGGCCATGACTCCGTGGGACCAGCTCATCGCAGCCATCAATCTGGCAAACGTAGCCACTATTGCCAGTACCGTCGCAGCGCTCATGGCGACGGGTTTTGTGGTGGGAAGGTGGCTGAAGATGTATCCAATCGACACTGCAATCGTGAATGCCTGTCACAGCGGGCAAGGGGGTACGGGTGACGTTGCCATTCTCACCGCATGCAACCGGATGAGCCTCATGCCCTTTGCACAGATTGCGACGCGCATCGGTGGCGCACTGACCGTGACCGGTACGCTACTCGTTGTCGCACACATCCACTGAGTTTTCGAGGAACGTCTATGTCGACGCTTGAAATATCTACTGATGCTCGCGAACAGCTTGCACCCAATGGAGTGCTACGAGCCGCCATCAATTTCGGCAATCCCATACTGGCGCATCGCCATTCGTCGAGCGGCGCGCCGACCGGCGTGTCGGTCGACCTTGCAACACAGCTCGCGGGCTTGCTCGACGTGCAGGTACAGTTCGTTCTATACGATGCAGCTGGAGAAGTTGTTTCAGGATGCGAGCGTGACGAGTGGGACGTGGCGTTTGTCGCCCGCGACCCGGTGCGCGGCAAAGGCATCGAGCAGACACGCCCGTACATACTAATCGAGGGCGCCTATCTGGTCCCGCAGCATTCGCTCATCCAGTCGAACGACGACATTGATGTGGCCGGCACAAGAATCATAGTCGGCAAAGGTAGCGCATACGACCTGTTCTTGAACCGTACTATTCAGCACGCGACTATTCTGCGCGCTCCGACTTCGCCTGAAGTAGTTGACACGATGTTGAAGGAGCAATGCGAGGCTGCGGCAGGTGTGCGACAGCAACTTGAGGCCGATGCGAAACGGCTGGGCGGCCTACGCATGTTGCCGGGGCGCTTCATGGTGATAGAGCAGGCCATGGGCAGTCCCAAAGGACGAACCGCTGGCGCGCAGTTCCTCCAAAAGTTCGTGTCCTATGCCCTGAAAAATGGGATCGTTGACGCCGCGGTAGCGACACACCACATCACAGGCGTGACGGTTGCAACACTTGAGACGCGCGGAAACGAATGCTCCGAGCGTTAAGACGTCTGTGTTAGGGTAACCGCTATCGCGGGACGGCGACAGGCGGGTTATTTATGTGCGCGACGTTCACGCGGAGGCCTTTCGGGCCGCGGATTTGTAACGCCATAAGATTGGGCACTGCGTGACTTTCTGGCCTCCCACATGAAGCTCGACCCGGTGTCCCAGAACCTGTTCCTTGCCGTGATCGAGGAAGGTAGCATTGCAGCCGCAGCTGCCTCGCTGACAATGATGCAGGCGTGCAATTACGCCGTCGGGCTTGCGGTCGTCAACCGACACATCGCGGCTGCGGCGCCGTTCACGATGGGCGCGCGCTCCATGGATCGGCCGGCAAACTCCGCGTGCGCAATGCCTTGCCGGACGCCGCTACAAACGCTCCCAGATGCCTCATTGATGCAGAATCGGCGCAATGGCCACAACGACACGACCTGAATACGATGGACGACCCAGAATCGCTTTCCCTGGCACTGCCCGACGGCACTAAGGTCTCTGCGCTCCTCCGAGTGCCGGAGGACGCGCGAGCCCTGTATGTCTTCGCGCACGGCGCCGGGGCGGGCATGCAGCATGCCGGCATGTCGTCATTGGCCGACGCGCTCGCGGCGGCCAATGTCGCCACATTACGCTACCAGTTTCCGTACATGGAACGGGGCTCCAAGAGGGTGGACTCGCCGGCCGTGGCACATGCTGCCGTGCAGGCGGCCGTCGCAGAGGCCCGCCGGCGGCTGCCAGCCCTGCCACTCTTCGCGGGCGGCAGGTCGTTCGGCGGTCGCATGACCTCCCAGGCTCAAGCCATCTCCCCGCTCGACGGCGTGCGTGGCCTCGCTTTCGTCGCGTTCCCGCTGCACCCGGCGGGCGCGCCTGGCGTGGAGCGGGCACGGCACCTGGCGGACGTCACGGTGCCGATTCTCTTCCTGCAGGGCACGCGCGACAAGCTGGCCGAGCTTCCCCTGCTGAGGTCGGTCGTCGAGACGCTGGGGCCACGCGCCACGCTGCATGTGGTGGACGACGCAGATCATTCGTTCCACGTGCGCGCGTCCTCCGGCCGGACCGACGCGGAGGTCGTGCTCGAACTGGCACGGACGATGTCGGCGTGGTTCTTCGCCGAAGGAGAGTTCGTGCCCGTTACCTGAGCAAGCGCAGGAATGCTTGTAGCAGAGTCGGGACGGCGAGCAGGCGAACTCGCCGTGCTGCACTCGCCCGCTCAATCCCTTCGCTATCCGCAGATGGTCGGTCGCATAGCCACGATAAGCGACGCCTGTCGCGTCAGCGACGTTTTCCCGGTGCCGAGTGAGTGAATTTGTCAGATCCGCTCGCGGTGATCCGCCGCGGAAATCGCGGAGGGCATCTGCTTTGATTTGGCCGACACACCTCCGATGTCGGCGCCGATCCGTGAGTGACCGCTCAGGGATGCTGGCGGAACCAGACTGGCAGAGCGTCGAACGACGCGCATTGGCCGGTCACTGCCCGACGCGGTCGCCCGAAACCGACCCACTGCGGCCTGTCGCACTATCCGCGGTTCAAGGGCGGGTCCTGTGGCGTGGTCCGGTCATCCGAATCGCCTTCTCGGGAACGACAGTTCGGCCTTGGCAGACGCGCTCAAGTTACACTACTATCGATAGTGGTAAACACTTGCACTGGTATGCACTTTTGGCTACACTGAAATCTCGCAAGTAGGAGACCAGCCAAATGCCCAAGTTCGAAGTTGATGAGGACGTAGCACGCCTTGTAGAGAGGCTCGCCAATCCGAAGCCGTTTGAGAATTTGTCGTTTAACAATGCACTGCGACGCGTATTGACCGGGCTCATGTCCGGAGAACTAAAACCGCAGGTCGATCTGAACGAGTTGCTTGCCGAGTCAATGGAAATAGTGGCTGAGAGTCAGCCAAAGAAAGCCGCGTCACCAAGCGCTCTCGATTGGGTTGCGTCCGTACCAGAACTGAAAACTAAGCGCGGCCTGACCAATTGGAAGGCAATATGCGATCACTTGCATATCCAAACAGGCGGCGATTCGGCACGCAGAAGACTGCAAACGTGGGTAAAGGCGAATAAGCCAGCATGGCCACCTGTGCCGGAAACCGGAGCCAACCAACCGTGACTACTCTGACTGACTACATCAGCATAGGCACTGGCATCATCGGCATGGTGACCGACTGCCTTGGTTACTTGAAAAGCGCACGCGTTCGGAAGGTTGCACAATCCACATGCGTGGATTCGCCGATACCACGACTTTGAATACACCCGATGAGCACGATGACGATGAGCGATTCCGTGAGCATCACGATGCGCACGTACCTGTCGATGACCTACCTGACCAGCGCTGCGTTGCTAGCCAAGAAAGCGCATGACATCGAGAGCGGCAGTGACTGGCTGACGGTCGAGCGCGCCCGCATTCCCGAGCATCTGGCGTACTCAACCGGGGCGATCATGCTGAGCGCAGCCGCCGTTGAGGCTTTCGTGAACGAACTGTTCGCGGAGTGTCGTGACGCCGGTGCACAGAATCATCTGCGTATTCCTCCGGAAAAGGCTGCGTTGATTGCCCGTGTCTGGAACGATGTGCCCAAGGTCGAGCGTGAATCGGTGCTGGAAAAGTACGACCTGGCGCTGCGCCTGCTCGACCTGTCTGCTCTGGATCGCAAGTCGGACACCTACAAGGCGGTCGACTCACTGTTTGCGCTGCGGAACATGTTGATGCACTACAAGCTGGTCAGCCGGGAGGCAGGCAAGCCACTCGCGGAACAGAAGCTGGGCGATTTTGAGAAGAAGCTGAGGAATTTCTTTCCTGATAGCCGCCTGGCGGGGCCGGGTGCTCCGTATTTCCCGCAACATGTGATCGGGCACGGTGCGGCGGAGTGGAGCGTGCGGACTGCCGTGGCTTTCCTGGATGATTTCTGCGGCTTGTTGTCGGCTCCTCCGCCGTACGAGAACATCCGGCCGACTTTTGTAACCCGGTAATCCGCACCGAGCCAGGCAGCATGACGGCCGCTGCCTAGTTGCGGTCGTTGCGGGGGCGTTTTCGCATGCGAAAAATGGCAAGGCAGTTCGGACGGTTCAATCTGACTGTACCGGTCGGCCTGCCATCGACAGATACCACAGTTGAACACGGGGACCATCATCCATGGACATCACGCTGATCGGCTATCACGCACCGCCTTCTGACGCGCTCCGTGAACATGCGCGCGCGCTCTATGAGCGGCGCCATGAAGCGGTCCCGGTGCCGCGCAGGGATGTTGGCGATGAGACCTGGCAGCCAGGGGTCAAACGCTGCCATGAAAATGTCGATGAATGGTGCGGCCTGCACCCAGACCATGAGATCGTCCGTGGCTGGCTGTATTTCGCTCTGCCGGGCCTAGCTTACTGCCGTTTCGTGTCGCATTCGGTGGTGCGCCGGCCAGACGGGACACTGATCGACATCACCCCGACCGGACCGCTTGCGCAGGCAGATCCCTACCCGTTCGTACCGGCCGGCGTCAGCGAAGACGAATATGCCGACCTCGCGGCCGAATTGTACGGGATCACCGGTGGCGGGGACCTTTACTGGCAACATGCTGCTGCCTGAACACGGCGGCCTGTCCTCACGCTGCTGACGGAGAAACGCAATGCTGGAGTTTGATGGTGCGCTGCGCTGGGCGTCACCCGGTGGGTTGACTGCCGATCTGGTGGATGACGTATTCTCGGAGATCGTGATGCGGATCGCGGGTCAGGCTGATCCCCAGACCTTGCTGGAAATCTTTAAGCGGCGCTTCGCGCAGGCCTCGGGTCGCACGGCGTCCCGCAGCTCAAGTGCGAGCTGGGCAGAGAGCGATCTACGCGACTACATGAGGCACGCGGCCGCCAATGCCGCGCTCTTTGTTGAAGCCCTGCATGACGGCATGTCGGATATCCAGCGCCTGCACCCGAGCGTGGGGTTGCCGCCCTGGCACTACGTGAACCGCGTACTCGCGCCCAGCGGATACGTGATCGCCCCACCAAACCTGATCATCGGGGCTATGGGCTCAGCTGTCGCAGTGCCCGAAAACGTGCCGTCCCTCGATGAGCAGGCTAACGAGTTGATCCAGCGATCGCTCGCGCAGTCGGAAGATCTGCTGAACAGCGGCCGTTACCGGCAGGCCGTTCAGGAGATCCTGTGGCTGCTGGAAACGATCTCAACGGCCTTCGAAGGTTCGAAGCATGGTGACAATACCGTGCAGGGCAAATACTTCAACCACATCATCGGCGAACTGATGAAGTTCAACACGGGACGCATGCTTGCCCAGGCGTTGAAGTGGATGCAGAACCTGCATGGCTACCTCTCGTCGCCCAGCGGTGGCGGCGTGCGGCACGGCACGGTCCTGAATGATGCTTACGATCTGAGCGAAGGAGAAGCACGACTCGTGTGCGACCTCACGCGCAGCTACATTGCCTACCTTCTGGGCGAGCACCAACGCCTCGGTCTGCAGTGAGCACGAATGTGCAGGCAGCGCGTTGAACGCTATCACCTGTGGGACATTGTTCAAGGAGACCTTCCATCGTGAACATCAAGCAACACGGACTGGACACTGCGGTGACTGCTGGCTTGGGCCGGCAGCTTCGCGAGCGGCATGGCGACCTCTTCCATGTGGGCGACCGCTGCGCACAGCTCTCGTGACGGTCCTCTGGCTAGTGCAGAGCAGCCCCTCGAATGACTGAGCGACGACGAGGGCGAACGGCAACTAGTGGCCCGGCGATCGCCCGACGACCGACCGCGACGATCTAGTTGCGCGGGCGTACGATACAAATGGCATAACCCGACCCTTCTCGGACGCTCTGTCCAGCGCGTTCCGGCGGCCACTTCCGAAAGCACAGCGGTCATTCACTGTCCCTCTTGCTGAGGCTACATCCTCCGGAATGTGCCGTTGCGTTCCAGGTTTATTTTCACTTGAAATAGCTGTGCACGACTTCGATCAACTGCTCGGTTCCGCTTTCATGCTTGCCGCCTGGTTCAGCATCGACCAAATGCGTGCGGATGTGATCTTCCAGCACGACGGCGAGTAACCCGTTCATCGCGCCACGGCAACTAGTGACCTGTTGCAGGACTTCCATGCAGCCGCGCTCGTCCTCAAGCGCACGCTCGATCGCTTCAACCTGCCCCTTTATTCGACGGATACGGTTCAGCAGTTTCTGCTTCTCGCGAATCGTGTGGCCCATTCCTGTATTCCCGTTTTCAATTGATACCGTGGGGGACCATCCTAATCTCATTGCGTGCCCGCGTCATCGCCGCCGCCGTATCGACCGTCCACGCTCAACGTCGCAGGCGCGGTGCCTGCCAGTTGGATTCCCGCGCGGAAGTGACAAAGGAACTCAGATAATCGATTGCTCCATCGGCTTCGCGCGTACCGAGAAAAATCTGCTTGGCGATGCCTTCCTTGCCGAGCTTCACACTGACGAGCGGCATGCGGTCGGCGTACTCTTCGGCCAGCCACTTCGGCAGCGCGGCCACACCGCGGTTGCTGGCGACCATCTGCATCATGATGTCGGTGGTTTCGATCGTCTTGTGCCGACGCGGCACCACGTCTGCCGGGCGCAGAAAATAGTTGTAGATGTCGAGCCGGTCGGTGTCCACTGGATACGTAATGAGCGTCTCATCGATCAGCTGTTCCGGCTTTACGTAACGCACTTTGGCAAGCCGGTGCTCTTCGGCGACCACCAGCACCTGCTCATAGTCGAACACCGGCTCGAAGCGCAGGCCCGGACGGTTGAGTGGATCAGGCGTGACCAGCACGTCAATATCGTAGCCAATCAGTGCGCCAATACCGCCGAACTGGAAGCGCTGCTTCACGTCGACATCGACGTCCGGCCAGCGCGTGAGATACGGCGACACGACCTTGAGCAGCCATTGATAGCAGGGCGCACACTCCATGCCGATGCGCAGCGTGCCGCGCTCGCCCGCCGCATATTGCTTCATGCGCTCTTCAGCCAGTTCGAACTGGGGCAAAAGGCGCTCTGCGAGGGAGAGGAGATACTGGCCCGCTTGGGTGAGTCGCAGACTGCGGCCCTCGCGATCCCAGATCGGCGTGCCGAGTTGCTGCTCGATCTTTTTGACCGTGTGGCTCAGCGCCGACTGCGTCAGAAAGAGCGACGCCGCGGCAGCGGTAAGCGAGCCCTGGCGGGCGACTTCGCGCACGATGACTAGATGAACGCGTTCGAGCATGACGCTGGGCTCCCCGAAAATCGATGAAAAAATATAATGAACAGATGAAATAATGCCATTTTTCCTCATCGAAGAATAGCTCTATGATCGCTTCCACTCTGGATGGATTTCATCAATTCTCATAGGGATGGCAGCGGATATGGTCACCACGCACAACCTCGGCTTTCCGCGCATTGGCGCCAAACGCGAACTGAAGTTCGGTCTTGAGCGCTACTGGAAGGGTGAGTCGTCGCGCGCCGAACTCAAGGCGCTGGGCGCCGAACTGCGCGCGCGCCACTGGGCGAACCAGCGGGATCTGGATCTGGCGCCCGTGGGCGACTTCGCGTTCTATGACCAGATGCTCGACATGAGCTTCACGCTCGGCAACCTGCCGGCTCGCGTGCAGGGCTTCCATGGCGATGCGCTCGACAACTACTTCCGCATGGCGCGTGGCCGCTCGGCAGCGGGTGCCGACGATCACGCAGCCTGCTGCGGCGGCGTGGCAGCCGGCGAGATGACCAAGTGGTTCGATACGAACTATCACTACATCGTCCCCGAATTCACGGCCGATACGCAGTTCAACCTCGACTTCTCGCGTCTCTCGGAGCAACTGAAGGAAGCGCAGGCACAGGGCGTCAGGGCCAAGCCGGTGATCGTCGGCCCGCTGACCTATCTGTGGCTCGGCAAGGCCAAGGACGACTCCGACAAGCTCGCGCTGCTGCCGCGCCTGATGGCGGTCTATCGCGCGCTGCTGAGCCATTTCAACGCGCTGGGCGTGGAGTGGGTGCAGATCGACGAGCCGATCCTCGTGATGGAACTGGACCAGGTCTGGCGCGACGCGTTCAGGAGCGCCTACGAAGGCTTCGAGCAGCGCAGCGTCAAGCTGCTGCTGGCCACGTACTTCGGCCAGCTCAAGGACAATCTGGATCTCGCCTGCGGCCTGCCGGTGGACGGCCTGCATATCGATGCGATCAATGCCCGCGAAGAAGTGGCGCAGGCCGCGCAGAAGCTGCCCGCATCGAGCGTGCTGTCGGTGGGCGCGATTAACGGTCGCAACATCTGGAAGACGGACCTGAACGCTGTGCTCGACTGGCTCACACCGCTCGCGCAGCAACTGGGCGAGCGTCTGTGGATTGCGCCGTCGTGCTCGCTGCTGCACGTGCCGGTTGATCTAGCGAGCGAAGAAAAGCTCGGCGCCGAAATCCGCTCGTGGCTCGCTTTCGCGCTGCAGAAGCTGGACGAAGTGAAGGTGCTGGCGACCGCGCTCAACGAAGGCCGCGCCGCCGTCGCCGCCGAACTGGACGCCAACGCGGCTGCAATCGCCGCGCGCCGCAGTTCGCCGCGCGTCAACAACCCGGCGGTCAAGGCTGCTATCGCGCGCATCGACGCGAACTTGGGCAACCGTCAGCATGCCTACGCCGAACGTGCCGCGAAGCAGGCCGCGCTGCTGAAGCTTCCCGCGTTCCCGACCACGACAATCGGCTCGTTCCCGCAAACGGCGGAAATCCGCCACGCCCGCAGCCAGTTCAAGGCCGGTGCGCTGGACGATGCCGGTTACCAGGTGGCGATGCGCGCCGAAATCGAGCGCAGCGTGCGCGAACAGGAAAAGCTGGGTCTGGACGTGCTGGTGCACGGCGAAGCCGAGCGCAACGACATGGTCGAATATTTCGGCGAGCAGCTCGACGGTTACGCGTTCAGCCAGTTCGGCTGGGTGCAGTCGTATGGTTCGCGCTGCGTGAAGCCGCCTATCCTGTTCGGTGACATCAGCCGCCCGAAGGCAATGACGGTCGAGTGGATCACCTACGCGCAATCGCTCACGGACAAGCCGATGAAGGGCATGCTCACGGGCCCCGTGACGATCCTGAACTGGTCGTTCGTGCGTGATGATCAACCGCGTTCGGTGTCCTGCTACCAGCTGGCGCTGGCGATCCGCGAAGAAGTGCTCGACCTCGAAAAGGCCGGCGTGCGCGTGATCCAGATCGACGAAGCCGCGCTACGCGAAGGTCTGCCGCTGCGCCGCGCTCAGTGGGGCGAATACCTGCGCTGGGCCGTCGAATCGTTCCGTATCACGGCCAATGGCGTGCAGGATGAAACGCAGATCCACACGCATATGTGCTATTCGGAGTTCAACGACATCATCGCGTCGATCGCGGATATGGACGCGGACGTCATTACGATCGAGACTTCGCGCTCGGATATGGAGCTGCTCGACGCGTTCGACCACTTCAGATATCCGAACGAGATCGGCCCGGGCGTGTACGACATCCACTCGCCGAACATCCCGACGCAGGATCACATCGTCCAGCTGATGCGGAAGGCCGCCGAGCGCATTCCGGCACAACGTCTGTGGGTCAACCCGGACTGCGGTCTGAAAACGCGTCAGTGGGCCGAAGTGATTCCGGCGCTGACCAACATGGTCGCGGCAGCGAAGGCGCTGCGCAGCCAGGCGCAATAAGCGCGTAGCGCAAGCCGCATTCTGTGTCCCGGTCCGGTCCCGGGACGCTTCAGTTAGCCCGCACCGCAATGCAGGCCATCCTTGAACGAATCGTGCGTGTTCAGGTAAGCGCAATGACGCGCCACATGCCGGTGCATGGCTGACCATCGTCGACATCGGGGGCCTGCTTTCCTGCGTATATGCTCGTGGAGACAGAGCACGTCCCCCAACGGTATATTTGCAATGGATTTTCCTAAGACCAGTGGAATGACGACAGGCGACAGGGATGAACTCAACCGGCTCATGAGTGTGCTTGAGGCGGACGGGGAAGAATGCTGGCCGCTTTACGAAGAGGTCGGGCGCATCGTCGTCTCACATCTCATCGCGCGTGACCGGAAGACGATGTCTGGCATCGTCGATGCGTGGGCCGCCAGTTTACGGACACAAGGCGAGCTCGCGGATACATGGCCCGATTCACCGCAATACGGTCAGGTCCAGTCTGCGGCGGCAGATGTGGACGCAGCGCTCTTCTCGCTTATCCGCAAAGCGGTGCTTCCACGGGCGCAGTAACGAATGAAGCATTGCGCTGGTGTAGTGTACTGGTAGATGGATGAATATCTCGACCGACACCGGACCGTCGTCGCACGATGTTGCGCAAGAGGTGCTGGCCGCGCTTCGATCGAGCGCGGGCGCTACCAGCCTTGATGCCCTTTTTCTTCGCCTGTTCCGTGAGTCGCCTGCTTCGGAAATGGAGCTGTTACTGGTCATCGCGCGGACATGCCTGGAGTCGGGGTACAAGGTTGCGGCGCGCAACTGGTTGCGCCAGATAGAAGCCGGGGCAGTGAAAGGCTCCGTCGACAATCTGTTATCCGGCATCGAACTCGCCGCGCAGGCGAGGCAGGCACCTTGCGTCCTGTTTTTATGCAGTGAACTCTCCAGTCGCCACGTTTCTGTTGTCTATGACGGTGTGCGGGCAGCATACGCGATCGTTGAACTCGCCTTAATCATGCGTATCCCAAGAGCCCGAAACGGTGCATGGGCCACGCATGTACATCTCCTCTACGCCGCCCGCTCGTTACTCGAACACATGCTGACGTTCCCGGCTTCGAACGAACAGACGGAGGAATGTCTCGCGCTCCTGGGAAGTGTGCATCGACTGCTGGCTGGCGCTCAATCTTCACGCGGATTTCGGCGCCAGTTCTGAGGCAACGCCCTCTCCCAGCCGGAAAAGCAGGCGGCGCGGTTAGCGGCTCCATCGCTGCCCGGCGATTCTGTGGGCCGGATTTGGGTAACTGCCCGCAAAGTAACTGTCGCGCCGCAGATAGTCGAGCAGATCGGCGTCGATACAACCCGACACGATGTCCTTCGCCCATTGCGGTGCGGATTCGGTCGACGACAGCCCCAGCAGGTGCCCGACGATCTCGCGCAAGCCAAGGCGTTCAAGCGCGTGGCCCAGTTCGCGTGAAAACAGCTGCGCGAGCCGCGAACCCTCGTCATGGCGATCGAAGAGCCGGCGTTCGTCTTCGAGCGTATGCCCGAACGGCACGTGCGTCACATCATGCAGCAGGGCAGCGATGGCAATCGCCGTCTCAAGATCCTCAGTGACATGCAGTCCGGAATGACGCAGCGCCGTCACGATCTCGTGGGCGACGGCGCAGACGCCCACCGAGTGATCGAATCGCGTATGCAGGGCACCCGGATAAACCAGGTGCGCGGTGCCGAGCTGTTTGATACCCCGCAGCCGCTGCACGATTGCGAGATCGGCTATCTGGACTTCCGCCGGGTTGAGTTCGATATCGCCGTGAACAGGGTCGCGTAGCAGCATTTCCAGAGAGGCATCAAGCCTTGAAGAGCCAAACCTTCTCCATGCTACCCCAGCAGGATGCGCGGCCCATGGTTGGAGTTTCACATGAACAAAATTAATGGATTCATGAAGATTAATCGATGGTCGTGCATCGGGCGGTCGCGCATAATTCGCGGTTACCCGAGCAATCCGGCCGTTCTTCGCTGCAAGTTATGGCTCGCTCCCTGATTTTTTGCGTTCCGCGTCGGCAGCCTCGGTGCTCGATACCGCACCTGAGATCCGGGGCGACGCCTGAGCGGCGATACGCTTTGCTTTCGCGCACCGGCGCTGTGTCAGCCGGCGCGCAGTTTCATCGAAGGAGGTGCCATGACAACAACCAATGACCGCAAGCCTCTTCCCTTGCCTGGCGGACATAACAAGGTGCTGCTGCACTCGTGCTGTGCGCCTTGCTCGGGCGAAGTGATGGAAGCCATGCAGGCATCCGGTATCGACTTCACGATCTTCTTCTACAACCCGAATATCCATCCGCTGAAGGAATACGAACTTCGCAAGCAGGAAAACATCCGGTTTGCCGAGCAATTCGGCATTCCGTTTGTCGATGCCGACTACGATCGCGACAACTGGTTCGAACGTGCCAAGGGCATGGAAAACGAACCGGAGCGCGGCATCCGTTGCACCATGTGCTTCGATATGCGTTTTGAGCGCACGGCGCTGTATGCCCATGAACACGGCTTTCCTGTCATCACCAGTTCGTTGGGCATCTCGCGGTGGAAGAACATGCAGCAAATCAACGATTGCGGCGTGCGCGCGGCTTCGCACTATCCCGGCATGCTGTATTGGGAATACAACTGGCGCAAAGGCGGCGGCTCGGCGCGCATGATCGAAATCAGCAAGCGGGAAAACTTCTACCAGCAGGAATATTGCGGTTGCGTCTATTCGCTGCGTGATACCAATCGGCATCGCGTGGAAAGCGGCCGGGAACGCATTCAGCTGGGCGTGAAGTTCTACGGCGACGAAGACACCGCGAACGAATCCTGAACTCGCCATCAGCCTGATTGCTCGGCTGAGTGCTGAGTGGGGCAAGTCCCCGAAGCAGGGAAGATCCTTGCGACAGATGCCCCATAACCATGACGTTTTCTAATGGTTTCATGAAATGAATTCACTTTTTTTCATCAGTGGCGCAGCATACAATTCATTTCAAATATCAGGCACTTAGGCTGGCGAGTAGCAACCCGGAAAAGTTGTGAAAACAGGCAATAGATGCAGATTCATCTCGGAAATTAGGGCGTCAGATCAAAATGAGTAAAGACTTCACATTTGCGATCAAAAGCATTTGTTTCGATGAAGACTATCACCCTGCGGATAACACGCGCATAACCACCAATTTCGCTAACCTGGCGAGAGGCACGAGTCGTCAGGAGAATTTGCGCAACACCTTCAGGATGATCGACAATCGTTTCAATGCTCTGGCGCATTGGGATAACCCTAAAGGCGATCGTTATACCGTCAAGCACGAGATCATTTCCGTCGAGATGAATGTTGATGGTGGAAGCAGCACGCATACGCTGCCTTTGATTGAGATACTGAAGACGAATATTGTCGATCAGAAAACCGGCGAGCGCATCGAGGGCATTGTTGGCAATAATTTCTCCTCGTACGTGCGAGACTATGACTTCAGCGTTCTGCTGCTGGAGCATAACAAGCACCAGTCTGAATTCAGCACGCCCGATGATTTCGGGTCGCTGCATGGCAAGCTCTTCAAGAGTTTCGTGAATTCCAGCGCTTACCGTGCCAACTTCAAAAAGCAGCCGGTGATCTGCCTGAGCGTTTCGAGCAGCAAGACCTACCAACGCACGGCGAATCAGCATCCTGTGTTGGGTGTTGAATACCTGCAGGACGAGTATTCGCTCACCGACGAATACTTCAAGAAAATGGGTCTGAAGGTTCGCTACTTCATGCCGCCGAATAGCGTCGCGCCTCTGGCGTTCTATTTTGCTGGCGACCTGATTGCGGATTACAGCAACCTCGAGCTTATCGGCACGATCAGCACGATGGATACCTTCCAGAAGATCTATCGCCCGGAAATTTACAATGCGAATTCTGCGGCAGGGGAATCCTATCAGCCCAGCTTGAAGCATCAGGATTTTTCGTTAACCCGGATTGTTTACGATCGCGAAGAGCGTAGCCGTCTGGCTATCGAGCAGGGCAAGTTTGCTGAAGAGCACTTCATCAAACCCTACCAGGCTGTTCTTCAGCAGTGGTCCGCCAACTACGCTCTCTGATCCATCAAAAACGCAAGGTCATATACTGTGAAAAAATTGTTGCCCACTTCGACTGCTGGTAGCCTGCCGAAACCCTCCTGGCTTGCAGAGCCCGAAAAGCTTTGGTCCCCGTGGAAGTTGCAGGATGAGGAACTGGTCGAGGGCAAACAGGATGCTTTGCTCTTGTCGCTGCAAGAACAGCAACACGCAGGTATCGACATCGTTAGCGATGGCGAACAGACGCGCCAGCACTTTGTTACCACGTTTATCGAGCATCTGGACGGTGTCGATTTCGAAAACCGCAAGACCGTCCGGATTCGCGATCGCTATGATGCAAGCGTACCGACGGTAGTGGGTGCCGTTGCTCGCAAAAAGCCGGTCTTTGTCGAAGACGCCAAATTCCTACGTCAGCAAACGAATCAACCCATCAAGTGGGCGCTGCCTGGCCCCATGACGATGATCGATACGCTCTATGACGATCACTACAAAAGCCGCGAAAAGCTGGCCTGGGAATTCGCCAAAATCCTGAATCAGGAAGCGCGGGAGCTGGAAGCGGCCGGGGTCGATATCATCCAGTTTGACGAACCCGCATTCAATGTGTTCTTCGATGAGGTGAATGAGTGGGGCGTTGCCACGCTGGAGCGCGCCATCGAAGGGCTTAAGTGCGAAACGGCTGTCCACATCTGCTATGGCTACGGCATCAAGGCCAATACGGACTGGAAGAAGACGCTGGGCTCGGAGTGGCGCCAGTATGAAGAGGCTTTCCCCAAGCTGCAAAAGTCCAATATCGGCATGGTCTCGCTGGAATGCCATAACTCTCACGTCCCGATGGAGCTCATCGAGCTGATTCGCGGCAAGAAAGTGATGGTGGGGGCCATTGATGTGGCTAGCGAAACCGTTGAAACGCCCGAGGAAGTCGCCGCTACCTTGCGAAAAGCGCTCCAGTTTGTCGATGCCGACAAGCTCTATCCATGCACCAACTGCGGCATGGCGCCCTTGTCTCGCGCAATCGCGAAGGGCAAGCTGGAAGCCTTGAGCGCAGGCGCGGAAATCGTTCGCAAGGAACTCTCGAACTCACTCTGAGCCAGAGTCGGAAGTGGTGCCCGGGCGGCTTGAAGGCGGCATAGATTTAAGGGAATTGCCTGGACGCGTACGCCGCCAGGTTGCCCGAGCATCCGGATGAAGCCATGAGTTTTTTCGACTCTGATTGAGCCGGCAAGTGTTAGCAGGCCGGCGTAAAGCAGCCAGCATTGTCGGCCTGGTTCAGGCCTTCCCTGACACATTCGAGCTGCGCACAGTAGCCAGTACCTACCATGTCACTTTCCAGTAATGCTATCGAGCCATTGAGCTTTCGTGAAGCGCTCGGGCACTACGCATCCGGTATTACGGTGATTACATCACACGTTGATAGCGAACCGGTTGGCTTCACTTGCCAGTCGTTTTATAGCGTGTCGATGAGCCCGCCGCTGGTGTCATTCAGCGTCATGTCCAGTTCGGGCAGTTACCCCAAGATTCGCAGGGCAGGTCGTTTCGCAGTCAATATCCTGTCAGACGAGCAAGTCCGGATTTCCAACCAGTTCGCTCGGCGAGGCACGGACAAGTGGCACGGAGTCGAATGGCAGGAATCGCCGCTGGGTAATCCGGTCATTGCAGGCAGCCTTCACTGGCTTGATTGCGAAATTTACGCCGAACACGCCGCAGGCGATCACCTGATCGTCATTGGCGAAGTGAAAGCGTTAAACCTGCAAGAAGCTGCCGCTACGCAGCCATTGCTGTATTTCAAAGGGCACTATCGCAACATCGGCGCGCATAGCGCAGTTTGAGCGTTTACCAGACCGCCTGGCAAACGGGGTGTTGTGCCGGCGACAGATTGGACCCAGTCGGGTCAGGCGGGTCTCACGAACGTTCGCATCCGCTTTCGGCACTTTCCGCAGACTGACTGATCGGTATCACCGTGCGTTCGCCGCAACTACGCAGCAGATCGCGTAGTTCGTTGATGACCGGAAACACTTCGTGGTTCCAGTCGGCGCCCTGGCTGTCATGCGCGGCCTGTTCCAGTTCGACGATCGCGCGATCTTCCTTGAAGATGCGCTCCGTGAACCAGACCAGTAGCGGCCAGGCGGCATCGAGCAGGAGCGGCACGCCGGGTTTGCGCACCGAAAGCAGCCCGAACGTGCGGTTCGTGCGCTGCTGCGCATCGAGCGGCACATATACGATCCAGAGGTCCATCACGAGGGCGTCGTCGCTCGAACGGATCTGCAGCGTTTGATACGGATATTGCGTGCGGATGGTCATCACGCTGCGGCCGCCCTGGTCCGTGCCCCGCTTGCTCGCGCCGAACACGAGCGCCTCGCCCGCAGGCTGTTTGCCGGCCATGCGCACGAACGTGTAATCGACTTCGATCCAGTTCTCACCGCGCCGCCGCCCGAGCGAGCGCGCCCGCATCTGACCCATTTGCCGCCGGTGCAGGAACTGGTGGTTCATGTCCATCAGGTTTTCGTGCATGAACGAGTAGTGGCACTTCACTTCGCGGCCGAAGCGGCGCGTCTTGTAGTTCTTGTTCACGACAGAGTCCAGCACGGGCAGAGGCTGCTCGTCGGCGAGCGTGGCGTTGCCGGGAAAGACGAAGATCATGCCGTGCGCCTCGCGGCACGGATACGAGCGCACTCCGTTGGGCAAGCGCTCCCTGCCCAGGTAGGGCACATCCACGCATTGGCCGGAGCAGTCGTAGGTCCAGCCGTGGTAGCCGCAGCGGATCGTCTCGCCATCCACCACGCCCGCATGCAACGGGACCTGACGGTGCGCGCAGCGGTCTTCGAGTGCGAACGCCCTGCCCGACGCGGTGCGCGCCAGCACGACCGGTTTGCCGGCGAAATGCGTGCCCAGCGTCTTGCCGGACTTGAGTTCGCGCGACCAGGCGAGCGGGTACCAATGGTCGGGGTGGATGGGCACACGACGCAGGTCGCGTACACACGTTTCAATCGTACAGCCGTCACGGAAGGGCGTTGCGCGCATGCGTCACGTCTCCTTGTAAATCGGCGAACTGACTGGCGCCGGCGTCATGGAAACCAGATTCGTGCGTAATACGATCGCCGGCAGTGTGTGGCGTGATCTGCGAGAGCCGGATGACTCAGGGACAGATTCATCTGGTGAATAGACCATGAAGACCGGCTCTATCTGGCGACCCCGCAATTATCGCTAGAGGACACCTTGCCGACTATTGAATAGCCTTCATGTGTCCATTAGATGTGCTCATGAGGAGGCCCCCCAGAAACCGGCTCCTGGACATTTTTTCACGTCTCGCGCTTCGGTCTTAACCTCGCCCACAGCTAGACGGGCGCGTAAGCGCCCTGATCCATGCTCACGGCTCCGAAGCCTGGCCGATTTCCACCTCGTCCAGCTTCTTTACGCGGTAGACGATGAAGGACACGATCCAGGCCGCCGCGAAAATCCCGATGATGCCGTAGCCCAGCAGGCCGAAATTGTTGTTCAGATCGTTCATGCGATCCCAGAACCAGCCTTGCAGGTTCAGTTCTCCAGCGATCAAGCCTAGCGTCTCAATCCCGCCGATCAGAATCGCCACGGCGGCGGAGACGATGGTGATGGTGAGGTTGTAATAGAGTTTGCGAATCGGTTTCACGAAGGCCCATCCATAGGCGCCGAGCATGAGGATACCGTCGGTCGTATCGACCAGCGACATGCCGGCCGAGAACAGTGCCGGAAACGCGAGGATCGACCAGATCGGCAATCCCTGGCTGGCCTGCGTCGCCGCAACGGTGAGCAGGCTGACTTCGGTCACCGTGTCGAACCCGAGTCCGAACAGAAACCCCACGGGCAGCATCATCCAGCTCTGATTGACGAGGCGGAACAACGGTCTCAGCATGCGGGCGATGAAGCCCCGGTTGTTGAGCAGAATGTTGAGGCTGTCATCGTCGTAGTCACCGCCCCGACGCACATGGCGGTAGGTTTTATACACATCCCGCGCGACCACGAGGTTCAGGATCGCCATCACCAGCAGGAAGCTGCCCGACACGAGCGTGCCGACAATGCCCGCGATATTGTTGAACGAGTCGAAGCCGCTCTGGAGACTCATCACCGTGACGGCGATGACGACTGTTCCGATGAGGAGTACCAGGGAGTGACCGATGGAGAAGAAGAAACCAACAGCGACAGGGTGCTTCTTCTCCTGCATCAGCTTGCGCGTGACATTGTCGATCGCGGCGATATGGTCCGCATCTACTGCGTGCCGCAGGCCGAAGCCGTAGGCCAGCAGTGCGGTCCCGAGCAGCACCGGGCGATTATGAAACGCGATGAGCGCCCAGGCCCAGGCACCAAGATTGGCGGCGATGAGAAAGACGTAAATGCCGATGACCTTGCCTTTGACATCGGAGGAACCGTCGTTGAAAACGTGTTTTAAAGCTCTGAGCATGAATCTTGCCTCCAGTGGCGTTCGTCTCAGCAGACCGGCTCAGGGAGCAGAACCTGAACCTTCATCTGGACACCCCGCCCGATGCGAATGCGTTGACGCCGTTTGATGGCAGGTCTCCTGGCTCGCGGGTCGACGTCCATTGCCAGCCTTCCCGGTTTCCCAGTGGCACTTCAGGCATGAACTCGCCGTTCACAGTTGCGGGGGCAGCCGCAGACTCAAGGCGCTATCGCCTCTTACTGCGTTCCCTTTTGATCCCGTCGCCGGGAACCATCAGCGCGAGAGGGTAATAGCCGCATACCCGGCGCGTCAATCGACGCTCGAAAAAACAGGTCAATTAGCCTCTGATCCATTCAATTCACTTGCTTGCGCATGTGAATTGAAAGTGCGAGGAAATTACTGTGAAAGCGCGCGTGAAACTGACGAGGTGGTTTCTGGACTATCGGTCGCATGGGGGCCAGAGGTTGCAAGCGCGTTGCGCGGAGCATTTGGCGCAACGCGATTGAGTCGCCGATTCAACGTACGCCTAAGTGGGGATGGTATTACTAGCCAGCGCGGCGTCCGCTTCGCAAACCTGCACACGATGCCGGCACTCGTTGAGCGGTCACGCCATCATCATGGCGATGCCGCTGAACATCACGACCATCTGCACGTGTGAATTCGGCACCGAATTCGAGCCGCGCGATGTCCGTAGTTGTTCAAGCTCCGGATCCAGCCCGATCTCCGTCATGGTAGATGTTCAGCTGTTCGATGAAACCGTGCGAACGTCATCTTTATGACGGGCCCTTGCCTGACTCAGACGACGCAACTACTCCCTACGTCGGCGTCGTCGTCTTCGCCGCCTTGCCTTGCGTCCTGACCGTAGCTGAATACGTCGATCTCACCGTGTACGCCCGGATTGAGATACTGATATCGACTCGTCAAATTCGTGTCTTGCTGGGTGTTGTATTGATCTGCGCCAGTGTGAAGCGCTGCTCCTGCCTATTTAAATCACCGCAGCTGATTGACTGCTTCGTCCGCCGAAATGCGGCGCATCTAGGCGATACGTGAGTGACGGCTGTTTGAGCGTAAGCGACGCTCGAACGTCTGCATGGGCGCGTGGGCGTATGACTGCAGATGGCCGACTACTGCCTCATGCGCTTTGCATGGATCGCAGCGTGCCTCGTAGCGAGCGGCTGAGTGCGACCCACATCAGCCCTTCGACTCGCCCCGAGCTCTACGGCAACTTCCAAAGAAGAACAGCCATTCGAGCAGGCGTGTCGGCCGCTACACTACGCGGCTTTCGAGCCAATTATCCTCTCGCCGTCCAGTCTTAGAATCAATCGTACGGGCTCAACCTGCTGGCGAAAGAACCCGATCGCGGCGTCGAGTTCGCGCTCTACGTCTTCCCGGGTGAGCTTTAGCCGATCAATGAGGTTCTGGTTCAGTGCCAGAAGTTCCAGCTTGCGCTGTGAAATCGTTGAATTCGTGTTTGTTACCGCAGACAATGCTTGTGCCCTCTGCCGCATAAGTTTGGTCGCTCTCGCGATAAGCGGGCCATCCTCTCGTAGGTCGTGCAACGATCGTCGGATATTGTCGAGCCGCGTAGTTTTGAGGCTTTCGCTCAGGCCCAGAGTCACGGCGAGTTGCAAAACCGCGGCGCGCGCGCGAATGCAGAAGTGCATCTCCGCGCAAAGCCTTTCGAGACGCGCGTGAAGTCCTTTGAGTGCGGTGTGTATGCCGCCGGTCCCGAAGGTGTCGGGATCACTGATTCCTGCGATCTCCTCAATTGCCTTGCCAATGTCTGTTTGCAGGTGACCTTGATCGCGCAAAAGCGCGACTTCGTTCATTTCGAGAACCATTGACAACCCTTCCGGAGCCTCGCCTGCCATCACCGAGGGAGCTACCTGTTCGAGATATGCGACAATTCCGGATACCTCCGCGAATCTGCCGTTTTGCTGGAAATCCTCGATGGACTTGACGGTCGTTTTCAGTTCATTGAGCTCGCGCTTGATGTCAGCGAGATGCTTTTGTCCAAGCGCGACAGAAGCGACCTGCAAGAGGGCGCCAGCGTTAACGATATTGGACAGTGACGAAGGATCGAGAAGGGTACCGTGACTCGGCTTGCCATCGATCATCGTGATCAAACGATAGCCCTCTTTGCCCTTTGCCGTCAGCAGAGGCCCGTTGATGACCACTTCCATGTAGGTATTCGACGCGACGTTCTGAGCCGCGGCTAGGCTTGGTACCGCCTGGAACAGCGGGCTAAGTCTACTGATACCCGCGTCGCTGCTCTCACGCGGCCAGTCTTCAATGCCGGGATCGGATATGCGCGTCAGCGAAACCAGGGAGTCCGCGCCCGTCTCGCTGACGGTCAATGTGGCGGAGCGCGTCACAGACCGCGGGACAGCCGGAGCGTTTTCGAACACGGCGGTGGAGTTTGACGCTATCGACTCCAGGACTTGGCGACGCACGTACGCAATATGCAGCACGCAGGGCGCCGTAACGCGGTACGCGGGATCGGCAAGCGAAAGTGTTGTGAGTGCGGGTACTCCCGGAAGCCCGAATATCGCAAGCGGTCCTTTGGCTGCGTTGCCCTTGACCACGTTCGAAAATTTCGTCGCTTCGGATAGCACCTTGGCCCGTGCCCGTTCCGCTGCGGCATCGCGCTCGGAATGGGGGAGTGTTGTCCACTCAACGTCCAGATACAGGTTCAGCAACGCCGATTCGCCCTTGACAATATCGCTTTCGTCAAAGGGAACACCAAATCTTTTGCAGACGTCACCGACGATCTCCCTGTAGTCAGGACCGCCCCCCCGCACCGTATTGGCCATCGTATTGCCGCCAAACCTTCGGATCTCGTCACCAATTGCCCGGTAGTACCGGGACGGTTGTGAGGGGGATTTCTTGTACTCGTCGTCTGATTCGATTGAGCTGCTAACACGGTCTTTGATTAGGGAGAGGAGCGGCTTTAGGTCATGGTCGGTACAAACCGACAGTAGTGCGTAAAGGTCGCCCTTTCGAATATCTCCGATCATTGAATATTTGATCGTGCGCGTGGTCTTCGCGGTCATAGTGTTCCGTGTTGTCACATATTTTGGGAAGTGTCCTGCAGAGTATCTATAGTTTGGTCTGCGAGTATTGTTGTCAACGCTTTGTTTGGTGAAGGATGACCGTTATTGAATGTGATGGCGCCGCGCCAATGTCACGCCAAGCGCCGAGACGAACGACGCGTCATGGCCGACCTCTGCCTCATCGGGGCCATGCTTAGGCTGCGCCCGCCGGAACCGGAGGGCCGCGCCACGCGACCCATTGCCGCCGTTCGACCCGAGGTAGCTCCACAATCGGCGTTCGAGCTTCAACCGCCATGCGCACTGTCGACCCGGCCGGCGCGCATGGCGGTGGTGGGCAGAACGGAGTGTCAGGTTCAGCGGGTGGCGGATCGGGCATGGCGAGCGGAGGACCCGGCAGGGAGCACGGAGAAAAGATCAAGGGAAAGTCCCAGGCAGCGACGTTGCTACACTAGCGACCAGAACAACCGGGGGCAAACGTGGCGGCGGACGGACATATATTCCAGATCACGCAGGCAGCAGCACTGATGTGCGAGCACCTGCCCATTCCAGACAGCTTCGACTTCATCTCCATACTGCACGACTGGCAAGACCTTGCTGGTGCAGTCATCGGCGCGCTGATGGGCGTCGTCGGTGCGCTGATTGTGGCAACACGCGGTACGCGAAGAGAACGCAGGATTGCTGCGAGCACCGTGTTTCCCGAGATCTACAGCCTTCGAGCCCAGAACGACCAGATCGTTGCGGCCGTGAAGGTAAGCCACCTGACGAAGGCGCGTAAGAAGCGCCTTGTCTGCGACATGCTGATCAGGGCCCGCCCGGCGATAAACGCACTTCACAGCGCGGTCGTCACGCAGCTATATGACATTGATACGAGGCTCTTTCTCCATATCATCAATGCTCATCGAACGCATGAAGAGTTTGAGCCACGACTTGAACAATATCGGGAGGCACGCAACGAAGCGCGCGCGCCGCATCCCTCACCCGAGGACGTTTCCGCGTCGGAGCTAAAACTGGACTTCTGCGCTTCACAGGCAACGTGGGCATGGGATCGCTGCGTGGAACACGCAATACTTGCGAACTACTACCTCGACCGGTTCGTCTTCAGTCCGTGGCCGAACTGGATTTTCAACTTGCACATGCGCTTCTTTCCTAGCGACTTTGACCGGCGCTCGAAATACGTCCTGGATCGGGGCGAGCTCCTCAGTGAAGCGAACGAGACAACGAAGCCTGCGCTCGATGAGCGAACGCCAATCTAGGTATAGACTTCGCCTGCGTCAGGCGTCGAAGAAGCGCACGAATTTCGCGCGTTCGAGCTCATCGTTCGTGAAGGTCGTGCTCAGTGGCCGGGTCGAGCCGCCGATGTAGCGCACGTTCTCAATCGCCTGGGGCGGCTGCGGAATCGCTCCATTGTCATTGCGCGGACGCAGTGCCTTACGCCCGCTTGGATTGACCACGAACAGGCCGAAGGTGTCGTCTGCCTCTGCGGCTGCGACGATCTCCCGATTGATGTGCTCGTCGGCAAAGCCGTAGCCGATGGTCATGAGCCGCGTGCCGCGTTCACGCAGGCGTTCGCGGAACTCGTTGGCGTACTGCGCCAACAATGCTGATCCGGCAATCGTCTCCACCTTGCGCGCACCCATCACTAGCAGGTCATTGCCGCCCTCGCTGCGCCAGTTGACCGAGCCATGCAACTTGAAGATCGGCTGGCCTCGCGGCTCCACAAGATACTGGGCCTGCGGCCGTGGTCGCCACTCTGCGGCAAGCTTTTCATCGGGACGCGCCGCCCAGAAGTTCGGCGGCACCTGCATACCGGGATACTGGATGCCCACCCGAAGGTCTCCCGTGTAGAACAATTCGAGAAGCAAATCCTGATTGAGCGTGAAGATGGCGTCGAAGCGGGCCAGAAAGGCGGCGATGCTGCGCTGGACGAAGTTCGAGCCATTGCCCTGAAACTCCATTCCGGGAAGGTCCGCGAGCATGGAGTCCATGTCGTTGAACGAAGCCTTGATTGCACGCTCGAGTGCGTCCAGCCGTTCACGCTGCGCAGGTTGCTGGTTCTGACGCCACTCATGTTGCAGGTCCCCTAGAACCTCTTCGAAGTTCGGATTGTCGGTGAGCCGCTTGCAGAGGTCCCGGTCATCCGCGAGGCGGCTGATCAGGTCATCGGCGAGTTCGCCCGCGAGCCACCCGCCCCAGTTGCGGGTAAAGCCCGCGCCGAGCATAAGGAGGTGCGCCATCCGGTTTCCCCTGACGATTCAGTCTGCCCATTCTACCCGTCCGGCTGAACGTGATTCCCGGCGAGCGCTTGTGCTCAACGCTCGAAGGCCCGTTGGCGGGTCGGAGCAGCCGTTCGAGCGTCCAACCGCGTGCTTCGGCGAGTGTCGGCAGATGGCCGAACTCGGAAATAGACGTTGGTTGTCGGACGCCCTGACGGACATCAGCCTCGAACTTCGGTAGCCAACCCACAACTGCCTTTCATCCCGATGCGAGGGGTACGGCGCGTTGCAAACGGGAACGGCCATTCGTGCGGCGTCTAGGTCGGCATGGGCTCGGCGATTCCGGAAGCGCGCTGCGGGACGAGCGTAAGCGGCGGGCCGAGAAAGCGCTTGCGCGAGCATTGAAAACAGCAGATCGCCCCGCGTTTAGATCGGACTGGAGTAAGAAATGTGTGGCTAGTAATTCACAGAAATTCTCTTGGAACGGGCTTGTCTAATCAGTTCCAGGAAGCTAAGAAGTACAGGCGATGAGTCCTCCATACGATAAAGACACGACAACTCAATCTGCTTAAGAATCGGGGATTTGAGCCGCTTGTAAACCACGCCGGGAAGTCTCAAGTTCGCCGCTGACTCAGTGGTAATGCACAATCCGAACCGGCTCGCTACTAGCGCGATGCACGTAACGACATCTTCGACTTCCTGCTCGACACGTAGCGTGTAGCCCTCAGTCCGGAACGCTGTTGCCACTTCCTGCGCGAGTCCATGAACCGGGGCATTCGGATAAAGAATCATGGGCTCATCGTCCAGATCCTTGAGCGTGATGTATTTTCTTTCTACTAGCGGATGCGAGTCATATAACGCGACAAGAAAATCCTCACGTTGTACCCAGTCGACGGCAATGTCGGGTTCCTGAGGAACCAGCCTGTTAAATCCGATCGTGATGCGGCGATCCCGCAATGCAGCAATTTGCTCTGCCTTCGACATGTTATGCAGGCCAATCTTGACCGTCGGGCGCTGCGTGTGGAAGTCGGCGAGTAGCCGTGGAATCACGTTCAAGACACCGGAACTGAAGATTCCAACGTCGAGCCTACCTATCAAGCCCTGACCAGCCAACTGCGCCTGCTCGGAGGCGCGGCTGGATAGCGCCAGGATATTTGGTACTTCCGCGAGTAGTGCACGACCAGCATCCGTCAGCTCAGCTCCCTTGGTCGTCCGCACAAAGAGCGCTGTACCCAGTTCGTCCTCCAGCGCCTTGATGTTTCGGGTGAGCGGGGGCTGCGTGATGTGGAGCCGGTCAGCAGCGCGGCCGAAGTTTAGCTCCTCGGCCAGCGCAACAAAATAACGCATCTGCTTGAGTTCCATCGCAGCAGTCTCCGTGACACAGCACGACATCCTATACCGAATCGGTATCGCTTTCTCGAAATATAGCATTGGACCGTGCTTGTCTCCTGCCGCACTATGCAGCCATATAACGCATCCAGTATGTGGGTGTTGAACGGAGACGCGAAGTGATCATCAGTAACCAGCATGAAGTTACAGAAGCAGTGCTGTCGGAGCTAAGCCGCGCCCCAAGCGCACGGTTTCGGGAAATTATGTCCGCTGCCGTACGGCACCTGCACGCGTTTGCGAGGGACGCAAGGCTCACAGAGGCTGAATTCCATCAAGCGTGCGCCGTCATCGCAAAACTCGGGCAGTTGAGCACCGAGTCCCACAACGAAGTGGTGTTGATCGCGGGGTCGCTGGGCCTGTCATCGCTCGTATGTTTGCTCAACAACGGGGACAACGGCCAGACAGATACCACCGCGAACCTGATGGGGCCGTTCTGGAGAATGGATTCCCCGAGAACCGATAACGGCGGGTCGATAGTGCGTTCGCCGACGAGCGGCACCCCGATCTTCGTCAACGCCTGGGTACGCGACTCTGACGGGCGCCCTGTCGAGGGGGCTGAAGTCGACGTTTGGCATACGTCTTCGGACGGTTTCTACGAGAACCAGGACCCGGAGCAGGCCGACATGAACCTGCGCGGAAAGTTTACGACAGACTCCGACGGGCATATCTCGTTTCGTAGCGTCAAACCGGCCGGATATCCGATCCCGCTGTCGGGGCCGGTCGGTGAGTTGCTGCGCGCACAGGGGCGCCACAACATGCGACCCGCCCACATCCATTTCATGATTTACAAGCCGGGATTCAAGACACAGTTTTCCCAGGTGTATTCCAGTGATGATCCGAATCTTGAGACAGACGTCCAGTTCGGCGTAACTCGTGCCCTCGTCGGACAGTACGTCCTGCACGATGGTGAGCAGGCGCCAGCGGATGACGTGCGCGGCAAATGGTATTCACTTGATCACCATTTTGTCATTGAGGCAGGTGAAGCGAAGCTCCCGAAGCCGCCCATTACGGGAAAGGCAAGTGGCGAACGGCCCGCGCAGGTCATCCTTGAGAGGACCGCCTGATGCAAGCCGAACCGCAGCTTCCGCGCGATCTTGCGCCTCACGGCGTGCTGCGGGCAGCAATCAATCTTGGCAACACGGTGCTGGCCCAGCGTCCGGATCCGGGGAGTGATCCAACAGGCGTATCGGTGGACCTCGCTCGGGCCTTAGCAGTCCGGCTTGACGTGCCAGTCCAGTTCGTCGTGTACGACGCTGCTGGCAAAGTCTTCGATGGTCTCGCGAATGACGATTGGGATATCGCGTTCCTGGCCATTGATAGCAGTCGCGCCGAACAGATTACCTTTTCGCCTCCCTATCTGGAGATCGAAGGGGCTTTTATGGCACGCGTCGATGGACCATTTCAGAGATGTGCCGATGTGGACAGGAAGGGCGTGAAGATCGCGGTCGGCAAGGGAAGCGCTTACGACCTCTTTCTATCGAGAAGTCTGGTGTCCGCGGAGCTGGAGCGATTTCCCACTTCCAGGGAGTCCTTCTCCCAATTCGTGGCGCAAGAACTCGACGTATTGGCTGGGGTGCGTGAGGTCGTAAAGGGATTCGCGGCATCGTCTCCCCAACTTCGAGTCTTTCCCGAGAGCTTCATGACCATCCGGCAGGCCATTTGCCTGCCAAAGCACCGGTCGACTGGCGAGAGGTTCGTTGCAAATTTTGTCGAAGAGATGAAGGCGGAAGGGATTGTTGCCGCGTCACTCGAGCGTAGTGGTCAAACGGCAGCAACTGTCGCGCCACCCGCATCTGAATTCTGATCCGTGAGGAAGTAATGCCAATCGTACATATATCACTTGTCGAAGGGCGGGACGACGAGGCAGTCAAGGCATGTGTCAAGGCTGTCGCCCGAACCGTGCACGAGACGCTCGGCGCACCGTTGGAGACGATTCGCGTCTACGCGACATCCGTGCCTGCAATGCACTGGGCTGTTGGTGAGCAAACCAAGGATGAGCTAGCGGCCGCGCGGCACAACCAGTCCCGGGAGCAATGAGAATGATGCCGCAGCAAATCGAAAAGGCAGCTATGGCGCTGGCCGAGGCGGCCCGTACGGGCAAATACATTGCGCCGTTACGTGAGACATACGAGCAGATGTCCGTTGAGGACGCGTATGCGATTCAACGGATGAACACCGAAAGGCGCGTTGCTGAGGGCAGACGCATCGTCGGATGCAAGATTGGGCTGACTTCGGTTGCAGTGCAGAAGCAGCTCGGTGTGGATCAGCCCGACTTTGGCGTGCTTTTCGACGACATGGGATATGGCGATGGCGAGCCCATCCCGGCGTCGATACTTTCGCAGCCGAAGGTCGAAGCTGAGGTCGCGTTCGTGCTCGGCCGCGATATCAAGGTAGCTAGTCCAGGACTACAGGATGTTCTTCGTGCGGTCGAATATGCCCTACCCGCGCTTGAGATCGTGGGTAGCCGGATTGAAAACTGGAACATTCGTATCACGGACACGATTGCCGACAACGCATCTTCATCGCACTACATACTCGGGACAACGCCTCGCCAACTCTCTGAGTTCGATCTGCGCATGTGCGGCATGGTGATGGAACGTCGCGGAGACCCCGTATCGGTCGGAGCAGGGGCAGCATGCCTCGGCAATCCTCTGAATGCGGTGGTGTGGCTCGCAAGAAAGATGGCCGCGCTCGGCACTCCGCTGTCGGCAGGTGACCTCGTCCTTTCCGGTGCACTCGGACCCATGGTTGCTGTGGCGCCAGGCGACATCTTTGAGGCGCGCATTAACGGTCTCGGTTCCGTGCGGGCAGTGTTCGAATCCAGTTCAAGCGAGGTGAGTTGATGAGCAACCTGAACGACTACGCGACGTTGCTCGACGACGCAGCGAGGGAAGTGAGAGAAGTCGGCCAGTTCGATCCTACGGGGCGACTCTCGCTGGCCGATGCGTACGAGATCCAGTCCCTCTCCATTAAGCGGCGTGTTGGTCGCGGTGAGCGGCGCGTCGGTGTGAAGATGGGCTTCACCAGTCGGGCGAAGATGGTGCAGATGGGATTGTCCGATGTGATCTGGGGTCGCCTGACCGACGGTATGCAGATTGAAGATGGTGCCTCAACCAGTTTCGCGCGCTTCGTCCATCCCCGGGTTGAGCCAGAAATTGCGTTCGTCCTCAAGCGCCCGCTCGAAGGCAACGTTACAGGGCCACAGGCGCTTGCTGCTGTTGAGGCGATCGCGCCTGCACTCGAGATCATTGATTCGCGCTACAAGGAGTTCAAGTTCTCTTTGCCCGAGGTCATTGCAGACAATGCGTCGTCGAGCGGATTTGTCGTGGGCGCATGGCAGAGCCCGACGATCGACTTCTCAAACCTCGGCCTGACGCTGAACATCGACGGGCGGGTTGTCCAGGTCGGCTCGACCGCAGCATTGCTCGGCCACCCGCTGCGCTCGCTGGTTGCCGCTGCGCGATTGTCTGCGCTAGCTGGTGAGCCGTTGCAGGCCGGATGGATCGTGATGGCGGGTGGAGCGACACCTGCGGAATGGATCAAGCCCGGTCAATACGTCTCGCTCGACATGGAGCGAATGGGCACTACTGGTTTTCACGTGCAGGAGTGACGCCATGCCCATTGCGCTGATCAAGATCCTTGAGGGCAGAGGTATCGAAAAGAAGCGACGACTGATCGAAAGCGTATCGCGCGCGATGGCCGAATCTCTCGATATGCCGATTGATGGCGTACGTGTACTGGTGGACGAGGTCCCGCCCGATTGTTGGGGGCGCGGAGGGAAAACGGTTGCGGATCGAGTTGTAGAGGGAAGCGCCACGCTTCCAAAAGGTTGACCGCAGAAAGAGGAGCTGGGAATGGGTGACAGGGTGAAGGTAGCTATCATCGGGCCGGGGAATATCGGTACGGACCTGATGATTAAGGTGATGCGCAACAGCACCAACTTGGAAATGGGCGCGATGGTGGGCGTCGATCCGAAGTCAGATGGCCTTGCACGCGCGCAGCGCATGGGCGTCGCAACGACGGCGGAAGGCATTGATGGCCTGCTCAAGCTCGAAGTGTTCAAGGATATCGATATCGTCTTTGATGCGACGTCGGCAGGTGCGCATCGTCGGCATAACGAGGTCTTGCAGGCAAACGGAATTCAGGTAATCGATTTGACCCCGGCAGCGATTGGTCCGTACGTCATTCCGTCCATCAATCTCGAGGCTGAAAATGCACCCAACATGAACATGGTGACGTGCGGCGGACAGGCCACCATCCCAATGGTCGCTGCAGTTTCCCAGGTCGCCAAAGTTCACTACGCGGAAATTGTGGCCTCGATCAGCAGCAAATCTGCAGGCCCGGGCACGCGCGCAAACATCGACGAATTTACCGAAACGACGCGGAGTGCAATTGAGCAACTGGGTGGCGCCACTCGCGGAAAGGCCATCATCATCCTGAATCCCGCCGAGCCGCCGCTCATCATGCGGGATACGGTCTTCGTCCTGTCCGATCTCGTCGATACCGACAAAGTCGAGGAAAGCATCGCGCGCATGGTGGCGAGCGTGCAGGCTTACGTGCCTGGCTACCGACTCAAACAGAAAGTTCAGTTCGACGTTATCCCGCCCGAAAAGCCGCTCAACGTACCGGGCATCGGCCCCCAGCATGGACTGAAAACGTCGGTCTATCTCGAGGTGGAAGGCGCGGCACATTATCTGCCCTCGTACGCGGGCAATCTCGACATCATGACCTCGGCGGCGTTGGCGTGTGCAGACATGATGGCGAAACGGCGGATCGCGGCTGGTATCGCGCGTGGGCACAAGGAGGCCGCATAATGAATTTCGCAGACAAAAAGCTGTACATTTCCGATGTCACGTTGCGTGACGGTAGTCACGCCGTGCGTCACCAGTACGGAATTGACCATGTGAAGGCAATTGCGTGTGCCTTGGATCAGGCGGGTGTCGATAGCATCGAAGTCGCTCATGGCGACGGTATCGAAGGATCGAGTTTCAACTACGGCTTTGGCGCGCATACCGACGTCGAGTGGATCGAAGCCGCGGCCGCAAGCGTGAAGAACGCCCGGATCGCAACGCTCCTGATCCCTGGTATTGGCACGATCCACGATCTGCGCAACGCGTTCGATGCTGGTGCAAGCGTAGTGCGGATTGCGACGCATTGCACGGAAGCAGACGTCTCGCGTCAGCACCTCGAGTATGCACGTGAAATTGGCATGGATGCCGTCGGGTTCCTGATGATGAGCCACATGACAACTCCGCAGAAGCTCGCGGAACAGGCAAAGCTGATGGAAAGCTATGGTGCGAGCTGTGTGTATGTGGTTGACTCCGGCGGCGCCCTCGGAATGAACGATATACGTGAGCGCTTCCGTGCGTTCAAGGACGTCCTGAAGTCCGAGACGCAAACGGGAATCCACGCGCACCATAACCTGAGCCTCGGTGTGGCGAATTCGATTGTTGCGGTCGAAGAGGGCTGCGACCGGATTGATGCCAGTCTCGCGGGGATGGGTGCGGGTGCAGGAAACGCGCCGTTGGAGGTATTCATCGCCGCAGCCGAACGCCAGGGATGGCACCATGGCTGCGATCTTTACCGGCTCATGGACACGGCGGACGATATTGTCCGGCCTCTTCAGGACCGGCCCGTGCGGGTCGATCGGGAGACCCTCGCACTCGGCTACGCTGGCGTCTATTCGAGCTTCCTGCGGCACGCGGAACTTGCGGCTAGCAAGTACGGGCTCAAGACCGTGGATATTCTCGTTGAGCTCGGCCGCCGTAAGATGGTCGGCGGCCAGGAAGACATGATCGTCGACGTTGCACTCGATTTGCTTAAGGGCAAGGCGCACGATGAGCAGCATGCCGAGCCAGTGATGAGCGAGGCAGGTTGACATGTCGCGCCGCTATTCACTCGCGCCACTGACCGCAATCGAACTGGCGCCGCCTGAACTAGTCGAAGCAGCGCAGCGCACCGGCTACGACGCAGTTGGATTGCGTCTGAGCCCCTTCCGGGCTGGGGAGCTGCAGCATCCGATGTTCGGGGACGCCCCTATGCTGCGCGAAACGGAAGCCAGGTTGCGGGATACAGGACTGTCAGTCCTCGATATTGAGGTCCTGTTTCTGACCGGGCAGCGAGACATTCAAGAATTCAAGCCCGTGTTCGAGACGGCCGCCCGGCTCGGCGCGCGGCACGCATTGACGCTGATCGATATTCCTGATGTTGCGCATGCGTCTGCCCGTTTCGCCGAACTGTGCGAACTCGCAGCGCCGTTCGGACTGACGTGTTCCCTCGAGTTTGCGGCATGGCTGGGGGTGGGTACTGTTCAGTCGGCACTTCAGGTCGTCCAGACAGCGGGTCAGACGAACGGCGCCGTCCTGCTTGATCCATTTCACCTGTTCCGCAGCGGAGGCAGTGTTTCTGATATCGCCGGCGTTCCGACACATCTTCTTCCCTATGCACAGTTCTGTGACGCCAGCAGCGCCGCGCCTGCGACGTTAGCGGCGATCTCTGAGGAAGCACGCTTCGACCGCAAGCTGCCAGGTGAAGGGGGGTTGCCGCTAGCCGATTTCGTCAACGCGTTGCCTGCGGATATCCCATTGGGGCTCGAGGTCCCCAACCGGATACTTGCGGCCAGTATCGGACTGGATGAGCGTTTGCGTCGGACGCTGAATGCAGCAAAAGCCGTTGTCGGGCCGCTACGGAACTGAACTCACATTTTTAAGGAATGGCAATGAAGGTTCTCATGCTTCATGGCATCAATCACAACATGTTCGGCAAGCGTGATCCGGTTCAATACGGAACGGTCACACTTGCCGAAATTGATGCGGAGCTTCAATTCCTGGGAAAAGAACTGGGCATACAGGTCGATTCGTTCCAGACGAATAGCGAAGCGGCCATGTGCGAGCGCATTCATCGTGCATTCGAAGATCATGACGATGCCGTGCTGATCAACGCAGGTGCATGGACACACTACAGCTACGGGATTCGGGATGCGCTCGCTATCCTTACTTGTCCCGTCGTCGAATTGCACATGTCGAACATACATGCGAGGGAGCCATTCCGGCATCACTCCGTATTCGCCGATGTTGTCAGAGGGCAGATCTGCGGTTTTGGGGTACAGAGCTATCTTCTGGCTCTACGTGCGGCAGTCGCCGAGATCAAATAAGACGGATCTACGCAGCAATTGATCTCAGTTGCTGGTCGATTAGTTCAAGCATACTGAATTCGCTTCGCGCGATTAACCGAAAGTTATAGGTTAGAGGTATTTCGGCATACGACAAGGGCAGCGTTTGTCTTTAGCATCTGCTCAAGTGCTTTCTGGCCGTTCGGGACTAGAGGCTGGTTTGATTTGCAAAATCGCGAGTGCGTTGTAACTGAAGAGGCGGCACTATCTGTCAAAAAATCGATGAGATATTTCAAATAGAGCGTAATTTTTAATTCGCATAACTAAATTAATTATTAAGAAATTTAACATGGCTATCGAGCCTTCAGGAGGAGATCGAAATGAAGAAGTGTCTAACGTTCGCGTCGCTGATGCTGGCAGTACCCTGCGCTTACGCCCAAAGTAGCGTTACGCTGTATGGCATTCTCGATGAAGGCGTGATGTTTGTAAATAACGTGGGCGGCTCGACTGGCGGCAAGCGCGTCTCGCTTGATTCGACGAATGGCATCAACGGCAGCCGGTGGGGCATGACGGGCAAGGAAGATCTCGGCGGTGGCCTCCGGGCCATCTTCACGTTGGAAGGTGGCATCAACCTCAACAACGGTCAGATGGCTCAAGGCAACACTTTCTTCGGCCGTCAGGCGTTCGTCGGGTTGAGTCACAATACGCTTGGAAGTCTCACGCTCGGTCGCCAGTACGACATGATCACGTACTTCCTGCAGCCCTTCACTTCGCAAGGGTCTCAGGCCGGCTCAACCGCGTTTCAGCACCCGGGCGATATCGACAACACGGGCAACTCGGTGCGCGTGAACAATGCAATCCGCTATATGAGCGGCAACTATGCGGGTGTCACGTTCGGCGGCGAATACAGTGTGGGCGGGCAGGCGGGTAACGTCACCGGCAACAGCGGATACTCGGTCGGCGCCAACTACGCGATGGGCCCGTTGAGCCTGGGCGCGGCTTACGCCTATTTCAAGAACCCGACGTCTGCGACTGCAGGGTCAGGATTTTTCACTGACAATGCGAACGGATCGAATTTCTTGGCGAACTCGCTGAACCGAGGCTACATCAGTGCGTCTGCGTGGCAGGTGGTGGGCGCTGGCGCGGGCTACACCATCGGTTCCCTTTCGCTGACCGCGGCATGGAGCAACATCCAGTACGCTGGTCTTGGCGGGACCTTCGCCGACTCGATGGCGCGTTTCAACAATTACGACTTTACCGCACGCTACATGGCAACCCCGTCGCTGGCGCTTGCTGCGTCCTACGACTATCTGAATGGTGCGGGTGTCGCTTTGGCAAACGGAAAGACGGTCGGCAACCAGCACTACAACCAGATTGCTGTCCTGGGCGACTATTTCTTGTCCAAGCGCACCGACGTGTACATGGAGGGTGCCTGGCAGCGTGCTTCGGGTACGTCCTCGACGGGCACCGCAGCGGTAGCCGACATCGGCAACCTCGGCGACTCCGCGAACAATCACCAATTCGTTGTTCGTTTGGCTTTGCGCCACAAGTTCTAACAGAAGTCCGCCAGTGGGGACCGCGTCAGTTGCAACTGGCCGGTCCCCACGTTCTAGCTTCAAGTGATTTGCCGCTTGAGGATGTGAGCCTGTTTGCGTGTGGCGTCCATCAGCAATGACGCATTGCGAGAGGGCGGTACGAATTTCGAATAGACAAAAGTCGATACGAACTCCAGTTCTTCGACAAGTGGTCGGACGTCGACATCGGCACGCGCGGCAGAGAATTCGTCGATAATCGCGAGCCCCAGCCCCCCATTCACAAGCGCGAGCGCCTGCTCTGCCCGGGTGATATCCACGACCGACGTCAATTCCACATTCGCTTGCTGGCATGCACGCGCAATCATGGTTCCGCTCGGAATGTCACGTCGATACAGGATCATCCTCTCGTCTGCAAGATCAGCCAAGGAAATCGCCTTTTTGCGCGACAGTTGATGGCGACGCGGCATCACACAAACCATTCTTCCACGCAGGAATGGTACCGATTCTAGGTGCTCATGTTCGATCGGGAACGCCGACATCGCAATGTCAACAGTCTTGCTCAGAACCTCCTGCGGCATGTCTCTCATTAACGATGTATGCCAGTCGATGCTTAGCCCTGGCAACTGCTTCTTCAACGCGAGGATTGCTGGCGCGACCACTGACGTAGCGAGCACGTCGCTGCATGAAACACGCAGCAGACTCGTCGGTCCGAGCGCAAGGGCACGCGCGAATTCGTCGACACGCAACGCAGCCTGATAGACCTGTTCGACCTCGCGAAAGAGTGCGTGTGCTTCGTCGGTGGGGACCAGCCGGCTCTTCGTCCGTTCAAATAGCCGCAGCCCCAACGTCGTTTCCATGTGGGACACGAGTTTGCTGACGGCGGGCTGGGTGACGAACAGCATCTTTGCGGCTGCATTGATCGAGCCGGTGAGCATCACAGCGCGAAATACTTCCATCTGCCTGAGTTTGAAGCGCATCGGTGTCAACGCCGGCTAATAACCTGAGGCTATAGCTTACCGTAGTTCCGGCATAGCACAAGGCGCGAGGACTTCCCTACTATTGGTTACGGGACAGGGGCGAGCTGCCGTCCCGATTCAAGGATGTTTTGTGGAACAGCGTCCGGCGAGATTGTGCAATGCAGCAGGCCGGCGCAAAAAGATGGCACATAGCCAGAAAAATCTGGAGACACGATGAACCCGATGACTCACTCCCCGGCCGCGCATCCCCGCGCCGCGGCAACCACCCGACGCTCCCGCGCGCGATTCGGCATTCTCGCGCTGCTCGTTGTTGGGACGATGATTAACTATCTGGACCGCAGTGTCGCTGGCATCGCCGCGCCGAGCATGAGCCACGATCTAGGGCTGACACCTGCGCTGCTTGGCGTCATCTTTTCCGCATTTTCGTGGACCTATACGGCGTCCCAGATTCCCGGAGGCGTGCTGCTCGACCGCATCGGAACAAAATGGACCTACTTCTTCGCGCTCACCCTGTGGTCGCTCTTTACAGGACTGCAGGGTCTTGCGCTGGGCTTTGCGTCACTGCTGGTCATGCGCCTGCTGATTGGCATCTTCGAAGCGCCTTGCTTCCCCACGAATAGTCGTGTCGTTGCGATATGGTTCCCCCAAAGCGAGCGGGCGCGAGCCACCGGAATCTACACGTTTGCCGAATATATCGGTCTCGCATTCCTCAGCCCCTTGCTCTTTTGGCTCGAGCACCGGTATGGATGGCGTGCGCTGTTCGGGATTGTGGGGACCGTCGGCGTGCTATTTGGAGTCGTGTGGGCCCTGAGTTTCCGTGAGCCCCATCAATCGAAGCGTGCCAATCAGGCTGAACTCGACTACATCGCCGGTGGCGGCGGCGTGGTGGACGGTAGCAAGCAACACACGCATTTCCGGTGGTCTTATGTTGGTGCACTCCTGAAGCGCCGCAGCATGGCCGGTATCTGCCTCGGGCAGTTCGCATGCAACTCGACCAACGTGTTCTTCCTGACTTGGTTTCCTACCTATCTCGCGACCGAGCGCCACATGCCGTGGCTGAAAGTCGGCGTCGTTGCAGTGCTGCCGTTCATTGCAGCGTCTGTCGGCACACTGGCGGGCGGATGGATCTCGGACGCGCTACTGAGCCGTGGCGTGTCGCTGAACTGGTCGCGAAAACTCCCCGTCATTTTCGGTCTGCTTGCAGCGTCGACGATCGTCTTGGCTAACTACGTGGATTCCACTACGGCCGTGATTGCCATCCTCTGCTGCGCCTACTTCGCGCAAGGCATGTCGGCGCTCGCCTGGATGATCGTTTCAGACATAGCACCGAAGGGTCTCCTCGGCTTGAGCGGCGGGATATTCAATCTGTTTGCCAACGCCGCAGGGATAGTTACGCCGCTGGTGATTGGCCTGATCGTCAATGCCACGGGTTCATTTGTCTATGCTCTCGCTTTCATTTCCGCAGTGACCTTGATTGGCGCGCTCTCCTACATCTTTATCGTCGGCGACATCAAGCGCATCGAATTCGACGAACCTATTGCTTAACGAAGGGACATAGCATGAATCAGACTTCTCTCGCCGACAAGGTAGCCATAGTTACGGGTGGCGCTCGTGGAATCGGGCTTGCAATCTGCCAAAGGCTCAAGGCCGATGGTGCTCGCGTCGCGGTCTGGGATATCAATATCGATGGGTGCGACGTGCATCACCTTGGTTTTGCACCGGACTATGTTCAACAGGTTGATGTGTCGTCACTCGGCTCAATTGAACAGGCCTTTGCGAATACCGTCGAGACGTTGGGACGGGTCGATATCCTGGTTAACAACGCTGGGATCAACGGACCGATTGCGCCGTGCTGGGAATACCCGGTCGAAGCCTGGGAGCGCGTGCTGGCCGTCGATCTGAATAGTGTGTTCTACGGCTGTCGGGTCGCAGTACCGCATATGAGAAAACACGGTGGCGGACGGATCATCAATGTCGCCTCCGTTGCAGGCAAAGAGGGCGTGCAGTTCATTTCCGGCTACTCAGCGGCCAAGGCTGGTGTCATCGCGTTCACGAAGGCAGCAGCGAAAGAACTGGCAAAGGACAATGTGCTGATCAACTGCGTCGCGCCGGCGATGGTCGAAACGGAGCTGTTCGCTGAGATGTCGGCTGAACATATCCAAGCCAGCAAGGCAAAGATTCCAATGGGCCGCTTTCTTCAGGCTGATGAAGTGGGCGCCATGGTCAGCTGGATAGCGAGCCCGGCATGTAGTTTTACGACTGGGTTCACGTTCGATCTGACAGGTGGGAGGGCAACATATTGAAACCGCAAATTGGTGTAGCGCATCTGACTGCGCTCGATCTCAACCCCGGCACGTTCGTAAAGCAGGCCGCGAAAGCTGGCTTTAGCTCTGTCGGTCTGCGAGTCGTACCGGTAGCTCCAGGCGCTCCCGCTTATCCAACCAAGGTTGGTAGCGCCGAACATCTTGAATTGCGTCGCTTGCTGGAAAGCGAAGGCATGGAACTGCATGACATCGAATTCATTCAGATCAAGCCGGATATCGATGTGTTGTCATATGAATCCATACTCGAGGCGGGAGCAGATCTTGGTGCGCGCGCGGTGACCGTGTCGGGAGATGATTCCGATTTCGCTCGACTGACGAAAAATTTCGGGGAGATGTGCGACCTGGCTGCTCGCTTTGGCTTGCGGGTCGACATCGAGTTCATGAAGTGGCGCCACGTTGGGACGCTTCAGCAGGCGTGCGCTGTCGTTGACGGCGCGGGCAAGACAAATGGCGCCGTGCTCGTCGATGCGTTGCATCTGTCGCGATCTGGCGGGACGCCCGATCAGCTGAAACGACTGCGTTCGGATATGGTCCGCTCCGTTCAGCTTTGCGACGCAGCCGCGCAAGCGCCTCGTGACGATGAGGCGACGATTGCGGAGGCCCGCGGCGGACGGTTATTCCCTGGTGAAGGGGTGCTGCCGCTTGTCGAACTCCTGAGGGCGCTCCCATCAGGACGTGACACTGCAATAAGTGTGGAAATGCCTTTTCCGTCACTCGAATCCGAGGCGCGTCTAGAGCTTGCGTGGCAGAGTGCGATGGCAACGCTTGAAAGAGCCGGGAATTAGCTCCAGTAAGCGTCCAGGGAGAGGATGCGATTCGGGCTCACGGATTTCGCCGAAGCGCTTTCTCCGCTGTTCGCATCCTTCTCTGGCGAAGATTCTCGAGCATCGGAGTCACTTCCCGACCAGACATTCAGCCCGTCCACATACCAATGGCAGCAAGGCGGTCGACCTGAGTCGACCGCGTGGCGCCGGAGGCGGAAGTTGGCGGCGGATTCAATCGGTCGATGCAACACCTAGAATCTGTGTGAGCAACGGAGGTGTTGCCATGAAACAGAGACCGAAGATCTACTATTCCGAACGCCAGAAGGCATTGATGTGAGGCGCTGGAGATTCCCCATTCTCTGCCCGCGCCCAATAGTCGGAGGATTGCGACCTAAATGCTGACGACGTTCGAGCGCTCCAGGTGCCCTTCGCCTTCCGCAATCAGTTCAGCGGCCATCTCCAGCACTTCTGCGAGCCTGAACAGGATCTGTTCATGCCACTCGCCGTCCTCATCCGTAGGCGGAGCCGGTTGCGCGAGGCTTTCGATCAGGGAGTTGGCCGTTTCGCGGAAGGGCACCGCACGGTGGTAGCTCAATACCGCCACCATCGCGTCGTCGGTCGCGCCTTTGACCACACGCACATACTCATCGGCATGATCATTTGGCGGCGTCTGCGTCGCTGCGGCGAGACGGTCAATTCGCGTCTGTCCGTGCGATCCGAGTTGCAGCGCGCGCTGCTGGAGGCTCGCATACTGCTCGCGCAGTTCGGTTTCAGTGAGCATCGGGATATCCGCTAGTTCCATATTCATGGACGGCATTTTACGGCACCCGAAAAAGAGACCGCCGAGTTGCCCCGGCGTTCCTCCAGAAACAACCCCGCTCGACGGGGATTCACCTATCGCCGCTCGAATAGGTGGCGGCAGGCCCGTGCGCTCGCGCAGTGATTGTTCGATGCGGATCAGACAGGGTCGTGTCACGTCCGACACGAGGGCGCTGTAGCTCAGTACCTTCTGGCGCGGCGCGGCCGTCTGGAAGTTCTGGGGCCTATACGCCCAGTTGCTCCGGCGCTCGGGCAACACCTCGGCAGTCGGGAGGTAGTTGATGATGCGCATGAGCAGCGTCGCCAGCGGCTTCACGCCGTCGCGCGTGTCTTCAAGATCCGCAGTGATCGCGGGCAGCATCGCTTTTGCGCGCATCGTCAGTTCGGCAGTTGGCTTTACCCAGTGAAGGCAACGGGGGGAAGCCGCTAGACAAGCGGCGGAAACGGCGTTCATTTCGTTTCGTCAGCCGGATGCATAACCCAGGGTGCTCGGAAAGCACGCAATCTTCACGTCGCTTTTGAATTGCTTCGAGTCAACGCTTCAACGGCTTTCGGTAGCCGCCACGGCACGTCCGAATATTGCTCAACGAGAAAGTCCAGGAATGCGCGAACCTTCGGCATCCGATGTCGCCCATGGGGATACACTGCAGATAACGGCACCGGGTCGGGAACGATAAAATCAGGCAGCACGGGCACAAGCCACCCGTGCTTGAGGGCCTCGTCCGCGATCATGTCCGCGGTCCGCGTGATCCCTCCGCCCGCCTGCGCGATCCGTAGCGCCGTTTCTGCGTTGTCAACCGCGATAGGCCGACTGAGCTCGACCTGGGTGATTTGCCCGTTCTGAAGCAAAGGCCACCTGAACGGCGGACGAAGGCCGTGGATCACACAGTCGTGTTGCTCGAGATCGTTCGGGTCATTGGGTATTCCGCGTCGGGCTAGATAGGCCGGAGACGCGTACAAGGCGCGCTGGAGCTCTGCAAAGCGACGGGTCACCAGCGATGGGTCACTGACCGCACCTGAGCGAATGCCAACGTCAGCATTCTCGGCAAGGAGATCTATCACCCGGTCGGTAACCGACAGTTCGATTTCAACATCAGGAAAGCGCAAGCGAAACTCGGGTAAAGTCCGCGCTAACTGATGAAAAGCGAAGCCGCTCGCGCAATTGACGCGCAAACGCCCTCGGGGCTTTTGCCCGGATTGAGAGACCTCCGCTTCTGCATCTTCGATCGAAGCAATGATGTCCCGCGCCCGGAGATAGAAGGTTTCGCCCTCAGTGGTCAAAGCGATCTTTCGTGTTGTCCGCTGCAGCAGCGTTACCCCGAGGCGATCTTCTAAACGTGATACCAGCTTGGATATTGCCGAGGGGGTCAGTCCGAGGTCGGCTCCGGCAGCGGTGAAGTTGCCGCGATCAACGACATGGACAAAAGCCTGGAGATCATGATCCATGTTTAAGCGCCCGATTCACCAATCACCTGTTTGGAAGCGTAATTTACCCCCTAACCAGCAGTAATCATACTGCTGCCGGTCCGACGTCGTGATAGGGGGGAACCACGTAGTGTGATTGTTTTCCAGGTGGGCGCTGGCAAGAACAGGTCTGGGCAGCGTTCACTCGATCAACGCTGCACCCGATTTGCGCTTGGTTTAAGCCTCGCTTTGATCAAGAAACTGACGCGAGACGTCCACCGCGCGACGCACATATTTCTGATACCCCATTTTCGCCACTGACGGCTCTCCGGGAATTTCAAGTGCGTATACGATGTCGTCGGGAAGGGCGGACAAAATGCCTTTCACATCAATCCCACCCTCACCTGGAAAGAGACGCTCACGGCGCCCATGGTAGATCAGGCCAGCGAGATCCGGCGGGTGTGCCGCCGGGACGTCGCAGACCTGCGCCCACCGAAACCATCCAGATGGTAGCGTCCGCAGGAATTCCTTGCTGGAGAACGAACGATCAAAGTGGAGCAGGTCGATGAGTATGCTCGCATTCGAACGATTGACCTCTCGTAGTACCCTTGCTGCCTCGACAAGGCCGGGTGTCTCAGTCCAGGAAACGAACTCAAGGCTCACGTTCAGATTGAGCGGCTTCGCTAGATCACACAACGAACCAAAGCGGTCAGTCGCGCGGTGTCGATCCGGGTCGGGCAGCTGTGCGACGACATGTCTTGCACCAAGCTCCGCGCCGGCTTCGAGAAAGTCTCGATAGTGGAGATGATCCCTAGCGGGGTCCATGCGGGCAACTTCGATATCCCAGACCTGAACACCGGTGTCGGCAAGACGCGCCTTCGTCTCCCGCATGAGCGCCCGATCGTTGGCGAGATCGTAGAGCGTTTCTTCCGGCGTGGTCCGGTTAAGTCGAAGTCCCACGTACTGGTATCCGGCGTCGGCAGCAGCCTGAACGAGTTCAGGTGGGGTGAGACCCAAAGCGGTCAAATGAGCAAGCGAGTAACGATGCTGCATTGTCTCTTCCATATATGCGTTCTGCACCCGGCGCTTTCCTGACGACAGCGCCGAATGAACTCGATCTGATGAGCGGTGACCCGTCGGCACACAGCGTTTTGGTTGCCGACCGCCTGGCCGACTACCGCGCCCCCACGGCCTCAATCTCGGCGTAAGAGCCTCGTTCGATATCGTCGATCAGCGAGAGCTGCTTGCGTCCCCAACCGAGGTCATCATGGGCGCGAGTGGCGCGAACTCGGCTATTCGAGCCGAAGCTGAGCGTCGTCATCATCTCACCGTATTGCTCGATCGCTTCCGGGATGCTTAGGCTGCCAGTTGCCCCATTGAAGCCAAGCAAGCGGCTGATCGCTTCAGCGATTTCGCGCATCGAGCATTCGCCATTCTCAGCGTAGTACGATTTTCCCGCTTCTGACCGCTCCAACACTGCGACGTAAAGGTCGGCGAGATCTTCGATGTGGACGTTAGACCAGCGGTTCAGTCCTCGACCAACGTATTTGCCTTCGCCGAACTTTTTCGCGGCCTTGATCATCTGCGGTACTTGCGCACTGGCGGGATTCAAACCGGTGCCGGTCCCATAGACCATCGTGGGCAGAATGACAGCGGTTCGGATGCCTCTGGATGCCGCGCCGAGGACGATTTCGTTCAATGCGGCACGACCCGCGCGGGCCGGCAAGACCTTCAGCGGCGTGTCGTCGTTGTAGATCGCCTCCGTGGCTTCACCACCTGCGCCGTCGGCAATCACCCCTGAGCCGCTGGTCTGGATGAACGGCTTGTCGCTGCCTTCGAGCGCTTCGAGGAGGGCATCGACTGCACCACGATGGTCAACGTTTGCGGCGTTGATCACGCCGTCCACACCAGATGCAACTTCGCGGAGCAACTTGGAGTCATCGAGGAGGCCCGCAACGGGCTCAATGCCTCTTTCGCGAACCGCAGCCAGATCATTGTCCGGATGGATCAGACCAACGACCTGGTGACCAGCGGCCATAAGTGCCGTTGCAACGGACCCGCCGATGTAACCCGTGGCGCCTGTCACAAATACTTTCATGAAGCTTCTCCTATTTCATTGCCGATTTCGAGCGGCTGTTTTCCAGTTAAATGAGTGGTCGTGGGCTCGTAGCCCGCCTGCTTAAAGCGATCGTGGCGAGAGGAGTGAATACTCGGAGGGACCCCGGGTGCTGCCGACTTTCTCCGGCCCTCGACGGATGCCGCACCCAGGTTTCGATCCGAGATGAGGTCGCTCACAGGAGGAAGACCGCGATGCCCAGCCCATCTGGCGAAGTCGCCGCCCGTTCTCTCTGCGCGCGCTGCCGCTTGGCATCTGGCTATTCCGGCCTTCGAACTTCTCCAACCTCTTTGCAGCATGCTATTACTGCTTGGTGGCGGGATAAATCCACTTTCTGGAACAAGATTGATGAACTGAATTCACAAACCGGAGTTGGATCGATCTGTGAACCCAGTTCATCAATGTTGTTCCTCTGACTAGCTTTTTTGTGCAAAGTAAAGGCAATACGATGGAACCGCTAAGAACGGAGACGATTGCGTGGATTTCTGCCACTTCGAATGCCGCGCCTTTGCCACTGCCAAGGGGGGATTGCGTGGAGCATCGCCGTGTGGGAAGGGGAAGGGGGCCGTTCTATTCCGTTCGGCCATCGTCGCGGCTCAGTGACCAGGAAGACCGCAAATGATCAGTAAAGGAGAATCAATCGTGGATGGAGACAAACTGCAGCGCCTGCTTGACGTCGAGGAGATCAAGCGACTTAAGGCACGATATTGTCGGTACATCGATACCAAGCAGTTCGACGCACTGAAAACCCTCTTCGCGGACGACATTCGCTTCGATGGTTTCGGCTCCGCACCCAATGGTTCAGACGGTGCTACGTTTATCAAGGGCGTCACCGCCCGTCTGAAAGGCGCGGTGACGTTTCACCATTGCCATATGCCCGACATTGTTTTTCTTGGTCCAGACCTCGCGCGAGCGGTTTGGGCGATGGAAGACTACATGGAGTGGGACGAGCCCATCGGGTTGCCCGATGCACCTCAAGCACGAGGCATGCAAGGTTTCGGTCACTACGAGGAGGAGTATTGCCGCGTCGATGGCATTTGGAAGATGCGTCATCTGCGCCTGCGTCGCCTCCGCGCAGTGCCCCTCCGGGCCGATCATCCCAAGCAAACGTCCCCAACGTGGCCGACGGACGCTGATTGGCTACCCGCGCCTGAAGAAGGCTGATTCCTGATCCTCATGCGGGATTAGATTCCGACAGCCCCCGTACTCACTAACACACACAAACAGGAGATAACCATGACCAAACCGATTTATATCTTGAATGGTCCCAACCTCAATCTGCTCGGAATCCGGGAACCCCACCTTTATGGACACACGACGCTCGCCCAAGTTGAGCAGCGATGCCTCGAGGCCGCGAAACGGCTCGGGCTGCAGATCGTTTTCAAGCAGTCGAACGTAGAAGGTGAACTGATAAATATCATTCACGAGGCGCGCACGGAGGCAGCAGGAATTGTGATCAATCCTGCTGCCTATTCGTTTACGTCGATTGCGATCCTTGATGCGCTGAAGGCCTCCGATCTACCGGTCGTCGAAGTTCACGTGACGAATATCCACAAACGCGAGTCGATCTACCACAAGTCACTCGTTTCGCTGGCTGCGGTCGGGGTGATTTGTGGGCTCGGTCCGCTGGGCTACGAGCTCGCGCTTGCATCACTGGCCGAGGAGCTTGAAGTAAAGCAGTAAGTTCGACGTTTCACCGGAGTTTGAATAGAGCAGATCAGCGTGAACTATGTCAGCCGAGCGGTTCAAACACTGCGCTTGAGGCGGCAGAGATGGACCATGACAGTTCCGCTCAAATGATTTCCCCCTAGACGGCGCGCAGATCGCTCAAGGAGAGAAATCTCAAGCGGCAAATAAATTTAATAATTAGTAATACTTGATATTTAGATATCTATCTAAGGAGATCAGAATGAAAAAGACAACTTTGGCACTGGCAGTCCTTGGCGTGATGGCAACGGAGGCTCACGCTCAATCTAGCGTCACCCTGTACGGGATTATTGACGAGGGCGTCCAGTTCCTGAACAACTCTGGCGGCACCACAGGTGGCAAGAAAGTAACGCTGGATTCGACGAGCGGAATTAACGGTAGCCGTTGGGGCTTCAAGGGCTCAGAGGATCTGGGCGGCGGACTGCAGGCGATCTTTACGATGGAGTCGGGAATCAACATCAACAACGGGCAGTTCGCGCAGGGTGGGACGGCGTTTGGACGTCAGATTTTTGTCGGTCTGAACAGCACAAAGGTTGGTAGCCTGACGTTCGGTCGACAGTACGATTCGATCACCTACTTCCTGCAGCCAGTCACATCGCAGGGTGCGCAAGCGGGCTCGACTCTGTTCATCCATCCCGCAGACCTAGACAATACGGGGAACTCGCTGCGTCTGAACAACTCCGTCAGATATATGAGCCCCAACTTCGCGGGCGTGACCTTTGGCGGCACTTACAGCCTGGGTGGGGTCGCAGGCAACACCACAGCGAACAGCGGCTATTCGGTCGGCGCTGCGTATTCCAACGGTCCGATCCTGCTTGGTGCCGCGTACGAATATTTCAAGAATCCAACATCGGCGACAGCGGGGTCGGGATTTTTTACCAGTAACGCGAATGGCGCCTCGGTATTGGCTAACTCCCTGAACAAGGGATATGCGAGCGCGACTGCGTATCAGGTCTTCGGCGGCGGCGCTGGATATACCATCGGCTCGCTCTCACTGACGACCTCCTACACGAACATCCAGTACGCCAACCTGAGTGGAGCCTTTGCTGGAGGTACGGCCAGATTCAGCAACGTCGACGTGGCAGCGAAATATGCCGTATCGCCCTCTCTCTTCGTGATGGCAGCGTATGACTACCTCAAGGGGTCGTCCGTCACCCAAGCCAACGGTCAATCCGTGGGCAACCAGCACTACAACCAGGTCAGCCTGATGACTGATTACTTCCTTTCGAAGCGTACTGACGTGTATCTTGAGGGCGCATATCAAAGAGCTTCTGGAACATCGTCCACTGGCGCAGGCGCGGTTGCCGACATCGGTAATCTTGGTGATTCGACAAACAATCACCAGTTTGCCATTCGAGCCGCATTGCGCCACAGGTTCTAGAACATTGACGTCGCGATAGCACGAGCGTGACGACGTCTTCACCACTACTCAGGATTCAAATCATGAACAAGCTAGACTTGCAGGATCGTGTATGTGTTATCACCGGCGGCTCGGGCGGCATCGGTTTTGCGATTGCCGAGCGATTTATCGTATCGGGAGCCAAGGTTGTTTTGTGGGACGTCAACAGTGAAGCCGTGACGGCCGCCGCCGAGAAGCTCCGCGCATCACTCGCCTCGAAAGTTGACGTTACCGATCAAAAAAGTGTGGCCGCAGCCGCGGCCGAAGCGCATGCGAAGCTTGGGTCGATCGACGTTCTCATCAATGCAGCAGGCATCAACGGCTCGATAGGCCCGGTCGAGTCCTATTCGATCGATGACTGGCGTCGGGTCATTGACATCAACCTGACCGGTCTGTTCATTTGCTGTCGCGAAGTCGTGCCATACCTTCGAAACACCCGCCACGGTCGTATCGTCAATCTCTCCTCGATGGGTGGCAAGGACGGTAATCCCAATCAGGCAGCGTATGGCGCATCGAAAGCTGGGGTGATCGCGTTGACGAAATCTCTGGGCAAAGAACTCGCGGACACGGAGATCCGGGTCAACTGCGTGACCCCGGCCGCTATTGAATCGGACATGCTGCAGAAGATGACCCCACAGCAACGCGCGTTCGTGCTGGCGAAAATTCCACTGGGCCGTCCCGGACGCCCCGACGAAGTCGCATCGATGGTCGCCTGGTTGTCGACCGAAGAGTGCTCGTTTTCGACGGGCGCGGCGTTTGATCTCTCGGGTGGCCGCGCAACGTACTGAGCGACCCCGGAACGGACGCGGGTCCTATTGCTTCGGATCGGCTGTGTCTAATGGTGGCGCACTTCAGAAGCCGTGATTTGGCTTCGACGCGCCCAGCCTCCGCGCGATCATGAGAACTGGATGGCGACATCCGGTTGGGCGCGTATCGACCCGTCTCCCCGGCACTCTTGCTTGCGTCTTGACTGTAATTCATAAATGTTGTGCCGAAACGCCCATTTATCCTTGCGGCGAGCAGGAATAAAGTGACACAAATGGCAACCGAATCAGAAGCTCGCTGCAGGACCAAGATGTTGCGCCGTGTCGGATGCACAAACGGGTCCGAGTCTGCAAATCTCGCGCCAGGAACTGCCAAAATAATTAATAAATTTGCGAATACATACTCATCGGGAATAGATTTCATCCCAAACGGAGGAGACTTCAATGAATTCAATCGCTGACCAAACATTAGTCGACCGAGCCGTATCCAAGTCGACAAGGCGCTTAATCCCGTTTCTTCTGCTGATGTACGTAATGTCATTTCTTGACCGCGCGAACATTGGCTTTGCCAAACAGGCTCTGCAAGACGCAGTGGGGCTTTCCGACGCAGCCTTTGCATTTGGCGCCAGTATCTTCTTTATCGCATACGTTGCATTGGAGATTCCTAGCAATCTTGCTATGCATAAGGTAGGTGCTCGCGCTTGGATGTGCCGGATCATGGTGACGTGGGGAATCGTGTCTGCGCTAACCATGTTCGTCAAAGGACCAACCAGCTTCTACATCATCCGCATTTTTCTTGGCGCGTGTGAGGCGGGCTTTTTCCCGGGTGTGGTCCTGTATCTGACTTACTGGTTTCCGGACCATCGTCGCGCCAATGTAATGGGTCTCTTCTACTTCGGCGCGCCTCTCTCATTTATTTTCGGTTCTCCGTTGTCTGGCATGCTGCTTAGAATGGATGGCCTGTTGGGCTTGGCCGGCTTTCAGTGGATGTTCTTGCTCGAAGGTTTGGGTGCGACCGCTGTCGGTATCTGGGCCTACTTCTATCTGGATAACCGTCCAGACAACGCAAAATGGCTTTCCGATGATGAAAAGCGCGCTATCAATGCCGAGTTGGGCAAGGAGCAATCGGCCAAGCTTGCGCACGGTCCGCATAACATCGCTACTGCCCTGGCCAATCCGACGATACTGTATTTCGGCCTGATCTATTTTCTGATTCAGATGGGTGTTTCGGTTGTAGTTTTTTACCTCCCTACCTTTGTTGGAAAGTTGCTGGGAACTGCTCCGGGACCGCTCGTAGGATTGGTTGTTGCCATCCCTTGGACGTGCGCTCTTATTGCTACCTTCGTAGTGCCGCGCCTTGCTGCCCAGCGACGTCGCCTCGCTCTCTTCGCTGCGGCAAGCATGATAGTCGCCGCTTTGGCCATGAGCGCTTCGACGGGGTCATCACCGCTTCTTACTGTGGTCGCAATGTGTTTTGCAGTCGCCGGCCTGTGGGCGGTTCAGCCGATCTTCTGGACGATGCTGACCAACTATGTCGGGGGGATCGCGTCGGTGCTCGGCATCGCTCTTGTCGGCACCATCGGAAACATTGGCAATTTTGTATCGCCAAACGTTAAAGCGTGGGCCGACATGAAGTTCGGATCAGGCGTCGGCGGACTGCTTGTCCTAAGCGTAGTCGTTTTGTTTGGCGGAATCTTGATTGGGCTGCTTCATCGATCGGCGCATTCAGCGGCGAGTTTTGAAGGAACTGGCCCTACAGAAGGCGACATCGACGGCACTCACAAGCGCGTCGGAAGCGCATAGACAAGAACCACGATAATGCACGAGAAGGCCATGCTCCCTGTCGCTTGAATTTGTGCACCTGACAGATCGACGCGGCCTCTTCTGCTAAATCAATACGAGCATCGTACAGGCGTGGTGTTGGCGTCCGCAAAAATTACTAGCCGTACAGCGAGGCAGTCAAGAATTGCGCACCGAGGAACTGCAGGGAATCAGGCCCGTCATCTGGCAGCGACGGCGCGGCAGATGACTACATAAAGCTGATAGAACGATAGGTCCGACAAGCGCACGGCGAATCGGACCTATTACCAACGAGAAGCGGCCGCCTTAGAACTGGTGATACATCCCTACACGGGTGACAATCTGGTGATTGTTCGTCGACGCGCTGCCAGTCACTCCGTCGAAGACATCTGCAACAACTGCTCCGGCCGCGGCTTTCTGATAGACCGCCATCGCATAAATTGCCGTGCGCTTCGACAGCGTGTAAGTCGTCGTCAGACCGGCTTGGTGATAGACGGGGACCGAACTGTTGTAACCAATGTCGCCGTGTGTGTACGTATAGGCAACGCCAGCGGACCACGCGGGTGTGAAGTGATATTGGCCAAACACCTCATAGTTCTGGAACTTGACGCTTGCGGTGGTTCCGTTCGCATTGTCGAACTTCGTGTTCGTATAATCCAAACCCACCATTGCATTGCCGAGCGCATACGTCGCACCCGCGCCGAAGACCTGCTCGTTGCTCGGATTGCCGACGTAACTGAAGGGACCGCTCGCCCCGATGGCAGCGCCGGTCGTGTTGTCGACAAAGTTGCCATCCGTGAACAGCAGTGCGGGGTCTTTTGCGTAAAGATACGCACCAGCCACTGTCAGGCCGCCGTTCGAATAGGTGGCTCCTAAACTCCACATACCGGTCGTCCCCCGGCCAGGTGCGTTCGTGTTGGTGAATGAGTACATGCCGCCAAACTGCAAGCCACCAAACTTTGGACTGGCGTACTTGACGGAGTTGTCAACGCGGAAGGAGTTATCAGTGTTGTCGATGTCGCCCGCGTGTACGAACGGGCCACCGAACGTGCCTGGCGCCGTTACGGGTTGCAGATAGTCGACCACGGAATCGTACTGGCGACCGAAAGTCAGCGTGCCGTAGGACGCGTCCGACAGTCCAACGTAAGCCTGTCGACCGAACAGGAGGCCACCCTGGCGCATTTGACCATTCTCGAGGCTGAACCCGCTCTCAAGCTTGAAAATTGCACTGAGGCCGCCGCCAAGGTCTTCAGAGCCCCGCAAGCCCCAGCGACTACCATACACACCGTCGTAGGTACCGTCTCGCATGTGCCAAAGCGAATGCCCGCCACTGTTGTTGGTGTAGTCGATGCCTTCATCGATTACACCGTAAAGTGTGACCGAAGATTGAGCAGATGCAGGGGACGTTGCGAACAGCGCACCTGCTGCGAGGGCCACGGTTGAGAGTTTCTTGTTTAAATTAGTATTGCTCATCATATTCCTCAGATTGTCGTCTAACTTTCCGTTGAGTGTGAGTCTTGCTGCCAACGTACTTAGGGAACTGCCTACTTATTTTTCTGTGTCTCTCCGTGGAAATTGTCCTGCCGTTCCTTGCCTCGCCCTGCGACAACGGGGAGTGGGTCTGCGTTATTCGCTTTACGCGACTAAAGGTCGAGTTCGATTTCGTCGGAGCTTGGGACTGTGATGCACGGGAGAATCCGGTCGCCAGGCGGCGGGTCCAAGGGCTCAGACAAGTACGACACTTCGCCTGCCAGCAAGTCACATTCACATGAGCTACAGATTCCAGCGCGGCACCCATAGGAAGGCTTCACCCCGTTTGCCTCCGCGAATTCCAGGATACTTCCTTCGAATCCGTTCCAATCCAGACGCTTCCGGGACCGTTTGAACACAACCGTCGACGTGACGCGAGGGTTGGCTTCGGTCACGTCATCGGAGTCCAGAACGGTTGAAGGGCCGAAGAATTCGTAGTGGATGCGTTCCTTCGGTACGCCTAAAGCGCGCAAGGCTTCATAGACCGCCTTCATGAAGGGAGGCGGGCCACACAAGTAGCATTCGCAGTGGGGAGGGAGAAGGTCTCGAAGTACCTCGGCAGTCAGCACTCCCTCGAGATGATATTTCTGCTGCGACCGGTCTGCATCGGTCGGATTTCGATAGGCATAGAACTTCCTAATACCTTCCCGCGATTGACTTAGTTCAGCCACTTCTCCGTCGAGTGCATGGACGCTTCCGTTCTCGCACGCGTGAATAAAAGCAACGTGGCGATTACCCTCAATCAGCGCATGAAGCATGCTCACCATCGGTGTGAGGCCGACCCCACCGCTGATGAGTGCCACGGCGCCGTCACCAGTGTGGTTGAGGTAGAAGTCACCGCGTGGTTCCATGACGTCGAGCAAACAGCCAACTTCCAAGTCATCGTGGATGTAGCCGGAGGCCCGACCCGGTTGAAATCCTTCGCCCGAGGAGGGTTCTCGCTTAACTGAAATCCGATAATGCCTTCTCTCATGGGGACCCGAAGACACTGTGTACGTGCGGACGGTATTGTCGTCAATTCGAATGGTGATGTATTGACCCGCCTTGAAAGGCGGGACCTCATCGCTGTTCACTGGCGCCAGTAGAATCGACGTGATGTTCTCACTCTCACGAATCTTCTCAACGACCTGATACTTCTTGTAGCGCTGGCCAAATGTTGAATCACTCATCGCTTACTTGAAACGTAAAGCGCATGACCGGTATGCCCAATGCAGCACCCGGTCGTAGCGGACATCAACAAATTGCAGACTTAGTCTGCCTGCATCAATTCCAGATAGGCGCGCAACGCAGCGGGAATCGCCGATTCGCGGCTATCGTCAACCGGGCCTGGCGTGAACGAGCGGGAGCGCACACCGTTGTACGCGCCTTGGCAGAGCGCAGCGTCCTCTTTGTTCGTTGCAGACCAAACGGCTGCAACATTCGCTGCGCGGTAGTCGGTTCCTTCAACCGCGTCACTTCCGACGTACCATCTGGTTTCCCATTTGACTCGCCCGACGTCGAGGGGACGCATTGCGTGCACGACGACGTGGTCGGCGTGAATCAAGACCCGTGACAAGAGCGGCACGATGCCAAATCCGGTTCCAAATCCCTCGGGCACTTCGTCCAGTTTCTGCAGGTCGCCCAGGGGCTTCGAAACGAGCTGGCCATCCATGGATACGGTCTTAACGCCAGGACGCAGCGGGACTTTGCCGGTGAAATACGGCTCTTGCCACTCGTCGGTGCCCCGGAACATTGCCTGGAGGTCCATAGACTGGCAGAGAGTCGGATGCGAACCTTGGCAGTGGTAGCACTCCAGGTAGTTCTCAAGGAGCGTTTTCCAGTTCGCATGTATCTCGTAGCTCTCTCGTCCCACCTCTTTGAGCGACTCGGTTTTGACCGTTTCAAGGTCCGCGCTCACCGCGCTAAATTTTTCAACCAGGCTCGCGGGTGGCTGCTCACTCAGGCAGGCAAAAATAAAGCCGTGAAACACTTCAAGGTTGACGCGCTTCAGGGGCCAGTCGTTGTAGTCAAAATTAGCCCCATCCTTCGAGCCGGGTACATTCAGCAGATTGCCGTCGAGACCATAAGACCAGAAGTGGTACGGACAGGTCAGCCTTCTCACGTTCCCGCTTTCCGAGGAACACAGATGGTGCCCGCGGTGGCGACACACATTGTGAAAGGCGCTTATACGGTCGGCAGACTCCCGAACAACAACGATGCTTTCTCCCGCAATGTTGTCAAGGAAATAGTCGCCGACGCGGGCAACTTGAGAGACGTGACCGACATAGGTCCACTGTGTCGAAAATACCTTTTCGAATTCCTTTTCAAATATCTTTTCGTCGACGTAGTAATCTCGGGGCAGAATCGTCGAATAATTCAAATCTGAACGGATAACTCCAGATACAAGCCTCGTACGATGAACTTGCACCGGGACCGCTGCCTGGACGGTTGAACTCATCGAAACCCTTCGTTCGGTATGTGAGGAATACGTATTAGATTGCGAGCACGACATTGAACGGTTGTCATTCCAGGCGCTCAAGTTCATGCTCGCCCAAAACCACACTTCAGATTCCTGGCGCTCACTGGACCAGACGCGGCGCACCTACGTCGGCACTCTTGGGGTCGAGGCCATATGACTGCATGATTTGCGGGATGACCTTGGCTTTGTGAAGCTCAGCGATGTCTTCATTCAGAGCGACGCCGAGGGCAGCATTGTCTTTCGTGTATGCAAACCCGACTTGTGCGGGATTGATAGATGCGCGAACGCGGGGGTCGGGCTCGCCCATGCGAATCTGAAATCCCTTGAAGCCACCTTTCTTTTGCTGTTCGTACAGACCCAGCGCCGCGCTGTCGAGGCCCACGTCAACGCGGCCAGTTGAGAGATCTTGAGCCAACGCGACCGGCGTTGGATAAAGCTTGAGGTTATCGCCGTACACTTTCTGCAGGTCAGGAACCCAGTTGTATCCCTGAACTGTACCGACCTGCTTGCCTTCCAGTTGGGATAGCTTCGTATAGCCCTCCTTGGAGTAGATTCCAAGTTGGTCCAGATTGATTCCGTCGGTCAAGCCGACGGCCTTTAGGCGCTCTGCGGTTCGATACCACTGGCCAGCGCTGACATCGGCTCGGCCGACCGTTACATACTGAATTGCCGCAGAGAAGGAAACGGACTCTGCCTTGAGCTTCAGGCACTCTCTGTCCGCAATCTTCTGAAGGATATCTCCTTCAACGCCGGTGAAGCCACCGTCGTTTTGCGGGATATCAAACGGCGGGTAGATGGTGGTCGAAACTGTGAGGACACCGGGCTCGATGGTCTTGAACTTATGAGCAGGGACGCACTCTGCGGAGGCGATGCTCGCACTACAGGCGAAGCCGGCGGCGACCAGCGATGCCAAACAAAAGTTATTGCTGGTGATGCGTTTCATCATGAAACTCCCATAACGGTGGCACTGCGAAAGATTCCGGTTGAAGTGCGTCGAGCGATCAGAGTTCTGTGACTCGATTGGCACGCTCATGCATTCATCTACATTTTTTGACGGCAGTTAAATTTTCGAGACTTTCATCGCTGATGACGAACAGCTTACTGAATCTTCTTTTTTAGTCATACTGGTCATTTAAAAAACTGTCCAGTCAGTATGAATCATTTGGATGCCGCGTCAAAAAGAATTTCGACGTCTTAGGGAAAGTCCTGTGCTCGATGTGGTGCGCGCCAGCGAACGCACGTTCGGGAGGTTTCGTGTGCAGACGAGGGCTTGGAGCGCAGATAGATTAACCAGACGGCAGGCTGCAGCGAGGCGCGTTTAATCGTGCTTTTTTCTCAAGCCTGTCGATTCAGCTCTGATTCGACGACATTCGCGCGAGCAATGGTGCGAGGGCATCCTTTACGGCAGGCTCGAACTCCTTTTGAGCGAGATGCTGCATCAGTTGCTCATTGAAGCTGCCAGGTGTCGCGTGTTCGGCCGCGAGCGCATCAAAATTTTTCGTCGTTGCCAGCGCGGCAGTGCTAGATAGGCCTGACAGCAGCCCGCTGACGAACCTCGTGGCCATGTCTTCGGCAACGCCATTTTCACTCAGCCAGCGAGCCAGAATTGACGCTAGATGAAAGTATGGTGCCATGACAGCAGTTGCGGTTCCCAGAGCCGCGTAAGCTTTTTCGTTATCGACGGAAACGACGGAACCCGTCGGCGAGAAGAGTTCGCGGACGACAGCATCCTCAGGAAATATTGCAAAGGGAGCTTGTGTTCGTGCCATGGACGGCAGCGGAATCGCCAGGACAACTTTTGTGGCGGGAGATACGCTTCGTCGCACTTCCAGAAGAGGAATCGAGGCCACGACGCTGACGATGGTTTGCTCGGGGCGGAAGCGCAGCTCAGAAATGATGCTGTTAGCGCTCGCGGGGCGAACGCTCAATATGACGAAGTCCGAGGTATCGACGACTTGCTGGTTTGAAGTCGCGACTCGAATCCTCAGCGGGAACTTTCGCGTTAGTTGCGACGCGGTATCAGCGTTACGGGGGGAAAGAACGAAATGTGGTCCGTCGGGGTAGTTGCGAAGCAGCCCCTCAACCATCGCCTGCGCAATGAAGCCGGTACCGACGATACCTATTCTCACTTCGTCTACTCCAATAGGCTGGCCAGAGTTCGCCCACTTCTGGCAAGCGCCGTTGGCAGATGTGATGGAACTACTACGTCGAACCGGCGATGAGCGAATGGCGCCAGTAGCTGGTCAAATCAACGACCGCAGAGCAGCCGCGAGCGTGAGGTGCGTCGACGCCGCGGCATGCCTATGTCAGGTGTTATACGCGCCGGCATCCCAATGCCGCTGGGCACGCCAATCTGCGGGCAGTCCTGCGAACCTTGACAGGCCCAACTGGCTGATTGGCAAATCACTGCGGCCAGTGAGCGCCAGGTCGGCGAGCGCGCGTCCCATGACGGGCGCCATACCGAATCCGTGTCCGGAAGCGGTGGCGACATACATACCATCGACGGATTCCACTTTGTCGATGACCGTTGCCTGGTCCGGGGTTACGTCGACGATGCCAGCCCAGCAACGAAGCAACGGAATGTTCGAAATCGAGGGTAGCAGTTCGGCGAGGCGACGCGCGACGTTTCGAACGATGGCCGTATTGGGCTTTGCCGGCTCCGATGTCAGGTCAACGTCAATCCACTCGTGCGGACCACCGTTAAAGTGGATATTTCCTCGACGTGTCTGGCGCAACGACAAGCCATTGCCGACCATTGCGACGCCGAACAATGGGGGCAGCGGTGCCGTCACCATCGCTTCCAGTCGTACTGCAGCTACGGGCACGTCCGCGCCGACCATCCTGGCGATGTGTCCGACACCGACGCCCGCACAGTTGATGACGATTGGGGCGGAGATATAGCCCTCTGCCGTCTGTACCCCCGTAATCTTGCCTCCCTCTGTCGTGATGGCCGTAACAGGATTGTTCTCGCGAATGATGCCGCCGCGGTCCTTGAATGCCCACGCAAAGGCTTGCGATGTACGCTGTGGATTCGCATGACCGGAGCGCGTCGTGTGAATCCCCCCGATTACTGTTTCAGCAAGGCAGGGGACAATAGACCTCGCTTCATCACCGTCGACGAGCCTGAAGGGGAATTGGGTCGTACAGAACGTCTTGTACGTTTCTTGAAGTTCCTCCCATTCTTCCTGAGAGTTCGCAACCCACAGACGGCCTTCCGGGCGCCACTCGGTCACATAGCCGAGTTCTTCATCCAGACCGTTCCAATACTTTTCGGCTTCGGCAGCGAGAGGGGCCTCAATCGGGGTCTCTCCTCTTAAACTCAGAAAGCCGGTGGCGCGCCCAGACGCCTCCCAGGCCACGCGGCCCTTGTCAACTACGATGACTTTCGCACCGGTCTTGGCGAGCCAATAACCTGTGGAGAGTCCAACTATTCCTGCTCCAACGACGACGACGTCAGCGGTTTCCATGAATGTCCTCAATTCCTCTTCCAACTCGGCAAGTGGCGTTTGGCGCTCACTTCCACGGCGTCTCTTCCTTTAACGGGTGAAGCCACGTAGGCCAGTTGCGTCGCGTTTCCTCGGTCTCATCGTCAGCCCACATGACTTTAAGCGGAATGGGGCGGACTGGAACGCGGTACGAGCCCGGCGAAATATCGGCGAGATTGGTCTTCGTCGCATTGGCTAGCAGAAGGAGGGTTTGGTCTCTGCAACGCTTACCCTGGCAGTGACCCATGCCAGCTCTCGTGAGGCGCTTGAGCAGGTCCTGGCTTGAACGACCCACCTCACCCAGGCCTTCAAGACCACCTGCAGGACAACGGTCCTTCGCATGGAGATAGCCAGGCGGGCTGACCTGGACGAGTTCGCGGCGCGAAACCTCCTCACACTGGCACACCACGACATCCAGACCTTGAGCAGCAACAAACGATTCAAGCCATTGATTCGGCGGATATGCGCTTGCGTCAGGCGTGAGGGAGAGGCCACCGTCAACTTGGTCGTGCAGGCCCTCAATGGATGCGATGTGACGTGCTGCGGTTCGGCCTTGCTCGCATGCCACCGCAGCATCGAGAAGGGTTGCTTCAGTGACGCCTGCGCCATCTCCGACGACGAAAACGGAAGCAGAAGTCGTTTGCATCTGGGCGGTCGTCTCCGGTAGCCAGCCGCCCAGCTTTGGCTCGAATTTCATCTTGCAGCCAGTTACAGAAGCAAGTTCAATGTTCGGTACAACACCGAAGGCCATGCAAACCGTGTCGCAAGTGACCACGTATTCCGTACCTGGGCGGGGACGCAATGTGTGATCGACCTTGACCAGCTCAATTGCCTTCACGCCAGTCTGACCATTAACGCGGACTACGGTCGTTGACAGGTGGACCTGGACGCCGGCCGATGTCAACTCATCTGCAAGCGAGGAGTCGCCAACCACGGTAGGGCCGACTTCAACAATCGCCTTGACAGTCAGACCTTTGTCCAAGGCGAGCTTGGCGGTCCGAAGTGCCAGGTTTCCGCTGCCCAGAATAACGAGTTCGCTTCCGCCAAGCGTGTCATAGCGCTCGAGTAGCGCCGTTGCCCCATTTGCTGCGAGAACACCCGGCAGCTCCCAGCCCGGGAACGACAGCACCAAGTCTCGCGAGCCCGGCGCCAGGATGAGGTAGTCATAGTCGACCATCCAGCTGCGCTCGACGTCAGCTGCCCCGACCTGATTGACCTTCAGATGCGTGTTGTTTGCGCCCGGTTGAAAATTGCCCCAGGCGCACGTACCTGTCAGTACGTCAACGCCGGCTTCCAGGCACTCCATCAGCGGCTCGTTCGAACCGAGGACTCGGTCTGCAACGAGGGCTTGGTCCGAAAGCACGGATGGAAGCCGTGAGCCGTAAAAGTACGGTGCGTCCAGGCTCATCGCCGATATGTCTTGGGGGTGCTCGTCAATTAGCGTAACGCGAAGGCCAAGCGTGGCACCTTCAAGCGCAGCTGCACAGCCGGCGGGACCGCCGCCGACGACGAGGAGGTGTTTTGATGTCGTGTCCATGTTGCCCATTTAGCTGTCAACGTGCGCGCAGTTCTTTTACCCGCTCAACAAAGGCCGGCAATACGTCCTTGGCGTCGCCAACCACACCATATCGTGCTGCCTTGAAGATGTTGGCCTCGGAATCCGAGTTGATGGCAACGATCGTCTTCGCGCCGGAGATGCCAGCGAGATGGTGGACCGCGCCGGAAATGCCGACAGCAATGTAGAGGTCGGGGCTAATCTTCACTCCACTAAAGCCAACCTGCTTCGATGGAGGAATCCAGCCAAGTTCGACGACAGCGCGGCTACCACCTACGCCTGCACCGAGTTCCGCGGCTGCGTCGTCAATCAGCTTCCAGTTTTCGCGGGTGCCGATACCCAGTCCTCCGGAAACGACAACGCGTGCGGTTTTGAGCTGCGGGCCCGCACCGGTCGCATCGGCAATGGACTCAAGAACGGCGACACTCGTCTTCACTTCAGGAAGCGTGACGGCAGTAGCGGTGCCTTCTTGCGACGTCGTCTCGCAGGGCTCGTAGGACCCAGCTGAGAGCGTTGCCATGCGCAGCGGTCGACCGAAGGAATACTCCGCCTTTGCGGCGCCGCCACTAATGGCTTTGATGGCTACGAGTTCGCCGTTTTCGAGCAGCAGCTGCGATGCCGCAGTGACAAGCGCGGCATCGAGCTTGGCAGCCAGTCTCGGCACCCACTCGTTCGTCTCTGAGTTCTGCGGAAAGAGGACGATATCCGGCGAACAAGCACGAATGACCGCTTCAGCGGCCGCGATGTGCGCCTCGCTGATGTACGGTTGCAGTCGGGAGTCGTCGACGAAGTAGATCTCGGAAGCGCCGACGCTCGACAAGGTCTTTGCTGCGGCCTGGTTGCTTCCGAGAACCGCACCAACCAATGGCACGCCCGTCTTTTGTGCGAGGTCTTTTGCGCAGGTTGCGGCTTCGAGAGAGCTTGCCTGCACCCGGCCGTCAGCCACATAACCAAAGAAAAGTACGCCAGCCATCAGATTACCCCTTCCTCGTGCAAACGCTCTGCGAGAGCGCGACCTGCTTCCGCGCCACTACCAGAGAAAATCTCCGCGCGCGCTTCCGATACCGGCTCGAAGAAGACACGGCGAAGAACCACGCTGGGCGTGACTACACCTTCCACGACGTCGGCTTGAGCCCACGTAGGAATCTCGGCCTTCTTCGACGCCATCACCCCCTTGAGCGACGGCGAGCGCGGTTTGTTCGCTTCGTTGGACACGCCAAGGAGAGCGGGCAACTTAACCTTCACTCGTTGTACGCCGTCGTCGGTCAAGCGGTCAGCGACAATCGCGTCTTCTGTCACCTCCTGAATCTGCTTGACCGGGGCGAGCGCAGGAAGTGAAAGTTTCTCTGCGAGTCGGAAGAGCACTTGACCGGAGTCCGTGTCGGATGCCTGGCGTCCGCTCAGAACTAGGTCGACAGGCGGAAGCTTCCGCACGGCACCAGCCAGCAGGGCCGCGACCAGCAGTGGGTCGCAGTCGAGCCCGTGCGGGCCGCTGATATGAATCGCCTTATCAGCGCCCATGGCGATGGCTCGGCGCAATTGCGCCTTCGTCTCTTCCGACCCAACGCTTATCACGGAAATGGTGCCACCGACCTTGTCCCGAATGCGAATGGCTTCTTCGACAGCGTTCACGTCGTAACCATTTGCGACGTCACTGACGCCCGCGGGCGTTTCGATAGATTTGCCGTCGGCACCAAGTTTCAGCAACTCGGTCGGCGAATTAGGGTCGTGGACTTGCTTGAGCGTTACAACGATATGCATTTGCTTCTCCTACGCCTCGAAATAGTTTGCAGTTGCCGTTAGTCGTCGAGGAGATTCTGCAGGTGCTCCATCGAGTCAACGTACTCGCTCAAAATCTCGGCGAAAATTTGACGGACGGACGTCTCAGACTTCATGTCACCGACAATCTGGCCAACGGCGTAGGTCCAGTAGTCGAGGTTTCGCGAACGTTCAGCTCGACGCATCGGCTCACCGGCGAGAATTGATTGCAGCGGGAAGGTGAGCGGGTCGGGATGCGTGCCGGTGTCCCACGCCTCGGTGTATGCGCTCTTCAGAATCCGGCAGGACTTACCTGTAAGCGCCTTGCTAACGATGGCGTCTTCGGATTTCGATGCGAACAGGCGCTCTTTCATGATGTCGCTGAGTTCGCTCTCCCGGCTGCCCAGCCAAATCGAGCCACACCAGATGCCTGCAGCGCCGAGAGCCATGGCAGCCAGCATTTGGCGGCCGCGCCCGATGCCACCAGCCGCGAGAACAGGCATCGGGGCAACAGCGTCGACTAATTGGGGCCAGAGAACCATCGACGACACCTTGCCGACGTGTCCGCCTGCTTCACTGCCTTGGCCGACCAGGATGTCGACGCCCGCTTCCTGCTGCTTTTTCGCGTGAGCAACTGAGCCTACGAGAGCGCCTACCTTGATGCCGTGGGAGTGGATGCGGTCGACTACGTGCTTAGGTGGGACGCCCATCGCGCCGACGACGAATTTCACGCCTGGATGCCTCAGGGCAATCTCAAGCGAGCGCTCGCTGTCTCGCGGCGTCATCTTCATCTTGCCCGCGTGCTCGCGCATGTACTCCTTTGCATCGTCTTCGGGCAACGGCGCAAGTCCAGCTTCGTCCAGAAGATTCTTGACGAATTGCCGGTGCCCGGCCGGGAGGATTTGGTCGGGGTCACGGTCATCATCAAGGGCAGCGAACGTGCCCGGGAAAACCACATCGACGCCGTAGGGCTTGCCTTCAACGTGCTCGTCAATCCACTTCAACGAAACTTCAAGCTCTTCCGGCGTCATCCATGCGGCGCCCAAAATGCCCATGCCACCGGCTCGCGAGGCTTCGACCACGACATCTCGGCAGTGAGAGAACGCAAAGATAGGAAGGTCAATCCCAAGCGCCTCGGTTACAGCAGTTCGCATCATGACAAATGTTCTCCTGAGACTTCACTAAAGCTCGTACCGCATCCTTGCGTTCGAGCCGGTGTATAGCGACCCGGTCAGGTCCTTTTCGAGCCCTCGTCGTAACTCGCGCCGCGCTGAAACGCAGGCGATTCCGAGGGTAGTTCCGGTCCGGTTTTCCTTCCGGAGCCCGGTCGTACGATTTTAGGACTGTCGGATATAAATTTTTGACCGTCGGGTCAGTATGCACCAAAGACAGCTAAAGTCAAAAAGATTTGTTGATGTGCCACCGCCCATTGGTAGAAGCCCTAGTCCCCATCTTGCGGGCCTTGTATCTGCCTGCTGTACCGAAGGAAGCAATCGCCGTCTTCTCGTCCTTGCGCGCGCGAATTTTAGCGATATATACTAGGCAGTCAGTTTTTTCATCTAGCTGGTCTTTTTGATTTTGCTCCAGCCCGGAAGCACGAGAGGCTTGAGAGTCGAACGACTGTTGGCGCGCCGGAGAACTCCGGCGTTTTCGCGCGTTGTCAGGCTGCTGTTCGACGCCGTGGTTGCGCGAGGTGCGCTTGATGTGTGGGTGGACGTTTTGGCTTCCATCTGCAGCGAAGTTCCCTGAGTGAGGAGTTTGCGATGAAGGTTCTGGTAGCGGTAAAGCGGGTCGTTGATTACAACGTCAAGGTTCGTGTCAGGGGAGACGGAACGGACGTGGACATCAGCAACGTGAAGATGAGCATGAACCCATTCGACGAAATCGGTGTCGAGGAAGCCGTGAGGTTAAAGGAGTCAGGTGGGGCGAGCGAAGTGATTGCAGTCTCGTGTGGACCGGCTCAATGCCAGGAGACGCTGCGAACTGCGCTGGCCATCGGCGCTGACCGCGCTATTCACATCGTTACGGATGAGGAGCTTCAACCTCTCGCGGTCGCGAAGTTGCTCAACGCAATCGTTCAGGAAGAGCGGCCTGGCCTTGTGATACTCGGCAAGCAAGCAATCGACGATGACGCGAATCAAACAGGTCAGATGCTCGCGGCACTCGGTGGGATGCCCCAAGCCACGTTCGCATCGAAGTTGGAGGTCGGCGGTGACAAAGCGATCGTTTCGCGCGAAGTCGACGGAGGCGGTGAGACGCTGTCGCTCAAGCTCCCGGCAGTGGTTACGACAGACCTGCGTCTCAATGAGCCGCGATACGTCACGCTGCCCAACATCATGAAGGCCAAGAAGAAGCCTTTAGCAACGATTGAAGCCTCTGAACTCGGTGTGGATATGCGGCCGCGTCTGAGGACGCTCAAAGTCGCTGAGCCTGCCATGCGCGGGGCAGGGGTGAAGGTGCCAGACGTGCGGACGTTGGTGGAGAAACTCAAGACTGAAGCCAAAGTGCTGTAAAGGAAACGTGAAATGACGATTCTTCTAATTGCAGAACACGACAACGTGTCGTTGAAGCCCGCTACGCTCCACACCGTGACCGCCGCTCAGAAAGTTGGGGGTGACATCCATATTCTGGTCGCCGGTCAGAATGCAAGCACTGTGGCGCAAGCTGCTTCGAAGATTGATGGGGTTGCGAAGATTTTGCTGGCTGATGCGCCGCAACTAGCGGACGGCCTTGCTGAAAACGTCGAGTCGACAGTCTTGAAGCTGGCGAAGAACTATTCGCATATCTTTGCGCCGGCAAGCGCGTTCGGGAAGAACGTCGCCCCGCGTATCGCGGCGAAGCTGGATGTCGCACAAGTTAGCGACATAACCGCGATTGTCTCGGCCGATACGTTCGAAAGGCCCATTTACGCTGGCAACGCGATTGCAACCGTTCAATCGTCTGACGTCGTCAAGGTGGTCACGGTCCGCTCGACCGCGTTCGATGCAGCTCCTGCGGAGTCTGGCAATACGCCTGTCGAGTCAGTCGAAGTGCCAGCTGACTCGGGAGTTTCGGCGTTCGTCAGCCGCGAGCTGGCGAAGCTGGAGCGCCCAGAGCTGACCACTGCCGCAGTCGTTGTTGCCGGCGGGCGTGGTCTTGGTAGCGCCGAAAATTTCCATTCGGTACTTGCGCCCTTGGCTGACGCGCTCGGCGCGGCTCTGGGTGCGTCCCGCGCAGCTGTCGACGCAGGCTATGTGTCCAATGTCTACCAGGTTGGCCAGACAGGGAAGATTGTCGCGCCGCGGCTGTACTTTGCAGTTGGCATCTCGGGCGCGATTCAGCACCTTGCCGGCATGAAAGATTCCAACGTCATCGTCGCAATAAACAAGGATCCCGAAGCACCCGTCTTCGGCGTGGCTGACTACGGCCTTGTTGGTGACCTCTTTAGCGTTGTACCTGAATTGGTTTCGGAGTTGGGGAAAGCTTGAGGTAGTTCGTTTCACGGCTACACCGTTCCCATTGAACTCCAGACCGGAGCGATAGGCACATGCGTACGAAATCATTTCGTCTGTCGCTCCGGCTAAAAGCCGCGCGCCTCCGAAATCGACTTACCTCATACCGGAGCATGTTCCTGGCATGCTTTGCCGGTCCCTCTGAAGCAGCTGCCACCCATTACCTATGCGTGGAAGTGGTTCATGGCTTGTGCTCTACGGTCTTTTCGCGGCAAGAGGGGAGCGACTGGGTACTGCTTGCTGCTGCAGCGACCGATTTGCTCGACGACGCTGGCCAGGTGCAGTCGAGCTTTCCTGTGCGAGGTGAAGGAGCCTCGCTCAGGGTCATTTGACACTTGTATTCGTAATATTAGACGCCCCCGCAGAGCAGGAAAGCTATCAGCGAGGCCACCTGTGGCGGACGCCACCCCTCAGTATGGAGAGATGGAGCAGTGAGTATTTCTACGGTGTTTGAAGGACTTCCCGAAACCGAACGAGAGTCGATGGAATACGATGTTGTCATCGTCGGGGGCGGCCCTGCGGGCCTGTCGGCAGCTATCCGTCTCAAACAGCGCGCGGCTGAGACTGGTGCTGAAATCGGCGTCTGCGTGCTCGAAAAAGGGTCGGAGATTGGTGCGCACATTCTTTCTGGTGCTGTCATGGACCCGCGTGCAATCGGCGAACTCTTTCCCGACTGGAAGGAGAAAGGCGCTCCCTTGAACGTTGAGGTCACTGAAGACAGCTTCCTTTTCCTGTCAGAGAAGAGTGCGAAGGCGGTGCCCAACTGGGCGCTCCCGGCCAATTTCAAGAACCACGGCAACTATGTCATCAGTCTCGCAAATGTGACCCGTTGGCTTGCTCGGGAAGCGGAGGCGCTTGGTGTCGAAATCTTCCCAGGCTTTCCCGCTGCCGAAGTGCTCTACAACGAGGATGGCTCCGTCAAGGGAGTGGCGACCGGGAATCTCGGCATCGGAAAAGACGGCAAGCCGACAGAGAACTTTCAGTTGGGCATGGAACTTCACGCGAAGTACACCCTGTTCTGCGAAGGCGCACGCGGTCACCTTGGTCGCCAATTGTCAGAACGGTTCAAGTTGCGTGATGGAGCAGATCCTCAGGTCTACGGCATCGGCATCAAGGAATTGTGGGAAATCGACCCGGCAAAGCACCAGGCGGGCCTGGTAATCCACACTGCGGGCTGGCCTCTCAAGAGCGACACTTACGGCGGGTCCTATCTCTACCACACCGATAACAATCAGGTGATGGTGGGTTTCGTTGTCGGTCTTGGATACACCAACCCTTATCTGTCACCGTTTGAAGAGTTCCAACGCTACAAGACACATCCCGAAATAAGGAAATTTCTGGAAGGCGGCAAGCGGGTCTCGTATGGAGCACGAGCGATTACGGCCGGTGGTCTAATGTCGCTGCCTAAGCTCGTTTTCCCTGGAGGGGCGTTGGTCGGGGACGATGCGGGCTTCCTCAATGCGTCGCGTATTAAGGGCTCTCACGCGGCAATCAAGACCGGGATGCTTGCAGCCGATGCCGCGTTCGATGCTGTGCGCTCGGGACGCCAGAACGACCACCTGGACGCATACCCCGAGTCCTTCAAGACTTCGTGGCTATATACAGAACTCTACAAAGCTCGGAACTTCAAGCAATGGATGAGCAAAGGGCTGTACCTCGGCACATTGATGGTCGGCGTGGAGCAGAAGCTGCTCGGCGGCAACGTTCCTTGGACACTTCATCACCGCTATTCCGACCATGAGACGCTAAAGCCTGCGTCTCAGTGCACACCAATCGAATATCCGAAGCCTGACGGCAAGTTGACATTCGACAGGCTTTCCTCCGTGTTCATTTCGAATACGAATCACGAAGAAAACCAGCCGGCCCACCTGACGTTGAAGGACCCACGTGTCCCTATCAAGGTCAATCTCAGCACTTACGCTGGCCCGGAGTCGCGATTTTGCCCTGCAGGCGTCTATGAGTTTGTGAAGACCGAGCAGGATGAGGACCGTCTGCAAATCAACGCGCAAAACTGCGTGCATTGCAAGACGTGCGACATCAAGGACCCGACGCAAAACATCGTATGGGTTACGCCAGAGGGAGGCGGTGGCCCTAACTATCCGAATATGTAACTCCCACTCGGGCGCCCCTCGGTGAGCGGCGCCCGAGTGCGTTTTCGTTTAGCTGTATGACTGTGGCGGCGCCGTGTCGACCGTCACCTTTGCGTTCCAACGTAGATGAGCGCGGGGCAATGCACGCGACGCACTATCGTTTCCCCTGACGCACTGAAAAACTATTTTGACTCACGCGTATGTTCGTGCATACTGACTGGGCGGTCTAATTTTATGGTTATCCGGTCGAATCTTTGACCCGAAGGGACTGAGAAGCGGCCGGCAAAATTTAAGTTGGTGCTGACAAGTCGGATATTCCCCGAGTCCGCACATACACAACTGGAGCTGGTGAGCAGCATGGGTAACCTTTCAGAAGTGAGCACGATACCGAAGACACTAGCCGCGGCTTCGAAGCCGTTGCTGAAAATCGACGCTGTCTCGAAGGCGTTCGGCGAGCATCAGGTTCTGCTCAACGTCAACCTTCAGATGGCCGCAGGGGAAGTTGTGGCAGTGATTGGTCCGAGTGGCTCTGGTAAGAGCACGCTGCTGCGTTGCATCAATCAACTCGAGCCCCCCACATCGGGCTCGGTGACGGTTGATGGAGTTCAGATTGTTGCCGGGCAGGCACCGGGTAAGACCAAGCTGAATCACTTCCGGCGCACGCTTGGAATGGTCTTCCAGTCGTTCAATCTCTTCCCGCACCTGACGGTCCTAGAGAATGTCAGCCTTGCGCAGTGCCGTGTCCTTGGGCGTTCGAGGGATGAAGCCAACGAGCGGTCGCTTGCCCTTCTGAAGCGAGTCGGCTTGGCGGACAAGGCGAAGCAGTATCCCGCGCGTTGTTCCGGCGGTCAGCAGCAACGTATTGCAATCTCTCGCGCATTGGCTCTCGACCCCAAAATTATGCTCTTCGATGAGCCTACCTCCGCGCTCGACCCGGAGGTCGGTCTCGAGGTGCTTGCCGTTATGAGAGAGCTTGCAGAAGACGGCATGACGATGATGGTGGTCACGCACGAGATGCGTTTCGCGGAAAGCGTGTCCGACCGGGTCATCGTCATGGCAGACGGCGGCATCCTCGAAGAAGGGCCGAGCAAGGAAGTGATGCAAAACCCGAAGACCGAGCGCGTCCGTCGTTTCCTTTCCGCAGTGAGGGACCGGTGATGGAAGAGCTTTTTTCGACGATTGCGATTGCGCTCGTTCACGCACTGCCGTGGACGCTGATGCTTACAGCAACGTCCTTTGCCATTGGGTCTGTTCTCGCGATTCCAATTTGTGCTGTGGCGTCGTCAAAAAACTCCATCGTACGAACCGTCTCGCACTCAATCATCTTGGTGGTTCGCTCTGTTCCGCCGATTGTATGGTTGTTCATCATTTTCTTTGGTATCGGAAACGGACTCGTGCCGCTTAGCCCCGTGACGTCCGCACTCATCGGGCTCGGTCTAATCACTGCAGTCAATCTTGCAGAGATTTACCGCGGTGCAATGAAAGCAGTGCCCGCTGGGCAGTTCGAAGCTGCGAAAGTTTTGGGGTTGTCGGGAATTCGCCAATACACCGATGTGCTTGCACCTCAGATTTTCCGCGTTGCGCTGCCGTCTGCTGCCACCTACGCGATTGGGCTTTTGAAGGACACGGCTGTCGCATCGACCATTGGTGTTCCGGAAATGGCGCAAGCCGCATACCGCGTTTCTCAGCAGACGTTCAGGGGGCTCGAGGTGTATCTCATTTCTGGTGCGCTGTATTTCGCGATTAGTCTGGTAATGGCCTACGCGTCAAGAAGCCTTGATAAACGCATGAGACTACGGATTGCACGATGAACACGCTTATTGGTTTGTGGATGCAGTGGTTGCCCACGCTGTCCGAGGGGCTGCTCACAAGCGTCAAGGTGACCGTTCTCTGTATGCTGATTGGTGTTCCGCTCGGCCTCGTGTTCGCGTTGGCCGTAAGCATTCAGAATCGGGCTGTGAGAACTGCCGCTGTTGTACTGGTGGAGCTTGGGCGAGGAGCGCCCGCACTCATTCTGCTTCAGTTCTTCTATTTTGGACTGCCGTCCGTACATCTTACGCTGTCGTCCTTTTTGTCTTCAGTGCTGGCGCTCGCGTGGTGTACTGGTGCCTACACGAGTGAAATCATCCGCGCTGGCTTGCAAGCTGTTCCACACGGTCAGCGCGAGGCTTCCTACGCCATCGGGCTGTCCGAAGTGGACACCCTTCGCCTGATTGTTGTGCCGCAGGGCCTTCGCGTCTCAATCCCGCCACTGCTCGGATTTGCGGTAATCATGCTCCAGACGACATCGTTGTGCTTTACGGTGGCATTGCCTGAGCTTGTGACAAAGGCACAGCAAATTGGAAACGAGACTTTCCTGTACATGCCCGTGCTGTTGCTGGCCGCTCTGATGTACACGCTGATTTGCGTGCCTTCCACGTTACTTGTTTCTTCGCTTGAGCGTCGTCTGTCGCGCCATGAGGCGCGGGCATAGACGGCAAATCAAGTCTCGACGGCAACTTGCATCGATTAAACCTACAAGCTGGATATTCGACTACACACATGGATGGGTTCATCATGAAGCAATCGCATAACGCCATTGGTCTTGCTGCAATGACCGTATTAAGTCTTGTCAGCGTGACGAACGCATTCGGTGAATGCAAGCCGGCTCACCAGTTTAAGACGGTGACGCCAGGTGTGTTGACTATCTCGACCGCTGAGTTTCCGCCGTTTGATATCCCGGGTAATGATGGGGCGCTCGGCGGCGTCGAGGGCGATATTCTCAAGAAAATCGCTGATAAGGAATGCCTCAAAATCAATGCGCAGCCAGTCGGCTTCAGTTCTGCAATCCAGTATGTTCTGACCGGAAAGGCGGATGTTTCGGCTGGCCAGTGGTATCGCACTGCGGATCGGGCTAAGGTCGTTGGGCTGACGGCTCCGCTTTATCTCGACCAGCTCGCGATTTACTCCAAGGAAGGCTACACCAAGCTCGGTGACCTCAGCGGAAAGCAAGTTGGGACCGTGCAGGGTTACAACTGGACGGCTGACCTTCAGGCGCTCTACAAAGACAACCTGAAACTTTACCCGACGCCCGTCGCCCTCGCTCAGGACCTCCAGGCAGGTCGAGTGGACGCAGGCCTGGACAGCGTTGCAACCGGTCGTTACGCGCAGAACAAGGGCGGCTATGCTGGAATGAAGATTCTTGTCGGCGCGCCTGACCCGCGCGTTCGCGCGTCGGTCAATCCGGCTCAGATTGGTTTTGTGTTCGCAAAGGGCAACGAGGCACTGGGTGCGGCGCTCGACGCCGACATCGCCCAGATGCAGAAGAACGGCGAGGTTGCTCAGATTCTGAAGTCGTACGGTATGGACCCCAAAGGCGCTGATGTTGGCCCGGCTCGACTGATTCCGTAAGGCACCAGAACTTGGTTGTCGGCGCGACTCTCCGTCCAGGCAATACCGTAAAAAACTGACAAACATACAGAGACTTCTATGAGTTCACGTATCAACTTCATCAACCCGTTCGGTACGCCGCAGTACAACAAGTTGATTGAAGAAACCTTGGCGCCGTATCTGCGCAACGGGACGGAGGTCGTCGTGACAAACACGACGAACTGCCCGGAGAATATCGACTACTACTACAGCAAGCATCTCATCGAAGAGGCCGTTTTCAATGAGGTCATCAAGGCCGAGAAGGCAGGCTTCGATGCGGTCATCGTCGGTTGCTGCTATGACCCGGGTGTTCGCGTTTCCCGGGAGCTGGTTGATATCCCGGTCGTCGGTCCTCTCGAGGCGACGATGTTGTTCGCGCCGTACTACGGGCATGACTTTGTCGTGGTGACTGACCACCATAAGGCGGTCCCATATCTTCGCGACATGGTTCGCGTATATGGCCTTGACGCGAATTGCCACGGCGTCTCGTGTATCGACTGGTTCGCGGAGGACATGATTAAGGACACGCAGGCGGTCGCCGTCGACGCTGCCAATAAGGCTGTCGCCGCGATGGAGGCGAACGACGCAGAAGTGTGCGTCTTCGGCTGCACCCTTATCTCCGCAAGCTATGAGAAGTGGCTGCGCGACACCGGGGCGGTGCGCAATCATGCTCTTCTTAACCCGAATACGATGGCGCTGAAGATGGCGGAGGCGTTGGCCGACCTTCGAAGCCAAGGCGCGTATCAAATCAGTCGTCGTGGCTACTATCAGCAACTACAGCAGCACAGCCCGGGAGAGTTCGAGTTAGTGCGCAGTAAGTTTGCTCGTAAGTAATCGAAGTTCTGGCAATCCACGGAGGTATTAAATGGTCGACCTTACTGGCCGCGTTGCAGTGATAACCGGGGGCGAGACTGGCATTGGGCTGGCAATCTCGCGAACACTGGCGCTCGCTGGCGCCAAGACGATTATTGGCGGCATCCTGGTTGAGGCTGGCGAAAAGGCAGCTCGCGACATCACCGAGGAGGGCGGCGTCGTCACGTTCGTGAAGACTGACGTTCGCTTCGAAGAGCAGGTTGAGCGCCTCGTTCAGGAGGCTGTAGACCGATACGGTAAGATTGACATCATGGTCAATAACGCCGGTGTGTTCGACGGATTCGCGGATTGCGTCGAAACTTCGCCGGAACTGTGGGACCAGGTGCTGAACATCAATCTGCGAGGTTGCTATCTGGGTATGCGTGCGGCTCTGAAACGGATGGTTCCTCAAGGGTCCGGTCGCATAATCAATACCGCATCGGTCGGTGGCCTGCGCGGCGCTGCTGACGGCGCCTCCTACACGGCCTCGAAGTTCGGCATGGTGGGTTTGACGCGGCAAGTTGCATGCTCGCACACGGAGCACGGAATCACGATTAACGCCATCTGTCCGGGCGTCATCGCGACCGATATTCGGCAGAACTCCGGCTCGATTCTCGGCGATGCGGCGACGACAATGAGTCGAGGTGTTGGCAGTGACCCGGACGGCTACAAGCGCATGGTGCCCGCACGCCGAAAGGGCTTGCCTCAAGAGGTTGCTGACGTCGCCGCGTTCCTCGCATCGGACTCCGCGAGCTACGTATCTGGTCAGGCAATTGCTATCGATGGCGGCTGGACGGCCACCTAAGCATTGAACATGGTGTGTCGGATGCGAGCAGCGTCGGCTGTTTTTCTCCGACACGTATCAAAGTGGACTGCGAGTGGCAGGTCGGTTGGAGAGCTTGACCCGCTAGGCTGAGCATATTCTCCAGCTAATTGATGAGCGCGCTGCATTCGATTCCTAGTTGATTAAGAGTCCTCTGGATAATCGATACACGGATCTACAGACATGACTACAGTTTGCCTAACCTTTGATTTCGACGCCGTTTCAATCTGGCTTAGCACGTTTAAGCAAGTCACACCGACGCCGTTGTCGCGCGGCGAATACGGCGCTCGCGCGGGCTTGCCCCGCATCTTGGCAATGCTTGCAAGGCAGGGCGTGAAGGCGACGTTCTTCACGCCGGCCCATACAGCGCGAACGTTTTCGGATGAAGTGAAGGCCATCGTCGATGGCGGACATGAGATTGGCGTACACGGTCTCGTGCACGAGTCTCCTGTAGGCCTTCCGATTCAAGAAGAACGCGCGATGCTTCACGAAAGCATTGAAACACTTCAGAGCATCATGGGGAAGCGCCCGGTCGGCTATCGCTCGCCGGCGTGGGACCTCAGCGACAACACGATCGCGCTGCTCGAGGAGTTCGGACTCCAGTACGACAGCAGTCTTATGTCTCAGGACTTCCACCCCTTCTTCGCACGCCAGGGTGATGTGATGACCGAGGAGCGTCTGTCCTTTGGGAAGGAGAGTTCCATTCTGGAGTTCCCCGTCGCCTGGGAACTGGACGACTACCCGTACTTCCATTTTGCTTCGCGTCCTATCAATCAGGGACTTCGGCTTACGGAAGATGTCCGCTCGCTCTGGCAGGCAGAGTTTGACGCTGCGCACGAGGAGGGTGGGGTTTTCACGTTGACCTGTCATCCGGAAATCATCGGACGGGCTCCGCGAGTCAAGATGCTGGAAGAGTTGATTCAACACATGCGGTCGCAGGATGGTGTGAAGTTCGCAACGATGGCGGATGCCTGCAAGTCTCTTAAATGAGCCGAGACGAGTAGCGAAAGCCTGATTTTTTCGTATTAAATTCTGAGGAAGAAAAATGAGCGCCGTGCAAGCACAAGCAACTGAGCAGATTGGCCAAAACGCCAAGTATTATGAAGAACTTGAAGTGGGAACGGAGTGGCTGAGCCCGCGCCGCACCATCACCGAAGCGGACATCGTTATGTTCGCCGCTGTCACCGGCGACCATAACCCGGTGCATACCGACGAAGAGTTCGCGAAGGGCACCGTATTTGGTGGCCGCATTCTTCATGGCCCGGCAGCCTTTGCTATCGCGACTGGTCTTGAAAGCCGTCTTGGTATCAAGGAAGGCACCGCAATCGCATTCCTGGGCATGACGTGGGATATGCGTGGCCCCGTGAAGATTGGCGACACGATTTACGTCCGCGAGAAAGTTACGTCGAAGCGCGAAACGAAGAAGCCCACGACCGGCATCGTGAACTTTTATGTTGCCATTGAAAACCAGCGTGGAGAGGTGGTACAAGATGGTGAGTGGAAAGTGATGATGAAGCGCGCCCCCCGCGCGACGAGCGTTTAATTGCTTCCGTCGGCGCGATTGAGGACTCGGGAAACCTGAAAATGCAAATGGTGAACACGGATATCGGAGCGCACGCGTTGCGCTGTGGGCAATCGGTCGCACTGCGCGGCGCAGGACGGTCTTTGACTTACGCAGAGTTAGTCAATGAAGCGGAGCGTGTCGCTGGTCGACTGACCGCACTGGGCGTAACGAGGGATACTCCAGTAGCCGTGCTCTGTGAGAATCGCATTGACGTAATGCTTCTGTACTATGCAGTCGGCAAGATGGGCGGTACGTTCATCCCCGTGAACCCTAGTCTCACAGCGCCTGAGGTCGCATACATTCTGGAGCACGGCGACGTTGCTGTGCTCCTGCACGACGAGAAGATGGCTCCGATTGCTGTTGCAGCCCATGACCAGTGTTCGAGCGGAAGACTTGTTCACCTGGAAAGCTTCCGTGAGACGGAACCCGCGGAGTTTTCTGTGGGCGTCTTGCCTCCGCAAGACAACTTCCTCATCGTGTATACGTCTGGCTCTACCGGAAAGCCGAAAGCCGTCATCTTCGACCAGGAAGCCGAAGTCGCTGGCAATCGCTCGCTGATTGAAATGTGGGGCATGAGCGCCGCTGATGTCACTGTCGTCGCGCTTCCCCTCGGGTTTCTTTACGGGTTGTCGACCGCAGCAGCGACCGCACTTCAGGCGGGTGGCGAAGTTGTGGTGATGCGCCGCTTCCATCCGCGTGAAGTGCTTGAGGCATTCGTCCAACACCGCGCCACGGTGTTCCAGGGTGTGCCGACGATGTTCGCCATGATGCTTGAGTACGCAGAGCAGAACAACGTCGACATCGACTTGTCTTCGATGAGGTTGCTCATCTCGGCCGGTGCACCGCTTTCCCGGGAACTTCGAGGTCGGTTTGAGCGAAAGTTCAAGAAGCGCATCGACGACTATTACGCGATGACAGAGGTTCGCCCCGTCTTCGGACGCTACTTTGACGATGCTACGCCGGTACCCGAAACTGCGATTGGCAAGCAGGCCCCAGGCGTGAAGATTTCGATCGTCGATGGCACCGGCGCGGAAGTACGGGAAGGAGAAGTGGGCGAGTTGTTGGTTCGAGCGCCCTCAACGACGCGTGGCTATCTCAAAAACGAAGCGTTGAGCAAGGAATTGTTTGTCGATGGAATGTTACGAACCGGCGACCTCGGTTACCGCGACGCGAACGGCTACTACTATCTGACTGGGCGCATCAAAGACATCATCATCCGTGGCGGAGCGAATATCGCGCCCGCGGAAGTTGAGGATGTACTTGCGACACATCCCGCCGTACAGAGTGTTGCGGTGATTGGGGTTCCAGACGAAAAATTCGGGCAACTCGTGGCTGCGTACGTCGTTGGTCGCGAAGGCACTTTCAACGATGACGAGCTGCGTGCGTTCTGCAGCCAGCGTCTAGCCGATTTCAAAGTGCCGAGCTACTTCGTTCGGTCGGTCTCACTCCCGCTTGGCGTGACCGGTAAAGTCGATAAGGCTTCGTTGCTGCGCTATTGGATGGAAGGGAATCGATGAAACCCGAATTTAAGATTTCAATCGCGTCGTTTGGGACGCGTCGCTATGGCTCGCTCAAGGATTTTGAGGCGCACGTAGAGGGCTTGGTCGAGAAGGCCACAAGCGCTGGAAGTGCGGTTCTTCTCCTGCCCGAATTGACGTCTACCGGGCTGCTCTGGACACATCCGGATGCTGCGAGCGTGACCACGAAAACGGTCGGAGAATTTTATCGCCGTGTGCTGACGCCACTCGTCGACGACTACTGTGCGGTTCTAGCGGGGCTTGCGCAAGAGTACCATATCACTATTGTCGGCGCGTCCTTCTGGCATGAGGAAGATGGCATCGGTCGCAACAGTGGTTGGATTTTCCGGCCTGACGGCAAGGTCGAGCGCCAGGACAAGCTTCACATGACGCGGGGCGAGCGCGCAATTTCGACCTCGGGCGGCGACGGCCTGAATTCGTTTGACATCGACGGTGTAAAGTGCGGCCTCTTCATTTGCTATGACGTTCAGTTCCCAGAACTCACGCAGCACCTGGTAAGCCAGGGTGTAGAAGTCTTGTTTGTGCCCTCGCTTACCGAAGAGCGTGGTGCCTGGCGTGTCTGGCATAGCGCTCACGCACGCGCGCTTGAGAGCCAGCTCTTTGTGTGCGTATCGACGCTCGTGGGCCCCCTGGAGATCCCCAGTGACTATCAGTCCGTCGCTTCCGGGCGCGCGTTCGTTGCGTGTCCAATCGATAACCGTTTCAAGGTCGCAGATGGGACGTACGCGGTGGGGAATGAGGGCGAAGATTTGCTTACCACGTCGCTTGACCTCGAAACGCTTCGAATGTCGCGTGAGAAGGCTGAAGTCCGTCAGCTGATTGACCGGCGGCCGGAGCTATACAAAGCGCTGGTCGAAAGGAGTATCGCGTGAGGTCTGAGCACTAGCGGTGCGCGCACGGACGTGGAGGCTGCTGGTAGCGCTGATTTGTCGGCCACGTCATGCGCGAGTGTGGCCGAATCTTTGCCGGAAGTGCATGCGCTAGTCCTTCGCCTCCGGCCTTTTCGTTTTCTTTAGTGACAACGCCGGACTATAGCCTTCTAGCAGCGGGGCGTCGGCAGCAACTGCTGCGGCGAGGCTGCGTTGCAGACCTTCGGGAAATGGGGTCGCTTTTCGGGTTACGAGGCTGACGTTCAAGGAAAGCTGTTCCATCGTTGCTGAAATGCGGCCGTCGCGAACACGGCGTAGCTCGAACAGACACAGGAGCCGCTTTTCGTCTACAGCGATGAGTCGAATCGTGAGTTCGAGTTCGTCACCGCGCACAAGTTCGGCGAGGTAGCGTGTGTTCAGTTCGACCGTGAATATCCCGTTCTTCTCCTCGCGCGTATATGACTCCCCAACGCCATAGTTTGCGAGGAGTTCATACCCGACACGGTCGAACACCTCCACATGTCGAGCTGCGTTCATGTGACCGTACAAATCAATCCAGTCACTCTGTACTACCAGGCGGCGCGTTGGCCTGTTCTCTCGGTGCAAAATCTCGTATGACATGTGTGTTCCTCAAGTTAAGCCTGCTTCTGCCCTTCGCGCTATCGGACGGCTGTGGGTCGGGCCGCCCGGCACAATCTATGAAGCAACGGAGTTAGCACGGCAGTAGGGGAATCGCTAAGGTACAAGCAGTTGACTCAACGGTCAAAAAAAATGACAATAGAAACTGGGACTCGAGTAGAGTTCAATGTGGATGCGACTTTGGCTCCCGGCGTCGAATTTGATAGGACGATGATGAGCTTCGACACCTACCGCGGTGTTGTATACCCCGCCCAAACCGATGCGATGGGACACATGACGGTCCAATACTATGTCGCAGCGTTCGACCAGGCGATGTGGCATCTGGTTGCGAGACTGGGTTACAACCCCGATTGGCGCAATGAGCTGGACGAGGGCTGGGCGGACGTTCGCTATGAAATCGACTTTCGGTCCGAACTGAAAACTGGAGACCTGTTTTCGGTCGTGAGCAAAGTTGTCAATGTAGGCAAGAGTTCGCTGAAGTCTTCGCATCAGCTCGTCGGGCAGAATGGTGTTGTTGCTGCAGAGCTGGCGATGACATCAGTCTATTTCCATCTGAAAGACAGGAAGAGTATCCCGATTCCTGATGTGATTCGGGATGAAGCGCTGAGCGCTACGAGCTCGGAGTTCAAATAACACAATATGTGGGAAGCTGGCCGAGCAGAACGGTAAGTGCCCGTCACGGAGTAAGACATGAAGCAAGACAAGCGAGAGCAGCTGAAAGCGAAAAAGCAGGCATATGTTCAAGATGAAATCTTGTCGTCTGCGGTTACGCTCTTCGCCGAGCGTGGCTTCCGTGCGGTGACAATTGACGATATCGCATCCAATCTTGGATATACCAAGTCGGTCGTCTACTACTATTTCAAGAGCAAGAATGAGATTCTCTGGCAGATTTTTACGAGAATCTACGACACATATTTTGAGATGATTTCGTCTATCTCGGCGACGGACCTATCGCCTGAGGAAGCGCTCCGACAAATCATCATCGGTCACGCGATGAACGTGATGGAGCGTCGGGAGTGGACGGCTATTTACTTCCGCGAGGAGAGCGAACTCGACGAGAAGCAGCGGAAGCTCATGCTGAATCGTAAGCGCGAATACGATGCAACGATTGAAAAGGTTTACCGTGCTGGCGTTGAGGCGGGGGTATTCCAGGACATTCCCCCGCACGTTGCTGTTACTGGGATTCTCGGTATGTGCAACTGGCTGTATACGTGGTTCAGCGAGAAGGGGCCAATAACGGCAACGGAGATAGCGGAATACTATGTAGCCATGCTGACAAAGGGCTACCTTGTTGCGGGCAAGGCAAAGTCTGCGTCCGTGAAGTCTTCGGCAAACCTGCAGAAGGCTGCAGCTGTATAATTTTCCTCGTATCACTTGGGCACTTTCGGGGCGGTCTTGTCGTCCCGATGTGCTTGTCAATCGATTCTGCATTTGACCTACAGAGTCGCTGCTTCTCGGTGCATTTGACCGTCTTTCTGCTTTATCGTCTGTGCGCCTGCTGGCGCTTATGGCTACCCACCTGGGTGGGCGGCCATATTCCTCTAAAGCGCATCCATCTCACTAAGTCAGTAGACGCGGGTCTTGGCCGGCAGCACGGCGAAGCCATCGACCTCGACCTGTACTGCCTTGTCATAGAGCTGTACAACTGCGACGACGGCGCTCGCCGGCGGAGTGTGTGCTGCGTCAACAAACTCTGAGCGAACCTTCCGAAGAATTGGCACCATGCTCGGCTCGTAGTTCGCTACGTAGTACGTAAGTCTGGCTACAGCATCAAAGCCCACACCAGCATTGTTCAGCGTTCGCTTCAGTCCCTGAAACACAGCGCGCAACTGTGTCTCGAAATCACCCTCAACAAGATTCCCCTCTTCATCAGTCGGTACGTGCCCGCCGAGGATTAGCAGGTCGCCCCCCGAAATTTGCACGGCTTGAGAGACGCCGGGAAATGCTGCGCCCGGAGGATTGATCGCGGTAAGCATGGCAGGCTCCTTCGGAAATGACCAATTGGAGTAAAAAAATGACCATTGAGTATAACCTGTTGAGCCGTCGGATGCACCGGATAGACATAAATTTCGACCAGCTAGACTAAAATTTGTCCATGTAGTACATTTTTGACAGCTGGAAGATTAAGGCGAGAAGCCCCTTGGTATTCATCCAGTCTGAAATGGTGCTCAATTTTGGATAGCAAAATGACTACAGATACGAAGCGTGCGTGGGAAACCTCCGTCAGTGACGTCGAGGAGGCAAGTGTGTTTATCCGGGGCTACGACCTCGGGGAACTGATTGGACAACTGTCGTTTGCGTCAGCGTCCTATCTGCTCATCCGGGGCCGGTTGCCTACCCCCGGCGAGTCGAAGATGATGGAGGCGGTCCTGTGCTCGGTGCTCGACTACTCGCTGAAGAAGCCAGGAACCGTCGCCGCGCGCTATTGCGTTTCCGGTAACCCATCGATGGTGGCAGGTCTGGCGACCGCGGTACTGTCGGCGGGTGAATACACGCTGGCCCCTGATTCGGGTGGCACATTCATCGTCGCGACCTTTGCCGAATTCCAGAAGAGCGGGGACCCGATGGTCGCGGCTGCTGAGGACTTGATTTCTCGGATGCGTAGTTCTGGTCAGCGCGTCCCGGGGTTCGGGCACCCGAATTTCCGCTTTACCGACCCTCGCGCGCAGAAGCTCAAGCGCATTGCGCTGGAGAACGGAGTCTGGGGTGGCCTGTGTGACTGGTACGAAGCCGTTCACGCAGCATTCATCAAGCAGGCGAACAAGCCCGAATTGGTAATCAACGAAGTGGGCATGATGGCTGCGATTCTGGCGCAGATGGGATTCTCGCCTGCAGAGATGACTGGTCTCGCGTTGATTTCCACCATGCCAGGCGTCGTTGCCCATGTCTCGGAAGAGTTACAAAGCAAGGTCCGAATTCGGACTGTTGCGGACGGAGACGCCAGCTACGCTCGCGACCGCCATGATTTGGCCGGGGACCTCAAGGCGGCAGGCTGGTAACAGACGTCGTGATTTGTCTCATCTATAGCAGCGTTCCGGACCTGTGTCGGTGTCAGCATCAGCAGGAATTGGGGCAGTTGCCATACGCGACCGGCCCGGAAGGCGCCGTACAAGGGCGGCTTCGTACCACCGTCGCTTTTGTAAGGGTTCAACAGCGCCACGAGCAACGACGCGTCCTCGAAGAGTGTGTGTCCGGGTGGCGTAGCGACGTATGGCCCGAATTTGGGCCGCCGCCAGACATCTTCCGGATGGAGCACCCCGTCGAAGTCGAGATACAGCACCCACCCGTAATAACTGGAGGCGGCGTCGTGCATGGCCGCTGAGCAGGTGGGAGAAACCGGTTCATGTCGTACGGCGTTGCCTTGTTGCCCCGGCTCCAGCGAGATATTTCGCTGCGTCTTCAATAGCCACGGCGAGGCTCCATTCGAGCCATGTGCTCGTGGTGCACGCCGGTCAGCCACAGGCGAATCCGCTGCTGTGAATTCTCATCGCTGATGCCGCGCGTCGGGTCGAGAAGAAGGAAGTGGTCGACCAGCTCTCCAGGTTCGCGTCCGAATCGCTCTGCGCCGAACACTGCGTCGTCGATGGCGAGCCAGTGCCTTAGCCGTTTGCCATAGACATAACTGGCGATGACATAAGTACGCTCAGTGCCATCAAGCACATAGCTGCGACGTGGCTTAATGCTACTGGTCGTGCCGACGACGCGCGGCCGCAGTTCGGGCGGCAGGTGGGCAATGACGCGCTCCTCTGGCAAGCGACGGACCCACGACGTTGTGAGCACAATCTCAACATCGGGATAAGGTGCAAGCAGTTCGGCAAGCACGGGCGCAAATTCGAGAAGCGGGCGCCCCGTGTCGAGCGTTATCTCATCGTCCTCGCCGATGTACGCGTTGCCCGCATGGAGGGTTCCATCGAAATCGACGAATAGCGTTGGCGTCATGTTGTCCATGACCAGGTGCACCGCTACAGGCTGCTCTCGCCCCGGCGAACGCTGCTCCATCACCTTGTACCAGTCGACGGTGTGGCCAACTGCCTCGAGAGCGTCGCTAGCGTCTTCCCGTTTCATAACTAGCATCTCTAGTCCGAACCCAGCGAGTACCATAAAGAGAGCATCCGTACCGACGGACAATCCATCTTCGATGCGACTCAAGTCAGTGACATCGACATAAAGATAGTCAGCAGCGTCGAGAAGGTTAAGCTCGCATCGCAGCCTAAAATCGCGAACCAGCCCGCCGAGCGCACGAAGGTCTGCGGCGTGCGGGACGAGCGCCGAATTCGGCGTTGATGATGCTGAAGGCATAGCGGTGGTCTGCGAGACAAATAGGTTCCCGGCTCCCAGAGACGGTTACCAGTTCAATAGTGCGCGATGCGGGAAATGAGCCATCGCCGCTCAGTGGGAGCCCCCACCTCGACGAACTCTGACCTAGTCAGCCAGGACGGCTCCTGCCGTAGTGCCAGCAACGCTCGCGCCGCGTGTAACGACTCATTCGTTGTCGGCTTTTTCGTGCTCGGGACAGCGCGTCTTTATCCAGTCGTTTGGAACCAACCTGCCGCGCTTGCCGCACACTTCGCAGAGGCGAGTGCTCATCAACGCGGCTACTTGGATCATGCCCGCCTGATAATCATTTGGTCCGTCCGAGTAAAAGCGGAGTCCACCGAATTTTTCCTTCACCTGCCGGGCGACGACCTGTGGCGCGCCGATTTTTGTCGCGTACTGAAGGTTCAGGCAGAGGGCGTCGATCAGGTCATACCACCCATCGCCGCATTCGACGCCCCAGGTTGCAAATAGCGTTGGCACAGCAGGGACTTCGGGATCATCGGGATCCCCAATGGGCTGGGCAGTAAAGATCAGCGGGTAGTCGGCGCGCAACTTGGCTTCCAATTCTGGGCTCAAATTCTTTCTCCGTTGTTGGCACTTCGACACACGCCGACTGAGCCTGGTGCTTCGTCGCTCGCGTTCCTCGCGGCGCCGAGCTTCCTGCGTTTTGATCTCGACAACATCGGGCGCAGACCAGCCACGATGCGGCCGCGCATGCGATAGCTACTCATGTCGGGATCCCATGCAGGATCCGCCCCAAGATGGCTTCCACCCGCTCGGCGCCGTCGGAGTCAGTCGTCGCAGCGTCATATGGCGTCTTGCCGCCGAGTTCAGGATGCGGATGGTGCATCCAGGCGTCGGCGTCGGCCGCGTCATCCCAGACATGCGTTGCAAGGCGCAGGAGCCGCCACGCCAGGCTCGGTTTTTCACGCCAGGCATTCATGTCGTCCACGGACACACCAGTGACCGACGGCTTTACGCAGCCTGCCAGATCCGCGATTGAGCTAGTTTTCTTCAGGTTCTGGTTTCCTTCGAGCGGCAATCCATTCTTTTCGAGTAACTCGTTGGCGGCCCTGATGAACTCACGAAGGGAATCAAAGTAGGCAGCATCTACGGCGGACGTGGGCGATGACGTGGTTCCGGCCAGCGCCAAGCTGCGCAGATCGGAAAGGCCGTCGCTCAGGTCGCGGTGTGAGACCCGGATCCACTCGCCGAGGGTGGCATTCACGCAGTGCTGACACAGGTCGAGGCCTAGCTCGGAACAGTCACCAAACACCGAATGGAACCCGGCGCGCCAAGCGAGCGACACCCGTTCGTGCCATTCGCCGTCGCTGTCCGCTGGGCTCATCCGGCGCCCACACCGGTCGCAGGTGCAGGCAGCCACTTCCTGGACAGTTTTCTCACGGTATTCGAGCATGCGCTACTCCTCCGACCACAGCGAGGGGCCGACCAGACACGTTTTATGCAGGCGTCAACGCCTGGTGCAGGGGGCCCACCGGCGTAGTGCAGTCATCGCAATACACACGACGCCAATAGGCTTCGCGATACTTGCCAGGCCTGCCGCAGCTCTCGCAGATATAGCGGGAACTCGCTTCCGCGATGTCTATGTAAGAGCGAATGCGTTCCGCAATATCCGCCGGGCACATGCTCCCAAGCAGTAACTCCACTTTGAGTTCACCACCGACTTGTGAGATGTCCGTGCAGATGGGAAGGATCGGGAAGGTCACGCGGCCGGTCGCGAGTGCACCTTCCAAGGCTGCGACTTTGTCCGGAAGCTGCAATTGGTCGTACAACAATGCACGTAGCTCGCACTCGACATCACGCGCCAGCGCTTCAATAATTGGATACCAGCCACCTCCGCACAGAATTCCAAAGTGCGAAATGTTCGCCGGGTATGACCAGGGAAAATGGACTGCGCGGAAGAAGAGCGGGTACTTTGCGAGCACCTCGTTCTGCCGGTAAGTCAGCGTCCACACGCGGGGTTGGGGGTGCAGCTCTGTGTCCACTGGTTCAACCATCTTAACCATTCGGCGCACGGCTGCCGAGTTCTCGATTGACCGTGTGCGACGCTGTGCTCGAGGAGCAGTCACCAATAAATCTCCGTCATCAAACCTCCGCGCAGACGCGCGGGTTTCTCGCAGTGAGCGATCGTAAAAATGAAGTCTGCTACCGACGCATGCGTCGTGTGGAGTCCATCTTCGACGTCAGCGGTGCATATCAATGGGCAGTTCGCGTGCCGCGAACGCAATGCCGGGGAACGAGACGAAAGCGTTGCCTAAAATTGTGGCGTCGTCGGCACGAGCTTGGGCGATTCTACGAATTACGTAGAGAAACAACAAGCGAATTCTACGATATTCGTAGAATGAAAAAGCAGAAGTCATCGACCTTGTTCGGCCGCCGCTTGCGGGAAGCGCGTTTACGCTTCGGAATTCCGCAAGACAAACTGGGGGTGCGAATTGGCCTTGATGAACACACTGCAAGTGCACGCATAAGCAGATACGAAACCGGCGAGAACGAGCCGCCTTTCGGTACCGCTGTGAACCTGGCGAAGATTCTTTGCTTGCCGGCTGCTTACTTTTACTGTGAAGACGATGAACTTGCGGAGCTGGTGCTCGCGTGGCCGCGTTTGTCCAACGCTGTGCGGAAGGAGATTAGAGCGCTGATTCCGGCAGGTCTAGTAGACCGGTGATGCTCTCCGCGTACGCGCACGATTAGCCAGATCTATATCGGAGTGCAAACGTCTGAAGTTCATTTCTGGTGCCCGCCTTACGCTCTTCTGGGTCAGGAACCCAGTATTTTTCGTATCGCCGAGACGAACCCGATCTTGAATATCGCGCGCCCCTTCGAGTTGAGAATTCGCCCGTTCTCGTCCTGCTGCCAGCCCTCAACCTCCATCAGCTTGTCGCTGATTGCATGACGGAGCGCCTCTTTCTCCGATTCGGTCAGGCCATGGGAGGGCGGCAAAATCTGAATAGCTTGCTGCTGCACGTTTGCGGGTGCCAATGGGCGTTTGTCGACAACAATATTGGCCTGTTGCTTGAGCACATTGAGTTCACCGCGTAGCTTCCGGTTCTCGGCTAGGGCGCAGCCCATCACCGCCCGTACTGCCGGGTCGGGGATTTTGTCGAGCACGGCGTAGATGGGATTCTCGTTGGCCTTGCGGGGCTTTCTGACGACTCCGTCCGTGTGCCGAGCCCAAGCCGCGATCAGCCCTTTGAAGTCATCACCCGTCTTGTTGTGGATAGTCTGGGCGGTGGGTCCGCCGCGTTCGACTGAAAGACGGGCGATGGTGGCGACCGAGTAATCCTTGCTGCCGCGCTCGTACTGTTCCCGGCACACGACATGCACGATGTCGAGATTCCTGGCCTTGCGCAGGCCGACCCCCGTCTTCAGTTGCTCGAGAAGATCGTCAGGATGCATCGTCATCCTCCAAAAAGGCTATTTGCGCGCGGCTGCCGCTTGGAGTTTCGGACGGCCTCGATCACCTGCCGGAAGCCAACGCCGGCAGACTTTTCTTCAATGAAGTTGACTGTCTCCTCAAGCAGGCCGAAGTCCTTAAGCATCCGGTGGCCTTCCGCAATCTCCACCGCGCCCTTAAGACTACCGGCGCGTGCCTGGATCAGTTTCATGACCTCGTTGCCGACATTGAGCTGCTGATCGGGACTGAGCCGGAAGAAGACCGGTGGCTTGCCGTTCATCTCCAGCATGGCATCGAGTATCTGGCTGCGCCGCAAGTTGGCCTTGCTGGCATCGACCTCCGGATAGATCACGGCGTTTTCGCACATGACTTCGAGTTGGTGCATTTCGGATTCCGTTTCGACCAAAGCGAACTGGATGTCGGATATCCCGCCGTTGGCAACGAGGCTCATCCCGCCCGAGTCCTTCGCGTGGGAATTCGCGATTTCGATACTGCGCTTGACGAGGCGCATACACTCATGGAGATCACCAAAGAGCTTGTTGGCCTTTTCTGCTTCTGCCTCGTAGCGCTGGGATTCCCGTTCCAGATCTTTCCCCTGTGCAAAGATCTGATCGCGTTCCTCGCAAACGCTGCGTACCTCTTCGAGGGCGTGGACTTCCTGCTCCAGACGAACGTAGCGCTCGGCACACTCCGTTGCCTCGTAGGCAATCTGATTGAAACGGGCGACGAGGCCAGGCAGAAAGGCCGGACCGCTCAGGAAGAAGCGGCAGCGTATGCAGTTGCGCTCCTGCGGATAGCCGAGAACAGGTGCGAAAAGACTTTTTTGGTTTTTTTGATCTGTCAGTGGCTCGCCACCGACATCGCACAGACTGCCCCCGACCGGGCAGATACCCTTATCCTCGATGACGAAACCCGCTGCTGACTTTTGCTGCTGGCAGGCGTTAAGCGCATCGGGACTGGTGTAGGCAAAGCGCTGCTCGATTTCCTGGTAGGTCCTTTCCATCAGGAAGCGCTTGTGGCTGGCCTCTGCATCTGCCAGCATCCGACGTTCGGCCTCCTGCATGACTTCGGTGACAAATGCCTTGCCCGCCTTGGTGTAGTACAGCGTCATGATGATTCGCTCATGACCGGCAATGAGCTTGCAGATCACAGGAAAGGGAACGCCGCCCTCTAGCGCAAACGCCGTGATCAGCGAGACGCGCAGAGCATGCAATGGGTAGTACGTTGCATTGGTGCCAGGAACTACAAAACGGATCGGCGAGCCATCATCGAGCGTTTCTCCAACCTTCGCGCAGCGTTTTTCCAGCTCGGAAAGAAGCTGATGCCAGATGCGGTCAATAGTAGCCCTAGAAATTGGTTTTCTCCGATCCGCGCCCTTTGCGGTGGCATCCCGAAACAGAAAGCAGGCGGAACCGCGTTCCTTCAGCACGGCATGGTGCGGCGGCGTCCGCTCGAAGTGCTTGCTTTTCAAGTCTAGCCACAGGGTCGGGGCATCAACGGAGTTGTAACGCTTCTGCCAGTTGCGCAGCTTCTCCAGCCAGTACAGCGCAGGCTCGTAGGTCCAGGGGATGGTGTAGCCCTTTTCCGTCTCGTCCTTGTTGATGTCGGCCGTCTTGTTGGTGTTGATGTAAAAGCCGGCTCCCGCTTCGTTCGAGCTTCGATGGAACACGCCACGCTGCGAGGGACGCTTCTTGTCGCCCATGGCGAGTGGCCAGTCATTCAAAACGAACTTGCCGGACTCATAGCGCCAGGTATCGGCTTCGCCCGAGTCCAGCATCCGTACCTGGAACGTCCGCAGCGGCAGTTCCAGCTTGAGGTAGAGGGCCACGGATCGCACGGGCGACCAGAATTCGATGATCTTTTCGGGGAGCGCATAGGTCTCGCGCTCGTATTTCGTTGTGACACGCTCGCGCCACACGCAGTCTGGGTCATCAGGTTTGACCAGCGCAGGGTCTGTGGCAAACCAGTCACCACGGGTACCGGAGTCCATCACCTGCTGCGCCCACTTCCAGTCCTGGAATGTCGGGCCCTGCGCGAGCATGGCCCGCAATTCCTTGATGTAGCGGTAGGGCAGTGGCGTTTTCAGGGTTTCGGTCGCCGCGATACCAGTTCCGAGTTGCTTGGAAACCGGATTATGGAATTCGACGGGGATGACGCGATGGCCGAGGTCGTCTTCGACTGAGAGCTTCTCCGAGAGCACCCACGCGAGAAAGTCATGTACAGCGTTGTTTAAATCTGCGTCACCACGTTTCGGTTTGGAATCTCCGGGCAATGCTCCTGCCCCCTTCTTTGCAGCCATCATCACATCGATGAATGGCGGCTTGCGTGTCTGGCGGCGCAGGAAAGCGTAGGGATTGCGTTCCTGTCCACCCTGGATAATGTAGGTCAGCAGGAACTTGTCGAGGGCTTGTCGCTTTTGGTCATTGTTTGTACGTTGGGCGTCCAGCCACTCGCTTGCCAGGGCTCGCCAGTCTTCAATGCGGGTGTCGTGTTCCAGCAGGTAGCGAAACTCCAGGTCCGACCTCTTGTTCATTCTCTTCACTTTCATCCGCGGGAACGGATTGCGCAAGTGGGCAGGAATGATTCGGTAGCCTTCTGCGTTGCACTCCGCAAATTTCTCCTTGAGTACCCAGTCCAGGAAGTCGCTGATGGCGCTGTGGGCGGTCTTGGCTGAGTCCTCTGTCCGGTCGGCCAGGTCCAACGCGTCCCACAGCGACGGCCACGTGGAACGCGCGTCCAGCAGTGCGACGGGGCGTTTGTCCAATTGCAGTTCGTGCAGGTACCGCACGAAGAACTGTGCAATGGCAGCTCGCGTGAAGGTTATCTGCGCTTTCTGAGTTGAGAGCCACTCCGCTGCCAGCGCCCGCCAGTCCTCGAAGGCGGGATCGACGTCAAGCAGGAAACGGAATTCGGGATCGAACTTCACGACCGTCTTGCGGTGGCTCACCCGCGGGAACGGATTGCGCAAGTGGGCAGGAATGACGCGGCGGCCTTCTGCGTTGTACTCCGCAAATTTCTCCTTGAGTACCCAGTCCAGGAAATCGCTGATGGCGCTGTGGGCGGTCTTGGCTGAGTTCTCTGTCCGGTCGGCCAGGTCCAACGCGTCCCACAGCGACGGCCACGTGGAGCGCGCGTCCAGCAGTGCGACGGGGCGTTTGTCCAGTTGCAGTTCGTGCAGGTACCGCACGAAGAACTGTGTAATGTTACTTTGCTTGGCTTTCACACTTTTCTGAGTTGGGAACCACTCCACCGCCAGCGCCCGCCAGTCCTCAAAGGCAGGATCGAAGTCGAGCAGGAAGCGGAATTCGGGATCGAACTTGCCGACTATCTTTTTGACACCCATGCAGCCCATATTAGGTTCTCCTAAGTCTCGGGTTCGGGCCGGACAGCAGCCCTAGGGGATCGACATCGGTAAAGCCGTAGCTGGCGAAGTCCGGAGGCGGCAGCGTCCGACCCCGATCTAGTCGCGCCGTCGCGTCGTCGAGTGCTCGCGTCAGCCGTACCCGGTCGGGTTCCGTATAAACCACCTGCGACTCCAGCGATTTATGGTGAAACGCCTTCATGAGCAGGATCGGATCGATCTCGGCGTCCGTCAGCCGATGACCGTAATCGTGGCGGTGCCCGTGGGGGGAGGTGCCCAAGGCCTTCGCCGGCGTCAGGCCGATGCGCTCCACCGCGCGGCGGTGGGCACGCTCGAACGAATCGATCGAATACGGCTTGCCCTCTTCGGTGACAAAAGCGAACGGGTGGTCGCACTCTTTCTGCGCGCGCTTGGCCATGTAGAAGATCCAGAGCTTCATGAACACTTCGCCGCTCCACGTGGGAAACCAATGCACATGCATGAAGTACGCCTTGCTGTCGAGCGCATTGCCCTTCCAGCCCGCGTGCAACTGGTCCGTCGAGTAATACTGGTCCCTGGGTCTCAGTCCGTGCTTGCCACGCAGATATGCTTCGCGGTTGCATCTGACAGGTCGGCCGTTCGCATCAAGCCAGTCGTTCGGTGCGAGGCCCAAGCTGGGATGAAACACTCGGACATGTGCCCGCTCAGGGTGAAGGGGGTCGGGCTGGACATCATGGACATAGAGATGAAATGGCTCCGACATGCGCAGTCCACCGTAGTCCGTCAGCATCGTGATCAGGATGTCGCGCAGGTTCAGGCGCTCCTCGATGCGCGGACTTGTCTGCTTGCCGGGGACAATGAAGCCCTTGAAGAGCAGATCTTGGATCCGGTCTTCAGGGAAGCGTTTAACACCTTCGTGATCTACAACCGGATTGCGCTTGAGCAGGACGCTACGCGCCCGCTTTGCGGACTCTGATGCCCCTTGCTTATCCCAGGTATGTGCTAGGAACACCCGATCGTGTTTCTGGTGCCATGCCGCCCAATTCAGCCTCTCTTCGTACCGGGTCGCTTCGCGCCAGGGGTTGATCGGGCTTGTGCCTTGCTTCTCAGCGATCCAGTCGGAGAACTGGGACAGCTGATTTGTCAGTTGCCGCACGAGAGACTGGCTCATGCCCAGCCAGTAAAGACCGCTGGGGTCGGTGCCGTCCTCGCCTATCGTCCCGGAATAAAGGCGTTGTACGAAAGTTCGAAACAATTCCCGCGAGTCGTCGAAGCAATCGTGGTTTGCCGCCATGTAGTCCAGCAGTAAGCCCACCCCCTGGGTCATTTTCTGCATCCACGAGAAGCTGCGGTTGCATTCCAGCAGGTAGTCCACCAGCGGTTGGAGTGGGCCGCCTTCGGTCAGAATGACGGGGATCTCCATTAAGACGCCCGTGTTGTCGCGGTACACGCTGGCGCGGATGGTGGTGTGGTCCATGCATTATTCTTTTGCGAGGTTTTCCGGCGCTATGGCGTCGACTCGCTCCCGTAGGAGCCCACGCATGGCCACCTGCCGCCCGTCGGATCGACGCTGCGCGAGCACGGCCTTACGGGCCGCATCAACGTCGCCGACGAGGATCACCTGCTTTTCCGCACGGGTCACTGCGGTGTAGAGCAGCGTGCGGTCCAGCAGCTTGCTCGCGGTAACGGGCAAGATCACACGGCGGAAGGCTGACCCCTGAGACTTGTGGATCGTGATGGCATAGGCAAGCTCGAGGTGGTTCAGCAGATCGGCAGTCAGATCGCGCACCCGTCCGTCGTCCCAATGGATTTGTCCAAGGCTGCGCCGGGTGGGCTCGCCCAGCATTTGGGACGCTACCGACAGAACGATGCCTACGGAGCCGTTTTGCAGGTCTATCTCCCAATCGTTCTTGAGGCAGATCACCGGATCGCCTACCCTAAAACCCGTGCCTTGCCACAGGTCGTGTTCGATATTCCAGAGCATCAGCTCTTCTCCCTCGCGGTTGAAGCTCTGCTGGCTCTGGGCGTTGATAGGTCGGGTGCCCCCGGCCAGGGCGTTGCGGGTGGCGCACAGGATCTGGCTGCCTGCGCGGTCTTGCCCATAGAGCCTTAACACGGTGCCATTGACTTCTGATGGCGCACAGGGAATAAAAGCAATGTCGTTCTCCGGTTGGCCCGGGAGTTCGGGCCACTTCCCCGCCCGTATAGAAGCGGCTGCCCGAGCGATCTCTCCGCCGTAGCGCCGTACTTCGGCCAGTTCGACGATGGGGATACCGCTGTCGTGGGCCAGCTCGTGAAGCAGCAGGCCCGGCCCGACGGGAGGCAGTTGGTGCGGATCGCCTACAAGCACGATGCGATATTCCGATGGAAGGCAGCGGATTACCCGGTAGATGGAGGGCAGATCGACCATCGAGGCCTCGTCGATGACGGCCACCGCCTTCTGCGGGGCGTCGTCCGGCGCGAAGTTCTTGAGAAATCCCGCGATTGTCTGGGCCTTGAGGCCGGTAGCCTCGCCGATGCGCTTCGCAGCACGACCAGACAGTGCCATCGGGTAAACGGCAAGACCGGCAGCATCACAGATACGAAACAAGGCACGCAGCACGGTGGTCTTTCCCGTTCCCGCTCCGCCTGTGATGATCGAGAACCGCTTGGCGTTAGCTACCGTCAGCGCCTCGCGCTGCATCACGTTGAGCTGGAAGCCGGGATCGCCGACGTCGGCTCGCACTTTCTTCACATAGGCGTTCACAAGCGATTCCAGTGATGCGTCATCCAGGAGTGGATCAGGCTGCGTCAGCCGTTCCACGATTGCTTGGACCACCGTGCATTCCATGAGGTAGGGCCCCGGCGCATGGAGTGTTTCAGCACGTCGAATGAGCCTGCCACTCTGCTCTGCCGCACTCAGGGCTGCATCGATGGCGATGTCGTCCACCCCAGGCAACAGTTCCGCCACGCGGCGCTTAAATTGCATCTTTCCAACGCAGGTGTGCCCCGCATCGAAAGCCGCGTGCAGCGCCTCGTCCAATCCCCCTGTCAGTCGGCGTGGATCATCAGGCTCGATTCCGAAGGTTCGTCGCGCCAAGGTATCAACGGTCTTCCAGGACGCTGCGAAGCTGATCAGACGGTAGGGGTCTTCCTCGATCTTCGTCGCAGCGTCCCGCTTGAAGAACGCTAACAGTTTGCGCCCTAACGGCACCGGCAGCCCCTTGGACTGAAGCCATTGCAGGGTGAAGGTGTCACCCCAGTGGCTCCAGGCTTCAGCGAGTTGTTCCGCCATGCGGCGCGGGAGGACATCAACCAGTCTCGACACGTCGCCCCGGTCCAGGATCGCATAAAGTTCCTGGCCGAATTGGTCCCACAGCCGCCGCGCCTTGACCTGACCGATGCCGGCGAAGGCTTCGCCTTCGCCTAGTACGGTGATGATGTACTCACCCGACGGGCGTAGCAGTTGCATCGCGGTCGCGACGATCGTCGCTTCCGTGATTTGGTAGCCGTTGACGACGATGGTATTGGCTTCGGGCGTTCCCGACACACTCCATAGCTGGCCGCGCTCCACGGCCGCCTGCAACACCTGGTTGGAGGCCTTAACGACGTAGTGTTTTTTTGTGTCGACCCGCCAGCCCTGGCTATCGACCTCGACGCCCGTGAAGATTGCGCCACTGCGCCCGAACGGGTTCTGGCTGCGAATAGTGCTCACGCGCACTGTGACGGTAGGGGGCGGGGTCATCGCGGCAGCCTTCCGGTTTCCGCCAGCAGCGACTCCATCAGCCGGAAGTGTTCGAGGTTGGCGCGCAGTTTCGTAATTTCCGCGCGCAGTGCGGCGTTTTCTGATTCGAGGCGCTTCAGGTGTGCCTGGTCAGCCGCGGCCCGATGTATTGTCGCCAGCGATGGCAGCGTAGCGGTCGGTTCGGCAGTTTCTGCCGCGACGGGCAGCACTCCGCGCTTACGCAACCCATTCTCGAGTTCTCTCAGAGCGTCCTTGACGCGAGGGTTCTGCGCAATAACCGAGCGGGCGAAGCCGCACTCACGTGAAATCTCCTGACGTGAGAGTTGCCCTCGGGTCGTCATCTCCCGGAAGTCGGCGTCGGTCTTGCTCGCCATCCACGACAGGAAGGTGGCTAAGTTTTCTTCGCCACGCTGCTGGCCGCTTGCCATGTGAGGGCCTCGTAGTTTAGCGACTCTAAATCATGCTTGCATCGCGGGAGAGATGAGCAACGCTCATCGCGTGAATCTGCTGGACCTCTGGCTTCCTATAATCGAGAAACCAACCTCGATTCAAATTGAAGAGCTGCACTAGGTCGGCCTCGACTTCAGGAAACGGCAAGTCCAGCGCCTTGATGGCAACCACCCGACACGCCTCGACGAGCTGTGCGCGCTCCAACCAATCGCATGCCGCGCCATTGGAGCTAAGCCACATCTGTGACGACTTGATGAGATGGTCCGTGCGCAACCATTCGCCGGTGCGAGCAAACGCGAACAGCTGCCCGACCACGAGGAATGTAAGCAGCTCCGCCTTCGCCTCTTCGTCCATATTCGTCATTTCGCGGCTTGTGCTTTCGGCGCGTCTGTTGTGTTCTTTGGCTCACGCGGCGGCGCGGGGAACGCCTCGGCATGCATCAGTTCCACGGGGAAGAGATTCAGGAACGAACACGCTTCGTCCGTCGAGTTGCTGCTCAGCCAGTTCTCATAGTCCGACGGTCGCACGATGACAACGGAGCGCTTCTCGTCACCCGGTTTGTGGAAGCGCTTCATGAGAGGGTGCTCGTTAGAATTGAAGGTCAGCGTCGTGAAGGTGCGCGGAGTGACGACCCCGACAGTCTCGTCGAACAATGGAGGCTACTTGCCCGCCGCGCTTCTGCCCGCGCTAAGCCGGTTGGTCTTGAATGGCCGCAAATCGCAACATTACGCACTCCTATCGATATGACCGCAGTTGCGTCCGCCCAGACAAGAAGCACTCCTGTCACTGCTCTGATCGAAGGTAATCCTGCTTCGCTCGCCGGTCAAGGCCTAATAACGAAAAAAATCTCAAAAAAACCTATCACACATGTGAAAAATCACTGTAATTCGTCTGTATATAGCATAAAACACTAAACGCGCAACACATATTCTGTTTTTGCTTAATTGTTTGAGTCTGCGTCACCACTAATGTCGCAAACCCTTTGGCCGGTTCGAAACCGTACGTCTGCTAGTGGGTGCGGAACACGCGAGAAGCGCTGGCTGGCCATTCCCATTCCCAATTTCTGGCGGTCGAAGGGCTACAAATGATATGCCGACCGGCTGACGTAATCTGCCAATGCGTCGATGGCCATCGCTCACGAGCGCAGTTGCGGGCCCAACACGCTGAGGTGTGCCATGAAGGCGTCGCTGCCGGTAACTCAAACTGTCAAACGTGGCGCGAGCCCGGTTCACGCGGTCGGCGAGCTTGTGGACACCAGACTCGTGACAACTGGCCTTTACTGAAATTTGTGCGACTGCAAGCATGAGCTGGGACGAATTGTCCGAAAAGCGTACGTTTCCGACGCTGACGGCGGTCGAACGTCTATATCATGCTCGCGGCGTGGGAGAGATGCGCAACGCACATTGCGTGAATCTGCTGGACCACGAGCTTCCTATAGTCGAGAAACCAGCCTCGATTCAGATTGAAAAACAGCACCATGTCGGCCTCGACTGCAGGAAACGGCAAGTCGAGCGCCTTGATGGCAACCGCCCGGCACACCTCGACCAGTTGTGCGTGCTCCAACCAATCGCATGCTGCGCCATTGGAGCTAAGCCACATCTGAGCCGACTTGATGAGATGGTCAGTACGCAGCCATTCACCGGTGTGCGCAAACGCGAACAGCTGCCCGATAACGAGGAACGTGAGCAGTTCCGTGTGCTTGCGCGGCACCATCCCGAACGTGGCGACGTCGGTTCGCTCGGCGTCGCCTACGCGCCTGACAATTGGTGCCGGATAGTCCTTGTACACCTCGTCTCGCCACGGGCTATCGGGTGGCTCAACGCCACCAATAACCACCGTCCACCTAGAGGGGCGAGGTTGCTGGCTCCGGTGCTCCACGGAAAGTGTATGTTTCTGCAGTTCATAGCGGCCGCTTTAGTAAGCCGGTTACTATGCGTACAGGTATCGCACCATATATAGATAGACCAACGGCGAAAAAAGCCACCAGGGGCTTGCCTTGGTGGCTGTTTTTGAGGCGAATAGTAGCGTCTACCTACACCACATAAGTTGAACCGGACGTGCCATTTTTATGGGTGCGGCTTGAGCGAGATGCGGCCTCAATGCGCCGCCGAAGCCGCCGCGCCCGCATCGGCGCTGCTGGTGCGTTCGGGGCGCGTGATCCAGATCAGCCCGATCAGCACGATGAAGATCGCCGAGGAAATCCAGAACAGGTCGTTCACGCCGAGCTGGGCCGCCTGCTGCGTGACCATGCGGTCGAACATGCCATGCGCCTGCGAGGGATCGAGCCCGGTCGCGTTCTGCATCTGCTGCATCGACTGGTTGAAGATCGGGTTGGTCGGCGTGGCTTGCTCGGTGAGGCGCGCGTGGTGGAACGTCGTGCGATGGTCCCATGCCGTCTCGAAGATCGAGGTGCCGATGCCGCCGCACATGATCCGCACGAAGTTCGACAGACCCGAAGCCGCCGGAATGCGGTTGCCGGGCAGGCCCGAAAGCGTGATCGAGACGAGCGGGATGAACAGGCCCGCCATGCCGATCCCCTGGATCAAGGTGGGCACCGTGAGCGCCCAGGTATCCACGCCGGTCGTGTACTGCGAGCGCATCCAGAAGCACAGCGCGAACACCACGAACGCCGCCGTCGCGATATAGCGCGGGTCGGTGCGCGGCAGGATGCGGCCCGTGATCGGCGAGAGCATGATCGCGAAGAAGCCCACGGGCGCCATCACGATGCCCGCGTCGGTCGCGGTGTAGCCGAGCGTGGTTTGCAGCCACAACGGCAGCAGCACGAGATTGCCGAAGTAGAGGCCATAGCCCACCGAGAGCGCGATCGTCGCGCCCGTGAAGTTGCGCCTCGCGAACAGCGAGAGATCGACCACCGGGTGATCGGCGGTCAGCTCCCAGATCACGAAGAACGCGAACGCGATGACCGCCGTGAGCGCGAGCACGACGATGGTGGTGGAGGCGAACCAGTCGAGGTCCTTACCCTTGTCGAGCATGATCTGCAGCGAGCCGACCCAGACGATCAGGAGTCCCAGGCCCACGCCGTCGATGGGCGCCTTTTTGACGGCCGAATCGCGGTTGCGGAAGATCGTCCACGTCGCGATCGCGGCCACGATGCCCACGGGGATGTTCACATAGAAGATCCACGGCCACGAGATATTGTCCGAGATCCAGCCGCCGAGAATGGGCCCCGCCACCGGCGCGATCAGCGTGGTCATCGACCACATCGAGAGCGCGATGGGCGCCTTCGCGCGCGGATAGCTCGCGAGCAGCAGCGTTTGCGAAAGCGGGATCATCGGGCCCGCCACCGCGCCCTGCAGCACGCGCGAGGCGAGCAGGAAGGGCAGCGTGGGCGCGAGGCCGCACATCCACGACGAGATCACGAACAGGATGATCGACGCCATGAACAGGCGCACCTGGCCGATGCGCTCGGTGAGCCAGCCCGTGAGCGGCACGGAGATCGCGTTGGCGACCGCGAACGAGGTGATGACCCACGTGCCCTGATCGGAGGCGACGCCGAGGTCGCCCGAGATCGACGGGATCGACACGTTCGCGATCGAGGTGTCCAGCACGTTCATGAACACCGCGAGCGACACCGCGATGGTGCCGATCACGAGTTGCGCGCCTTGCAACGGCGGATGGACTACGGGTTGTTGTGCTGCCATTGAGTGCTTCGTGGTTGACTTCCGGGTGGCGCGCGGGCTTACATCAGCCTGGCTGCGGGTTTCGCCGCGCCGGCTCCGGTGGCAGCCGACGAAACTTGCGCCCTGGCCGCGCTCTGACCAGCGTTCTCCGCGATGATGCGGGCGATTTCCGCATCGGCTTCGTCGCCGTACTTCGCGAACACGTCGGTCTGATAAACCGTGTTCGGCGCGTTGCCGAGCTGGCCCGTTTCGTTCTTGATGTTCACGTCCACCTGCATCGAAAGGCCGATGCGCAGCGGATGCTTCTCGAGCTCTTGCGGATCGAGCGAGATGCGCACCGGCAGGCGCTGCACCACCTTGATCCAGTTACCCGTGGCGTTCTGCGCGGGCAACAGCGAGAAGGCCGAGCCCGTGCCCGCCGAGAAGCCCACCACCTTGCCGTGAAAGACCACCGACGAGCCGTACACGTCCGCCGTCATCTCGACCGGCTGGCCGATGCTCATGTGCTTGAGCTGCACTTCCTTGAAGTTGGCGTCCACCCACACGGCGTTCAGCGGCACCACCGACATCAGCGGCGTGCCAGGCGAAACGCGCTGCCCCACCTGCACCGAGCGCTTGGCCACGTAGCCGGTCACCGGCGCGGGTAGCGTGTTGCGCGCGTTGGCGAGATAGGCGTCGCGCACCTTGGCCGCGGCGGCCATCACGTTCGGATGATTGGCGATGGTGGTGTTCGCGGTGAGCGCACGGTTCGCGGCGAGCTGCTGCTGCGCGGCTTCGAGCGCAGCCTCGGCGCTCTTCACGGCGTCGCGGGCGTGCGAGATTTCTTCCTGCGAGACGGCGCCCGTCTGCGCGACTTCCATGCGGCGGCGCAGGTCGTCCTGGGCGCGCGAGAGGTCGGACTGGCGTTGGGCGACTTGCGCCTGGTACTGGCTGTCGTCGGCGAACAGGCCGCGCACCTGGCGCACCGTCTGGCCGAGATTCGCCTCGGCCTGTTGCAGCGCGATGCGCGAGTCGGCGGGGTCGAGCTCGACAAGCGAGTCGCCGATCTTAACGGTCTGCGTGTCGTCGGCGTTCACGGCGATCACCGTGCCGGTCACCTGCGGCGTGATCTGCACGACGTTGCCGTTCACGTAGGCGTCGTCGGTGCTCTCCGTGAAGCGCGCGACGAGGAAGTAGTAGAGGCCGTAGGCAATGGCTGCAATCACGATCACGAGCACAAGCAGCGTCATCATGCGCTTGCGCTTGCCGTTGGTCGCGTTCGGCTGCGGATTGGCCGCCGGTTGCTGGGGGGTGCTCATGGAAGGATCTCCGGGTTCGTGCGTGCTGTTCGTTCGAGTGTTGGTGTTCAGTTCGCGGCCGTGGCGGCGCTTGCGGACGAGGCCGCCGAGGGCGCGGGCGGCACGGTCCACGGCGCGTCGCGCCACGGGCCGCCGTTCACGTCGCTTTGGCCGTTTGCACTTGGGGCGTCGCTGCCGGTTTCGACCGGTGGCACAAGGCCTGCGTCGTGCGCGTCGAAGCCGCCGCCGAGCGCCGTGATGAGCGCCATCTGCTGGTCGCGGCGCTGCATCTTGAGGTTCGAGACGGTTTGCTCCGCGGCGAGACGGTTCTGGTCGGCGTTGAGCACCTGGAGCTGCTCCGAGAGCCCCGCCTTGTAGCGAATCACGGCGAGCTGGTACGCCTTGGTCGAGGCGTCGAGCGCGCGCTGGGCGTCCACGAGCTGCTGGTCCGCCGAGCGGATCGACGAGACCTGCGTGGCCACTTCCTGGAACGCGTTGATGAGCGTCTGGTTGTAGTTCGCCACATCGAGGTCGAAGTCGGCATAGCGGCCCTTCAACTGCGCGCGCAGCGCGCCCGCGTCGAAGATCGGCAGATGCACGGCCGGGCCGAAGTTCATCTGACGGCTCGAGAAGGTGAGGAATTTGCCCCAGCCGAATGCATCGAGGCCGGCGGCCGCCGCGAGGTTCACGTCCGGATAGAACTCGGCCTTGGCTTCCTTCACGTCGTGCATCGCGGCCTCGACCTGCCAGCGCGCGGCGACGATGTCGGGCCGGCGCGCCACGAGGTCGGCGGGCAGGTTGCTGGGCAGGGCCACCTTGGCGACCGGGTTGAGCACCGGCTGCGCGATCTGCAGGCCGCGGTCCGGGCCCTTGCCGAGCAGCGCGCCCAGCTGATAGCGCACGTTCTGGATCTGGCCGTCGATCTGCGTGAGGTTGGCCTGGCTCGTCGCGATGTTGCCGTTCGCGGTCTGGCGCTCGACGTTGGTGTCGAGGCCCGCCACCACGCGGCCGTCGGTGATCGTGCCGATGGTCTTGCGGTTGTCGATTTCGCGCGCGGCGATGTCGCGCAGCGCGTAGAGCTGGGCGAGCTGGTTGTAGGTGCGCGCGACCGAGGCGGCGAGCGTGATGCGCGCCTGCTGCATGTCGGCCTGGGCGGCGCGCTGCTGCGAGACGGCCTGGGCGAGGCGCTGGCGGTTCTTGCCCCAGAGGTCCAGATCCCACGACGCGCTCGCGAGGACGTTGTTCTCGCTATACCAGCTGCCACCGTAAGGCGGCGGGAAGATCGTGTTTTCCGTGTAGATCTCGCGGGTCCACGAATAGCTCGCGTTGGCCTTCGGGTAGAGCGCCGCTTTCGACGTATCGATATACGACGATGCCTTGGCGATGCGCGCCTGCGCCTGCGCGATGGTGGGGTTGCCCTCGAGCGCTTCGTCGATCAGCCTGGGCAGCTGCGGGTCGCCGAACTGCTGCGCCCAATCGAGCGTCGGCCATTGGCCGCCCTCGGCCGGAATGCTCTGCGAGGTCTCGAACTGTTGCGGTTGCGCGATGGTCTTGTCGCTCTTGACGCCGAAGTAGTTCGCGCAGCCCGCGAGCGCGAGTGTCGCCACCGCGGCGGCGACGGCTCCCCGGCAGGAGAGCGCTGGCGCAAACTGGGTTTGAGGTTTCATTGCTCGTCTCATGGCGTGAGAAGGTGAGGTAATACTGGACGTTGCAGCTATTTTTGTTTGCAGCGATCTCAAATTTGCTTGCCGCGTCATCAATTGGCCGGCGGGTTTTGCCCCGCACCCGGGCCCGAATTCTGGATAGCTTCGCAGCTATTGGAGAGAACCCGCCGCAACATGCTCTTCAGGAAGCCGATTTCCTCGGGCGTGAGGCCCTGCGAGAGCTGATCCGTCACGCTCGTGAAGATCGCCGGCATGCGCGCGGCGATGGCCTCGCCCTCGGGCGTGAGCGCAAGGCGCACGGCGCGGCGGTCCTCGGAGCTGCGCACGCGCTTGAGGAGGCCGCGCTTTTCCAGCCGGTCGACGAGGCGCGTCACCGCGCTCGCGTCGATGCCGTACTCGCGCGCGAGCTCCGCCGCGAGCACGCACTTGCCGCTCGCCACCATGAACAGCACGCTCGCTTGCTGGCTCGTCACGCCGAGTTCGGCGACGGTGCGCTGGGTGATCAGGTTCGACATCGTCGATTTCACCCGCGAAATGAGGTAGCCAACGCTTTCGCCGAAGTCGTAATCGCGGACTTCGGGAGGTACCGTGGGAGTCGGATCCGTCATGTTTCTGCTGCGACTGCAATGATTGACCAGGCAGCAATTATAGGGTCCGTTAGTTGACGCGGCAAGGATTTATTGTGGCAGGGCGAAGAAACCTTTGCCGGGTAAGGTCTTAATTGGGCCAGATGCGCGTGAGCAAATTGCCCCCGGCGGAGCGCTCTGCCACGAGCGGCTGCGCTAGTCCAGCCGGAAGACTGCGACCAGGGCGCCCACTTGAGCCCATTGGCGCGCCTTGGGTATGAGCACGATCAATTCATCCACACGTGCTATAATTTCAGGTTCCCAAAAGTGCGTCATCGCAGCGATGCTGAACTGATCCGCCGGCCGAAAGTCCCGGGCGGATCGAGGCGGCGGCCGCGTGCCCGAGCCGGGCCTGCCAGCAGGGCATGCGCGGCGCACTCAACTGTACCCAGGTTCCTATGTCCCGCGCCCTTCGCAACATCGCCATCATTGCCCACGTCGACCACGGCAAGACCACGCTCGTCGACCAACTGCTGCGCCAGTCCGGCACCTTCCGCGACAACCAGCAGATCGCCGAACGCGTCATGGACTCGAACGACATCGAAAAAGAGCGCGGGATCACGATTCTCGCGAAGAACTGCGCGGTCGAGTACGAAGGCACCCACATCAACATCGTCGACACCCCGGGCCACGCCGACTTCGGTGGCGAAGTGGAGCGCGTGCTCTCGATGGTCGACTCGGTGCTGCTGCTCGTCGACGCCGTGGAAGGCCCGATGCCGCAAACGCGCTTCGTCACGAAGAAGGCGCTCGCGCTCGGTCTGAAGCCCATCGTCGTCGTCAACAAGATCGACCGTCCGGGCGCGCGTATCGACTGGGTGATCAACCAGACGTTCGACCTGTTCGACAAGCTCGGCGCGACCGAAGAGCAGCTCGACTTCCCGGTCGTCTACGCCTCGGGCCTGAACGGCTACGCGTCGCTCTCCGCCGATGCGCGCGATGGCGACATGCGTCCGCTGTTCGAGGCGATCCTCGAGCACGTGCCGGTGCGCGACGCCGATCCGGAGGGTCCGCTCCAGCTCCAGATCACCTCGCTCGACTACTCGACCTACGTCGGCCGTATCGGCGTGGGCCGCATCAAGCGTGGCCGCATCAAGCCGGGTCAGCCGGTGGCGCTGCGCTTCGGCCCGGACGGCGACGTGATGAACCGCAAGATCAACCAGGTGCTGTCGTTCAGCGGCCTCGAGCGCGTGCAGGTCGAATCGGCCGAAGCCGGCGACATCGTGCTGATCAACGGCATTGAAGATATCGGCATCGGCGCGACGATCTGCGCGGTCGATACCCCCGAAGCGCTGCCGATGATCACGGTGGATGAGCCGACGCTCACGATGAACTTCCTCGTGAACTCGTCGCCGCTCGCCGGCCGCGAAGGCAAGTTCGTGACGAGCCGCCAGATCCGCGACCGTCTCACGAAGGAGCTGAACCACAACGTGGCGCTGCGCGTGAAGGACACCGGCGACGAAACCACGTTCGAAGTCTCGGGCCGTGGCGAGCTGCACCTGACGATCCTGATCGAAAACATGCGCCGCGAAGGCTACGAGCTGGCCGTGTCGCGTCCGCGCGTGGTGCTGCACGAAGTCGACGGCGTGAAGATGGAGCCGTACGAACTGCTGACGGTCGACGTCGAAGACGCCCACCAGGGCGGCGTGATGGAAGAGCTGGGGCGCCGCAAGGGAGAAATGCTCGACATGGCCTCGGACAGCCGCGGCCGCACGCGTCTGGAATACAAGATTCCGGCGCGCGGCCTGATCGGCTTCCAGGGCGAGTTCATGACGCTCACGCGCGGTACGGGGCTGATGAGCCACGTGTTCGACGAATACGGTCCGATCCGCGAAGGCTCGCTCGGCGAGCGCCGCAACGGCGTGCTGATCTCGCAGGACGATGGCGCCGCCGTCGCCTACGCGCTGTGGAAGCTGCAGGACCGCGGCCGCATGTTCGTGAAGCCGGGCGACGCGCTGTACGAAGGCATGATCATCGGCATCCATAGCCGCGACAACGACCTCGTCGTGAATCCGATCAAGGGCAAGCAGCTCACCAACGTGCGCGCCTCGGGCACCGACGAAGCCGTGCGCCTCGTGCCGCCGATCCAGATGTCGCTCGAGTACGCCGTGGAATTCATCGACGACGACGAGCTCGTGGAAGTCACGCCGCAGTCGATCCGTCTGCGCAAGCGCCATCTGAAAGAGCACGAGCGTCGCCGCGCAAGCCGCGAAGCCGCTGCCGAGTAAGCGTAGTCGTTGATTTTTTGCGCACTGCAATGCAAGTACGGAGACAAGAAAGCCGCCTCTTTGTGGGCGGCTTTTTTGCATCCGGCGGTAATTGCGCTGCAGTGCAAGAAGAGTGCGTTGCAAACGCCGCAAAGGCCCGTCTGCAAAGGGTTTGCGTGTGCGCTTGTGCCACATTGCAATCTATGGGGAGTATCACTTCTGTGATATCCTCCGCGGATGCATGATTTAGGTCCTTCCAAGCAGACTTGATTCGCAATCCGCTAAACGGTCAGGCCGTGGCGCGGAAGGTTGAGTAACCCGCTATTTCTCGAGAAACTCGAAGAAAGGTGAGCGTAAATGTCGGAAACGATGAAGCAGTTTCAGCTGAACTCCTACCTGTTCGGCGGCAATGCTCCGTATGTCGAAGAGCTATACGAAGCATATCTTGATAACCCTGCGTCCGTACCGGACACCTGGCGTGAATACTTCGACGCACTGCAAAACGTGCCGTCGTCGAGCGGCACGACCGATAACGACATCGCCCATGGGCCGATCGTCGAGTCGTTTGCCCAGCGCGCCAAGGCCAACGCGTTCATCCCGCGCGGCGGTGGCGAAGATCTCGCCACGGCGCGCAAGCAAGTATACGTTCAGTCCCTGATTGGTGCTTATCGATTCCTCGGCTCGCAATGGGCCAATCTCGATCCGCTCAAGCGCCGTGAACGTCCGAACATCCCCGAGCTCGAGCCCGCGTTCTACGACTTCACCGAAGCCGACATGGACGAGACGTTCAGCGCCACGAACCTGTATTTCGGTTTCGAGCGCGCGTCGCTGCGCGAGATCGTCAAGGCGCTGCGCGACACGTACTGCGGCACGATCGGCGCCGAGTACATGTACATCAGCGATCCTGAACAAAAGCGCTGGTGGAAGGAGCGTCTCGAGTCGATCCGCTCGACGCCGAGCTTCTCGAACGACAAGAAGAAGCACATCCTGCAGCGCCTGACGGCCGCCGAAGGCCTCGAGCGCTTCCTGCACACCAAGTACGTCGGCCAGAAGCGCTTCTCGCTCGAAGGCGGCGAGTCCTTCATCGCCGCGATGGACGAAGTCGTCCGTCACGCGGGCGCGAAGGGCGTGCAGGAAATCGTCATCGGCATGGCCCACCGCGGCCGCCTGAACGTGCTCGTGAACACGCTCGGCAAGATGCCGTCGGACCTGTTTGCCGAATTCGAAGGCAAGCACGTGGACGACCTGCCGGCCGGCGACGTGAAGTACCACAAGGGCTTCTCGTCGGACATCGCCACTGAAGGCGGTCCGGTCCACCTGTCGCTCGCGTTCAACCCGTCGCACCTCGAAATCGTCAACCCGGTGGTCGAGGGCTCGGCGAAGGCCCGTATGGATCGCCGCGGCGACGACAACGGCCTGCAAGTGCTGCCGGTGCAGATCCACGGCGACGCGGCCTTCGCGGGCCAGGGCGTCGTGATGGAAACGCTGAACCTCGCGCAAACGCGCGGTTACGGCACGCACGGCACGCTGCACATCGTCATCAACAACCAGATCGGCTTCACGACCTCGGACCCGCGCGACGCACGCTCGACGCTCTACTGTACCGACGTCGTCAAGATGATCGAGGCGCCCGTTCTGCACGTGAACGGCGACGATCCGGAAGCGGTCGTGCTGGCAATCCAGCTCGCGGTCGATTTCCGCATGCAGTTCCACAAGGATGTCGTGGTCGACATCATCTGCTTCCGCAAGCTCGGCCACAACGAGCAGGACACCCCGGCGGTCACGCAGCCGCTGATGTACAAGACCATCGCGAAGCACCCGGGCACCCGTGCGCTGTACGCCGAGAAGCTCGTGCAGCAGGGCGTCATCACGGCTGAAGACGGCGACAACTACATCAAGGCCTACCGCGCCGCGATGGACGAAGGCCACCACACGATCGACCCCGTGCTCTCGAACTACAAGAGCAAGTACGCGGTGGACTGGGTGCCGTTCCTGAACCGCAAGTGGACCGACGCCGCCGACACGGCCGTGCCGCTCGCCGAGCTCAAGCGTCTGGCCGAGCGCATCACCACGATCCCCGAGAACTTCAAGGTTCACCCGCTGGTCGAGCGCGTCATCAACGACCGCCGCGCGATGGGCAAGGGCGAAGCGAAGCTCGACTGGGGCATGGGCGAGCACCTCGCGTTCGCCTCGCTGGTCGCTTCGGGCTACGCCGTGCGTCTCACGGGCCAGGATTCGGGCCGTGGCACGTTCACGCACCGTCACGCGGTGCTGCACGATCAGAACCGCGAGCGCTGGAACGACGGCACCTACATCCCGCTGCAGAACATCGGCGAGAACCAGGCGCAGTTCACGGTGATCGACTCGGTGCTCTCCGAAGAAGCGGTGCTCGGCTTCGAGTACGGCTATTCGACGGCTGAGCCGAACACGCTCGTCGCGTGGGAAGGTCAGTTCGGCGACTTCGTGAACGGCGCGCAAGTCGTGATCGACCAGTTCATCTCGTCGGGCGAAGTGAAGTGGGGCCGTGTTTCGGGTCTCACGATGCTGCTGCCGCACGGCTATGAAGGTCAGGGTCCGGAGCACTCGTCGGCGCGTATCGAGCGTTTCCTGCAACTGTGCGCCGAGCACAACATGCAGGTCGTTCAGCCGACCACGCCGGCACAGATCTTCCACGTGCTGCGCCGCCAGATGATCCGCCTGTTCCGCAAGCCGCTCATCATCTTCACGCCGAAGTCGCTGCTGCGTCACAAGGAAGCCGTGTCGGATCTGTCCGAACTCGCGAAGGGCACGTTCCAGCCGGTCATCGGTGAAGTGGACGACGCGATCGACGCGAAGAAGGTCAAGCGCGTGGTCGCCTGCTCGGGCCGCGTGTACTACGACCTCGTCGCGCATCGCCGCGAATCGAAGTCGAACGACGTCGCGATCATCCGTATCGAACAGCTCTATCCGTTCGCGCACAAGCAGTTCGAAGCGGAAATGAAGAAGTACGACAACGCGACCGAAGTGGTCTGGGTGCAGGACGAGCCGCAGAATCAGGGCCCGTGGTTCTACATCGAGCACCACCTGAAGGAAGGCATGAAGGAAGGACAGAAGCTCGCCTACAGCGGCCGTCCCGCTTCCGCCTCGCCGGCCGTCGGCTACTACGCGAAGCACTACGAGCAGCAGAAGTCGCTGATCGAAGGTGCGTTCGGCCGCCTGAAGGGCGCGCAACTCGCGAAGTAAGCACACATAGAGCGAATCGAACCGGGAAAGCGCGACTCATGGATCACGCGCTTTCCCGCGCTCACGTGCGCGACCCGGTTCGTCATACGGGGAAAGTCCCCCGACAAGTATTCAGGAAAATTACATGGCTATCGTAGAAGTCAAGGTCCCGCAGTTTTCGGAGTCGGTGTCGGAAGGCACGATGCTGCAGTGGAAGAAGAAGCCGGGCGAAGCTGTTGCCCAGGACGAAGTCGTCATCGAGATCGAAACCGATAAGGTCGTGCTCGAAGTGCCCGCGCCGGCTGCCGGCGTGCTGGCCGAGATCCTCGTCGGTGACGGCGCAACCGTCACGAGCGAACAGCTGATCGCGAAGATCGACACGGAAGCCAAGGCTGGCGCCGTTGCCGCGCCCGCTGCTGCTGCCGCACCGGCTGCAGCCGCTGCTCCCGCAGCCGCACCGGCCGCTGCCGCTGCCGCATCGACGGGCAGCAGCACGGTCGCATCGCCCGCCGCTTCGAAGCTGATGGCGGAGCAAGGTCTGTCGGGCAGCGACGTTGCCGGCACGGGCCGCGACGGCCGCATCACGAAGCAGGACGTGCTCGGCGCCGGCGCACCGAAGGCTGCTCCGGCAGCCGCACCGGCTGCCAAGCCGGCCGCCGCCGCGAAGCCCTCGCTGCCGCAAGTCAACGCACCGGCATCGGCTGCCAACTGGCTCAACAACCGTCCGGAACAGCGCGTGCCGATGTCGCGTCTGCGTGCGCGTATCGCCGAGCGTCTGCTGGAGTCGCAGCAAACCAACGCCATCCTCACGACGTTCAACGAAGTGAACATGGCGCCGGTCATGGACCTGCGCAACAAGTACAAGGACAAGTTCGAGAAGGAACACGGCGTGAAGCTCGGCTTCATGTCGTTCTTCGTGAAGGCCGCGGTCCACGCGCTGAAGAAGTTCCCGCTCGTGAACGCGTCGATCGACGGTAACGACATCGTCTACCACGGCTACTTCGACATCGGTATCGCTGTCGGCTCGCCGCGCGGTCTGGTGGTGCCCATCCTGCGCAACGCAGACCAGATGAGCCTCGCCGACATCGAGAAGAAGATCGCCGAATTCGGCCAGAAGGCCAAGGACGGCAAGCTCTCGATCGAGGAAATGACGGGCGGTACGTTCTCGATCTCGAACGGCGGTGTGTTCGGCTCGATGCTGTCGACCCCGATCATCAACCCGCCGCAGTCGGCGATCCTCGGCGTGCACGCGACGAAGGAACGCGCGGTGGTCGAGAACGGCCAGATCGTGATCCGTCCGATGAACTACCTCGCGATGTCGTACGACCACCGCATCATCGACGGCCGCGAAGCCGTCCTGTCGCTGGTCGCGATGAAGGACGCGCTGGAAGATCCGGCTCGCCTGCTGCTCGACCTGTAATTCGCGTTGTAGCGCGAGCCAGGGCTCACGTCCTGCTCGCGCATCCAGTCTCACACTGAGTGTTGCGCGCGGAATCCGGAAGCCGGACTCCGCGAGCCGCGCTCACGTATCGAAAGGATGACCATGTCCAAAGAATTTGACGTCGTTGTGATCGGCGCCGGCCCTGGCGGCTATATCGCAGCGATCCGCGCCGCGCAGCTCGGCAAGTCGGTTGCCTGTATCGAAAAATGGAAGAACCCGGCCGGCGCGCTGAAGCTCGGCGGCACCTGCCTGAACGTGGGCTGCATTCCCTCGAAGGCGCTGCTCGCCTCGTCGGAAGAGTTCGAAAGCGCCCAGCATCACCTGGCCGACCACGGCATCAACGTCGGCGACGTGTCGCTCGACATCGCCAAGATGCTCGCCCGCAAGGACGGCATCGTCGAGAAGATGACCAAGGGCATCGAGTTCCTGTTCCGCAAGAACAAGATCACCTGGCTCAAGGGTCACGGCAAGTTCACGGGCAAGACCGACGCCGGCGTGCAGATCGAAGTGAGCGGCGAAGGCGAGACCGAAGTCGTCACGGCGAAGAACGTCATCATCGCGACGGGTTCGAAGGCACGCCATCTGCCGGGCATTCCGGTCGACAACAAGATCGTTGCCGACAACGAAGGCGCGCTCACGTTCGACGCGGTGCCGAAGAAGCTGGCTGTGATCGGCGCAGGCGTGATCGGTCTGGAGCTCGGTTCGGTGTGGCGCCGTCTTGGTGCCGAAGTCACGATCCTCGAAGCGCTGCCGGAATTCCTCGGCGCCGCTGACCAGTCGCTCGCGAAGGAAGCCGCAAAGCTCTTCAAGAAGCAGGGCCTCGACATTCACGTTGGCGTGAAGGTCGGCGAAGTCAAGGCCACCGACACGAACGTCACGATCAACTACACGGACAAGGACGGCAACGCGCAAGTGCTCGAAGCCGACCGCCTGATCGTCTCGGTCGGCCGCGTGCCGAACACCGACAACCTCGGTCTCGAAGCGATCGGCCTGAAGGCCAACGAGCGCGGCTTCATCGACGTGGACGACCACTGCGCAACGGCGGTGCCGAACGTCTACGCGATCGGCGACGTGGTGCGTGGCCCGATGCTCGCGCACAAGGCCGAAGACGAAGGCGTGCTGGTGGCCGAGATCATCGACGGCCAGAAGCCGCACATCGACTACAACTGCATTCCGTGGGTGATCTACACCGAGCCGGAAATCGCATGGGTCGGCAAGACGGAGCAGCAGCTGAAGGCCGAAGGCCGCGACATCAAGACGGGCCAGTTCCCGTTCATGGCCAACGGCCGTGCGCTCGGCATCAACAAGGCCGACGGCTTCGTGAAGATGATTGCCGACGCCAAGACCGACGAGCTGCTCGGCGTGCACATCATCTCGGCTAACGCATCGGACCTGATCGCGGAAGCCGTGGTGGCGATGGAATTCAAGGCTGCCGCCGAAGACCTCGGCCGCATCTGCCATCCGCACCCGTCGCTGTCCGAAGTCATGCGCGAAGCGGCGCTCGCCACCGACAAGCGCGCGCTCAACATGTAATGCATCAGGGCAGGGCGGCTATTTTTATCTAGCCGTTTTGCCTCGCAGCACCTTGGTACAGAGGCGGGTGGGCTTTTGCCCTCCCGCCTTTACTCGTTTGTGGTCCACGAAATGAACGTCACCGAATACTACGAAAACGAACTGCAGAAGCGGGGATACAAGCCCGACGCGGCCCAGCGTGCCGCCATCGACCGGCTGCAGCGGTGTTACGACGAGTGGGCCGCATACAAGTCGCGTCGCTCGAACGCGTTCTGGAAGCTCATCAACCACCCGGAACTGCCGCGCGGCGTCTATATGTGGGGTGGCGTAGGCCGCGGCAAGAGCTTCCTGATGGACAGCTTCTATGCGGTCGTGCCCCTGCAGCGCAAGACGCGTCTGCATTTTCACGAATTCATGCGCGAGGTGCACCGAGAGCTCGAAGAGCTCAAGGGCCAGGCCGATCCGCTCGACGAACTCGCGCGGCGCATCGCGAAGCGCTATCGCCTGATCTGCTTCGACGAATTCCACGTCTCGGACATCGCCGACGCGATGATTCTTTATCGCCTATTGGACGGCCTGTTCAAGAACGGCGTGCAGTTCGTGATGACGTCCAACTACGATCCCGATTTGCTTTACCCCGATGGCCTGCATCGCGACCGCATGCTGCCCGCCATCGAGCTCATCAAGGAAAAGTTGGATGTCCTGAACGTCGATGCGGGCATCGACTATCGCCAGCGCACGCTTGCCCAGGTCGAGGTCTATCACACGCCGCTCGGCGCGGCCGCGGACAAGGCGCTGCGCCACTCGTTCGCGCAGCTCGCCGCGGTGCCCGACGAAAGCCCGCTCCTGCGCATCGAAAAGCGCGAGCTCAAGGCCCTGCGCAAGGCCGACGGCGTCGTGTGGTTCGACTTCGCCACGCTGTGCGGCGGCCCGCGTTCGCAGAACGACTATCTCGAGCTCGCGAGCCGCTTTCACGCGGTGATCCTCTCGGACGTGCCGCAAATGACGCCTCGTATGCAGTCCGAAGCGCGCCGCTTCACCTGGCTCATCGACGTGTTCTATGACCACAAGGTGAAGCTGCTCATGTCGGCGGCGGTGCCACCGGAGCAGCTTTACGTCGAAGGCCCGATGGCCAATGAATTCACGCGCACCGTTTCGCGTATCGTCGAGATGCAGTCGAAGGAATATCTCGAAACGCCTCGCCGCATCGTGGATACGTCGCTGACTTAAACGCTCAGGCGTCCGGAGCCGGGCATCCAGGGCGCAAAGCGCCGTCACGGCATCGCAAAACAGGCGCGAATCCGCTTTTTCAAGATTCGGACTCGTCTGATAGGGGCCGCAGGGTCAAGTCGATATCTTTAGTCAGGACAGGTTCTGACAAAGGAGTAGACCATGACCCCCCATCGCGATATTACCGAGGAAGAATGGCAGCGCGTGATGCCGCTGCTGCCAGAATTGCGTCCGCGCTCGGAAATGCGCGGCCGTCCACTCGCCAACACCCGTTCGGTGCTCAACGGCGTCTTGTGGGTCATGTATAGCGGCGCCACGTGGTCGGCCATGCCGCGCCGCTACCCGTCCTATCAAACCTGCCACCGGCGCTTCAAAGCCTGGCATGACGAAGGGGTTCTCAAGCGCGTGATGGCCGAGCTCTTCGGCGAAGAAGGCGTCGCGCTGTGCGACACCATCGAAACGCGCATGCGCAAGCACCTGAGCCGTGCCGAAAAGGCCGCTGCCCGCGTTCAGGAAGGCGTGCCGGGCGTGCCGTCCGCGCCGCGCAATTCGCCGTTCAGCCCGGCCACGCCCGGTGTGCCGCAGCCGTTCAGCTATCGCTCGGTGTACCGGCACACCGCTTGACGGGGCGAGCGCCCCGAGCGCGTGATGCGCACCCGAGACGCCTGCCGAGGCCGCCTTGTTGCAAGGCGGCCTTCGCTTTTTCAGGCAGGCGTGAATTACTGCTGACGCACCCAGGTTTGCGAGCGGCCGAGCAGCGAAATGCCCAGATAGCCGCGCACCACCAGCTTCTGGCCGCCCTCTTCGGTGTGCATCTTGCAGCGGTAGATCTTGCCGTTTTCAGGGTCGAGAATGTGGCCGCCGTCCCATTCGTCGCCGGCCTGCTTCATGCCGTCGATGATCGTCATGCCGAGAATCAGTTGGTCCTTGCGCGAGTCCGTGCACGCGGTGCAGCGGCGGTCAGGGTTGTTGTTCGGCCCGAGGCCCTTGATGACCTTGCCGCTGAGGCCGCCGCTGCCGTCCTCGCTGATTTGCACGAGTGCCTTGGGCTGCCCCGTGTGATCGTCCATCGTTTGCCAGACGCCGACGGGCGAGTTCGACTCCGCATGCGCGGCGAGCACGCTGCCGAGCAGGACTCCAGCCAGCGCGAATTGTCGAGCGGCGCGGGCGGCCAACGAGGGGCTACGGCTGTTGAATTGCAACATGTGTCTTCCTCCACTGATGTTTATCGCTATGTGTGCGTCTAAGCGCCGCGGACTACCGTGCGTGGCCTCGATTGGCGGCGAACCGCGCGGCGCATTCGTTCGCGGCGAAGGCGCGCAGCGGTCAGGGCAGGATACGCGAAAGCGCTGCGCGCGTTTGCGAGGAGAAACTCTAGTCGGCGTGCACGAGCGGTCGGCTTGCAGTTGCAGCACGCGCACCTGCGAGCTCAGGCCGTATGCAGACCGTTGATGGTGTTGTGGTAGCGGTCCTCGTCGTGCGCCGCATAGGCGCTCACCGTGCCGACGACGCTGCGCGTATTGCTGAACAGCAGCGGAGACGAGAGCGAGCCCTTGAGCTTGTCGCTGATGACAGTGCGCTCCACGTAACTGGGCAGACCCGGGTTGTCGACGGGGTTTGCCGCGGTAGTGCGAGGCGTCGAGCTTCGCCGTCAAGCCATCGCTCGCGATGGGTACGGCCGCATGCGCGGCGAGATAGGTGACGTTGTCGCGCCCCGTGCGCAGTGGCCGGCTTCGACGATGTGCGCCGCGACCGCGCGCATTCGGCCGAGACGGCGGGCGCCGACATGCTCGTGGCCGAGTCCGAGAGCATGCGCGCGCTGCTTGGGGAAGTCGACACATTCGCCGACTGCGACACGAGCGCGTGCTCGTGCACGGCGAGACCGGGACCGGCAAGGAGCGCATCGCCGAGCTTTTACACCGCAAGCACAGCCGCTACGGCACGGGGCCGTTCGTCGCCGTGAACTGCGGCGCGATTCCGGACGGGCTGTTCGAGTCGCTCTTCTTCGGACATGCGAAGGGCTCCTTCACGGGCGCAGCGCTCGCGCACAAGGGCTACTTCGAGCAGGCCGACGGCGGCACGCGCTTTCTCGACGAAATCGGCGACTTGCCACTCTACCAGCAGGTGAAGCTCCTGCGCGTGCTGGAGGACGGCACGGTCACGCGCATTGGCTCGGCCACGCCGCTGAAGGTGGATTTTCTCCTCGTGGCGGCCACCAACCGGCAGTTGCCGCAACGGGTGAAGGAGGGCAACTTTCGCGCCGACCTCTATTACCGGCTTGCCGTGATCGAGCTGATCGTACCGTCACTCGAAGAGCGCGGCGCGGTGGACAAGATCGCGCTCTTCAAGGCCTTCGTCGCGTCGGTGGTGGGCTCGGAGCGGCTCGGGGCGCCGCCGGAGCTGCCTTACTGGCTGGCCGACTCGGTGGCCTCGATGCGCTTTCCGGGCAATGCGCGCGAGCTGCGCAACCTGGCCGAACGCGTCGGCGTGACGGTGCGGCAGATGGGCGACTGGGACGCGCCGCGCCTGCGCCGGCTGCTGGCGGCCCTGGAGGCAAACGCCTGGCGGCGCAAGGACACCGCCCAATACCTGGGCATCAGTCGCCAAGTGTTGTGGGAAAAGATCCGCAAATACCAAATTTTCGACGATGAGCCCGCAACCGGTGAAAGTGAGTAATAATTGTGCGATTTTGTAAAATCGTACAAAAGAACAGTACAAAAACAGGGGCTTCATGAACGACAAGTGGAGAGTTCGGCAAGTCGCGGTGGTGGCGCTGATGCTGCTCGGCGGCGTGCAGGCCGGTTGCGCGCAAGCGCTGGCTGATCAGGCAAACGCGCAGGCCAAAGCGCAATCGGCGGCGCAGACGACGGCCAGCGTGGCCGCGAACACGGCCGTGAGCACGGTGGCGGAACAGGACCCGGCGGCCGCGTCCGTGCAGCCGCAGGCGCAATCCGCCGCGCAGCCCTTGCCCGGCGCACCGGTCGCGCTCACGCCGGAGGAGGCGCAGCAGAACGCGGCGGGCAATGTGGCCGAACTGCAGCAGATGATCCACGGCTCCGATCTCAACGAATTGCGCACGACCTACAACGGCACCTACGGCGCAAGCCTGCTGTTCTACGGCAAGGAGATGACCTATTACGTGGCGCTGTTCCAGAACAAGACGTTCTGGCGCGTGATCAAGACCAGCGACGAAACGCGCGCCGAGGCGATCTACCGCGACTTCGTGCAGAAGACGCTGCAGTTGTCGGATGTCGAGATCCGCCGCACGCGCCTCGAAGCCCAAAAGGCGTTCACGGCCCGCATGATTGCGCTCACGCAGGACCACGCGAATCGCCTGCAGGCCGACCTCGCGATCGCCCGCCAGCAGCAGGCGCTCGTCGCGGATCAGCAGAAGCAGACGCGTGCTCAGGCCAATGCGCTCCAGGTCGAGAAGGCGGCGGCGCAGGATCAACTGCGCGCGGTACAGCGCCAGGTGCAGGAGCTACAGCGTCAGGTGGAGGGCGGCTTGCCGGATCAGTAAGGCGCACTGGGGCGCAGGCGCCGGGCCTCATCGGTGGGGGCCGGTCCGGCGATCCGGTTTATAGCGCGAAGAGGCAATGTCAAACGAAGGCGGGCGTCCATGACGCGCCGCCTTCGTTGTTTTTGGGCGGGATGATTTTGCGGCCTTAGTGCTTGCCGTGATGATGCTTGCCGTGGTCCTTCTCAGTGTCTTCGGCGGACTTGTGCTTCGTGGGCGGCGGGTCGATGGCGATCGGGTCGCTCGCCGGGAAAGTTTCTTCCAGCGCCTCGTCGAGCGCGTCGTCCTGCGAGGGCTGAGGGGACTTCGGTTTGGATGAGCTCATGGCGTTCTCCGGGGCGAAGAGAGTCGCTTTCAGAATAGCGCAAAGGGAAGCGTCATGAGCGTCTGGCTGTGCGGCGCACGCGTTTGCCTCGCGGGCTGCAGACCAGAACGAACACAGGCGCGTCGCGCGCGCCTGTGCATCGTGAGACCGGCCGTTGCTGAAAATAGCGCGCGTGGGGCGCGCACGCACGGCTTAGCTGTTGTTCGAGCCTTCGCCGCCGTTGCCACCGTTGTTCACGGAGCCGTAGAGCCGGCGGCGGCGCGTGACGACCACCGGGCCGTCCTGGGCGGGGCGCTCGGACGAAGCGGGCGCCGACCACGATTCGCGCGGCTCGCGCTCTCTGGGCTCACGCGATTCGCGGGGCTCGCGCGGGCCATGGCCACCGTGGTTGCCATAGTTGCCGTGCGGGCCGCGGCTCGTGTGCTCGCCGTGCGAGGGGCGCGGCGTGCGCGGGCCCGGACGCGTGCCGGTGTCAAGCTGGATCGTGGAAATGGCGCGTTTGTAGATGCCTTGCAGGCCGACAGGCGTGCGCAGCATCACCAGGTACTGATCGAACGACTCGATGCATCCGGTCAGGCGAATGCCGTTGACCAGATAGATTTCGACGCGCTTGCGCTCTTTGCGCGCGGCGTTCATGAAGTCGTTTTGCGGGTGCGATTCTGCGGAAGGCATGGACGAATTTTGACCAGGCGGCTCAGTGCCGCAATTCAATTGGAAACGTTTGCTCGCCAGAATTCTACCTTGTGCCGGCGAAGCGCGCGTGCGTTGACATACTCTACTGTAGAACTATACCGGCTCGCGGCCGTCATCGCAGAATCAGGGAGCGTGCATGACGCATGCCAGTCAAGATACATGAAAGCGGGCTCGAACTGCGACAGTCGGGTACGGCCGGTCAGGTACGGCCAGTCAGGCACGATGTGTCAAGTATGGCCCGTCAACACGGTCGATTTGACGCAGGGGCAGCGCATACGTTCATAGCGTAGTGCAAAGCACGGGCGAATGTGTCACGGATTTCGGTGTATTTGCGCGTGATCGCAACAGACCTTTCCAGCGCCTTACTGTCATTCGATTGTCCAGTTTCGCGCGCCCGGGTTCCGTGCGGCGACGCACGTGCGTGGTGCCGACTTCCGGCTGCGCGACGCGATGTGGCGCCCGTTTCGTGCCCGCCCCAGAACGGTCCCGCAAATAAAAATGGCACGACCGCAGTGCGCCAGGAATAAGCCCTCGCCGCGCTGCGTTTATCAACATGTCGACGCTCGCGGTTCAAGGTGAGCCGCACGCCACGTTCGCATTGCGCCGGCAGTTCGCTGTCCCTGGTAACCCGGCAATACCGGGTAGTCGCCTGGTCAATGGTTTGCCGGGCATCCTCAAACGGGAGATGACCATGAAACGGACTCGCCTTGTTCTTGCCTGTCTTTTCTGTCTGACGATGGCGGCGGTCTCGGGTTCGCTGGCCGCGTGCAGCGGGATGAATTCGGGCAGCGGCAGCTCGTCGAGCAGCTCGGGTGGTTCTTCAGGTGGCTCTTCGGGCGGATATTGATTGCGTAAAACATTGCTCTATTGACCGCGCCCCTGGCTGCCGCGCGCCATGCTGCGCCGTCCGTCCGCGGAGTTCGAAGCGCAAGTGGTCGCGCAGCTCGCGCCCATGCGCCGCTACGCGCGTGCGCTCACGGGCGATGCCGCGTGGGCCGACGATCTCGTGCAGGACGCTGCCGAGCGAGCGCTTTCGCGCGCGTCGTCGTTCCGGCCCGATAGCAATCTGCGCGCCTGGTTGCTGACGATCCTGCGCCACATCTACATCGACCAGCTGCGCGGCCGGCGCGAGATTGCGGTGGACGACGAAAGCGCGCCGTGGCGCACGCTCGAAGCGCCGCACGGCGAGGTCGACGGCCTCGTGCTGCGCGACGTGCAGCGCGCGCTCTATCTGCTTCCCGCCGCGCAGCGCGAGGTGCTGCTGCTGGTGTGCGTGGAGGAACTGAGCTATCAGGAGGCGTCCACGGTGCTCGGCGTGCCGGCGGGCACGGTGATGTCGCGTCTTTCGCGTGCGCGCGAGCATTTGCGCGTGCTGCTGGACACGGGGCCGGTGCAGGATCCGGCGCGGCGCGCCGCGCCGCTCAGGGTGGTGGGGACCACGCGATGAACGACGACGAATTCGAACGCGAACGCGAGCGCGCGAGCGCCCATCCCGCACCGCCAGCTTCGCCCGATGGCGGGGCGGCGCCCGGCGCGACGCCGCCGTCGGCCCCCTCGGCAGCCTCGGCTGTTCCCGACAGCGACACAGACGCCGATTTTGCCGTGCTGGGCGCCTATATCGACGACGAATTGCCGCCGGACGAACGCGCGGCGCTGCAGGCGCGGCTGGCGTCCGACGAGCGCGCCGCGCAGCGCGTCGCCGCCTGGCGTGCGCAGAAGGCCGCGTTGCAAACGCTTTGCCGCGCCGGCGACGAGGCGGCGTCGCCCGGTTATGTGGTGCTGAGGCGTCGCGATCCGTGGTGGCGGCGCGCGGGCCTCGCGGCGGCGTGGGCCGTCGCGGGCGCGGGCTTCGCGGTGGCGGCGGGCACGCTGATGCCGCAATGGTTCCCGGACGCCACATGGGGCGGCGCCACGCGCGATGCCGCGGTCGCGGGACTCGACCCCGCGTTTCTGGCGCGTGACGCGGAAAGCTTCGCGCGGCGTGCCGACGTGGCCTATGCCGTGTACTCGCCTGAAGTGCGCCATCCCGTGGAAGTGGGCGCCGCGGACGAAGCGCATCTCGTCGCGTGGCTCTCGAAGCGGCTCGGCAAACCGCTCGCGATTCCGCCGCTCGGCGAATACGGCTACGCGCTCGTCGGTGGGCGGCTCTTGCCCGGCGCGGCCGGGCCGGCGGCGCAATTCATGTATCAGAACCGCGCCGGCGCGCGGCTCACGCTCTACGTGAGCACGTCGGGTCGCAGCCGCGATGCGGTGCATCTGCTGAGCGACGGCAGCCGCCGCACCTTCTACTGGAGCACCGATGGCATGGGCTACGCGCTCTCCGGCCCGGCGACGGAGACGCGCCTGCGCTCGATCGCGTACGAGGTGTGCGGCGCGCTCGGCGGCACGCGGGCGCAATGGTGACAGACGGTGACGGGCGCGCGATGGAACCCGAGAGAACGGATACGTCCCGCGTGCTGCCGCCTGGCATGAGCGCGGCGCGCTTCGCGCGTGCGCTCGCCGCGTTCGAGTTGATCGTGGGCGCGCCCAATGTCTGCCGTGGCGGCGCCGCGCTCGCACCGTATTTCGATCCGTTCGCCCCCGTCGAGGATGCGCGCATGTTCGCGCCCTCGGCGGCGCTCCTGCCGGCCAACGTCGATGAGATCCGCGCGATCCTGCGCGTGGCCAACGCGGCGCGCGTGCCGCTCTGGAGCGTCTCCACGGGCCGCAACTTCGCGTATGGCGGCGCGGCCCCGCGCCTCGCGGGCTCGGTCGTGCTGGACCTGCAGCGCCTGAACCGCGTGCTCGACGTGGACGAACGGCTCGCCTGGGCGCTCGTCGAGCCCGGCGTGAGCTACTTCGATCTCCACGCGCATTTGCGCGAACGCGGCCTGAAGCTGTGGGTGGACCCGTCTGCGGCGGGCTGGGGCAGCGTGATCGGTAATACGCTCGAGCGCGGCTTCGGCACCACGGCCTACGGCGATCATGCGGCGGCGCTGTGCGGCATGGAAATCGTGCTTGCCAATGGCGACATCGTGCGCACCGGCATGGGCGCGCTCACGACGGGCACGGCGTGGCAACTCTACAAGCCGGGCTACGGCCCCGCATTCGACGCGCTCTTCACGCAATCGAACTACGGCATCGTCACGAAGATGGGGCTCTGGCTGATGCCCGCGCCGCCCGCTTACGTGATCGGCGAAATCCAGTTTGCGCGCGAGGACGATCTGGGCGCGGTCGTCGATACGCTGCGAGGCTTGCAGCTGGGCGGCACGATCGCGCAGCACGCGGTGATCGAAGGTGCGATCCGCCGCGCGGCCGGCATTGCGCCGCGCGCGCGCTGGTACACGGGCGAGGGGCCAATGCCCGAGGCAGCCGTTGCGGCCATGCAGCGCGACCTCGATATCGGCCGCTGGAACCTCCATTACGCGCTCTACGGCGACCCCGATGTGATCGAGTTGCAGCGGCGCATCGTCGAGCGCGCGTTCGCGCAGGTGCCGCACGCGCGTGCGTTCGCGAAGCGCTATGCGGGCAGCGAGGAGCCGCAGGACGGCGGCGACCGCAATATGGCCGGCATTCCGTCGATGAGCGCCTTTCGCATGCTCGACTGGCGCGGCGGCGAGGGCGCTCACGTGGACTTCTCGCCGCTGTGTCCCGCCGACGGACGCGACGCGCTGCGCCAGTACGCGCTCGTGAAGGCGCGCGCGTCGGAATACGGCTTCGATTACTACGGCGGCTTCACGGCGGCGGGGCGCTGCCTGCATCATGTGTTCGCGGCGATCTTCGCGCGCGAGCGGCGCGACGACGCGGCCCGCGCAGGCGACCTGCTGCGCGCGCTGATGAGCGATGCGCGCGCGGCGGGCTACGGCGTCTACCGTTCGCATCTTCTCTACATGGATTACGCGGCGGCGCAGTACGATTTCAACGATGGCGCGCTGCTGCGGCTCGCGCAGACGGTGAAGGACGCGCTCGATCCGCAGGGCGTGCTCGCGCCGGGCAAGCAGGGCGTGTGGCCGGCGGCGTGGCGCGCAATGCGCGGCTATACGTGATGCTTGTGACGCTCGCGTATGTGTGGATGCGTACATGTGTGCATGCGTGTGTGAGGCAAGCACCGCGATGAGGGTGACGCGATGAAGCGGCGGACGTTTCTCTACGCGACGGGTGGGGCGCTAGCGGCGGCGGCATGCGCTGCGCGCGCCGCGACACGCCCGCTCGATGCACTTGCGCTACAAAGCCCGCAGCAACGGCCGACGCCACACCCGGTGCGCATGGCCGTCTACGATCCGGCGCTGGCACAGGGCCGCTCGCTTGCGCGCGCGGCGGCGCGCATGAGCATGCCGGCGTTCGCAGTCGGAGAAGATTTCGGCAGCGATATCGGCATGCTGTGGCATGCACAGCTTGCATGTCGCTTCGAAACCCGCGCTGACACACCGGTCGTCGCGCACTGCGTGCTTTCTGCGTTACGCGCCTCCGACCGCTTCGTGCTGGAGCGTCTCGCCGCGCCGCACCGTTGCATCGTGCTCGACGTACCGCGGACTTGAAGCGGCAGACTCAAGCCGCGCTCGCCTTGCTCATCCTGGCGATCTCTTCGTCGCGCAGCGCACGCCGCAGGATCTTGCCGATATTGCTTTGCGGCAGCGTCTCGCGAAACTCCACGAGGCGCGGCACCTTGTAGCCCGTGAGTTGCTGGCGGCAAAACTGGATCAGCGCGTCCTCGGTGAGCGCGGGGTCGCGGCGCACGATGAACACCTTCACGCGCTCGCCCTGCACGGGGTCGGGCACGCCGATGGCCGCCACCGCGCGCACGCCCGGATGCTGCGCGATCACGTCTTCGATTTCGTTCGGGTAGACGTTGAAGCCCGAGACCAGGATCATGTCCTTCTTGCGGTCGATCAGGCGGATATAGCCGCGCGCATCCATGACGCCGATGTCGCCGGTCGCCAGCCACCCATCGTTGACAAAGACGCGCGCGGTCTCGTCGGGGCGCATCCAGTAGCCCTTCATCACCTGTGGACCTTTCACGCACAGCTCACCCGGCTCGTTCAGATTCGCCCACGTGCCGTCGTCGCGGCGAAAGCGCACCTGGGTGGAGGGCGCGGGCAGCCCGATCGATCCCTCGAAGTCCTGAAGATGTCCGATATCGACGGGATTCATCGCCACGATGGGCGAGCATTCGGTGAGCCCATAGCCCTCGACGATCGGCTTGCCGGTGACGGCCTTGAAGCGCTCGGCAATGGCCTTCTGCGTGGCCATGCCGCCCCCCATCGCGAGCTTGAGCCCCGAAAAATCGCGCTGGCGGAATGCTTCGTTCTCGAGGAACGCGTTGTAGAGCGTGTTGACCGCGCTCATGCAGGTGAACGTTTCGTGACGCAGGATCTTCATGACGCGCGGCATGTCGCGCGGATTCGCGATCAGGATGTTGCGCGCGCCGATCGCCATGAAGATCAGCGCATTCACGGCGAGCGCATAGATGTGATAGAGCGGCAGCGGCGTGAGGATGGTCTCGGCCTTGTCCTCGAGCTGCCCCGCGATCCAGCCTTTCGCCTGGATCACGTTCGCGAGGATCGTGCCGTGCGTGAGCATCGCGCCTTTGGCCACGCCCGTGGTGCCGCCCGTGTATTGCAGGAAGGCGAGATCGTCGAGTGTTGCGCTGAGGGGGGCGCGCGGCGCGCGCGCGCCCTGCGAGAGCGCGTCGAGCAGGCGCACCACGTGCACGCCGGGCGGCAGCCGGAACGCGGGCACGAGCTTCTTCACATGGCGCAGCATGAAGTTGATGAAGCGGCCCTTGAGGTTGAAGCCTTCGCCCAGCAGGTCGCCCAGTTGCGTGAGGACGACGCGCTCGATGCGCGTGCCGGGCAGCGCGTCTGCCAGCGTCTTTGCGAAGCTCTCGAACACCACGATGGTCTGCGCGCCGCTGTCCTTCAGTTGATGCGCGAGTTCGCGCGCCGTGTAGAGCGGGTTGACGTTCACGATGACCGCGCCGGCCTTGAGCGCGCCGAATAGCGCGACCGGATACTGCAACGTATTGGGCAGCATGATGGCGACGCGCTCGCCGGGCTTCACGCCCGCGCCCTGCAGCCAGGAGCCGAATGCGGTGGCCTTCTTTGCGAGCGTGCCGTAGGTCATTGGCGAGCCGGCGCTCACGTAGGCCACGCACTCGCGAAAGCGTGAGGTGCAGTCGTCGAAGAACTGGACCAGCGAGGCATATTGCGTCACGTCCACTTCATGCGGGACGCCCGGCGGGTACGAGGCATACCAGACGCCGTCCGTATCCGGGGCCGCGGCGTCGGCAAGCGCTTGCGCAGGCGGTGGCGGTGGCGGTGGCGGTGGCGTGGCGGTTTGCGCGGGGGCTGGGGTCGTTTCGTGCCGCGGCTGTTGCGGCGTATCGCTCATTCTCGTTCTCCGGGCGTAGCGTGGGTCCTCGCCGTATTGCATGGCGCCGTCGGCGTGTGCGGCGCGCCTGGCTTACACGACGCATTCATGATGCACCGCGCCGGGAAAGAAGGGCAGACAGAGTTTCCCCGCAGCGCTGTGCAGCGTCCAGGCCCGCTTCGTGCGATTGTGCGATTGCGCGGCGCGCCAAAAGAGAAGGCCGTGCGGGCGGTCGCCCGGCACGGCCTTGCTTTCGTGGTTCAGTGGTGGTGCAGTGTCGTGCACGCGTGCATTCGGGCAACGCCGCGGCGCCGCCCGAATGGTTGCCCGATGCTCAGGCGGTCACGTGCTTGGCGGTCTGTGTCATGTCGATGCCGCGCCGCTCGCGGCTGAACGGGATCAGCACGGCGATCACGACCGCCACCGTGCCCGCGACGATGGCCATTGCCATCGCATAGTTCTGGCCATGCGTTTGCGCGAGCGAGGCCTGCAGCGTGGCGTTCACCGAAGCCAGCAGGTTGCCGAGCTGATAGACGAGACCCGGGAAGGTCGCACGCACTTCGTCGGGCGAGATCTCGTTGAGGTGCACCGGGATCACGCCCCACGCGCCTTGCACGGAAATCTGCATGAGGAACGCACCGAGCGCGAGCAGCACGGGACCCGACGAGAACGCCCAGAGCGGCAGCACCGGCAGTGCGATCAGCGCCGCGATGAAGATGGCCTTGCGGCGGCCGATCTTCTCGGAAAACGAGCCGAAGAACAGGCCGCCCACGATCGCGCCGAGATTGAGCGTGATGGTGATGAGCGAAACCGTATGCGGATCGAAGTGGTGTTGTTCGCGCAGGAAGGTCGGATAGAGATCCTGCGTGCCGTGCGAGAAGAAGTTGAACGCCGTCATCAGCACGATCGCGTAGAGCGACAGGCCGAGATTGTGCTTGAGCGTGGTGAGCAGGGTCGGGCGCACACGCTTTTCCATCTCCTTGAAGGCCGGCGATTCGGGCACGTGAGCGCGCACATAGAGCACGAGCAGCGCGGGCAGCACGCCGACGAAGAACATGCCGCGCCAGCCGATGTACTGGTAGAGCACGCCGAACACGATCGAAGCGAGCAGATAGCCGCTCGGATAGCCCGCTTGCAGCAGGCCCGAGACGAAGCCGCGCGCCTTCGGCGGAATGGTCTCCATGGTGAGCGCGGAGCCCACGCCCCATTCGCCGCCCATCGCCACGCCAAAGAGCGCGCGCAGGACGATGAAGGTCGTGAGATTGGGGGAGAAGCCGGTGAGCAGCTCGAGGAACGAATAACACGCAATGTTGACCATCAGCGTGGGACGGCGACCGAATTTGTCGGCGAGCCGGCCGAAGATCAGCGCGCCGATTGGGCGCATGGCCAGCGTGATCGTAATGGCAAAGGCGACAGCGGGAATTTGGGTGTTGAATTCAGTGGCGATGTCTTTCAGAACGAAAACCATTAGAAAGAAATCGAATGCGTCGAGCGTCCACCCCAAATACGCTGCGATCGTGACGTTTCTCTGTTCTCGCGTCCAGCTCATTTCATTGTTCTCCTCATAGGCACGCGCACTGCCTTGTCTCCCGGCGATGCGCGTGTGGCTTGCTCCGCCCCGCGCGACGAGCGTCGTACGAGTGTACGCCCGGCATTAAACATTTGCATGAAAGCCCGGCGCAACCCGGGCTAATCCCTGGAACACGGCTTTATCGGGCCTTATCAAATGAAAGGTTTTTGTTTTAATAGTAATTAAAATGTAATTAACATGAATTGGAAATTGAATGCCCTTCGAATGACCTACGCACGTACACGCCGAGGCGTGATCCATTCTGATTCGATCGGACAAGTAGACAAGCGGGGCAAGCGGGGGCAACGCCGCGGATGATCGTTTGCAATCCTGATTGCATTTGGGGGCGTGCGCCGCAAGGATTCGCGGCGCATCGGGCAGGGGAATGGAGAAGGCAGTCGTTCAGCGTTGCAGCAGCCATTGGGCGGCGCGGGATACGACCGAATCCCAGTCGCCCATGGCCGTCTGGCGCAGCACATGGGCATCGCGCATCCAGGGCGAGCGCGTACCGTTAGCGCCCCAGCGCCATTCGCCGGCCGGATTGACGAGCACGGCAGTGGGTTTGCCGCTCATGACGGCGAGATTGGCCACGCCCGAGTCGACGCTGATTGCAGCGTCCAGATGCGCGATGCAGGCCGCGGTATCGCCGAACGTCATGATGCCTGGCGCGTAGTGGGTGAGGCTCCCGCGCGGCGAGCCGCCCATCATTTCCGCAACAGGATGATGAAGGCTGACGAAGTGAACGCGGCTCGTGAGCTGCGGGTTCGTGGTGAGGCGCTCGAGCGCCTCGAGCGGCAAGCTGCGCAGGCCCGCCCAGCTGCGTTCCTTGCTGCGCATATCGCGGGCATGGCGTTGCGAGCAATCCCAGAACACGCCAACCAGTGTCTTGCCCGGGTGCCGCGCGCGCAACGCACTCGCCCAGCTTGCCGCGCGGTCGTGCTCGGCCAGCGGTGCGCGGATAAAGGCTTCGAAATAGGGCGAGGGGCGCGGCTCGTCGCAAGCGGCGAGCATCGGCAGATGCAGCAGCGTCGCCTGCAGGGTCGGCGCAAATGTCTGCACGGCGGGTAGCGTCTTGGCGTCGATCGGCGAGCGCGGCGCCATCGGACGGCGCGCCGCCACGACCCGACAATCCGGTAACGACGCCTCGATGACGCTGTGGATCGCCGCGTCGCAGAGCACCATGATCTCTGCGCCGGCGTCGCGCCAGAGACGGATGCTGCCATATAGCATGAACTGGTCGCCATAGCCCATCTGGTGCGTGACCAGCACGCGCTCGCCGCGCAGGTCGCGCTGCCCGTCCCACATCGGCACCGCACTGTAGCGGTAGTTGCCGCTGTCGCCGGCGTTGCGCCAGATCCAGTGCTGGAAGCCGCGTGCGTCGCCCGTGCTCAGCAGCGCCTCGGCCAGCCATTTGTGCACCCGCAGCTTGTCGGCGTCGTGATCTTCAGCCGGGTTCAGCAAGGCGCGTTCCAGCAATGCGATCGCGCCCGCCGTGTCGCCGCTCAGGTACAGGTCGCGTCCGAGCCTCGCCTGATAGAACAGCGGCGACCAGTCGAGCGGCGCGAAGTCGAGCCAGGTCTGCACCGCTTGCGCGTGCCGGCCGAGCAGGCGCAGCGCGCGGGCGCGCGCGTGCACGAAGCCGCGGTGGCGCGGGTCGAGTGCCAGGCCCTTTTCGGCCCACGGCAGCATTTGCTCGTCGCGTCTCACGCGGACGAGCGCTTCGCAAATCTGGAGCAGAGGGGTGGGGTCGGAAGGACTGCGGGCGTGCGCGACGAAGGCCTTGAGGAGTTGCTGTTCCGGATCGTGGGACATCGGCGGGGCGTCAGAAGCTGTTTGTCAGATAAATCCTAGCGACGCCCGACAATGGCCGATATCGGAGGCTTCTTAAAATTGCGCCGATGCGCGCGCCACGGGCAACCTGTTCGTCCCGCAGCACGGACGCACATTTTCGAACATAATGAACGACCGTGCTTTTCCTGATTCACGTGACTGGACAGAGTCACTAGAATCGGTTTGATCCTCGCGGATTCCACGATGCGGAATCCATGCGGGCCAGCAGTGCGATCAGGGCCAGCGCCGCTCGGCGGCCTGGCGCAATCGGCGGGCGTTGCCGCGCAGCGCACGCCCGCCGGCAGACATCAAGGAGACGCAAGCATGCAGGTCAGAGAATTGTTCGAACTGGGCGGGCAGGTGGCACTCATCACGGGCGGCTCGCGCGGGCTCGGGCTGCAGATGGCCGAGGCGCTCGGCGAAATGAGCTGCCGCGTCGTCATCACGGCGCGCAAGGCCGACGAACTGAAGGAGGCGCAGCAGCATCTGCAGGCGCGTGGCATCGAGGCCACGACGATCGTGAGTGACCTGCAGCGCCCCGAGGCCGTCAAGCCGCTCGTCGACGCGACGCTGGCGGCGTACGGCCAGATCGACATTCTCGTGAACAATGCGGGCGCGACCTGGGGGGCGCCGGCGGAGGACTATCCCGACGAGGCGTGGCACAAGGTCATGAACCTCAACGTCAACGCGCCGTTCTTTCTCGCGCGCGAAGTGGGCAAGCGCTGCATGATTCCCGCGCGGCGTGGCAAGATCATCAACATCGCGTCGATCGCGGGCCTGAAGGGCGCGCTCGGTCCCATGCAGACCATCGCGTACAACACGTCAAAGGCCGCGGCCATCAACTTCACGCGCGCGCTCGCCGCGGAATGGGGCAAGTACGGCATCAATGTGAATGCGATCTGCCCGGGCTTCTTCCCCTCGAAGATGTCGTCGGGGCTGCTCGACACGCTCGGTCAGACGGTGATCGAGCGCACGCCGCTGCAGCGCCTGGGCGACGAAAGCGATCTCAAGGGCGCCGCCGTGTTTCTCGCGAGCGCCGCGTCGCGCCATATCACCGGCCAGTATCTGGCGATCGACGGCGGCGCGAGCATCGTCTGACGCCGCATTCGACGATGTGCGTCGCGCTCGAATCGTCATTGAGTCGCTATCGAGTGGCGCCATCGTTTGAATCGTAGTCCGAAGCAGATCAATGGACGGTCATGCGGCGCAGCGCTTGGCGTGGCATGACCGATTGTCTGGATTGCAAGACCTGCGCGCCGCACGTACCGGCGCGCATCCCACGAGACGAACACCTGCCATGCCCACGTCCGATACCGCCGTACCGTGCAACCGCTCGCCATACTGGCCTTCGCAACTCTCGCCGCACCTGAGCATTCCGGCCACGAACCTGTTCTATAACGCCGAGGTTTCGGCCGCGCGTTACCCGGACAAGCCGTTCATCGTCTTCTACGACACGCCCGTCACCTTCGCGCAGTTCAAGGACGAGGCCGAGCGTGTGGCGGGCTATCTGCAGACGCAATGCGGCGTGAAGGCCGGCGACCGCGTGCTGCTCTATATGCAGAACAGCCCGCAATGGGTGATCGCGTATTACGGCATTCTGCGCGCGAATGCCGTGGTCGTGCCCGTCAACCCGATGAACCTCACCGACGAGCTCGAGCACTACGTGGAAGACAGCGGCGCGACCACGGCGTTCGTGGCGCAGGATCTGTATCCGCGCATTGCGCCGCTGGTGGGCGAGGGCGCGGGACCGGGGCTGCGGCATCTGCTCGTCGCCACCTACAGCGACTATTTGAAGAACGAGCCGTTCTCGCCGCCGCCCGAGTTCGTCAGCGCGTCGCGCCACGTAGAAGGCCCGGGCGTTGCGCACTGGGCCGACGTGCTCGCGGCGCACTGCACGCCCGGCCCGCTCACCGCGGGGCCGGACGACCTGTGCGTGATGCCGTACACCTCGGGCACGACGGGCAAGCCCAAGGGCTGCATGCATACGCACCGCAGCGTGATGTGCACGGCCGTGGGCGGTTGCAACTGGTTCAGCAGCAATCAGGATGCCGTGCAGCTCTCCGTGCTGCCGCTCTTTCATGTGACCGGCATGCAGGGCGGCATGAACAGCCCGCTCTACAACGGCTCGACGGTGGTGATCCTGCCGCGCTGGGACCGCGACGCGGCGGCGCGCGCGATCGAGCATTACCGCATCAACGGCTGGCAGGCGATCGCGACAATGGTGGTCGACTTCATTTCGAATCCGCGCATTGGCGAATACGACCTGTCGAGCCTCGCCTGGATGCGCGGCGGCGGCGCGACCATGCCCGATGCCGTGGTCAAGAAGCTGCGCGATCTCACGGGCCTCGAGTTCGTGGAGGGCTACGGCATGTCCGAGACGATGGCCGCCACGCACATCAATCCGCCGCAGCACCCGAAGGCGCAGTGCCTCGGCATTCCGGTCTACGACGTCGATGCGCGCATCGTCGATCCGATCACGCTCGAAGAGGTGCCCGAGGGCGAGGCGGGCGAGCTGATCATGAGCGCGCCGCAAGTGATGCAGGGCTACTGGGGCAACCCCAAGGCCACCAGCGAGGCCTTCATCGAGCGCGACGGCAAGCGTTTTTTGCGCACCGGCGACCTTGTGCGACGCGACGCGGACGGCTATTACTTCATGACCGACCGCCTGAAGCGCATGATCAACGCGTCGGGCTACAAGGTGTGGCCGGCCGAAGTCGAAGCGCTCATGTACCGGCATCCGGCGATCAAGGAGGTCTGCATCATCGGCACGCAGGACCCCAAGCGCGGCGAGACCGTGAAGGCTGTCGTGGTGCTCGATCCGAAACAGGTCGGCAGCGTGAGCGAAGACGACATCGTCGCGTGGGCGCGCGAGAACATGGCCGCTTACAAGGCCCCGCGCATCGTGCAGTTTGTCGAGACGCTGCCGAAGTCGGGCAGTGGCAAGATCCTCTGGCGCAAGCTGCAGGAAGAGGAGGCCGCCGAGCGTTAAAGCACGCCTTGAACAGGCTTTAAGCGACACGCTTTAGTCGCGCTTTAACGCACCGAACCTCCTGCCTCGCGAGCCTCAGGCGCCGGCCAGCGCCGGCAGACCCGGCTCGCTCCAATCCCATCCTCCGTGCGGCGCCCCTGCGGGCGCTGCCTTCGATTCCGCGTGCTGCGCGGTGCGGCCCGGCGACCATTCGCCGGGCGCCTGCGCATTCTTGCGCCCGAGAATCGCCTCGCACAGAAAGTCGACGCTGTACGCCTTCAGCAGATGCGCATGGTGCGTTTCGATGTAGGCCGCAAGGCGCGCCGCTTCGCCCTGAATCGACGCGAGCGCGTAAAGCGTGGGTGCGTCCCAGCGAAAGCGCAGTCCGAGCTCGGCGAAAGCGGAATTGAACGCGCTCAACTGGTGATGCAAGTGGTGATCGTGCTCCGTGCCTCTCTGGCTGGCTGAAGAGTGGCTCATGGCTGCCTCCGTTCAAGTTCAGATGTCGTGAGCCAATCGTAGAAGCGCGAATGAATAAACGATAGTTAAAGTTTTTTTCGATTTATATAAAGCATCGTGTATGCATGTGCGCCACCAGCCGTAACGGGATGGGGCTACGCGTAAACCCGCTTGGTTACGCCCTCTCCGCTGATATATTGTATTGCACATATGGAATTCGCTTGAAGCAGCGGCTAAACGCAACGTTGGAGACAAACCACCGATGTCTGCCGAAACCCAGTACGAAGCGAGGTTGTCCCCGCTGAGCTTGACGCTCGAACCCATTCACGCGACCGTCTCGCTGCGTGATCAGGCGTATGCGCGGCTCAAGCAGGCGATTGCCGAAACCGATATCTACCGCTCCCGCGATGAAATCCGGCTCGATGAGAAGGAGCTGACCGAAAAGCTCGGCGTGAGCCGTACTCCGGTGCGCGAGGCGATGACGCTGCTGGAACAGGAAGGATTCCTGCGCACCGTGCCGCGGCGCGGTGTCTATATTCTGCGCAAGACCCGCAAGGAGATCGTCGAGATGATCTATATGTGGGCCGCGCTCGAAAGCATTGCCGCGAGGCTGGCCACGCAGCGCGCCTCGGATGAGGACATCGCGCGGCTGCGCCACATGTTCGCGGACTTCGGCGAGGGCGCGCCCTCCGACCATATCGAGGAATACTCCGAAGCGAACATCACGTTCCACCAGGCACTGGTGGAACTGTCCAAGTCGCCGATCATCGTGGAGACCGTCAAGAACATCTTCATGCATGTGCGCGCGATCCGGCGCATGACGATCGCGCAGAGCGATCGCGCGTCGAGATCCATCGTGGACCACATGCGGATCATCGAGGCGCTCGAGGCGCGCGACACCGAAAGAGTGGAGCGGCTCGTGCGACAGCATTCGATCGATCTTGCACTGTTCGTCGAGGCGAACTGCGACTTTCTCGATTGAGCACGGCGAGCGCAACGCCGTACGCCGCTCATCTGGACATTCATGCGCATGAATTGAACGCCGCTGCCGCGGTGTGATCCCATGCATTCCGCGCTTTCATCTACATGCTTCTGTTAGCCGATATGTTTGGACTCCGTAATAAATCGATGATTTGCATGCGCGCATTTCGATGCGGCGTTGCGGCTCGTGTGGTGTGCCGCATCAAAGCGAAGGCACACAAGTCCGCTCGCACAAGCGTTGCGCGTCGTATTGCACCGCGGCACGAATCAGGGCGCGTAAAAAAACATCTTGACTAATACTGTGTGTGGAATATTGTATATCACGAGTAACCCAACGCCCCGCCAAAGAGGAGACGTCATGGCAGAAGCAGGCATCAACGACGCGCAGGAGAGCTCTGCGCATGAAGCGCAATCGACGACCGACGGTTTTCACCTCGTCATCGACGCGCTCAAGCTCAACGACATCGACACGATTTACGGCCTGGTCGGCATTCCGATCACGGACCTCGCGCGTCTCGCCCAAGCCGAAGGGATGCGTTTCATCGGCTTCCGCCACGAGCAGAATGCGGGCAATGCCGCGGCCATCGCGGGCTACATGACGAAGAAGCCCGGTATTTGCCTGACGGTTTCGGCGCCTGGCTTCCTCAACGGCCTCACTGCGCTCGCGAACGCCACCACCAACTGCTTCCCGATGATCCTCATCAGTGGTTCGAGCGAGCGCGAGATTGTCGACCTGCAGCAAGGCGACTATGAGGAAATGGACCAGCTCAACGCGGCCAAGCCGTATGCGAAGGCTGCGTACCGCGTCCTCCACGCCGAGGACATCGGCATTGGCATTGCGCGGGCGATCCGTGCGGCGGTCTCGGGCCGGCCCGGCGGCGTCTATCTCGACCTGCCGGCCAAGCTGCTCGCGCAGACCATCGACGCCGTGAAGGGCGAGCAATCGCTCGTGAAGGTCGTGGATGCGGCGCCGCGCCAGCTGCCCGCCCCCGACGCGGTCGAGCGCGCGCTCGATGTCATCAGGACTGCAAAGCGCCCGCTGATCCTGCTCGGCAAGGGCGCGGCCTATGCCCAGGCCGACGCGCAGATTCGCGAGCTGGTGGAGAAGAGCGGTATTCCGTACCTGCCGATGTCGATGGCCAAGGGCCTGCTGCCCGACACGCATGAGCAGTCCGCCTCGGCGGCGCGCTCGTTCGTGCTGGCGGAATCGGACGCGGTCGTGCTGATCGGCGCGCGTCTGAACTGGCTGCTCTCTCACGGCAAGGGCAAGACGTGGGGGGCGCCCGCGCCCAAGCGCTTCGTGCAGATCGACATCGCGCCCACCGAGATCGACAGCAACGTGGCGATCGAAGCGCCCGTGATCGGCGATATCGGCTCGTGCGTCGAGGCGCTCGTCGCCGGCATGGGCGCGGACTTTCCGAAGCCCAGCGGCGAATGGCTCGGTGCTGTCGCGGAGCGCAAGAGCAAGAACCTCGCGAAGATGGCCGCGACGCTCGAGAAGAACCCGTCGCCGATGAATTTCCACAGCGCCCTGCGCGCGATTCGCGACGTGCTCAAGACACGCCCCGACATCAACGTCGTGAACGAAGGCGCGAACACGCTCGACTACGCGCGCGCCGTCATCGACATGGTTCAGCCGCGCAAGCGTTTCGACTCGGGCACGTGGGGAATCATGGGCATCGGCATGGGCTTTGCGATTGGCGCGGCGGTCACGAGCGGCACCCAGGTCGTGGCCATCGAAGGCGACAGCGCGTTCGGCTTCAGCGGCATGGAGCTCGAGACCATCTGCCGCTACAACTTGCCGGTCTGCACGATCGTCTTCAACAACAACGGCGTCTATCGCGGCACGGATGTGAACCCGAGCGGCAGCGCCGACGTCGCGCCCACCGTGTTCGTGAAGGGCGCGCGCTACGACAAGATGATCGAGGCCTTTGGCGGCATCGGCCACCAGGCGAGCACTCCCGAAGAACTTACTGCGGCATTGCTTGAAGCGATCGCGTCGGGCAAGCCCACGCTGATCAACGCCGTGATCGACGAATCGGCCGGCACCGAGAGCGGCCGTCTCACGAATCTGAATCCGCAAAGCGCGGCCATGAAGAAATAAATCCAATCGGACATTAATCAGGAGTCAAGGCAATGAGCAAACCCCTCGACGGCATCAAGATCATCGATTTCACGCACGTGCAGGCCGGGCCCGCCTGCACGCAAATGCTGGCGTGGTTCGGTGCGGACGTGATCAAGGTGGAGCGGCCGGGCGCCGGCGACGTGACGCGCTCGCAGTTGCGCGACATTCCCGAAGCGGACGCGCTCTACTTCACGATGCTCAACAGCAACAAGCGCTCGCTCACGCTCGACACCAAGAAGCCGGAAGGCAAGGAGGTGCTCGAGAAGCTGATTCGCGAGTCGGACGTCATGGTGGAAAACTTCGGCCCCGGCGCGCTCGATCGCATGGGCTTCACGTGGGAGCGCATCAAGGAGCTCAATCCGAAGATGATCGTGGCTTCGGTGAAAGGCTTCAGCGAAGGCCATCACTACGACGACCTCAAGGTCTATGAGAACGTCGCGCAGTGCGCGGGCGGCGCGGCCTCGACCACGGGCTTCTGGGACGGCCCGCCCACGGTTAGCGCGGCGGCGCTTGGCGACAGCAACACCGGCATGCATCTGGCCATCGGCATTCTCACGGCGCTGATCGGCCGCGACAAGACGGGCAAGGGCCAGAAGGTGGCCGTCTCGATGCAGGACAGCGTGATCAACCTGTGCCGCGTGAAGCTGCGCGACCAGCAGCGTCTCGACCGCGTGGGCTATCTGGAGGAGTATCCGCAGTATCCGCATGGCTCCTTCAGCGATGTGGTGCCGCGCGGCGGCAACGCGGGCGGCGGTGGCCAGCCGGGCTGGGTGCTCAAGTGCAAGGGCTGGGAAAACGATCCGAACGCGTATATCTACTTCACGGTGCAGGGGCACGCATGGGAGCCGATCTGCCACGCAATCGGCAAGCCCGAGTGGATCGACGATCCGAACTACAAGACGGCCCAGGCGCGCCAGCCGCATATCTTCGACATCTTCGCGACGATCGAGGCGTGGCTGGCCGACAAGACCAAGTTCGAGGCCGTCGATATCCTGCGCAAGTTCGACATCCCGTGCGCGCCGGTGCTCAGCATGAAGGAAATTGCCAATGACCCTTCGCTGCGCGCAAGCGGTACGATCGTCGAGGTCCCGCACAAGGAACGCGGTTCGTATCTCACCGTGGGCAGCCCGATCAAGTTCTCGGAGCTGAAGCCGGTAATCACGGGTTCGCCGCTGCTCGGCGAGCATACGGACGAAGTGCTCGCGGACCTTGGCTATACGCCGCAGCAGATCGCGGCGCTGCATGAGTCGCGCGCGGTCTGAGGCGCGGGACACTCTGGCCGAAAAGCGCGGCGTGCGAGTGAGTGTCGCGCGCGCCGCGCTCTGCCGGCCCAACCCTTTCCCCCCATTGCCCAAAATATGCCAACCGCCATCGATTTCGCGCAGCTTGCCGACGCTATCGGCGACGCCATCGTCATCTCGGACGCCGCCGGCGACATCACTTACTGGAATCCCGCCGCCACCCGCATGTTCGGGTTTACGCGCGACGAGGCATTGGGCAAGACGCTCGATCTGATCATTCCCGAGCGGCTGCGCGGCCGCCACTGGGACGGTTATCACAAGACGATGGCGACGGGGCAGACGCGCTACGGCAACGACGTGCTGCGCGTGCCCGCCGTCGACAAGGATGGACGTGCGCTTTCCATTGCGTTCACCGTCGCGCTGCTGCATGGGCGGCAGGGCGAGGTGACGGGCATCGTCGCCGTGATTCGCGAAGAGACCGCGCGCTTCCAGGAGGAGCGCAATCTGCGCAAGCGCATTACCGAGCTCGAAACGCAGGCGCAGGTGCAGCAGTCCTGAGCGAGCGAGGTCCCAGGACGGCGCAACGAGGCGCCGTGCGCGAACGATTCCAATATCTGGGCAATAACTACATTGCATGGGGCCGGAGTAAGCGCTTTGCACCCACTCCGGCCGACACAGGAGACGTTTCATGACAGCATGGCCACGCCATCGGCGCGCCAGGGGCTTTTGCGCCCCGCCGATTCTCCGCGCCTGCGAAAGCGCGACATCCATGAGCGGAGGTTCGCCATGGCAATGACCATTGCAGTGCTCCGCGAAGCATTCGAAAACGAGCGCCGTGTAGCCGCGACGCCGGAAAGCGTCGCACAACTGATCAAACTTGGCTATGAGGTCGAGATCGAAGCCGGTGCCGGCCACCAGGCATCGTACGGCGACGACGCCTATCGCGCGGCGGGCGCGTGCCTCGTCGGCGACGCGCTCGAACTCTGGGCCAACGCCGACATCGTGCTGAAGGTGCGTCCGCCGTCGATCGAGGAGGCGCAGCGCCTGAAGACCGGAGCGACGCTCGTCAGCTTCATCTGGCCCGCGCAAAGCGGCGCGCTGCTCGACGTGCTCGCCGCGCGCGGCGCGACGGTGCTCGCGATGGACTGCGTGCCGCGCATCTCGCGCGCGCAAAAGCTCGATGCGCTGAGCTCGATGGCGAACATGGCGGGCTATCGCGCGGTGATCGAGGCCGCGCAGCATTTCGGCCGTATCTTCACGGGCCAGATCACGGCCGCGGGCAAGATGCCGCCCGCGAAAGTGCTCGTGATAGGCGCGGGCGTGGCCGGCCTCGCGGCCATTGGGGCGGCACGCGGGCTGGGTGCGATCGTGCGCGCGTTCGATACGCGGCCCGAGGTCGGGCAGCAGATCGAGAGCATGGGCGCCGAGTTCCTGAGCGTGGACGTGGAGGAAGAGGGCGGCGGTGGCGGCGGCTACGCGAAAGTGATGAGCGCGAAGTTCATCGAAGCGGAGATGGCGCTTTTCAGGGCCCAGGCGAGCGAGGTGGACATCATCGTGACGACGGCGCTGATCCCGGGCAAGCCCGCGCCGCGCCTGATCGATGCGGAGATGGTCGCGTGCATGCGCGCGGGCAGCGTGATCGTCGACATGGCCGCCGAGCAGGGCGGCAACTGCGAGCTCACGCGCGCGGGCGAGGTCGTGCATGCGCACGGCGTGACGGTGATCGGCTATACCGATCTGCCGAGCCGCATGGCGAACCAGTCGAGCCAGCTCTACGCGACGAACCTGCGCCATCTGCTGACCGATCTCACGCCTCTTAAGGATGGCGAAATAACGATCGACATGGACGATGTCGTGCAGCGCGGCACGACGGTCATGGAGCGGGGCAAGCTGTGCTGGCCCGCGCCGCCGGTGCCGACGGCGGCGGTCGCACAACCCGCAGCAGCCGCGCCTGCGGCGAAGGCCGTGCAGTCGGCGCACGCTGCGGCAGGTGGCGCGGGACCGGACGCTACAGAAGCACGCGGGCGCAGCGCCTGGCCGCTGGCCGCGCTCGTCGTGGCCGCCGCGCTGTTGCTCGCGCTCGGCGCAGTCGCACCGCCTGCGTTCGTGGCGCATTTCACGGTGTTCGTGCTGGCCGTGTTCGTCGGCTATCAGGTCGTCTGGAATGTGACGCCCGCGCTGCACACGCCGCTCATGAGCGTGACCAACGCCATCAGCGGGATCATCGTGATCGGCGCGCTACTGCATCCCAGTGGCGCGGATACGGGCACGGTCGTGAGCGTGCTCGCGGGCGTCGCGCTACTGGTCGCGACGGTCAACATCGCGGGCGGATTCCTCGTGACCCAGCGCATGCTGAAGATGTTCCAACGGACTTAAGGAGACGGGTGTCATGCTCGGTGGAATCGGCAATATGGCGTGGCTCGGCTCGGCCACGCTCTTCATCCTCAGCCTGCGCGGACTCAGTCATCCGGCGAGCGCCCGGCGCGGCAATCTCTTCGGCATCTGTGGGATGGCGATCGCGGTGCTCGCGACGCTGCTCGTCACGGGTGGCGCGGGGCTCGAGATCGCGCTGGGGGCGGCGCTGGTGGGTGGCGGCATCGGCGCGGTGCTCGCACGGCGCGTGGAGATGACGCAAATGCCCCAACTCGTGGCCGTGCTGCACAGCTTCGTCGGTCTTGCGGCAACGCTCATCGCCTTCGCCAACTTTCTCTCTCCCGCCGCGGCAATGAGCGCCGTCGAGCGCGGGATCCACGACACGGAGATCTATGTCGGCGCGTTCATCGGGACCGTGACTTTCAGTGGCTCGATCGTCGCGTTCCTCAAGCTGCAGGGCACGGTGGGCGGCAAGCCGCTCGTGCTGCCCGGCCGGCACCTCATGAATGCCGTGGCGCTCGCGGTGTGTATCGCGCTCGGCTATGTCTTCGTGAGTGCGCCACAGGGTCCGTATGCACTCGCTGCGCTCGTCGCGATGTGCGCGATTGCGGCGGTGCTGGGCGTGCATCTGGTGATGGCGATCGGCGGCGCGGACATGCCTGTGGTCGTGTCCATGCTCAACAGCTATTCGGGCTGGGCAGCGGCGGCAACCGGCTTCATGCTCGACAACGACCTGCTGGTGACGACCGGCGCGCTCGTGGGCTCGAGCGGCGCGATCCTCAGCTACATCATGTGCCGCGCGATGAACCGCAGCTTCGTTTCGGTGATCCTCGGCGGCTTTGGCGCGGTGGCCAGCACGGCAAGCGCGGCGCCACAGGGCGAGGTGGTGGCGACCTCGGCGGAGGAGGTGGGGGCGCTGCTGCGCGACGCCGCCGAGGTCGTGATCGTGCCCGGCTACGGCATGGCCGTTGCGCAGGCGCAGAGCACCATCAGCGAGATCACGCGGCGGCTGCGCGCGCAGGGCGTGCGCGTGCGCTTTGGCATCCATCCGGTGGCGGGGCGCCTGCCGGGCCATATGAACGTCCTGCTCGCCGAGGCGAAGGTGCCCTACGACATCGTGCTCGAGATGGACGAAATCAACGAGGACTTTACGAACACCGATGTCGTGCTCGTGATCGGCGCGAACGATATCGTGAACCCGGGCGCGCAGGAGGATGCGGGCAGCCCGATCGCGGGCATGCCGGTGCTCGAGGTGTGGAAGGCGCGCACCGTAGTGGTCTCCAAGCGCAGCATGGCAACGGGCTACGCGGGCGTCGACAATCCGCTCTTCTATAAGGAGAACACACGAATGTTGTTCGGCGATGCGAAGGGCAGCGTCGACGCGCTGCTCAGGCAGCTCGAATCGGCTTGACGAGAAAAGGCGCACGGCAAGCACACGGCAAGCGGCGCGCGGCACGGCGAGGCCGGCCGCGCGCGAGGCCACCGGTGACGGCGGCGCATCAACGTACGGAGAGAGACAACCGTGGCACACACCGATCGCATCGACGCCCCTTATACGGCGCGGCGGCACAACCGCTGGGTGCAGCTCGTGGCGGGCGTCGCCTGCATGGGGCTAGTCGCCAATCTGCAGTATGCGTGGACACTGTTCGTAGTACCGATGGATTCGAAGCATCACTGGGGGCAGGCCGCGATTCAGCTCGCGTTCTCGCTGTTTATCGTGACGGAGACCTGGCTCGTCCCCGTGGAGGGCTGGCTCGTCGACCGCTTCGGGCCGCGTCCTGTCGTGATGGGCGGTGCTTGCTGCGTGGCGCTGGGGTGGCTGCTCGACGCATGGGCGCCCGTGTTGCCGGTGCTCTACGTGGCGGCGGTGATCTCGGGTATCGGCGCGGGGTGCGTGTACGGCACCTGCGTGGGCACGGCGCTCAAATGGTTTCCCGACCGGCGCGGCCTTGCCGCCGGCATGACGGCCGCGGGCTTCGGCGCGGGCGCGGCGCTCACCGTCATTCCGATCGCACGCATGATCCAGCATTCGGGCTATGAGACGGCCTTCGTGTTTTTCGGCCTGTTGCAGGGCATCTGCATCATGGCGCTCGCGCTGGTGATGGTGCGCCCGAAGCCGCCCGCGCATGCGGCCGGCGTGCGGCGCATCGTTGCCACGAAGACCGACTACACGACGCGCCAGATGGTCCGCGCACCGCTGTTCTGGGTGATGTATGCGATGTTCGTGTGCGTTGCCACGGGCGGCATCATTGCGACCGCGCAGATCGGGCCGATCGCCAAGTCGTATGGTTTCGCCTCGATGCCGGTGACGTTCATGAGCATGACGCTGCCGCTTCTGACGATGACGCTGTCGATCAACAATCTCTGCAACGGCTTCACGCGGCCGCTGTGCGGGCTCATTTCGGACCGCATCGGGCGTGAGAACACGATGTTCATGACCTTCCTCGGCGAAGGGCTCGCGTTGCTCGGCCTGCGCTACTTCGGCCACGATCCGTATCTCTTCATCCTGTTTTCGGGGCTCGTGTTCCTGTTCTACGGCGACATCTTCTCGAACTTCCCGGCAACCTGCGCGGATACCTTCGGTGCGCGCTATGCGGCGGGCAATGCCGGCACGCTCTATACGGCGAAGGGGACTGCCGCGCTGCTGGTGCCGGTTGCAACGCTGCTCGCGGTGCACGGCGGCTGGAACATGGTGTTCGATTTCGCGGGCTGTATCGCGATGATGGCGGGGGTGTGCGCGAAGGTGGTGTTGCAGCCGATGCGGCGGCGCTGGATTCTGCAGTCGGGCGCGCCTGCGAAGCGCACGGAGAGGGCGTTCGTTGGCGAGCCGCTGGGTTCCGGAGAATAGGGCGTGCGCCCTGCGCCATCAACCCGGTTTCGCAGTCCTGGTGTGCGTCGCGCGTACGCGCGCGCGGCGCACACGCCGGGTGTGGGTGCGCGCCTGGACGCGGCGTGGATCAGTTTCGGGTGCTTCGATGGGTTCGTCCGGGGCGGACAACGCCGCATAGCGCCCATCGTTGCGGCCGCGCTCGATCCATTCGGCTGGCAATCTGGTCGCGATCAACCACGTCGCCGCGGCGCCGAAGGCCACGGCGATGATGGCGACGCTAATGACGACGGGCATCTCGTCTCCCTGTTATCGGCATGGTCCAGTGCAGACGACGTGCAGCAGACACTGACCGTTTGCGATCAATGTATACCACTAAACATAGCGGGGTGCTTTTTGAGCGGGGGAGGCGATGTGCGCGAAAAACAAAAAAGCCCGCAATGTGCGGGCTTTTTTGATGAAACTTCAGTACTTGAAGAAGCGTGGTGCCCAGGAGAGGACTCGAACCTCCACAGTGTTGCCACCGCCAGGACCTGAACCTGGTGCGTCTACCAATTCCGCCACCTGGGCACGTCTTCAAGCTAGACAGCGATTATAGCGTGTTTCTGGACTCTGTCAACAGATGTTTTCAAAAAATCTTCACATCGCGAAAGATCTGCCCCGGCGAAACATGGAGCGCAGGGGAGGTGCCGCTCGCGCGTCGAAAATGAAAAAGCCGGCATAAAGCCGGCTTTTTTGAATCTTGGTGCCCAAGAGAGGACTCGAACCTCCACAGTGTTGCCACCGCCAGGACCTGAACCTGGTGCGTCTACCAATTCCGCCACCTGGGCAAGGTGTCGCTTACTACTTGCTGCTGCGCTGTGTCGTGCAGCAGAGAACGAGATTCTAGCGTGTCTGTAGGGAGTGTCAAGGCCCTTTTGAGAAAAAGTTTCGCGGCCGCCGACGGGCGCGAGTCCCGCGCACGAGTCTCGCGCGCGGCGCCTTTGCAAGCCTGCATGCTGAATTGCCGGGTGCGGCGCGGGTGTTAGAATGCCTCGCAGCAGTAGAGACGGTATGGCGCAAGCGCTCGACGCGTCACCGCGCGTGGTGTGCCGCGCAGCGGTGCACCACGGCGCGTCGTCTGTGCCAGCCGCATGTTGCAGCACTCGAAGACCGGGGCGCGGCATGATTTCCCGTATCCGCGCACTATCCGATGTCCAAGTCACGAGAACAACCATCGACAAGCCCTTGAGCAAATATCCGTATCCGATTCCCAGCCGCGAAGAGATCCTCGGCGTGCTGCGGACCAGCGAATCGCCTTGTACCGCGAACGATATCGCCGAGGCGCTGGCCATCAAGCGCCAGGAGCGCGAAGGGTTCTTCAGGCGGCTCGCCGCGATGGAGCGCGACGCTCAGATCCGGCTCGACTCGCGCGGCCACTATCAGCTTGCGCATCCGTCGAACTTCGTTGCGGGCCGCGTCCAGGGCCATCGCGACGGCTACGGCTTCCTCGTGCGCGACGACGGCCAGGACGACCTGTTCCTGCCGCAAGGCGAGATGCAGAAGGTCATGCACAACGACCGCGTGCTCGCGCGCATCGTCGGCTACGACCGTCGCGGGCGTCCGGAAGGACACATCGTCGAGGTCACGGACCGCGCGAACCGCAGCGTGATCGGGCGCCTGCTGAACGAAAACGGCGCGCTCATCGTCGCGCCCGAAGACAAGCGCATCGGCCACGACATCCTCATCACGCAGAACGCGAAGAAGGCCAAGGTCGGCCAGGTCGTGGTGGTCGAGCTCACCGACTTCCCGAGCCGCCACTCGCAGCCGCTCGGCCGCGTGATGGAAGTGCTCGGCGACATCGACGATCCCGGCATGGAGATCGAGATCGCCGTGCGCAAGTACGGCGTGCCGCACGAGTTCAGCAAGGCTGCGCTCGACGAGGCCGCGAAGCTGCCCGATGCCGTGCGTCCCGCCGATATCCGCTATCGCGTCGATCTGCGCGACGTGCCGCTCGTCACCATCGACGGCGAAGATGCGCGCGACTTCGACGACGCCGTCTACTGCGAGCCGATCAAGGTCGGGCGCGGCGACGGCTTCCGTCTGCTCGTGGCCATCGCGGACGTCTCGCACTATGTGCTGCCGGGCGGCGGGCTCGACGTGGACGCCATCGAGCGCAGCACCTCGGTGTACTTCCCGCGCCGCGTGATTCCGATGCTGCCCGAGAAGCTCTCGAACGGGCTGTGCTCGCTCAATCCGCACGTGGATCGCTGTGTGCTGGTCTGCGACATGGTCATCACCGCGCGCGGCGAGATCAAGGCGTATCAGTTCTATCCTGGCGTGATGCACTCGGCTGCGCGTCTCACGTATACCGAAGTCGCCGCGGTGCTCAAGAACACCAAGGGGCCGGAGGCGATGCGCCGCGCCGCGCTGCTGCCGCATCTGCAGAACCTCTACAGTGTCTACAAGGCGCTCTTCGCGGCGCGCCAGAAGCGCGGTGCGATCGACTTCGACACGACCGAGACCTATATCGTCTGCAACGCGCAGGGCAAGATCGAGCAGATCGTGCCGCGTCAGCGCAACGACGCGCACAAGCTGATCGAGGAGTGCATGCTCGCGGCCAACGTCTGCGCGGCCGACTTCATGAAGCGCAACAAGCATCCGGGCCTGTACCGGGTGCACGCGGGCCCGAGCGCGGAAAAGCTCGAGAACCTGCGCACCTTCCTGCGCGGCATGGGTCTCTCGCTCGGCGGCGGCGACACGCCTCACGCGAGCGATTACGCGGCCCTCATGGCGCACATCCGCGACCGGCCCGACGCCCAGATGCTGCAGACGATGCTGCTGCGCTCGATGCAGCAGGCCGTCTACAGCCCGGACAACATCGGCCACTTCGGTCTCGCGTACGAAGCCTATGCGCACTTCACGAGCCCGATCCGCCGCTATCCGGACCTGCTCACGCACCGCGCGATCTACGCGATCCTGCAAGGCAAGAAGTATCAGCCGGCGGCGCCCGAAGGCGTCGAGCTCAACACGGCACTCTCGCCGCGCGCCCGCGCGCTGCAGGCCGAGGACGAAGCGAAGCGCGGCAAGCGCGCACGCGGCGCGAACACGGCAATCTGGGAAGAACTGGGCCTGCACTGCTCGGCCAACGAGCGCCGCGCCGACGAAGCCTCGCGCGACGTCGAGGCCTGGCTCAAGTGCTATTTCATGCGCGACAAGCTCGGCGAGGAATACGGCGGGATGGTGAGCGGCGTGACGTCGTTCGGCATTTTCGTGCAGCTCGATTCGCTGTTCATCGAAGGCCTCGTGCATGTGACGGAACTGGGCTCGGACTATTTCCAGTACGACGAGATCAAGAACGAGCTGCGCGGCGAGCGCACCGGCATCCGCTACCGTCTTTCGGACCGCGTGCGCGTGCAGGTGAGCCGCGTCGATCTCGACGCGCGCAAGATCGACTTCCGCCTCGTGCGCGACACGCCGGTCAAGCCCGCCATGAATCGCGGCCCGCAGGGCCAGCAGCAGGAGCGCGGTGCGCCGGACGGCGGTCCGCGCGTGCGGTCGATGCCTCAGGGGCCAGGCGGTCAAGGCGGTGATGACGTGCGGCGCAAGAAGGCCGCACCCGCGCCGAGCGCCGCCGTGAAGGAAGCGCGCGCAGCGCGCAGCGCGGCCAAGACCGCGAAAAAGCGCGCGGCGTCGAAGGCGGCGGCCAAGAAGTCTTCGCCGCGCAAGAAGCGCTGAAGCCGTGCTGCGCGCGTGGGCGCGCAGCGTATGTAGCACCCATGCGCCGCGCCGCGAATGCCGCGCGGCGCATGTTCGTTTGACCAGACACGCCGTGACTGCCGCCGATGCGGCCATCGAGGTGGCCGCAGGCGCGGGCACGGCGTGACCCGGACCGCGCGTCGGCCGGCGGAATCACACTCGTTCGCGGCGAAAGGCGCCGTGCCTTGCGCGTCGCGAACCGTTCATCAGGGGTTGTATCAAGTCATGTCACGTCTCAAGGTTCTTTACGGCTTTCATGCGGTGACCGCGCGCTTGCGGCACGACGCGTCCACGGTCGAGGATGTCTACTACGACACGACGCGGCGCGACCGCCGCATGCAGGATTTCCTGCACGCCGCGAAGGACGCGGGCGTGCGCGTCATCGCCGCGGACGAGACGCGCCTGTGGGGCCTCGCGCGCACGGAGCGTCATCAGGGCGTGGTCGCGCGCGTGCACGATCTGCCGCTCGCCCAGAACCTGGCCGAGCTGCTCGACGGCATCCAGGGATCGCCGCTGTTGCTCGTGCTCGACGGCGTGACCGATCCGCACAACCTCGGTGCCTGTCTGCGCGTGGCCGATGCCGCCGGCGCGCACGCGGTGATCGCGCCGCGCGACCGCGCCGTGGGCCTGAACGCCACGGCAGCGAAGGTGGCGAGCGGCGCCGCCGACACGGTCCCGTACATCACCGTCACGAACCTGGCGCGCGCATTGCGCGAGTTGAAGGACGCGGGCGTGTGGGTGGTCGGCACGGCCGGCGACGCGAGCGTGAGCCTCTACGAGACGAAGCTCGACGGCCCCGTCGCGCTCGTGCTGGGCGCCGAAGGCGAGGGCATGCGCCGCCTCACGCGCGAAACCTGCGACGAGGTCATGCAGATTCCGATGGCGGGCACGGTCGAGAGCCTGAACGTTTCGGTGGCTTCGGGGGTGTGCCTGTTCGAGGCGGTGCGTCAACGCGCGGCCGCGCGCTGACGCGTCTGGCCCATGACGGTGCTGCGCAAGGCGAGCCCCTGCGATGGGGTTCGCGATCGCGAAAACGCGCGTTGAACCGCGGCTCGAGGCGGCAAGACCTCCCTTATCGGAGCCCTGCGCGAAGCACTGCGGGCGTAGTCGCGGCTGCGGCCTCCCGCAACTCCGGTAAACTAGGCGTTTTCCGCGTTTTTCTCTCCTCGGGCAGTTCCCCATCATGACTCAAGACGAACTCAAGAAACTGGTCGGCCAGGCCGCCGCCGACTATGTCAACGCGCACGTGCCGGAAGGCGCCGTGATTGGCGTCGGCACCGGCTCGACCGCGAACTGCTTCATCGACGCGCTGGCTGCCAGCAAGGGCCGCTACCGCGGCGCCGTGTCGAGCTCGGTCGCGACCACCGCGCGCCTCGAAGCGCACGGCTTCAAGATCTTCGACCTGAACGAAATCGAATCGCTGCCCGTGTACGTGGACGGCGCCGACGAGATTGACGCGTCGGGCGCGATGATCAAGGGCGGCGGCGGGGCGCTGACGCGCGAGAAGATCGTCGCCTCGGTGTCGGAGGTGTTCGTGTGCATCGCCGACGCGAGCAAGCGCGTGGAGGTGCTCGGCCAGTTCCCGCTGCCCATCGAAGTCGTGCCGATGGCGCGCACGGCCATCGGCCGCCGCGTGACGGCGCTCGGCGGCGTGCCGGTGCTGCGCGTGCAGAAGGACGGCTCGCCCTTCATCACCGACAACGGCAACGAGATTCTCGACGTGAAGGGCCTGCGCATCAGCGACCCGCGCACGCTCGAGGCGCACGTCAACGCATGGCCCGGTGTCGTGACCGTGGGCCTGTTCGCGGCACGCGGCGCCGACCTGTGCCTGCTGGGCGGCGAAGCGGGCGTCGAGCGCGTCGAATACCGCAAGGGCTGATCGCGCGCGCGAGCGGCGGCGCACCAAGCCGTGCGATAACCCGCGCGTATGCCGTTGCGCGGTGCGCGGGCCGCCGCTCGCTTTCGACTGGGTGCGAGGCGCACTGCTGGGCACCTGCGGGCGCAAAGGCGTCAAACGAACCTTTCCGTCGCGCGCAAAAATCAATCAGGCATCCTGATTAGCTGGCCCTGTTGCGACACGGGTCAACCGGCAAGGTGTGCCCAGGCGGGCACGCCTTGCCAACACAGCCATCGAGACGAGTCAGCGCGCGACTGCCGGGCCGCGGCCCGGCGCGCGCTCATTCCACCGTTTCTGCCTGCTGAAGGCGCGGCAGCAGGCGGTCGAACTCGCGGCGCACGAGGCCGTAGCACTCGCAGGCGCGGGCTTCGAGGCCCTTGCGGTCGAGCACGCGGATGCGGCCGCGGCTGTGGTGGATCAGACCTTCGTCGTGCAGCTTGCCCGCCGCTTCGGTGATGCCTTCGCGGCGCACGCCGAGCATGTCGGCGATGAGCTGCTGCGTGACCGTCAGGTCGTTCGACGCCACGCGGTCCACCTCGATCAGCAGCCAGCGGCACAGCTGCTTGCTGAGCGAGTGATGGCGGTTGCAGGCAGCGGTCTGCGCCACTTGCGTGAGCAGCGCGTGCATGTAGAGCAGCATGAGGCGGCGCAGGAAATCCGAGCGCGCGAACTGCTGTCGGAGGCTCTGTGCGCTCATGCGATACGCGAAGCCCGAGCACTGCACCTGCACGCGATTGGGCATGGTTTCGCCGCCCGTGAGCACGGGCACGCCGGTCATGCCTTCGCGGCCGACCGCGGCAATTTCCACGGAGCTGCCGTCTTCCATCGTAGAAAGCATGGAGATGATCGCCGTCGTCGGAAAGTAGACGTGGTGAATGCGCTGGCCGGAATCGCAAAGCAGTTGTTCGGTGCGCAGATGGACGAGTTCGAGATGCGGTGCGAGTGCTTGCCACTCGTGCGACGGCAATGCGCCGAGCAGGTGGTTGCCGTGCAGGTCCGATTGAAGGGTCAACATGATTGGTCCTCGTGCGAAGCAGCTCTCGCCGCCCCTTGTCTTGTCATTCCGGCCGCCGAATCCTTTGTTGTATGCCGCTTCCCGTAGCGGCTATTGGTTCGTCGTGCCGGCCCCATAGTCCCGAGTGCGTTCGCGATATCGTTGTATGCGTCACGCCTGTGTGGCGCTTCCCACTAAGCAGGGGGTGTGCCAGAACGTCGCAAACCTCGTGCTTGCGCGGCTTTGCGGGCGCTATGCACTGAGCGCGCCGGTGTAACGCCGGGTTTTTGTTTCAAATATGTACGATGCCTCACCGGCGCGCAGCCGCCTGCCGAGCTTCCGGAAAATAGGCAAGTGTTTGAATTATTTGAGTTATTCGGGCCTGTGGAGGGCGTGTTCGAAAATGACTCCATGCTGAAACATGCGCACCCGGGGCGGATGGCCGAGCGGCCGGGGCGTGTGCGGAACGGTTCGAAATTGAATCAGCTGTGTTGCACCGCAGGCGATCTGCGCAGAAACGTTCGCTCGTGAAACATGACGGCGTTACGATGCGTCACGTTACGCAGGGCACGGCGGACCAGCAGGCCAGGCGTTGCCCGCGCAACGGCCCGGCAAGCGCGACGCGTGCGTGCGCAAGCGCCGTTTCGTCCGCTCGCGCGCCGCCTGTGCGCTAGCGAGCAACCAGTGTGGGTATGCGTACAGAATCGCCCGCTGCGCTTTGCTCCAATGGAGTCCGAACACCGAGGGGCGCGTGGGCCGCATGGCGCGCGCGTCCGTCGGGGACCAGACATCCGAACGGGGAGCTTCCTGCATGAACCAGGTCGTTACGCCGGCCGGCTTGATTGCCGCTGCCAATGAACCCGAAGTTGCGCTCGTCGTCCAGCCCGTGGTGCTGGCAGGTGGTTCGGGCACGCGGCTGTGGCCGCTCTCGCGCGAACATTGCCCGAAGCAGTTGATCGACTTGCTCGACGGCGAGTCGCTGCTCGAAGCCACCGTGCGCCGCCTCGATGGCGTGTACGCGCGCGGCGGCGTGCAGGTGCGCAAGGCGCCGCCGCTCGTGGTGAGCAGCGAAGAGCTGCGCCACATGACGGCCGACCGGCTCGGCCGCACGGGCATGGCGGCGCGCGTCGTGTTCGAGCCGGTCGCGCGCAATACCGCGCCGGCGCTCACCGTTGCCGCGCTCGCCGCATGCGCGGCGCAGGCCGTGGAGAAAACCACGGAGAAAGCAGCGCAAACGGCAACGGCAAAGGTAAAAGCGCCGGAAAACGACAGCGATCCGATTCTGGTCGCGATGCCCGCCGATCATCTGATCGCCGATCGTGCCGCGTTTGCCGCCGCGCTCGAAGACGCGGTGACCTACGCGGCGCGCGGCGCGATCGTCACGCTCGGCGTGCCGCCGCAACGGGCGGAAACGGGCTACGGCTACATTGGCGCCGGGACGACGCTCGGCGCAAGCGGGGCGCGCACCATCGAGCGTTTCGTCGAAAAGCCCGATGCCGATGTCGCCGCACGCTACGTCGCCTCGGGCGACTACTGGTGGAACAGCGGCATTTTCGTGGTGCGCGCCTCGGTGTGGCTCGCGGCCATCGCGCGCTGCCGGCCCGCCATCGCGGCGCAGTGCGCGCTGGCTTTCGAGCGGGCGTGCATCGACGCGGACGGCGCGGTCCATCTCGACGCGGCGGCGCTCGCCGCGTGTCCTGCCGATTCGATCGACTACGCGGTGATGGAATCCGTGGGCGCCGACGCGCGCCTCGCGGGCGTGGTCGTGCCGCTCGTGGCGGGCTGGTCGGACGTCGGCGCGTGGGACGCGGTCTGGCAGGTCTCCGAGAAGGACGCGAGCGGCAACGTCGCGCGCGGGCGCGTGCTGTTCGAAGACTCGAGCGAAAGCTTCGCGCATTCGGATGGCCGGCTCGTCGCCTGCGTGGGCGTGCACAACGTGGTGGTGGTGGAGACGGCCGATGCCGTGCTGGTCGCGGCCAAGGATCGGGTGCAGAGCGTCAGGGCGATCGTCGGCAAGCTCAAGGCGCAGCGCGGCGAGGAGGCGCAGCATCATCGCCGCGTCGAGCGGCCGTGGGGCTGCTACGACTCGGTCGATCGCGGGGAGCGCTTTCAGGTCAAGCGCATCGTCGTGAAGCCGGGCGGGCGGCTCTCGTTGCAGATGCATCATCATCGCGCCGAGCACTGGGTGGTCGTGCGCGGCACGGCGCGCGTCACGCGCGGCGACGACGTGTTCCTGATCTCGGAGAACGAGTCCACTTACATTCCGCTCGGCGTGAAGCACCGGCTCGAAAATCCGGGCAAGACGCCGCTCGAGATCATCGAGGTGCAGTCGGGCGGCTATCTCGGCGAAGACGACATCGTGCGCTTCGACGATCAGTACGGACGTGCGGGAGAACACGCTGGCACTACCACGCCGCGTTGAGGCAAACTCCCCGGGCAGCAACTGCATATGCACAGCAGGACGGTGCCGATGATGGCGCAGCCGCATGACACAACAGTAAGCGGTCGATTCATACAGACTGCTTACGAATCGACAACGAAAAACTGTACATCACAAGATTCGGGAAACGAAAGGGCTGATCGGGGAAAGGCTCGTACGAACTGGGCGTTTGTCGCGTGATTTTTGCGTCAGGAGATATCCTGGCTGGCGGATTATGCAATTCGCATGGCAACGTATGACTAGGTTCGACGAAGCACGAGTGCCCGCGCTGCAACCGTCAAACAGGGCGATTACGCCGCATCGGGGGAGGGGTCATGGAACTGGGGAATAAGGAACGCTCACTCGTGAGCAAGGTCATGGATGGCCTGATTTCGGGCATCGTCGAGGAACGTTACGGCGCGATCCTGCCGCCGCAGGACGTCCTGTCCAAGGAGTTCGACGTGAGCCGCACGGTCATGCGCGAAGCGCTGTCCATGTTGCTCGCGCGTCACATGCTCGACGTGCGGCCCAAGATCGGCACGCGCATCAGGCCCATGCGCGACTGGCGCATGATCGACGAAGACGTGGTGAGCTGGCGCTTTCGCGCGAAGCCGGACAAGACCTTCCTGCGCGACGTAATCGAGTTCCGTGCGCTGATCGAGCCGGCCGCGTGCGCGCTCGCGGCGGAGCGCGCGAGCGCGGCGGACCTGACGGGCATGCGCGACGCCTTCGAGGCGCTGCGCCAGACGAGTCCCGGCGACGCCGGCTGCGAAGCGGCCGACACGCTCTTGCACACACGCATTCTCGCGGCGAGCGGCAATCAGTTCTATCAGCAGATGGCGGCGATCATTCGCGGCGCGCTCACGCTCGTCAATCCCATCCTGAGCCAGCGCGAGGACGGCTGGCTCAATGTCGTCAACGCGCACGGCACCGTGGTCGACGCGATCGAGCGGCGTGCGCCCGAGGAAGCGCGCGCGGCCGCCGCGGCGATGATCGCGCTCACCGCCGACGAACTCCACCGCTCACTTGCGCCCGAGGCCGTCGAGCCGCGCTAGCGCGCCTTGTCCATTTCCTGCACGCGCTGCCCGATGTTTGATGTCGGGCGGCGCGTTGCCTTGCCTGCCAGGTTGCCTGCGAAGTTGCATGCGCGCGTGCGAGCCAGTATCGTGCGAGTCTTTGCCTTTTCGCGCCCCGCGCGCTGATGAGGCGGATGACGTAACACGCTGACGCGAACAGCGTGCGGCAATCAGCGATACGACGGCAATACGAGGCAAGGCATGAGCGACTCAGTGAATAGCAGCGGGACCAATCCAGCGACGATACGTTGGGGCATCGTGGGTGCGGGCCGCATCGCACGGCGCTTCGCGCAGGGCGTGGCGCACGTGCAGGGCGCGCGCGTGAGCGCGGTGTGGTCACGCAGCGCGGCGCCGGCGCAGGCGCTTGCTCAAGAGTTCGGCGCTAGCGCGTGCCCGAGCTTCGAGGCGCTGCTGGCGAGCGGCATCGACGCTGTCTATATCGCGACGATGCAGGACAGCCACGCGCACTATGCGGTCGCTGCGCTGGAAGCCGGCTTGCCCGTGCTCTGCGAAAAGCCCGCGACGGTGAACGCTGTGCAACTCGAGCGCGTGCTCGACGCCGCGCGCGGCGCGCAACGCCTCTTCATGGAGGCGATGAAGCCGCCGTTCTATCCGCTCTATCGCGCCTTGCGCGCGCATCTGCAAGTCGATCCCATCGGCCCGGTGGGCCTCGTGCGCGCGGGCTGCTCGGTCGCCAACGTCCCCGCCGATCATCCGTCGTTCTCGTTCGAGCATGCGGGCGGTGCGTTGCTCGACATCGGCGTGTACGAGATGTTTCTGGCCGTCGACTGGCTAGGCGCGCCGCGCGAGGTGCAGACCTTCGGACGCCTCGGCGCGACCGGCGTGGATACGTTTGCAAGCCTCAATTGCCAGCATGAAAACGGTATCGCGCAGCTCTTTTGCGGGCTCGACCTGCACGGGTTTGGCGACGCGCTGCTGGCGGGGCCGCTCGGCAACGTGACGATCCATGCGAACTGGTGGAACCCGGTGCGCGCGACGATCCGCTATGTCGACGGACGCACGGTGGAGCTCGACGAGCCCTTCGACGGCGGCGGGCTGAACTATGAGACCGCGCACTTTTGCGAGTTGCTGCGCGCTGGGGCGCTTGAGAGCCCGGTCATGCCGCACGAAACGTCGCGGCGCATGATTGCGATGGCGGACGCCGCGCGTGCGGCGCTCGGCCTGCGTTTTGACTGCGAGATGCGTGCGTAGAACCCGAACGTCTAAAGGCCCGTTGAGCTGGGCGTTCGTCAATGCGGATAGACTCTGATATAGCGAAGATCCGCTCAATGAACTTTCGGTAGCAATTTGCTTTCCCGTGAAAATGAGAACGGATTTTCAGGGCTGACGAAGTGAAGGCGGATTTCATTGCCCGTCGGCATAAATTTCCCGCGCTCAAAGGTGAAATACGAAAGGAGCAATCCAGTACGCGTACCTTGTGCTTCATCGACAAGATAGCTGTTCTTCGGAAAGGCAATTTGACCGTTAGCCGCTGCTAATACGGCTCGACATGATGAAAGCAGGCTCGGCAAATGAAGAAGCACGGATTTGCCGCTCAATGGGTCAACCAGAACGTATATTTGCTGGTGTCGATTAGCTTCACCCGATCCGCTACCGTGCCCCTCCATACAGAGAAGGGGTGGACGGTTGCCTATCCTTTCTGTAACGAAAACATTGGCATCGTCGGGATAGATGTCGGTAGCGTGTTCATTTGGAAAAATTGTCGCTTGTGTAAAGCGATACTGCCGCTTATTGATTGATAGATGATTCGGCGCAACCTGAATTGTTACGGCTCGACCATCGATTGTCGATTGCAATTCGGTATAGACGCCATCATCCCCAGCGTTGGAATAGACACTCCCCATGTTCCGTTTGAGTGGGCTTTTGAAGACTACTCCGGGTTGATCCGTATAGAATGTGTCATAGCTTTTGTAAATGGTTTCCGCGTATGCGCAGCTCGATGCAATTGGAAATAAAATTGCGATATATTTAAAAATTCTCATCGATACGCCTTTCCGCCTGTGGCCTGTAGATAGTCTGGGTTGTGTGCCCAGAAAATTGTGCTTCCGTGTGCTGCGGTTGAAATCCATATTGAATCGTATCGACCGCGCTCGGCTCCATCAACAATTTGCCCAGTCTTCTTGTTTATTACCCGCCAATGCACAATAACATGCCGCGGCTTTTCTGGGACGTTGAATATGTTATGGGAAACGTCTCCCCATTTAAAGCCATCGCGCACTTTGGGGTGCTGTGAATAATTTGTTTTGAAATCCAGTCCGTCCCACCAGAAAGCACTATTCGAGGGGTCTACACCATCATTGGCAATCGCTTTTCGTGCCCAATCAACCGCCAATCTCATCGCCGGACTTAACTCTATCTCTGATTCCCGCGTTCGCATCAGCCTGTTGAAACGTTCGTTAGAGTCGTCCCACGCATATGCATAATTCGGATCCGCGCTACGCAATTCGGACACCGTTTTGTTATTCCACGCTCGACACCTGTTAGCTACTGCAAATGCGATACCGCCGATTTCCTGGGAGTCGTTCGCCGTCGATGCTTCGCCATATGCAATCGCCGCAAGCAGACGCACATTTCTGTCTATCGCGTTGCTCATCTAACGCTCCCCGTCCGCCACGCAATGAATGTTAGATCTGGATGCGTAGCCTTCGACACCATTGCCGTTTTGCCACTTGCAAGCAATTCGCTATTGAAAAGTGCAACACCATCACTGAACAGCGTATAGGTCATTCCGTCAATTGGAGCGCCGCTTATCGCGTCAAGCAGTTCGAAGTAATGTTCGAGTTCGTCATGCGTATCGTGATTTGCGCCAGTCATCGAGCGACTACTACCTGGTGCCTCTCCCATTTCGCGCGCCGTGAATTCATGCCAGGCGGTGTCTTGAGAGGCGATCATGACGGGCGGCGGATCACACGCGCAGATACAAATATCGCCTTCGAGCGCCTGGTGCTTGCCCATCATCGTTGCCGATCGATGCGGACCCCTCCGGCCGATTACGCCAGTCGTATTGCAGACGGGGCACACTACCTTTGCGTCGATGAACGTCAGGGGGCGGCCTTGGTGGGTGCGATTTTCCACCCCTTCGATAACTACGCCGCCAGCCGTGGACTTGTCACCTGGTCTTAGCAGGTAACGCCTCATACCGCACCCCACCGAATTCGCCTTTGTCGCTTTGCCATTTCCATACCTCCAGGGAGACGATGAAAACAACCGGCCAGGTAGTACAACCGGCTACGCTGCAGGCGTGGATTTCGCCTGTTCAAGCGATGCTGGCGATGCTCCCGAAGGTGCGGTATAGGAGACGTCCGAATAAGGGTGTGAACGATTCACGGCGCATTGTGACGTGCATACAGTTTGATATTCGATAATCTCTGTCCAATATGGCGAATAATTTTGATATTCGTTGTCGCCAGCTCGAACGGCTTGCGCCGGTTCCGGCGCGCTGCGCGCGCTCGACTGCTCGTGCGGCTCACGCAACAATTCTCGAAGCCGATCTGGTCGGCACACGGCAGATTGCCGGGCGCATCGCGTGACGCGCGCGCCGAGGGCTACAACATCAAGGCGAGCGCGATCAAGCAATCATTCACGATTGAGCGTGCCACGCCGTCGAAACCAAAGGGGATGAGACGCGGCCCCGCGCAGCGAGGCTTGGGGCCGCTTTTGCCGCTCGTGCGCGCCTGCCGGCGCTCAGCGGCACTGGATGACGCTCAATGCCGCGTGGGCAGCGCGAGGCGCTTTTCGTACCAGTGCTGGATCCACTCGAGCACCTGGCAGAGCACCCAGTACACGGCGGCAGCCGCGAGATAGAGCGGCAACGGCTGGTACGTCGAAGCGATGATCTCCTGGGCGCTGCGCAGCAGTTCGGTCACGGTGATGACCGAGACGAGCGAGGTGTCTTTGATGAGGCTGATGAGACTGTTCGAGAGGCTCGGCACCGCAATGCGCAGCGCCTGCGGCGCGATCACGTAGCGCAGCGTCTGGCGCCGCGAGAGGCCGAGGCTATAGGCTGCGAGCCACTGGCCGCGATGAATGCCGAGAATCGCGCCGCGCATGCTTTCGGAGAGATAGGCCGCCACGTTCGCGGAAAGCGCGATCACGCCAGCGGGCGTGGGGTCCAGCGAGATGCCAATGCTAGGCAATCCGTAGTAAATCACGAAAATCTGCACGAGCAGCGGCGTGCCGCGCATGAGGCTCACGTACACGCGCGCGATGAACACGAGCGCGCGGTTCGTGCTGATGCCCATGAGCGCGAGCACGGCGCCGCCGATCAGCCCGAAGATCATCGACAGGACTGCGAACTTGACCGTCAGCACCGCACCCTGCGCGAGCACCGGCAGCGACTGGATGATGAGCGTAGAGATGGGCATGGGAGGACGCGGGTGAGAAGCGCTCGCTGGGCGAGCCGTAAAAACAAGGGGCGGCATCCTGCGATACCGCCCCGCGCCTGTTATGTCACGTGGCCGCCCCGATGCGCTGCGCGCGATGCGTCAGCGCGAGATGCGCCAGCGCAATTTGCACGGGAGTGGCCAGTGTGAGCTGCATCGTTACTTCGTGATCGGCCTGGTCACGTCGATGCCGAACCACTTGTCCGAGATCTTCGTGAAGGTGCCGTCGGCTTCGAGTTGCGTCATGGCGTCGTCGATCGCCTTGGCGAACTTGGGATTACCCTTCTTGAACGGAATCGCCGACGGGTTGCCGTCGCCGACGATCGAGCCCGTGCGCAGCGGCAGCTGCGAGTTCTTCAGCAGGTAGGCGAGCATCAGGCGGTCGTTGAGCGCCGCGTCCAGACGCCCGGCCGCGAGGTCGCGCAGGTATTCAGGCGCACCGGGATAGGTCTTCACGTCGATGCCCGGCACCGACTTCGCCATGTCCATGTAGTTGGTGCCCAGACCCACGCCGAGCTTCTTGCCCTTCAGGTCCTCGAGCGACTTGAACTGGCGCGTGTCGTCCTTGCGCTGGATGAGCTGCGCGGCCGAGTACGTGTAAGCCGGCGAGAAGTCGAGCACGGCCTTGCGCTGGTCGGTGACGCCCACCTGGTTGACGATCACGTCGAACTTGCCCGCCTGCAGACCGGCGATGATGCCGCTCCATTCGGTCGTGACGAATTCGGGCTTCAGGCCCATCTTCGCCGCCACGGCCTTTGCGATGTCGACGTCGTAGCCCACCAGATCGCCGTTGGGCGCCTTCGAATTGAACGGCGGGAACGTGCCTTCGAGACCGATGCGCAGGGTGCCGCGCGCCTTCGCCTGGTCGAGCAGGTCTTCGGCGTGGGCGCTCGCTGCAACGAACGATGCGCCCACGAGTGCGAGCGCAAGGAGTTTTTTCAGCAAGGCGACTTTCATTGTTTTCCTCTTGTATTGCTGCGGTTTTGCGGCAAGCCCGGGATGCCCCTGGGGTGTGTCCCGAGCCTGCCTGCATCAGAGCAGGCGGCGTCTGCGATGCGCCGCACATGGCCTGAAACTATAGCTTCACGCGCGGCCCGAGGCCAGCGCCCGCGCACATTCCGCAACGAGCGCGGGGCCGCGGTAGATGAAGCCGGTGTAGACCTGCACGAGCGAGGCGCCCGCGGCGATCTTCGCGCGCGCGTCTTCGCCCGAGAAGATGCCGCCCACGCCGATGATCGGCACCTGCTCGCCGAGTTCGGCGCGCAGCTTGCGGATCACCTCGTTCGAGGCGTCGAACACCGGGCGGCCCGAGAGGCCGCCGGTTTCGTTCGCGTTGGGCAGACCCTCGACCGCGGCGCGCGAAAGCGTCGTATTGGTCGCGATCACGCCTTCGATCTTGTGGCGCAGGAGCGTGTCGGCGATCTCCTTGATCTGCTCGTCGTCGAGGTCCGGCGCGATCTTGAGCGCCAGCGGCACGAGCTTGCCGTGCAGGTCGGCGAGACGCTGCTGCTTGTCCTTGAGCGCGGCGAGCAGGGCGTCGAGCTCGCCCCCGCCTTGCAGCTGGCGCAGGTTCTTCGTGTTCGGCGAGGAGATGTTGATCGTCACGTAGCTCGCGAACGGATAGACGCGCTCGAGGCAGAACAGATAATCGTCGGCGGCGCGCTCGATCGGCGTGTCGGCGTTCTTGCCGATGTTCAGGCCGAGGATGCCGCGGTAGCGCGCGGCCTGCACGTTCTTCACGAACTGCTCGACGCCCTGGTTGTTGAACCCCATCCGGTTGATGATGCCGCCGGCCTCGGGCAGGCGGAAAATGCGCGGCCGCGGGTTGCCCGGCTGCGGACGCGGCGTGACCGTGCCCACTTCGATGAAGCCGAAGCCCAGCGCGGCGAATCCGTCGATGGCCGCGCCTTCCTTGTCGAGGCCCGCGGCGAGGCCCACCGGATTGCGGAACGTGAGGCCCATGACGGTGCGCGGCGAGTCGGGCACGCGCGGCGCGAACAGGCCCGCCATGCCCGTGCGGCCCGCGGCGCCGATCATGCGCAGGGAGAGGTGGTGGGCGTCTTCGGCGTCCATGCGAAAGAGCCGGTCGCGGACGAGCGGATAAAGGGTACTGAACACGGGGAAAAGGCGCGGGCGCCGGAAAATGAGAACCCGCTATTTTAGCGACAAAGTTCGCGGCACAGGCGGGGCGCCAGGGGCGCGCGCAGGGCAAGGGCGCCGTGGCCCTGCTTGTGGGGCCGCGGCCAAGGGGGGGGCCGGACTAGCTTTCGGAGTCGGCGAGGGCGCGCCAGACGCCATCGAACAAGCCTTCGAGCGGCTGAAAACGCGCCTTGTAGGCCATTTTCGGGCTTTCGCGTATCCAGTAGCCGAGATAGACGTAAGGCAGTTGCAGACTGCGCGCCTGTTCGATCTGCCAGAGGATGTTGTAGGTGCCGTAGCTCGTGTGCGGCGTGTCGGGTTCGAAGAACGTGTAGACCGAGGACAGCCCGTCGCCGAGGATGTCGATCATGCTCACCATGCGCAGCGTGCCGGGCTCGTCGGGACGCTGCGGATCGGGCTCGCGAAATTCCACGAGCCGCGAGTTGATCCGGCTTTGCAGCAGGAACTGTTCGTACTGGTCGCGGCTGTCGCGGTCCATGCCGCCGCCCGCGTGCCGCGCCGACTGGTAGCGCATATAGAGCGCGTAATGCGCTTCGTCGTAATGGAGCGGCGCGACCGTCGCCACGAGCGGGCCGTGATGCTTCCAGGCGCGGCGCTGGGTGCGGTTCGGCGTGAAGCGCTCGACCGGCACGCGCACCGGCACGCAGGCGCGGCAGCCGTCGCAATAGGGGCGGTAGGTGAAGACGCCCGAGCGGCGAAAGCCCGCCTTCACGAGATCGGTGTAGACGTCGGAGTTGATGAGATGGCTGGGCGTCGCCACTTGCGAGCGCGCGATGCGCCCCTCCAGATAGCTGCAGGGATAGGGCGCCGTTGCATAGAATTGCAGCGCGGAAAGCGGTGAAAGCGGCAGCTCGTTTGGATGCGTCACGTTGGCAGCTCTCGTAGCAGTTCGGATCGTCGCGCAGCGCCGCCCATGGCGGATTTGGCGGATGCGACGTTTTCTCCTTGCATACTAACATCGACGCCAGGCGCGTATCTACCGAATTGCGCGTCGCGCAACGGGTGCCGCGACGGGCGCCACAGTGGCCGCAATCTGGCGCCGGGGCGGTTCAGAGCGTCGGGACGGGGCTGTTGTCGGCGTGGCCCTGGCCAATCCAGTCGGCGAGCACCTGCTTGTCGAAGCGCCAGCCGAGCGCCTGCGCGCCCACGGTCGCGCGCACATGCGCGATGAACGCCTTGCGCGCGATCTCGCGCCCGCCGAGCGAGGCCAGATGCGCGGTGTTCTGCTGGCAGTCGATCAGCTCGACGCCGTTGCGGCGCAGATGCGCGACGAGCGCGGCGAGCGCGATCTTCGAGGCGTCGGTGACGGAGGCGAACATCGACTCGCCAAAAAACATCTTGCCGATCGAGACGCCGTAGAGCCCACCCACGCGCTGGCCGTCGAGCCAGGTTTCGATGCTGTGCGCGTCGCCGATGCGATGCAGGGACGAATAGGCGTCGATCACGTCGGCGGTGATCCAGGTGCCGCGCTGGCCGTGGCGCGGCGCGTTCGCACAGGCGCGCATCACGGCGGCGAAATCGTTGTCGACGCGGATTTCCCAGGCGGGGTCGCGCAGGACGCGCTTGAGCGTCTTCCTGAGCGAGGGCGAGACCTTGAACTCGTCGGGACGCAGGATCATGCGCGGATCGGGGCTCCACCAGAGCACGGGCTGGCCGTCCGAATACCACGGAAAAATGCCGTGCCGATAGGCGTCGACGAGGCGCGAGGGCAGCAGGTCGGCGCTTGCGGCAAGCAGGCCCGGCGCGCCGCTCGACGCGCCAAGGGCGCGCTCGACGGGCGGGAACGGGGCGTCGGGCGAAAGCCAGGGCACCATCGCCGGAAGCGGATCAGCCGTCGCGCAGGGAGCGCAGCACGTCGCCCGTGTGCAGGCCGTAGCTACCCGACTGGCGGTCGGCGAAGAAGCAGCGCAGGGTTTGGCCGACGGTAGGGAAGGCGATGTCGTCCCACGGAATTTCGTGCTCCTCGAACAGGCGCACTTCGAGGCTCTCTTCGCCGGCTTCGATATCGAGGTCGAGCAGACGCGCGAGATAGAACAGATGCACCTGATGCACGCGCGGCACGTTCAGCAGCGAAAAGAGGTTCTGCACCTCGACGCGCGCGCCGGCTTCCTCGAGCGTCTCGCGCGCGGCGGCTTCCGAAGTCGTCTCGCCCATCTCCATGAAGCCCGCGGGCAGCGTCCAGTAGCCGTAGCGCGGCTCGATCGCGCGGCGGCACAGCAGCACCTTGTCTTCCCAGACGGGAACGGTGCCGACCACGTTGCGCGGATTCTGGTAGTGGATGGTGCCGCAGTGCGAGCAGACGAAGCGTTCGCGATTGTCGCCGGGCGGGACGAGCAGGCTGACCGCCTGACCGCAAGTCGAGCAGAATTTCATGGGCACGATAGGGGGATGGGTGATGCGAGTGTATCACCGCAGGGCGGGGTGACGTGAACCGGCACAAATCCCCGGTATAGGGACTGCGGGGCCGTCGTGTGCCGTACTGTCCCTCGCAGGGTTTTCCGACGCCGGAAAACAAAAAAGGGTTACACGCCGATGCGTTGTAACCCTTGATTGCGCTGACCGAACTTCAACTGCCTGGATACGTGGTTGCGGGGGCAGGATTTGAACCTGCGACCTTCGGGTTATGAGCCCGACGAGCTGCCAGACTGCTCCACCCCGCGTCCGTCAGAGAAAAGAATTATAGGGTAAATCCTGCGGCAGCGCAACAGGAATTAACGAATAGCCTTCTGGTCGATTGCAGAAGCATTGCGCAGCGCGCCGGCAAGGCTGCGTCCGGGGCGTCCGCACGGGGCGCCAGGCTAGAATCGGGGCTCGGTCGCCGCGGCGGGCATCGCGTGCCGCCGGGTCGTTTCTTCCTTGCCCCTGACTCTGCCTCTTCAACCCTCCATGGACATCGCCCTCGATCTGCAATCGATAGCCGCGCAAGAACATGCGCTGGTGTTCCCCCGTTTCGACGCCGATCGCGCCTGGCAACTCGGCACGCTGCTGCGCGAGCTGGCCGTCGCGCGCTCGCACGCGATCGTCATCGACGTGCGCACGTTCGGCCAGCCGCTGTTCTTCTGTGCGCTCGCCGGCACCACGCCCGAGAACGTCGAGTGGGCGCGCCGCAAGTCGCGCGTGGTCGAGCACTTTCGCCGCAGCTCGTACGCGATCGGCTTGCGCATGCAGCAGTCGGGCGCCACGCTCGCCGACAAAAATGGCCTGCCTGTCGCCGATTTCGCCACGCATGGCGGCGCGTTTCCGCTGACCGTCGCGAGCGCGGGCGTGATCGGCTCGATTACCGTTTCGGGTCTGCCGCAACGCCGCGATCACGAGCTCGTGGTCGAAGCGCTGTGCGCCCATCTCGATTCCGACTATAGCCAGCTCGCGCTCGCAAAGGCCTGACGCGATGCGCACATCTGCATGGCTCTTCCTCATCATCGCCATCGTCGCGGAAGTCGTCGCCACCTCCGCGCTGCGCGCCTCGGAAGGTTTTTCGCGGCTCGTGCCTTCGGCAGTGGTCGTCGTGGGTTACGGCGTCGCGTTCTACTGCCTTTCGCTCACGCTCAAGAATCTGCCCGTGGGCGTCGTCTATGCCGTCTGGTCCGGCGTGGGTATCGTGCTCATCACGCTCGTCGCGATGGTCCTCTACAAGCAGGTGCCCGATCTGCCCGCCGTGCTCGGTCTCGGGCTCATCGTGGCGGGCGTGATCGTCCTGAATCTGTTTTCGAAGATGCAGGCGCATTGAGGCCTCTGCCGATGCCGTCCGCTCGAGGCCGAGGCAGTCCCGGCGTCAGCGCTCGGGCGGCACGATGCGGATGCCGCAGCCCGCGATGGTTTCGCGGCTTCGTCCGCCTTCGGGCGTGGCCGCGTCTTCCCACAGGCTGATCGCGCGCGCGACGTCGATGCCGTTTTCCTGTGCATAGGTGAACCAGAGGGTCGCGGCCTGCGGCTCGGGTATTTCGTGGTTTGCTTCGAAGTATTGGCCTCTCAGGTTCGATTCCATCGTTCTCCCGTGGTCCCGCGCAAAGCGGGCTTGCAATAATGAAAGGGGTACGTGGCGCGTATTCGGCTCGCGCCGCACAGGCGTCAGTGTTGCAGCTTCCGTGCCCACACGTCCACCCATCACGTTTTCTCCGATGCCAGCTATCGGCCCGCCCGGGAAGCGCAGCGGGTAACATGGAGCGCGATCCCGCCGTCCGCCGGCGCCGGATTTCATCTGCGGAATTTCGTACGGGGTTGAACATGGATATTCGTTTCCCTACCGAGGCGCCGTCCTGGCACGATTCGAATCTCACGGTCGTGTTTCCCGCGCTGGTGGACGGCGCGCGCGTGCCCTGCGCGATCTCCGTCGAGGCGCTCGAAGATCATTTCGGCGCGCTGTGCGCCGAACGCGAGGCGTGGATGCAGGCGTTCGACGCGGGGCGCACGCGCATCGAAGCCGTGGCGCGCGCGCATCTCGAGCTCAGCAACGGCACCCCGGTCCTGCTCAAGAGCGGCCACTTCCCGCCGGGCACTCAGCGTTCCTGACGACGCTGCGCGCGCCCGGCGCCTCGACTTTTCGCCGCGCCGGTTCGAGAATCGCGTCCATGAGCATCACCGAACCCAACGACCGCAGCGCCGACGCGCTTCGCGAGGCACTACGCGCGCGCATACTCGATGCCGCGCGCCGCATCGTGACGCGGGACGGGCTTCATGCGCTTTCGATGCGCAAGCTAGCCGTTGCGATTGGCTATTCGCCCGCTGCGCTCTATTTGTATTTCGAAAGCCGCGACGCGATCGCCCGCGCGCTCGGACGCGAGGGTTTTGCGCAACTGCTTGCGCACCTCGAGCCGCTGGGGGCGATTGGCGACCCACGGGAGCGGCTGCATGCGCTTGCACATGGCTATGTCGCGTTCGCATGCGCGCATCGGCAGGCATACCGGCTCATGTACGCGGAGGCGGGTGAGGGCGGCCGATCAGGGACGCAAGCCGTGGGGCGTGCGGCCAGGCGGGAAACCGACGCGTCTCTGGCGCCTGCGACACAGGACGATGTGTTGTCATGCGAGGAAGCCGGTCGCGTCGTGGCGCTATTCACCGACGCGCTCGCGGCGGCGGGGCTGTTGCGTCAAGGCGTACCGGGCGAATCCGCGCTGCTCGCCCGCGCGCTATGGGCGATGCTGCATGGCGTGGTGGCTTTTTCGTTGATTGGGCCGGCGTTTGCGCGGGAGGCGTCGCTGGCGCCGATCGTCGACGCGGCGCTCGACGGCTGGCTGGGCGCACCCATGGAGGCGCATGAGCGTGCGCAAGCGCGGCACGACACACCGCCGCCCGCGCATGTGGCAAAGCAAACGCAGGAGGGCTCGTCGTGATAGCCTCGTTGGGCGCGTTTCGTGGTGCGTGTCGTTGTGCGAGCATGGTGCGCGCTGGCGCCGGACGCACCTTTTCATAGTGCTTTCATCCCGATCGATTGCCATGTCACAGGAAGCCAACGCAAGCGCCTTTGCCGCCGAAGCCGGGCAGTACGTGCTCACGCAGGTCAAGAACCGCATCGGCTTCATCGAGCTCGATCGCCCGCAGGCACTCAATGCGCTGTCCACGGCGATGATCCGCGCGATGCAGGCCGCGCTCGACGACTGGCGCAACGATCCCGAAGTGCTCGCCGTGGTCGTGCACACGCGTCATCCGCGTGCGTTTTGCGCGGGGGGTGACATCCGCTTTCTCTATGAGTCGTACCGTGCCGGCGATCAGGCGGCAATCGATACGTTCTTTACCGAGGAGTACCGCCTGAACCACGCGATCTTCAGCTATCCGAAGCCCTATATCGCGCTGATGGGTGGCGTCGTGATGGGCGGCGGCATGGGGATTTCGCAGGGCGCGCATCGCACGGGCGGCCTGCGCGTGGTGAGCAGCTCGACGCGCATGGCGATGCCCGAGACGCGCATCGGTCTCTTTCCCGATGTCGGTATGGGCTGGTTCCTGGCGCGCACGCCGGGGGCGCTCGGGCGCTATCTCGCCGTGACCGGAGACACGATCGATGCCGATAGCGCGCTATACGCAGGACTCGCCGATGTGTTCATCGCCGAGTCCACGCGGCCCGCGCTGCTCGACGCACTGCTGAGCGAATCGTTTGTTTCGGGCGCGGAGGTTGTGGAGCGCATTCGTCAGGTGGCCGCCGCCAGCGACGACGTGCAGCGCGGCGCGCAACGCCCCGCACTGGCCGTTGCGCGCGCATGGATCGATCTGCATTTTTCGCGTCCTTCGGTGGCGTCGATTCTCGCGTCGCTGGAGAGCGTGGAGCGCGACGCCCCGGATGCGCAACGCGATTGGGCCGAGCAGATCATCGGCGTGTTGCGCGAGCGCTCGCCGTTGTCGATGGCGGTCTCGCTCGAGGTCGTGACGCTTGCGGAGGGCTCGATGGCCAGCGTGCTGCGCCGCGATCTCGATCTCACGCGCTCGAGCGTTGCACAGGGGGACGTGATGGAAGGCATACGCGCGCGCATCATCGATAAGGACAATGATCCGCACTGGCGCTTCGCGTGTATCGAGGATGTGTCGCCCGCCGACGTCGAGGCGATGTTCAAGAGCCCGTGGGACATGACGGAGCATCCGCTGCGGGCGTTGCCGGACTAGCGTCGCGATTGGGTGAGGTATTGCGCGGTACACACCTTGCACCGCGCATGCGGACCGGCTCAGTCTTCTTCGGTTTCGCTCATGAAGGCGCGCATGAACACGAGCGCGCCCCAGCCCCAGACCGCATTCGACGCGAAGCCCATGGCCACGCGCGGCAGCATGTTGCCGCTCGGCCAGATGCCGCGCAGCGGATCGATCACGAACAGCATGGCGGCCGTGAGCACGATGCCGCCGAACACGAACGCCTGCACCCACGGCGCGGGGCGCGACGGCGAAATGCGCAGCAGCCATGTCATCGGGATGGCCCACAGGGCGCTCCAGATCGCGTTGACGAGGAATTCGGGCAGGCCGACCGGCGCGAACGGCTCGGTGGAGAAGCCGGCGGCGTCGATCACTTGCGCTGCGTGAAGGAGCGCGAGCGTGGCCTCGCGAAAGAACAGCGAGGCCAGAAAGCCGGAGACGAACGGCAAAATTAGTTTTTGCATGAGGGCGCGAGGGTTGCGTGGCGCGGAGCGCGCATGCCCGCAAAGGCGTGAAAGCGCGGCCGGCCGGATTATTGTCGATGTGTGCGCCATTATATCGGCGCGCCGCGCCCGTGATTGCCCCTGCGTATGCTAAAGCGTCGCGTAAAGCACGAAAGTGGAAAACCTAAGCTCAAAAAAATCGTTCTAAACGCTTAGTGCCATCCCTAGACTGAATCCCCATGAAGACGGCGCCGCCGTCATGGCGCCGGCCTTGCCGCTCTCCCGGTCCTTGCAATCGCATGGGCGATGGCCTGTGCGTCGCGCCTCGCGTGTTGCCGGCGCCGCGTCCCGAATTTTTCGTCTTACGTCTCGAACAAAAGCAGGAGCAACACATGAATGTGTTCTGGTTCATCCCGACCCATGGTGACAGCCGCTATCTGGGCACGGCCGAAGGCGCGCGCGCCGCTGACCTCGCGTACTTCCAGCAGGTGGCCGTCGCGGCCGATACGCTCGGTTACGAAGGCGTCCTGCTGCCGACGGGCCGTTCGTGCGAAGACGCATGGGTCGTGGCATCGAGCCTGATCGCCGCGACGCGGCGCCTGAAGTTCCTCGTCGCGATTCGTCCGGGCCTCTCGTCGCCGGGACTGTCGGCACGCATGGCCGCGACTTTCGACCGCCTTTCGAATGGACGCCTGCTCATCAACGTCGTGACGGGCGGCGACGCCGCCGAGCTCGAAGGCGATGGCGTGTTCGTCGACCACGATACGCGCTACGAAATCACCGACGAGTTCCTGCATATCTGGCGCAAGTTGCTCGCCGCCTCGCACACGAACGAGGCGATCGATTTCGAGGGCAAGCATTTGAGCTCGAAGGGCGGCAAGGTGCTCTATCCGCCGGTGCAGGATCCGCACCCGCCGCTGTGGTTCGGCGGCTCGTCACCGGCCGCGCACGAGATGGCGGGCGCGCACATCGATACCTATTTGACGTGGGGCGAGCCGCCCGAGGCCGTCGCGAAGAAGATCGCCGATATCCGCGCGCGGGCCGAGCGGCACGGCCGCAAGATCCGCTTCGGCATTCGCATGCATGTGATCGTGCGCGAGACCGAAGAGGAAGCGTGGGCCGCGGCCGAGCGCCTCATCAGCCGTCTCGACGACGACACCATTGCGCGTGCGCAGGCCGCGTTCGGCAAGATGGATTCGGAGGGCCAGCGCCGCATGGCCGCGCTGCACGGCGGCAAGCGCGGCACACGCAAGGAACTGGAGGTGTACCCGAACGTGTGGGCGGGCGTGGGCCTCGTGCGCGGCGGCGCGGGCACGGCGCTCGTCGGCAATCCGCAGCAGGTGGCCGAGCGCATGAAGGAGTACGCGCAGCTCGGTATCGAGACCTTCATTCTTTCTGGTTACCCTCATCTTGAGGAATCCTACCGTTTCGCCGAACTGGTGTTTCCGCTGCTGCCGGGGCGCCAGGCGAAGACGGCTGGCGGTCCGGTCTCCGGGCCGTTCGGCGAAGTGGTCGGCAATCAGTATCTGCCGAAGGTCAGCCAGAGCTGACACGCAATCAATTGGATTCAACCGGCCGGCGAGAGCAAGCATAGCGAACGCGCTCAGCGCTCGCCCGGCACCAGGTGGTGAGGAGAGCACACCGATGACTCAATCCGCTGTGACTGCCGCCGGTACTGCCGGCACGGGCATCGCCCCGCGTAGCGGCAGGCCATTCTCTTTCTACGGACGCAAGGCCTTCCTGCGCGTCGCGCCCTGGCTCGTGCCGCTCGCGATCCTGGCCGCGTGGGAACTGGCCGCGCGAAGCGGCGTGCTTTCCACGCGCGTGCTGCCGGAGCCGCTCGCAGTCGTGAAGGCTGCATGGTCGCTCATCGAGTCGGGCGAGATGCTGCAGGACGTGCGCGTGAGCACGTGGCGCGCGATCTCGGGCTTCGCGATCGGCGGCGGCATCGGCCTCGCGCTCGGACTGGCCACGGGTCTGTTCAAGCCCGTCGAGACCGCGCTCGATTCGACCATCCAGATGATCCGCAACATTCCCGCGCTCGCGATGATCCCGCTCGTGATCCTCTGGTTCGGCATCGAAGAGGAGGCAAAGGTGTTTCTCGTCGCGCTCGGCGTGTTTTTCCCGGTGTATGTGAATACGTTTCACGGCATTCGCTCGGTGGACACGAACCTCATCGAGATGGCGCGCAGCTACGGGCTCAAGGGCTTCGCGCTCTATCGCGAAGTGATCCTGCCGGGGGCGCTGCCGTCGATTCTCGTGGGCGTGCGCTTCGCGCTCGGGCTGATGTGGGTGACGCTGATCGTAGCGGAAACGATTTCCGCGCAGTCGGGCATCGGCTACATGACGATGAACGCGCGCGAGTTTCTGCAGACCGATGTGGTGGTGGTCGGCATTTTGCTCTATGCCGCGCTCGGCAAGCTCGCCGACTGGCTCGCCAAGGGGATCGAGCGCGCCGCGCTGCGCTGGCACCCCGCGTATCAACAAGGGAGCGATGCATGAACGCAAGCACGTTGGCCGCCCATTTCGGCGGCGTCGCGGGCCGCGATCTCGAAGCCGAGGTCGAATTGCCGCGCATTCAGGAACGCGAGGCGCATGAAGCCGACGGGACGCGCGGCACGCGGCGCGCACAGGCCGGGCATGACGGGCAAGGCGCGGCGGCAAAGGTAACACCGGCGACGGCGCGCAGCGATGCCCGCGCATACGACTCCGCTGTCGAGCTGCGCGGCGTGGGCAAGCGCTACGGCGAGCGCGTCGTGCTCGACGGCTTCGACCTCTCGATCGAGCGCGGCAGCTTCGTGGCGATCGTCGGGCGCAGCGGCTGCGGGAAATCCACGCTGCTGCGGCTCGTCGCCGGGCTCGAAGCGCCCGATGCCGGCGAGCTGACGCGGCGCGACGAGCGCGGGGCGCCGCTAGAGACGCGCATGATGTTTCAGGACGCGCGGCTTTTGCCCTGGAAGACGGTGCTCCAGAACGTGATGCTGGGGCTCGGCCGCGGCGCACGCGAGGACGCGCGCGCCGTGCTCGACGAAGTGGGGCTGCTCGCGCGCGCCGACGAGTGGCCGGCCCGGCTCTCGGGCGGCCAGCGCCAGCGCGTGGCGCTCGCGCGGGCGCTCGTGCACCGGCCGAGCCTGTTGCTGCTCGACGAGCCGCTCGGCGCGCTCGACGCGCTCACCCGCATCGAAATGCATGCACTGATCGAGCGTCTCTGGCGCGAGCATCGCTTTACGGCGCTGCTGGTCACCCACGACGTGCATGAGGCCGTCGCGCTGGGCGACCGCATCCTGCTGGTGGAGCAGGGCCGCATCGCGCTCGACCAGCGCGTGCCGCTAGAGCGCCCGCGCGCCCGCGCCGACGCACGCTTTGCCGCGCTCGAAGAGCGCGTGCTGCAGCGCGTGCTGGGCAGCGACACGCCCGCGAACGCGCATGCGCCGTGCGCGCAGGAGACGCCTTATGGGCTGCGTCCAGCCGATGTGCGCTGGGCGCTCTGAACGCGTTCTGAACCCCTTGTATTGCGTGATTTTTGTTTATCCATTTTGGGAGCTATTTCAATGAGCATTTCCGCCATCAATGTGCGCAACCAGTTCCGCGGCAAGGTCAGGGAGATCATCCGCGGGCCGGTGGTATCGGAAGTCGACGTCGACACGCCGTTCGGCGTGGTCACGTCGGTGATCACGACGCGCTCGATCGACGAACTCGAACTGAAGGTTGGCTCGGAAGTCGTCGCGCTCGTGAAGTCGACGGAGGTGTCGATCGCGCGCTTGTGAGCGGTCGCGAGTGGCCGTGGGCGGTTTCGTGTGGGGGGCGGCGCCCGGCCCCCGGCACACGGCGTGGAAGTGCTAGCATGGACCGGCAAGCCGCGACGGAGAGACGATCATGGAGCCGAAAGGCATCGACATGGGCGACTATGAAGAGCGCTACAAGGACTACGACATCGAGGTCGCCGTCGAGCAGGTGCTCACGGGCGTGAAGGCACACTTTCGCGTGCTCAAGGCTGGCGCGGTGATAGCGGACTGGCAACTGGTCCATATCGATCGCCTCTGGTCGACCGAGCACGGCGCCGCCGAGGCGGGCTTCGAAGCGGCCCGCGCATGGATCGACAGCGGCGCCGCGCAACCGCAATGAGGGGTCATCGAGCGATCGGGTGATAGCGATGGCGTCGCAGGCATTGCGCCACGCGAAAATCAGGCGAGATTCGCACCGCTTTTACGCGGGTCCGGATAATGGCGCGTCTGGTTGAATTTATCGGGGCCGACGAATAGCAGCAGGACCATGCCGAGCTGGCCAAGCGGCATGAGCGCAATCAGCCACCACCACCAGCCGCTCACGCCGATATCGTGCAGCCGGCGCACCATGGCGGCAATGGGAATCCAGAACGCCACGCAGACGATCACGATACCGAGAATCGCGGCCGGGAGCGTATCGCCGAGCCCGCCTTCGGGCATGAAAGCGTTGAGCGCGGCAATGAAGAAAACAAACACGGCCATCGTGATGGCATATTCGCGGCGCGTGGCGCGGCCGGCGAGCGTGAAGCGTCGTTCAAGCCATTTTTCCATGGTTATCGATTTTTCCGTCGTCGAGCGGGGTTTAGGGATTATTGCGTTGTGGGAGGAGATTTTACGCAAGGGGGAAAGGCGTTTCGTAGTCTGGTCGCGCCAATTTTCTAGTTTGCTTGACATGACGCCGCATTATTTATTCGTAATGGATAATTTGCGTATTCGGAAGCGAGTTTGACGCAGACAAGAGATGTCGTGATACCCGGAAAGAGGGGGAGGCGCAGTCTGCCAGTGTTTGGATTGAGAGTCGGTTTGTTGATCGGATCCCCGCGCTTGCTCGTTCCAGGCAAAGAGGGTTGCCAGGCTTGATTTTCTGGGGCCGACAGAAGTTTCTCATGGTCTTATCCGTGAGGGACAAAGAGTTGCCTGCTTGTCTTCAGGTGTGAAGGTAATTTGAAAGGATGCGCCATATACGGGTGGTGTTGGGTGATAGATTAAGGGTTGCGCGCTATCAGATATTGGATCCATTTGAAGTCTACGTTCAATTTTCTGTATTAAATTTAATCGAAGAGTTATTTTGAATATCGATGCCTGAGGCCGAAGCCGAATTCCTGGTGAAGCGGCCAGATATGCGCGCGTTTTCTGCACATCGCGGAGATGCGGGTCGAGTTCGGCCCGTAGTGCGTAGGGATGATCCAAGTGCGTCTGCTGGAGGGTAAGCTTTGGGAAATCCGCATGACCGGGTGGGATGGCACCGCGCGGGCGATATAAGTCACACGGCCCGGACAGCGTCTGGTCGTGCTGCACGTGTTCGTGAAGAAGACGCAGAAGACCCCGCGCCACGCCATCGAAACGGCCTACCCCCGGACGAAGGAAGATTGAACGATGACCGACCTTGCAACCTTGAAGAAGCGCTTGCTGGCCGACCCTGCCACCCTGGCCGAGTACGAGGTGCAGGCGCCGGAGTTTGCCGTCGCGCGCGAACGCATCGCCGCTCGTGTACGCGCTGGATTGACGCAGGAACAGGTGGCCGAGAGGATGCAGACGACCCAATCGACCATCGCGCGCATGGAGAGCGGCCGCACGATGCCGTCGCTGCGCACGCTGGCCCGTTATGCCGAAGCGACGGGAAGCCGAGTCGTGGTGCGGCTGGAAGCCGCCAAGTAGTTGGACTGCCGCGAGACGGTTTCAGGCAGAATCGGCGGGCACCGGTGCGGCGATGTCTGCCCCGGTTGCGCGACGCCGCAATTGGGCCGACCGTTTATGACGCGCTGGAAATTGTGGGTGCTGCACCTCAATCAGATGGAGCCGAGTCATCGTTTGTCGATCTGGAGTACTGAATTCAGACCGGTTGTCTGCAAGTGATGGTCGTTGTGGGCTGCCTGTGGTTCGGTTCCGGATTGCGGGAGGGCGGTTACTTTCTTTTCAATACGCACGCGAATACCCTAAAATTCATGCTCATGCTGCAGTAAGGAGCGAACATGGACAGGAAAAAGGCTGAGCACGTTCTTATCGAGGCCGATGAAGTCGCCGAGCTGGTACTGGAGGGCTTCGATATGACGATGGGAACCGCAGAGGGGCGCGCGCTCTACGATCGCGCATTTACCACGTACATCCGAAGCGAGATTGGTGATTTGCCCCTATCGGAACTTTACGACGCATTGAAGGGTTCTACGGGACCTATTACTTCAGCCGCTCAGTTGTAGCGCGATCACGCTTCTGAGTTTCGCCGGCCGTCTCGCCAGGATGGGCCTCGCGAATGGCTCGACGAAGCTGAGGATAGTGAACGTTTGAACAGAAGGGCTCGCCATTCAGGCGGGCCTTTTCTTATTCGTACGATGATGAGGATCGGATGTGACCTCCAGGCGGCGCTCGTCCTCGCTCCAGCGCTCTCGCTTCCACTGGGAAACTGGCGCCATTTGAACCTCAGAGCCGGTGCGAATACACAGTGCTGTCAGGGCTGACGCTGACTTGGCTATGATGGTGGCTCGCCACCGGGAGTCGCCCATGTGCACGAATTACGCCGCCGCACGCCGCGATCAGCTCTTCAAGCACTTCGGCGTCGAGCCGCCCGACAGCCCGTGGCGCGACGAGGTCTACAAGGACTATCCAGCGCCGATCATCCGGCGCGTCGATGGCGCCGTGCGGGTAGACGTGGCGACGTTCGGAATGAGGCCGAAGAAGCACATTCCCAAGGGAGTGAGAGACTTCGACACCATGAATGCGCGTGCGGAGACGGTCGGCGAGAAACGAAACTTCAGCGGCGCCTGGAAAGGGCTACAGCTTTGTTTGATCCCGGCCGATGCGTTCTACGAATTCAGCTATGAGACCGGGAAAGCCGTACGTTGGCGCATCGGCATGGCCGACGGCTCTCCGTTTGCGATAGCCGGGCTATGGCGCGAGTGGAACGAGGCTGATGGGCTCGCCTATTCGTTCACTATGTTGACGGTCAACTCGGCTGAGCATCCGCTCATGAGTCGCTTCCACAAGCCTGACGATGAGAAGCGCTCGGTCGTGATCCTGCCTGCCGAGGAATATGAAGGTTGGCTCGCCAGCAGGTCGATGGACGAGGCGCGCTCGTTCTTGAATCTCTTTCCGGCAAACAAGATGCATGCGGAGGCGTTTCCAGCGCCGCCGCGCGCGGCGAAAGACAAAGACGTCGGTGCGTAGCGCGTGCGAGATTGGCCGCTTGCCATGCTCGAAAGCTCGCTAAACCAGGCGGGCCCTTTTCATTTTCGGGCAGACTTTGCGCGGCGTCGCTGAACGGAAATGACGCGCTAGAGCTTCAGGGAGTGGGCAAGCGAATCACCCAAGCAAAAAGCTTCCGCGCTGGAAGCCTTGTGTATTTGCCGGTGGAGAGACGGCGATTCGAAGCATGTCCAGGCTATTAACCTGTACACGCATGAGCAAGGAGATTCCCAGATCGGATTCTTTTGGACTTGAAAGCAAAAAAGGCACTGTGCAAATCACAGTGCCTTTCTCTAACTGCTTGAGCTACCGGGGAATTCTTTGGGGTGGCTGATGGGACTCGAACCCACGACAACAGGAATCACAATCCTGGACTCTACCAACTGAGCTACAGCCACCACTGTTCCAACTATCTTCTTGTTGTCGCTGCTTTGTGAGCGGCGTCAATCAAGAAGCAAGATTATATACACGACAGATCGGGCTTGCCTAGCCCCTTTATTCAAATATTTCAGAAGAAAGCTCCGCCGGCGCCTCCATGGGGCCGCGCAGATGCGCGCGCGCTTCTGCGAAGATCGCGAGATCGCCCTTGGCGAGCTTGCGGTTGTCCGACAGCACGCGCCGCCAGCCGCGTGCACCGGCTTCGCCGCGATACAGCCCCAGGGCATGACGCGTGATCGCGCCCAGGTAAGTGCCGCGCGCGATTTCGCTCGCGCAATAGTCCACCAGCCTCGCTTCGACCTCGTCGCGCGTGAGCGCCGCTTCACTCGAGCCGTAGAAACGCGCATCGACGTCGGCCAGCACGTAGGGGTTGTGGTAAGCCTCACGCCCGAGCATCACGCCGTCGACGTGCTCGAGGTGCTCAGCCACTTCGTCGAGCGTCTTGATGCCGCCGTTGATGATGATCTCGAGCTTTGGGAAATCGCGCTTGAGCCGGTACGCGTAGTCGTACTTGAGCGGCGGGATCTCGCGATTTTCCTTCGGGCTCAGGCCCTTCAGGATGGCATTGCGCGCGTGCACGATGAAAACCGTGCAACCCGCATCCGCGATGGTGCCGACGAAATCGCGCACGAACGCGTAGTCCTCGACCGCATCCACGCCGATACGGTGCTTGACTGTCACCGGCACGGAAACCGCGTCGCGCATCGCCTTCACGCAATCGGCCACGAGCTGCGGTTCGTTCATCAGGCAGGCGCCGAACGCGCCGCGCTGGACGCGCTCGGACGGGCAGCCGCAATTCAGGTTGATCTCGTCATAGCCCCATTGCTCGCCGAGCTTGGCCGAGCGGGCGAGATCGGCCGGTTCGCTGCCGCCGAGCTGCAGCGCGACGGGCGCTTCGCCGGGCGTGAACGCGAGATGGCGCGGCACGTCGCCGTGGAGCAGGGCGCCCGTCGTCACCATCTCCGTATACAGCCACGTGTGCCGGGAGATGAAGCGGTGCAGCGAGCGACAGTGGCGATCGGTCCAGTCCATCATGGGTGCGACGGACACGCGGCGGGGACTGGCGATACGGTTGGCGGACATGGCAAATCGGTGCGCGAGAGGCGCGGCAAGCGTGGATCAACCTTCTATTTTATCGCAAGCGGCCACGACCGTTCTCTGCGATTTTGCACTGCGGCAATGCGGGTGAGGGCGCACTGCGATACGCGCAGTGGCCTGCGGGAAGCGCTTCCAGCGGGCCTTGCAGCGTGAAAGACCCTTTTCTCGTTATGTAATCCCGCCTTCGCGTGGTGCGTCGCGCAAAAAATTTTGGGACGTCATTTTAGGGTCTGTTCGTCGCTCAGGCAAGCCAGGACTGGCAGACGCGATTGTTTCCGGTGTTGGAATAGTAAATTCGGATTATCGCGATTATTTTTCGATAGTAGGTGTATACACTAGGTCTCATTGACGCAGCTCGTGGGCAATGACCTCCTAGGCGCGGCGCCATCCCCGAACCGCAACTGAACCTGATCTTGGAGCCCACCATGAAGACCAAACTGATCGCAGCGCTGCTGGTCGCAGCTTCCGCTTCTATCGCCGCTCCGGCTTTCGCCAGCGGCTATGGCCCGGCACCGTTCTATCGTCCGGACGTTGGCGCACCGGCTTCGCAGCAAGGCCAGAGCGCGCAGACCGTCACCGCAGAGCGCGCCCAGCAGCAAGGCGTCGATTCGTCGTACGGCGGCGTGTCGGGTGTGGCGACCCAGTCGGGCACGCGCACTGACCAAACGCCGCGCGCACAGCAAGTGTTCTTCGGCCAGTAAGCCTTTCGCTGTCTGAAGCGCCGTCCGTCTGCCGGGCGGCCCGAACGCCGGGTGTCCTCTGGACCCCGGCGTTTTGCTTTGGCGCGCTTGTCATGCCCGGAGTGCCGATGTTGCCGGTCGTGCTCAGGGCGCGGCGCGCACGCGCTGGTCGATCGCCTCGCGGATGCGATCGAAGGCGGCGTCGAACGCGTTGTCCTGGGTGGGAAAGCGCCCGGCGGCTACGCCGTCGATCGGCACGCTGTCGTGCGTGTTGTCGGTGAGGCTGTGGATTGTCTGAGTCGAAACGAAGTAGCCGGCCGCATGGTCGCCGTCCACGCCGGCGGTCATGTCGAATCCCATGTAGTCATAGCTGCGTCGATTTTCCATGCCCCTTTCTCCTCTGTCGTTCCTGCCGATTCTGGCACGACTGGCGCGCGCGGCGCCGCGCGCTGTGCATGGCTCGGCCGTGTTCGAATCGGCCGTCCCGTACGCTGTACTAACATGACTTGCGGGGGTGCGCACCGCGCGTGCTGCGTCGCGCACCTGCAACGCCAGGCCGTTGCTGGCCAACCAGGAGGTGAACAATGAAGAAACGAGTGTTGCTTCTTGCCGCGCTGGCGCTTCCGGGCCTGCTCGCGTCGGCGTTTTCCTTTGCTCAGCAGCCGCCCCGTCCGGGGCCGAACGAGTATCACGGCGGTCCGCCGCCCAATCATCCGCCGCCCGACATGCCCGCACCGCAATGGCACAGGGGCGATCGGGTCTCACCCGAATTCCGCGATCGTCAATACGTGGTAGAGGACTGGCGCGAATATCACCTGAAGCCGCCGCCGCGCGGCTATCACTGGGTCGGCGTGGGCGGTCAGTATTATCTGGTGAGCAATTCGAACTGGACCGTGGAGCGCGTCGGGCCGTAACACCGCCTGAGAAGGCGGCTCGCGCGCGGCCAATGACGTGGCGGCCCAAGAGCCGCTGTCGCCAGCGTTGTCGCGCGCCGCGCAGTATGTCGATTGCAGGGCCGGGCCGGCTGAGCCGTGTCCGGCCTTTTTGCGTGCCGACCCGGCAACCGCGCGGTATCTGTGCTGTCACCACGCGTGTTGCCGCGCCCATGCGGGGCGCTCGCGCGGGCCGGGCGCATTTTCCGGCGCCTGAAAAAAATCGGCGGGCGTGATAGTTTCGCCGTTCCCTCCAACCAGACGATGGAAAACGCTTCGATGGAATACCGCACTCTCGGCGACACGAACGTCAAAGTGAGCCTGATCGGCCTCGGCACGATGACTTGGGGCGAGCAGAACACTGAGCGCGAAGCGCACGAGCAGATCGATTACGCGCTCGATCACGGCGTCACGCTCATCGATGCCGCGGAAATGTATCCGGTGCCGCCGCGCCCCGAAACGCAGGGGCAGACTGAACGCTTCATCGGCACATGGCTCGCGCAGCATCGCGCCGCGCGCGATCGCATCGTGCTCGCGACCAAGATGACGGGCCCGGCGCGTCAGCCGCACAATCCGCGTCATATCCGCGGCGAGGGCAATCAGTTCGACCGCAAGAACCTGACCGAGGCGCTCGAAGGCAGCCTCAAGCGCCTGCAGACCGATTACGTCGATCTCTATCAGTTGCACTGGCCCGACCGCAGCACGATGACCTTCGGCCGCAATGCCTATCCGTGGGTCGACGATGCCTATACGGTGCCGATCGAGGAGACGCTCGCCGTGCTGGCGGATTTCGTGAAGGCGGGCAAGGTGCGCCATATCGGCGTGTCGAACGAGACGCCCTGGGGCGTCGCGCAATTCCTGCGCGCTGCCGAAAAGCTGGGCCTGCCGCGCATCGTCAGCATCCAGAATCCGTATAGCCTCCTCAACCGCACCTTCGAAAGCGGGCTCTCCGAGTTCACGCATCGTGACGGCATTGGCCTGCTCGCGTATTCGCCGCTCGCGTTCGGCTGGCTCTCGGGCAAGTACGAGGGCGGCGCGCGGCCCGAGGGCGCGCGCATCACACTGTTCGAGCGCTTTCAGCGCTATAGCAAGCCGCAGGCGGTGGCGGCCACGTCGCGCTATGTGGCGCTCGCGAGGGAACTGGGGCTAACGCCTGCGCAATTCGCGCTCGCGTTCGTCAACAGCCGCCCGTTCGTGACGAGCAACCTGATCGGCGCGACTTCCGTTGCGCAGTTGAAGGAGAATATCGGCAGCGTCGATGTCCGGCTCTCGCCCGAAGTGCTCGCGCAGATCGACGTGCTGCACGAAGCGCAGCCCAATCCCGCGCCGTGAATTTGGCTTGATCAAGCGTTGCGCGTGCTGGCATCATGCGGCGCGCGCCGTCCGGTCCGCCGGACGCGCGCCTTGCTTGACCCGCTCGACCCCAATCATCCGACCCGAGCCCCTTAGCGGAGTATCACAACAATGACGAGCGCACGCGACGCGCAACCACCCCAGTCGCCGCCCTCCTGGGGCTGGCCCCTTTTTATTCTGCTGGCCGTTGCCGGTCTGTTCTATGTGAAGTGGTTCCCGTATTACCACCGCGCATTTACGGCCGAGGCAACGCACTCGATCGGCAAATCCATCCTGATGGGCGGCGAGGCGAGCGCGCCCGAGCCTTCCGTGAGCGCCGCGCTCGACTATGCCTTTGCCTACGGCAAGGCGATCTGGCAGGCGATGGTGCTGGGCCTGCTGCTCGGCTCGGGTGTGCAGGCGCTGTTGCCGGCGCAGTGGATTGCGCGCGTGCTCGGACGCCACGGTTTCGGCAGCGTCGCGGCGGGCGGCCTGCTCGCGGTGCCCGGCATGATGTGCACGTGCTGCGCGGCGCCCGTGGTGGCGGGGTTGCGCGCGCGCAATGCGTCGCCGGGCGGGGCGATCGCCTTCTGGCTCGGCAACTCGGTCCTCAATCCCGCGACGCTCGTGTTCATGGGCTTCGTGCTGGGCTGGCAGTGGAGCGCGCTGCGCCTCGTGCTGGGCCTCCTGATGGTGTTCGGCCTCGGCTGGCTCGCGAACCGGCTGGTGACGCACGAGGAGGCGCTTTCCGCCGATGTGCGGCTCGCGATGTTCGCGCAGGAGCAGGCCGAAGCCGGCAACGTGCTCGCGCGCTGGCTGCGGCTGTTCGTGCGCATGGCGGTGCGCCTCGTGCCGGAATACATCGTGCTCGTGCTGTTGCTGGGCGCGGCGCGTGCGTGGCTGTTTCCCCACATCGGGCCCGAGGTCACCAGCAGTCTCGGCTGGATCGTCGCTTTCGCGGTGGCCGGCATGCTGTTCGTGATCCCGACCGCCGGCGAGGTGCCTATCATTCAGGCGATGCTCGCGCTCGGCATGGGCGTGGGGCCGGCGGGCGCGCTGCTGATGACGCTGCCGCCCGTGAGCGTGCCGTCGTTCGCGATGCTGGCCGGGTCGTTCCGCATGCGCACGCTGGCGCTGGTGGGCGCGGTGGTCGTGGCGTTCGGCGTCGTGGCGGGGCTCGCGACGGTCGCGCTGGGGTTCTAGCGCCTGCCTTTAGCGTGAACGAGCCCTAAGATAAGGCTTATGCATCAACGGCGGAAGGTCGGCTTGCAGGCTGGCCGTCCGCACAGAAAAGGGCTTCGGCCCAGGAACCGCCATGGCAAAGCAAAAAACGAATCCGAAACTCGAACAAGCCCTGACGCGCGGCGATCTCGCCATCCGTCAGGCCAACTCCGCTCGCGCAACGGCGGTCTTGCGCGCGCTCGGCAAGATGATCGTCGAGGCGTCGGCGACCATCGGCGTCGAGGCGCACACGTCGATTCCCGACGGCGACCGCATCTACGATCCCGCAGACGGCCTCTGGCCGCAGCAGTTGCTGATCTCGCTCGACGGCCCCGTTGAGGACTCGGACCCGGAAGAGATCCGCACGATCCGCCTGCTTGCCCAGTCCCAGGGCACGCTGTTCCGCGTCGAATGGCACCGCGCCGACGGCAAGATCGGCCGCCAGGAGGGCGGACCGTTCGCCACCGTCGCGTTTATTTCGGACGTCGACATTCCGTGGGGCGACGACGAGGACTGAGCGGTTCTCGAACCGCGCATGCGGTCCGCCAGAGGCACGGGAGGGTAGGGGCGCGGATCTCAGGCGCGCCTGGCGCGCAGATGTTCAGACGCGCCTGGCGCCGCGCGATCGGCATGCTCCCAGGCGCTTCAGCGCATCATGCGCCGCCGGAACAGAATCGAGGCAACGCCGAAAGGCACCAGCACGTAAAGCACGAGCACGGCGAGATGCAGTCCCGCGTGCTCGATCGGACGCCCGAGCATGGCCGGGCGGATCAGCTCGACGGCATGCGCGAGCGGCAGCATCAGCGTGACGTGCTGCGCCGCTGCGGGCAATTGCGCGATCGGAAAGAACACGCCGGAGAGCAGCAGCATCGGCGTGAGCACGAGCGTCTGATAGAACATGAAGAAGTCGTAGGACGGCGCGAGCGCGGTGACGATCATCGCGCAACTCGCGAACGCGAGGCCCGCGAGCGCGATCACGGGCAGCGCGAGCAGCATCGACGGAAAGCTCGCGTAGCCGAGCAGCCCCGCCACGATCATGATGGCCGCGCCCGAGAGCACCGACTTGCTGGCGGCCCACACCACTTCGCCGAGCACCACGTCGCCGAGCGAGAGCGGCGTGTGCATGATCGCTTCCCACGTACGCTGCACGTGCATGCGCGAGAAACCCGAGTACATCGACTCGAAGCTCGCCGACATCATCACCGACGACGACACCGTGCCCGCCGCCAGAAACGCGATATACGAGACGCCATCGACGTGGCCGACCATCAGCCCGAGACCGAAGCCGAGGCCGAACAGATAGATCATCGGATCGGCGAGATTGCCGAACATCGATGCGATCGCAAGCTTGCGCCAGACGAGGTAATTGCGCCGCCACACGGCGATCCAGTGCGTCGCGTTCGACGGCATCGCCGCCCGCGGCTCGCGCAGGGGCGATGCGGCGGGGCGTGTGGGCGGCGGCGATTGGGTGCGTGTCTGCATGGTGGCTGTTGTGGGATGCGATCGGGGTCGGTCCTGGCGCAGGTTCAGGGTTGCCGCATGGTTAGTCCTGCATCTCGCGGCCCGTGAGCCGCAAGAAGACGTCTTCGAGGTTGGCGGGCCGGTGCAGGTAGCGCAAATCCGAGCGATGGCGCAACAGCGCATGCACGGGCGCGGCTTCGTCGACATAGCAGAAGAGCGTCTCGCCGCTGATCTCGGTGCGCTTGGCGTGCGGCGCGAGCTCGTCGCGCAGCGCCACCGGGTCCGGGCCATAGACCTCGATCACGTCGCAGCCGATTTCCGATTCGATCAGCGCCTTCGGTGCGCCCTCGGCGATCTTGCGGCCTTCCTCGATCACGCAGACGCGATTGCAAAGTCGTTCGGCCTCCTCCATGAAATGCGTCGTCAGGAGGATCGTCTTGCCGCGCGCGAGCAGCGAGCGCAGCCGCTCCCAGATCAGATGACGCGCCTGCGGGTCGAGGCCCGTGGTGGGTTCGTCCATCACCAGCACGTCGGGGTCGTTGACGAGTGCGCGCGCCAGCGTGAGACGCCGGCGCATGCCGCCCGAGAGCTCGCCGACGCGCGCGTCGGCCTTGCTTTCGAGGCGCGCGAATTCGAGCAGCGGCGCCACGAGCGCGCGCGTTTCGCGCGCGGACAGCCCGAAGTAACGGCCGAACACGAGCAGGTTCTCGCGCACGGTGAAGTCGGGGTCGAGATTGTCGAACTGAGGCACTACGCCCACGCGGGCGCGTGCATGACGCGCGCGCGCGGGCACGGGTTCGCCGCACAGGCTGATGCGTCCGGCGTCGGGCGAGACGATGCCGAGCAGCATGCGCAACGTGGTGGTCTTGCCCGCGCCGTTGGGGCCAAGGAGCCCGAAGCATTCGCCGGGAACGACGTCGAACGACAGGCCGTTCACGACCGCCCTGTCTCCATAGTGCTTGATCACCTGCTCGAATTCGATGGCGGGCATGTTTGAGCGGCTGTTCATGTAAGCGCGTGCGTGGTGCACGTTGTAAGGCGGCCTATTCTAGTGCATTGCCGGGCATGGGGTTGGCGGCACCACGCGCGCATCCGCGACGCGTGCAGTGCACCAATGCCCCGTCAATGTCTGTCGCGACAAGTATTGTTTTCGCGCAAACCCAGTCCCCGTGCACCATGCACGTGCAAGCATACCTGGCGTTTTCCAGCCCTTGCATGTCGAATTGCGGCGCACCATCATGCGATTGTGACCCGCGTTTCCAGGCGGGTAGGGAGAGGTGATGATGGCGAGCTACAAGAAAATTCTGCTTTGCTACGACGGCTCGCGCGAAGGCCGCAAGGCGTTGCGTTGTGGGGCGGATCTGGCATTGGACCTGCACGCGGAGACACATTTGCTGTCGGTGGTCGACATGCGCTCGACGATCGCGCAAAGTGCGGGCTTGCTCACGGATGTGGCGTGTGGGCGCTTCGAAGAAACGGCGCGCGAGATCTTGCAGGAAGGCGTGGACTGGCTGACCGAGCGCGGCGTGCGCGCGCAGGGCCACTTCGCGTTCGGGCATCCGATCGACGAGATTGCGAATCTCGCCAACGAGTTGCATGTCGATCTCGTGGTGGTGGGGCACCGCTGCCGCACCGGGCTGTCGCGCTGGTGGATGGGTGCGGGCAATACGCCGCTGCTCGACCGCGTGACGTGCAGCATACTCGTGGCCTGTTCTTCGGCGGCCGAGGAAAAGCAGCAGCAGGCCGCCGCCTAGCCGCGGCTGCTCTCTACGCGTTGTGTGGGCGCTGTTGCGGCGTCCACACAATGATCCCAACGCGGCGGCCAACTGTCAGGATGGCTCGCCGCAGTCCTTCCGTTTCCCGCTGACTTCATCAATTCGACGCGTTTGCGCCGCTGTCGGTGTCCGGCCAGTTCAACTCCACAGCGGCGAGCTTCCACGAAAACAGTCCATGACGCTGCAGGATGGCGGCATAGCGCTCGCTTTTGGCGTTGCGCTGCCACGTGACGGCAAACGTGTTCAGCCCGCGATAGCCCGCTGAGGTTTCCGCCCGTGGCTGGTTTTGCTGCTGCGCTTGTGCGCCCGAATTGCCGGGCGCGGGCGGCGTGGCTTCGCCAGCTTGCGACGATGGCGGCGCCCCGGACGGTTGCGCGGGCGTGGGCCGCTCGCCTGGCTTGCCAGTTGGCGGCATGCCGCTGAGCAGCGCGGCTACGCCGTCGGGTGTGACATACGCGTCCACGAGCGGGCCGATCAGCACGCTGCCGATCACCGCGCCAAAGAGCTGCAACGGGTTGCTGGCGTGCGCTGCCTCGATGCGCCGTTGCAGCATCTCGCCGATCTGTTGCTTCAGGCTCACGCGTAGCGCCGGGTAATCGACGTACTCGTCCAGAGCGGCCGCGTCGCGTGCGTCGGCGGCTGCCTTGAGGTGATTCAGGGCGATGTACGGCGACGCATAGCCATAGCCTGCCGCGGCCACGATCGCAACCGCCGCGACGGCGATTGCGACCGGCTTCTTCCAGCCTGCCGGTTTGCGGGGATTCGTTTGGATGTCGGTCATTGAGTAGGGCAACCCTGAAATAGGCAAACAGGGTGTTGACCGCGCGCAATCAAAAACGATCCCTGGCGTGTCGATTACCGAGCGACTACGGGCTCACTGCAGGGTCACTGCGGAGCGACTGGGGCGCGATTACTTCGCCAGCGCGGAGGGCAGGTCGGCTTGCTGTTCCGCGATGCAGCGGTCGATGGCGCGGCATACCGCTTCCATCGTGCCCACCATGATGAGCCGCGACTGACCGTGATAGACGCGCACCGGCGCGCGGCGGCCCGGCTGTTCTGCATTCAGCGTGCTGTTGAGCGAGACGCGTGCGAACGCCGGCTGCGCCGAAGGCAGCGCGGGGGCTTCCTCTTCGCGCTCGATGTCGTCGAAGAGCGAACCATTGACCTGGCGGCCCAGCGCGGCCGCGGAGGCGCGCGCCTCACGCATTGCGCACGAGGCGATCCCGCGCAGATGACGCAGACGGCCGAATTGACGGAAGGGCAACAGGCGGGCAAGGCGTTCCATGACTCTCTCCAGGCGGAATTATCAGAATTCGGTGGGGCGGATCAGACCGACGGCAATGCCTTCGAGCGCGAAGTCCGCGCTGCCGACTGCGACGAAGATGTTCTCGTAGTCGGGGTTCTCGGCAATCAGCTCGATGCCGTTGGGCTGCCGCTTCAGGCGCTTCACGGTCACGTCGTCGCCAAGGCGCGCAACGATGATCTGGCCGTCTTTCGCTTCGCTCTTTTTCTGCACGGCGAGCAGGTCGCCGTCGAGGATGCCCGCGTCGCGCATGGACAGGCCACGCACCTTCAGCAGGTAGTCGGGCCGGCTAGAGAAGAGCGCCGGGTCGCAGGTGTAGTTCTGCGAGATGTGTTCTTGCGCGAGGATCGGGCTGCCCGCCGCGACGCGGCCAACGAGCGGCAGCGAGAGCTGCATGATGCTCGCGTGCGGCAGCGTGAACTGGTGCGGCAGGTCGTCCGGGCCGGGCAGCAGGCGGATGCCGCGCGAAGCGCCCGCAGCCAGCTCGATCACGCCCTTGCGCGCCAGCGCCCGCAGGTGTTCCTCCGCCGAGTTGGCCGAGCTGAAGCCCAGTTCGGCGGCGATTTCGGCGCGCGTGGGCGGAAAGCCCGTGCGCTCGATCGCGCGGCGGATCAGATCGAAAACCTGCTGCTGTCGTGCGGTGAGTTTGGTCATGGCGCCACTGTATGTTTGAACAGGTGACTGTATTTTTATACAGTACTCGCCGCTTTTCAAGTGTTACTTGAGGTTTGTGATCGGGATGGCCCCGCGGCGGCGCTTTCCTGCGCTCATCCCGACGAAATCACAGACGAAAACACGCTCGAACGCCCGATTCCTCCGTCCTTACCACTTTTACGTATTAAAGAATGAGAAAACATCATTTTTAATAATGTAAGCCAATCGCTAGACTGGCCTCCATCGATTGCTGCACGACAAACGAAAACGCACGACGACACGGAGAAAAAACAGATGAAGCAAGGCACTACGGGGCGCGCATGGGTGAGGACACTGGCGGCGAAACTGGTGATCGGCGTGGCGCCGCTGCTGGGCATGGCCGCGCTGGCGCCGGCCGCGCATGCGGACACGGCGCTGCTCAACGTCTCCTACGATCCCACGCGCGAGCTGTATCAGGACATCAATGTGGCCTTCATCAAGGAGTGGAAGGCGAAGACGGGCGAGACGCTCACCATCAAGCAGTCGCACGGCGGCTCGGGCGCGCAGGCGCGCTCGGTGCTCGACGGGCTGCAGGCCGACGTCGTGACGCTCGCGCTCGCCTGGGACGTCGACGCGCTCGCCAACAAGGGGCTGATCGAGAAGGACTGGCAAAAGCGCCTGCCCGACAACGCCTCGCCGTACACCTCGACCATCGTGTTTCTCGTGCGCAAGGGCAATCCGAAGCACATCAAGGACTGGGACGACCTCGTGAAGCCCGGCGTGTCGATCGTCACGCCCAATCCGAAGACCTCGGGCGGCGCGCGCTGGAACTATCTCGCGGCCTGGGCCTATGCCCTGCACCAGCCTGGCGGCAATGAGCAGAAGGCGAAGGAATTCGTCACGAAGCTCTACAAGAACGCCGGCGTGCTCGACTCCGGCGCGCGCGGCGCGACCACGAGCTTCGTGCAGCGTGACATCGGCGATGTGCTGATTGCCTGGGAAAACGAGGCATTCCTCTCGCTCAAGGAGTTCGGGCCGGAGAAGTTCGAGATCGTGGTGCCTTCGGCGAGCATCCTGGCGGAGCCGCCGGTTGCGGTGGTCGACAAGGTCGTGGACAAGCGCGGCACGCGCAAGGTGGCGCAGGCCTACCTCCAGTTCCTTTATAGCGAAGAAGGCCAGGAGATCGCCGCGAAGAACTTCTATCGTCCGCGCTCGGACAAGGTGCCCGCGGCGCTCACGGCGAAGTTTCCGAAGCTGAAGCTCTATACGGTCGACGACACCTTCGGCGGCTGGGCCAACGCCCAGAAGACGCATTTCGCGGATGGCGGCGTGTTCGATTCGATTTATCAACCGCAGTAACCGGCTGGAACAAGCGGCCGCAATAAGCGGCTGCGCTAAGCAACGACACACAACAACAAGGCGCGCCCGAAGAGGCGCGCTTTTCGACGCAGGACGCCCTGTGCGCGGCACGCAACGAGGGCGCTCCGCGCAACCCATGTGAAGAGATAGAGCATGACGACGTTTCGATTACAGAGGCCAGGTGCGCTGCCGGGATTCGGCGTGACGCTCGGCATCACGGTGGCCTATCTGAGCCTCGTGGTGCTCATTCCGCTCGCGGCCACGTTCCTCAAGACCGCGACGCTCGACTGGGCGCAGTTCGTGCGCGCCGTGGCGTCGCCGCGTGTGCTCGCCTCTTACCGCCTCACGTTTTTCTCCGCGCTAGGCGGCGCGCTCATCAACGCGGTGTTCGGATTCTTGCTCGCGTGGGTGCTGGTGCGCTATACGTTTCCCTTCAAGCGTGTGATCGACGCGCTCGTCGATCTGCCGTTCGCATTGCCGACTTCCGTGGCCGGCATCTCGCTTGCCGCCGTGTATGCGGGCAACGGCTGGATCGGTCAGTATCTGCAGCCGCTCGGCATCAAGATCGCGTTCACGCCGCTCGGCGTGCTCGTGGCGCTCACCTTCATCGGCTTGCCGTTCGTCGTGCGCACGGTGCAGCCCGTGCTCGAGGAGTTCGAGCGCGAGCAGGAGGAGGCCGCCGCGTGCCTGGGCGCGTCGCGCTGGCTGACGTTCCGCCGCGTGGTGCTGCCGGCCGCGCTGCCCGCGCTGCTCACGGGCTTTGCGCTCGCGTTCGCGCGCGCGTTGGGCGAGTACGGCTCGGTCATCTTCATCGCCGGCAATGTGCCGATGAAGTCGGAAATCACTTCGCTGCTCATCATCACGAAGCTCGAGCAATACGATTACGCGGGCGCCACGGCGCTCGCCGTGGTGATGCTGTGCGTGTCGTTCGTCATGCTGCTGCTCATCAATACGCTGCAGTGGTATCTGCAGCGGCGCACGAGCCGCGGGGCGTCGTCGGCAGGCGCGCCGAACACGGCGAACGTGGCAGCCACCGCAGGAGGTGTGCAATGAGCACTGCAGTCCGTCAAAAGGGTGCGCGCCGTCCGGACCCCGTCACCGAAGCGCTGTGGGTGCGCTGGCTTCTCACCGGGATCGCGCTCGCGTTTCTCGCACTGTTTCTGGTGGTGCCGCTCGTCGCGGTGTTCTGGCAGGCCTTGAGCAAGGGCATCGGCTTCTACTTCGAATCGCTCGCCGACCCCGACGCACTCGCCGCGATCAAGCTCACGCTGATCACCGCCGCGATTGCCGTGCCGCTCAATCTCGCGTTCGGCCTCGCCGCGTCGTGGGCGATCGCCAAGTTCGAGTTCCGCGGCAAGGCGCTGCTCACGACCTTGATCGACCTGCCGTTTTCGGTTTCGCCGGTGATTTCGGGGCTCATCTACGTGCTGCTGTTCGGCGCGCAGGGCTGGCTCGGCCCGTGGCTCGCGGACCACGACGTGCAGATCATCTTCGCGGTGCCGGGCATCGTGCTCGCGACGATCTTCGTGACATTCCCGTTCGTCGCGCGCGAGCTGATTCCGCTGATGCAGGCCCAGGGCAACGACGAGGAAGAAGCCGCGCACGTGCTCGGCGCCTCGGGCTGGCAGATGTTCCGGCGCGTGACGCTGCCGAATATCCGCTGGGGCTTGCTGTACGGCGTGATTCTCTGTAACGCGCGTGCGATGGGCGAGTTCGGCGCGGTCTCGGTGGTGTCGGGCCACATTCGCGGCCAGACCGACACCATGCCGCTGCACGTCGAGATCCTCTACAACGAATACAACTTCGCGGCAGCGTTTGCCGTGGCCTCGCTGCTCGCGTTGCTCGCGCTCGTGACGCTGGGTCTCAAGCTGCTGGCCGAGCGCCACCTGTCCGCCGAATTGCGCGAAGCGGGTGACGTGCCGGCCTTCGCGGGGCCGCTGGGCACGCCGGGCACCGCCAACGGACAACAGGCACAGCACGCAGGCGTCCTGCGCCAGTCGCTTCAACAGGGAGAGCTGTAAAGATGGGCATCATCGTTCGCAATCTGCAAAAGCGCTTCGGCGACTTCACGGCGCTCGACAATGTTTCGCTCGATTTTCCGGCAGGCGAGCTGGTCGCCTTGCTCGGGCCCTCCGGTTGCGGCAAGACCACGCTGCTGCGTGTGATCGCGGGTCTCGAATACGCCGATGAGGGCCAGGTCGTGCTCCAGGGGCAGGACGTGGGTACGGTGGGGGCGCGCGAGCGCCAGGTGGGCTTCGTGTTCCAGCATTACGCGCTGTTTCGCCATATGACCGTGTTCGAGAACGTGGCGTTCGGGTTGCGCGTGAAGCCGCGCAACGAGCGTCCCTCCGAAGCGCAGATCCGCGAAAAAGTGCACGAACTGCTCAAGCTCGTGCAGCTCGACTGGCTCGCGCAGCGCTATCCGTCCGAGCTGTCGGGCGGCCAGCGCCAGCGCATTGCGCTCGCGCGCGCACTGGCGGTGGAGCCGAAAGTGTTGCTGCTCGACGAGCCGTTCGGCGCGCTCGACGCCAAGGTGCGCAAGGAGTTGCGCAGCTGGCTGCGGCGCCTGCACGACGACCTGCACATCTCGACGATCTTCGTCACGCACGACCAGGAGGAGGCGCTCGAAGTGGCCGACCGCATCGTCGTGATGAATCATGGGCATGTGGAGCAGGTGGGCAGCCCGCAAGACGTGTACGATCATCCTCAGTCGGCGTTTGTCTATGAGTTCCTGGGCGCGGCGAACCGTCTGCGCGGCCGCGTCGATGCACACGGTTTCGTGGCCGACGGCGCGGCGCAGCCGATCGCGGTGCAGGCCGGCTTCGAAGGCCCGGCGCTCGCCTATGTGCGGCCGCACGATCTCGTGCTGCACCGCGAGGCCGGTGCGCATCGCGACGGCATCGTCGTGGACGTGCGCCGCGTGGTGACCCTGGCCGGCGCCGTGCGCGTGGAACTCGAAAGCCGCACGGGCGGCGCGCTCGAGGCTCAGCTCGACCGCGAGACGTGGCGCGCGCTGAGCCTTTCGGTCGGCGACGGCGTGACGGCGGTGCCGCGCGGGCTGCGCGTGTTTCCCGCCTGATTGGCCCAATCAGAGCGATCAACGAATAACGAATGAATAACGAATAATCGGTCGGCAGTTCCGGAGAGTAGAAAATGAATTTTCAGCAGTTGCGTTTCGTGCGCGAAGCCGTGCGGCAGAACATGAACCTGACCGAAGTGGCGAACGTGCTCTACACGTCGCAGTCAGGCGTCTCCAAGCAGATCAAGGATCTGGAGGACGAGCTCGGCGTCGACATCTTCATTCGCCGCGGCAAGCGCCTCACGGGTCTCACGGAGCCGGGCAAGGCCGTGCATCAGCTGATCGAGCGCATGCTGCTCGACGCCGAGAACCTGCGCCGCGTGGCGCGCCAGTTCGCCGATCAGGACAGCGGCCACCTCGTCGTGGCCACGACGCACACGCAGGCGCGCTATGCGCTGCCCAAGGTCGTGCACCAGTTCCGCGAAGTGTTTCCGAAGGTGCATCTCGCGCTGCGCCAGGGCAATCCGCAGCAGATCGCGCAGATGATCATCAACGGCGAGGCCGACATCGGCATCTCGACCGAAGCGCTCGACCGTTTCCCCGATATCGTGACGTTCCCGTGCTATTCGTGGCATCACGTGGTGGTCGTGCCGAAGACGCATCCGCTCGTGGGCCGTGAGAACCTCACGCTTGAGGAGATCGCCGAGTATCCGATCATCACCTACGATCAGGATTTCACGGGCCGCTCGCATATCGACCAGGCGTTCGCGAAGGCGGGCACCGTGCCCGACGTCGTGCTGACCGCCATCGACGCGGACGTGATCAAGACCTACGTCGAACTGGGCATGGGCGTGGGCGTGGTGGCCGCAATGGCCTACGACCCGAAGCGCGACAGCGAGCTCGTCGCGCTCGACACGCAGCATCTGTTCGAGGCCAGCACGACGCGCGTGGGCCTGCGCAAGGGCGCCTTCCTGCGTCAGTACGCCTACAAGCTCATTGAAATGTTCGCGCCCCAGCTTACCGAGCAGCAGATCGCGAGCCAGTTGCGCGAGCCGGCCTGAGCGGAGCGGGCCTGGCCGGGTTTTGGACGTGCTCGGACCGGGCTTGGGCCCGATTCCGCCCGGATTCCGCGCGCGGCGTCTGGCCCGGTCTTTCGTCGGGCTTCTGTCTATGTCGGCGCGCCTGGCGGATCGCTTAAAATCGGCGCCATGAATACACCCACCCCATCCCAAACCGCGGCCGGCGCCCAGGCGCTGCCGCGCGTCGCCGTGCTTGCCACCGGCGGCACCATCGCGGGCTCCGCCCCCGACGCAGCCAATACCGCCGGCTATCAGGCCGGCGTGATCGGCGTGGCGCAGTTGCTCGCGGCCGTGCCGGGCCTCGACGCGGTTGCGCAGATCCATGCCGAGCAGGTGGCGAGCGTCGACAGCAAGGACATGTCGTTCGCGCTCTGGAGCACGCTCGCGCAGCGCGTGAACGAGCTGCTCGCCGGCGACGACATCGACGCCATCGTGATCACGCACGGCACCGATACGCTCGAAGAAACCGCGTACCTGCTGCATCTCGTGGTGAAGAGCGCCAAGCCCGTCATCCTGACCGCGGCCATGCGGCCCGCCTCGGCGCTTTCCGCCGACGGTCCGCTGAATCTGCTCAATGCGGTGACGCTGGCGGCGAGCGGCCAGGCGGCGGGGCAGGGCGTGCTGGTGGCGTTCAACAACCGCATCCATTGCGCACGCGACGTCACCAAGATCAGCACCTACGCGGTGGACGCGTTCCAGTCGCCCGAGATTGGCGCGCTGGGCTGGGTGCAGGACGGACGGGTGGAATTCCAGCGGCGCGCACTGCGGCCCCATACCGTGGATGCGCCGTTCACGGCAGACGCGCAATGGCCGCACGTCGAGATCGTCACGAGCTATGCCGGCGTATCGCGCATTGCTGTGGATGCGCTCGTGGCCGCGGGCGTGCGCGGCATCGTCGTGGCGGGCACCGGTAACGGCTCGATTCACGCCACGCTGCAGCAGGCGCTCGTTGAAGCGGCTGCGCAGGGCATTGCCGTGGTGCGTGCGTCGCGCGTGGGCTCGGGTCACGTGATGCACAACGGTGCGGCGAAGGACGATGCGCTCGGCTTCGTTTCGGCGGGTACGCTGAACCCGTATAAGGCGCGTGTGCTGTTGATGCTTGCGCTTGCGGCGGGCACGAACGAGAAGGCCGCGCTGCAGCGAGTGTTCGGCACGTACTGAGTTGTACTGAGCACGTGGATCGCACGCGCTTTCATGCGCTTTGGCGTCCACGCGAAGAGAAATGCAAACGGGCCTTGCGGATTGCTCCGCAAGGCCCGTTTCGTTTCCGGCCGCGCGCGATATTGCGCGCGCTTTTGCACGCGTTATTGCAGCGGCGGAATCACGAGCACCTGGCCCGGATAGATCTTGTCCGGGCTCTTGAGCATCGGCGTGTTCGCCTGGAAGATGACGTCGTTCTTCGCGCCACTGCCGTAGTACTTCTCGGCGATCTTCCAGAGATTGTCGCCTGCGACCACGGTGTGGTGCTGCGCTTCCGGCGCCGGATTCGTCACCGTCATCTGGTCGTCGACCTTGTCCACGTTCTGCACATTGCCGGCGGCCACGAGGATCTTTTCCTTCGTTGCCTGATCGGCGGCATTGCCCGTCACCGTGACCGTGTGCGAGACACCGTCATAGGTCACGCCGAGGTTGTCGGCATCGAGGCCCTGCGCGCGGATATAGGCGGCGATCGCATCGCCGGCCTTCTGGTTCAGTTCGGCGAGATTCGCGGCCGGTGCGGCTGCGGTTTCGGCCGCCTGGGCCGGCGCGGCCGCTGCGCCGAACAGCTTCTCGCCGGCTTCCTTGATGAAGTTGATAATGCCCATCGATCACACTCCTCACGTGCTGGGATTGGTTGCGTAGCCACGCATCGGGTAGCGTGCCCACCTTGCACCGTCTGCATGACAGACGAATGAAAGCATGATTCTAGAAACGCGGGCACGAAGACGTCCAGCGCCGCAGCGTTAAAGAGTGTGAAAAGAAGATGAACTCCGCGGCATGCATTGCGCGAGAGCAGAGGCGGGTGCGTTATGGAAGATGATGGAAGAGTGTGCTGCTGCGCGCCGAGGGCGCGAAGGCTGACAGGGTGCCGCGATCCGACAGGCGGACACCCGGAGACAACGTCTGACCGACCAAGGCTTCCCCGTCGTCACCGAGTGCCGCTTTCGGACCCCACTGGCCGCCCTCAGCCCAGAGCGGCCCCGATTTGCTCCGCGGCGGTTGCCGCCACCACGAAGCGCCCCACTTGTGGCCGTCGCGCTCGTGCGCGCCAGCCTGAATTTTTGCGTGTACTACCGCTGTAAAAGCATGCTTTCGAGGAGCGTTGCGCGCGAAATCCGCGCGCAACGCCTCAACTTCATCACTGAGCCCAGCATGAGCTCAGCAGGCGATCAAGCCGCCAGGCCTTACGCCTTCTTGCTTTCGGTGATTTCGAAGTTCGCCATGATCTCGAGCGCGCGGATCATCGCCGAGTGGTCCCATGCCTTGCCACCGTTCGCGGCGCACACGCTGAAGAGCTGCTGCGCGCTGGCGGTGTGCGGCAGGGCGATGCCCAGCTTGCGTGCACCGTCGATCGCGAGGTTCAGGTCCTTCTGGTGCAGCTCGATACGGAAGCCCGGGTCGAACGTGCGCTTGGTCATGCGCTCGCCGTGCACTTCGAGAATGCGCGACGAAGCGAAGCCGCCCATGAGCGCCTTGCGAACGCGCTCCGGATCCGCGCCCGAGCGTGCGGCGAAGAGCAGCGCTTCAGCCACGGCTTCGATATTCAGCGCGACGATGATCTGGTTCGCGACCTTGGTGGTCTGGCCCGCGCCGTTCTCGCCGATCAGCGAGATGTTCTTGCCCATCAGATCGAACAGCGGCTTGGCGATTTCGAACGACTTCTCCGGGCCGCCGACCATGATCGTGAGCGTCGCTTCGCGCGCGCCGACTTCGCCGCCCGAGACCGGTGCGTCGAGGTAGTCGCAGCCGAGCGCGTTGATCTGCTTGGCGAACTCTTGCGTTTCGATCGGCGAGATCGAGCTCATGTCGATCACGAGCTTGCCGGCCGAGAGGCCCTTCGCGACGCCATCATCGGCGAACAGGACCTTCTGCACGTCGGGGGTGTCCGGCACCATCAGGATGACGATGTCCGAAGCCTGCGCCACGGCCGTCGAATCAGCGACCACGGTGGTCAGCTTTTGCAGGTCTTCGGGCACCGGGAACTTGCCGTTCACGACGAGCGAGTGGCCGCCCTTGATCAGGTTGCGGGCCATGTGCGAGCCCATGATGCCGAGGCCGATAAAACCAATCTTTGCCATCTGTATGTCTCCGTTGAGTCGAATGCGGTTCGATGTGTGAGTCGACGCGACCCGGCGTGCGCGCCCGCTAAATCCAGTGAGTCGGGCGTGTCACGCGAGCAGCGGTCAAGGCTGACGATGCGGGCTGATCAGGCGAGTTCCGCCGCGCGGCGCTGCGCGCTGCGCAGCCAGCCGAGACCTTCGACGGTCGTCGTGCGCGGCTTGTATTCGCAGCCGATGTAGCCCTCGTAGCCGAGCGTGTCGAGCAGATCGAACAGGAAGGGATAGTTGATTTCGCCCGTGCCCGGCTCGTTGCGGCCCGGGTTGTCGGCGAGCTGGATGTGGGCGATCTTCGCGAAGTGCTTCTTGATCGTCGCGGCGAGTTCGCCTTCCATCCGTTGCATGTGATAGATGTCGTACTGCAGGAACAGGTTGTCCGAGCCCGTTTGCGCGATCACGTCGAGCGCTTCGGCCGAACGGTTCAGCGCAAAGCCCGGGATGTCGTACGAATTGCACGGCTCGACGAGCAGGCGGATGCCTTCGCGCTTGAGCTCGCCCGCGGCGTAGCTCAGGTTCTCGACGATGGTCGCGAGTGCCGTGTCGCGGTCGACGCCTGCCGTCGGAATACCCACGAGGCAGTTCAGTTGCGGCACGTTCAGCGCTTTGGCGTACTCGATCGCACGGCCAACGCCTTCCTTGAACTCGCCCTTGCGATCGGGCAGGCAGGCGATACCGCGCTCGCCACCTTCCCAGTTGCCGGCGGGCAGATTGTGCAGCACGAGCTTCAGGTTGTGCGCGGCCAGGCGCTCGGCCAGTTCCGCGGCTTTGAACGGATACGGGAAAAGGAATTCGACGGCATCGAAGCCCGCCTCGGCTGCCGCGGCAAAGCGGTCGAGGAACGGCACTTCGTTGAACAGCATGGTGAGATTCGCTGCGAATTTTGGCATGGTGCTGGGTCTCGCGGTCGGTCAGTAAAAAGAATTTCAGGCAGGCGGCGCGCTGGAGCGCACCGCCTGCGTTGAGCACGCCCGAGGGCGTTGGCTCAGTTCAATGCACGCTGCTTAGTCGAGGGCATTGAGGGCGCTGATGGCCGTCGGCGCATCCTCGTGCTTCTCGGCGAGGTCTTCGAACTCGTTGATCGCGTCGATCTCGGTGCCCATCGAAATGTTGGTCACACGCTCGAGAATCACTTCCACGACCACCGGCACGCTGAACTCCGCAGCCATCGCCTGCGCTTGCTTCAGCGCCGGCTCGATCTCTTCGGGCTTGAACACGCGCAGCGCCTTGCAGCCGAGACCTTCGACCACGGTCACGTGATCGACGCCATAGCCGTTGAGGTCAGGCGCGTTGATGTTCTCGAAGCCGAGCTGCACGCAGTAGTCCATGTCGAACGCGCGCTGTGCCTGGCGGATCAGGCCGAGGTACGAGTTGTTCACGAGCACGTGCACATAGGGCAGCTTGAACTGTGCGCCAGCGGCCAGTTCCTCGATCATGAACTGGAAGTCGTAGTCGCCCGAGAGCGCCACGATGGGGCGTGCCGGATCGGCTGCGCGCACACCCAGTGCTGCCGGAATCGTCCAGCCGAGCGGGCCTGCCTGGCCGCAGTTGATCCAGTTGCGCGCCTTGTAGACGTGCAGGAACTGGGCGCCTGCGATCTGCGAGAGGCCGATCGTGCTCACGAAGCACGTATCGCGGCCGAACACCTTGTTCATCTCTTCGTACACGCGCTGCGGCTTGATCGGCGTGTTCTCGAAGTGCGTCTTGCGCAGCATGGTGCGCTTGCGTTCCTGGCAGTCAGCCACCCACGCGCTGCGATCCTTGAGCTTGCCTGCGGCCTTCCATTCCTGCGCGACTTCGACGAACAGCTCGAGTGCAGCCTTGGCGTCCGACACGATGCCCAGATCCGGGCCGAACACGCGGCCGATCTGCGTGGGCTCGATGTCGACGTGCACGAACTTGCGGCCCTTCGTGTAGACCTCGACGCTGCCCGTGTGGCGGTTCGCCCAGCGGTTGCCGATGCCGAGCACGAAGTCCGAGGCGAGCATCGTTGCGTTGCCGTAGCGGTGCGAGGTTTGCAGGCCGACCATGCCCGCCATGAGCGGGTGATCGTCGGGGATGGCGCCCCACGACATCAGCGTCGGGATCACCGGCACGCCGACGATTTCGGCGAATTGCACGAGCAGGTCTTCAGCTGCAGCGTTGAGCACGCCGCCGCCCGAGACGATCAGCGGCTTCTCGCTTGCGTTGAGCAGCTCCAGCGCGGCTTCGATCTGCTTGCGCGTCGCGTGCGGCTTGTAGACCGGCAGCGGCTCATAGGTGTCGATGTCGAATTCGATTTCGGCGAGCTGCACGTCGATCGGCAGGTCGACCAGCACCGGACCCGGACGGCCCGAGCGCATCAGGTGGAACGCCTGCTGGAACACGCGCGGCACGAGTGCCGGCTCACGCACGGTCACGGCCCACTTCGTGACGGGCTTGGCGATCGCCTCGATGTCGACGGCCTGGAAGTCTTCCTTGTACAGACGCGCACGCGGGGCCTGGCCCGTGATCGCGAGGATCGGAATCGAGTCGGCGGAAGCGGAGTAGAGACCCGTGATCATGTCGGTGCCCGCGGGGCCCGAGGTGCCGATACACACGCCGATGTTGCCGGGGGCGGCACGCGTATAGCCTTCAGCCATGTGCGAGGCGCCTTCGACGTGGCGAGCCAGCACGTGGGTGATGCCGCCGGCCTTCTTGAGCGCCGAATACAGCGGATTGATCGCGGCGCCGGGCACGCCAAAGGCGGTATCGATACCTTCTTTCTCGAGCACCAGCACGGCTGCGTCGATGGCTCTCATCTTGGCCATGAAAAGTCTCCTGAATATGGCAATTGGCTGAAATGGCTACGCATTGGGTACAGCGTTTGATCGCACTGTAGGCTCGCAGGAAAGGTTTGATAAGATGAGTTCGGGTCGTTTATTCCGAAACAAAAAGTATTGAATGCCGTGGGGCGGCGCTTTCGGGCGCAAGAGCCCGTGGACAGGCCGTGCGCCGGGGTTTCTGGCCCGCGGCATGGCGTCGCAGTGCGCGACACAGGAGACAGGCGATGGACCGCTTCAAACAGATCGAAACCTTCGTACGCGTGGCCGACGCGGGCAGCCTCGCGGCCGCCGCGCTCGAGGAAGGCGTCTCGCCGGTCATACTCGGGCGTCGGATCGACGCGCTCGAAAAGCGCCTTGGCGTGAAGCTCATGTACCGCTCGACCCGGCGGCTCGTGGTGAGCGAAGAGGGCGGCGCGTTTCTCGAGCGGTGCCGCGGCCTGCTGGCGGAATGGGATCAGGCCGAAAACGAGCTCTCGGCGGGGCGGCGCGTGGTGAACGGGCACCTGATCGTCTCGGCGCCGGCGGCCTTCGGGCGCAAGCATGTGGCGCCGCTCGCGCCCGCGTTTCTGGCCGACAAGCCCGAGCTGCAGGTTTCGTTCAATCTGACCGATCGCGTGGTCGATCTGGTGCGCGAGGGCTATGACCTGTCGATCCGCATTGGCGGGTCCGTCGACCCGAATTTCGTCGCCGTGAAGCTCGCCTCGAACCGGCGCGTGGTGTGCGGCACGCCCGAGTATTTTCGCAAGCACGGCAAGCCGAAGACGCTCGAAGACCTGCCCAGCCACAATTGCCTCGCGTTCAATCTGCAGGGCGGCCAGAACCGCGGCTGGTATTTCCGCCGCAACGGCAAGCTCGCGACCGTGCGCGTGGGCGGCACGCTCGACTGCAACGACGGCGAGCTGCTGCACCGCTGGGTGACTGAGGGGCTCGGGCTCGGCTGGCGCTCGACGTGGGAGATCGACGCGCAGCTCGCGCGCGGCGAACTCGAGACCGTGCTCGACGAGTACGCGCTGCCCGACTACGACATCCTCGCTGTCTATCCGCAGCAGCGCTACGTGCCGGCCAAGGTGCGTTATTTCATCGACTATCTGAAGGAGGTCTACGCGCGGCCGGGGTACTGGAGCGGCGTGGTGTGAGCTTGCCGTCTGCTTTTGTCCTGACCATGCGCCTTGCGCACCGCGTGCGCGCTTGACTGTCGTGTCGGCGTCCGCTTCTGGCACGCGCCATTTATTTTTGGTTTTCGTCCGCATTTCGCGGGAATAAACTGGCCGCTGCGCCAGTAGTGCAGATGCGGGACCGGTGAACGGGAGCCGTGTCGACGCCGGGCTGCGCGGGCGAAGAATGGAAGCGGCGCGGCGACAGGCGCTTGCGGGTGCGGCGAAAGCCGCGCCGCGCACGGCGCAAGGCGCGCGCGAGCCGTGGGGCACGAGGGGACGACGTGGGCGAAACCGCGAACGGGCAGCACGGCCAGTACGCGCATGAGGCGCAGAGCAGCGCGCATGCCGAGGCCGAGCGCAGCCGCCGTTTTCAGGCGCTGGCGCTGCCGCATCTGGACGCCGCGTACAACCTGGCCCGCTGGCTCTCGCGCAATCCCGGCGACGCCGAGGACATCGTGCAGGAAGCGTTTCTGCGCGCGTTCCGCTTCTTCGACGCGTTTCGCGGCGAACAGGCGCGGCCCTGGCTGCTCGCGATCGTGCGGCGCGTCTGGTACGACGAATGGCGGCGGCGCGCGGGCGCGGAAGAAGTCACGCCGTTCGACGAATTGCGCGACGACCAGCCGCCCGACGGCTGGGACACGGGCAGCGCCGACCCGGAAACGCTCGCGATTCGCGCCGAGGACACGCGGCGCGTGCAGGAGGCGCTGCAGCGCCTGCCGGTGGAGTATCGCGAGGTGCTGGTGCTGCGCGAGCTGGAGGAGCTGAATTATCGCGAGATCGCGACGGTCATCGACGTGCCGATGGGCACGGTGATGTCGCGGCTCGCGCGAGGCCGCAGACGCCTTGCCGCGCTGCTGGCGGCGCCGGGGCATGGCAATGCTGCGCCTTGCGACACCGGCGTGGCAGGACAGATGCAGGGGCAGGCGAGCAGCACAGGCAGCAAGACGGATTACGGGGAAAGCAGCAAAGCGTGGAGACCATCCGGCCGGGGGCCCGACGGCCGGTTCCGTGAGGAGCCGGCCGTCGACGGCGGACCGCGCGGGCCCAGTGATCCGCTTGCGCGCGGCCCTGCTACGGAGGCGCCAGATGAACTGTGACGAAGCGCGCCCGCTGGTCGACGCGAGCGTCGACCATGAACTTTCCGCCGCCGACGAATGGCGCGTGCGCGAGCATCTCGCTGGCTGCGCGCAGTGCCGACAGGAGGCCGCGAACGTGCAAGCCATTTCCCGTATGACGCGTGCGGCGCCCTACCATCGGGCGCCGGAAGGCCTGGCCGCGCGCATTGCGGCGGCTTTGCCGCCCGTGCAGGTCCAGCCTGCGCAAGATGCCTCAAACACCCAGGATGAAGCGCAAAGCGCCGCTGCGGCGCCCCCGCGAGCACGCTTGCGTGGGTTCCGCTGGCTATGGCCGTTGTCCGGCTCTGGAGCGGGAGCGGCGGGTAGGGGCGGTGGCCATGGCCCCGCACCAGGTGGCGTGCCGGGCGGGGCGGGTGCGCTCGGCGTGCCCGCAGCGGGCCTTGCATGGCTTGCCGGCGCCGTGTTGATCGTCTGTGCCCTGAGCGTGGTGGCGGTCCTGCATTTGCGCAAACCTGCGGCCGATGGGGTGTTCGTCGACGAACTCGTGGCGAGCCACGTGCGCGCGCAGATCTCCGGGCGCGACCTCGACGTGATTTCCACAGACCGGCATACGGTGAAGCCGTGGTTCAACGGCCGTATCGACTATGCGCCGCCTGTGGAGGATTTCACCGCGCAAGGCTTCCCGCTCGTGGGCGGGCGCCTCGATTACGTGGGGCGCGAGCGCGTCGCGGTGCTGGTCTACCGCTATCGCAAGCACGTCATCGACGTCTACGTCTTCCCGCCGGGCTCGACAGGGCCGATGGTGGATGCGGCCGCGCCGCGCGCGAGCGACGGCTATGCGCTCGCGCGCTGGCAGGCCGCCGGCATGACCTGGTGGGCCGTCACCGATGCGGGGCCGGATGCGCTTGACGGCCTGCACGCGGCGCTCGAGGCGCGGCTCGCGGGCGGCGGAAGCGGCGGCTGAAACGCAGGCCGCGACCCGGACCGAGACCCGGACCGACGCGCGCCTGCGCGGCGAAATCGGTCGCCCGACACCGTGCGCGGCCGCGCAAGTCCTTGAAAATACGCCCGAAACCGTAATTCCGGTTGCGCGAGCGGGACGGATCGCGCTATACTCTTCGGCTTCTCACTTGCCGCACCGGTTCCGACGCCCGGGCGGCTTTAATCCACAAGGAGTGAACATGCGTCATTACGAAATCGTCTTCATCGTGCACCCCGATCAAAGCGAGCAAGTGCCCGCGATGATCGAGCGTTACAAGAGCACGATCACGTCGCACGGTGGCCAGATCCACCGTATCGAAGACTGGGGCCGTCGCCAACTGGCCTACATGATCGAGAAACTCGCGAAGGCTCACTACGTCTGCATGAACATCGAATGCGACCAGGCCACGCTCGACGAACTGGAACACGCGTTCAAGTTCAACGACGCCGTCCTGCGTCACCTCATCGTCAAGATGAAGAAGGCCGAAACCGGCCCGTCGCCGATGATGAAGGAAGTGCAGCGCGAAGAAGCCAAGAAGGCGGCTGCTCAGCCGACCGAAGCGCAGGCTTAATAGAACAAGCCATCAGGATTCAGGCTCAGTTGCGTAGACCAACCGCGTGAACAGGCTGCAGCTCACGGCTAGTGTCGTCGAACGCGAACCGGTGCGGTACACCCCCGCCGGCGTTCCGATCGCCAGCGTCACGTTGCAGCACCGCACGGAGGTCGTCGAGGCCGGCATTGCCCGCTTCGTCGAGCTCACGATGCCCGCGGTGGCGGCCGGCAAGGCCTGCGGTCTCGTCGAAAGCTGCGAGATGGGCGTGGAAGCGCTCTTCACCGGCTTTCTGGCGAAAAAGCACCGCAACGCGCGAACCCTGGTGTTTCACATCACCGAAATGCAAGGCACAGGAAAGGACTAATCATGCCCCGCCCGACTGGTAAGAAATTCGACAAGCGTCGTCAACAGCAAAACCCGCTCTTCAAGCGCAAGAAGTTCTGCCGCTTCACGGCTGCAGGCGTCGATCAGATCGACTACAAGGACATCGAAACGCTGAAGGACTTCATCGGCGAAAACGGCAAGATCACGCCGGCTCGTCTGACGGGTACGAAGGCCCACTATCAGCGTCAGCTGGACACGGCTATCAAGCGCGCGCGTTTCCTCGCGCTGATGCCGTACACCGACCAGCACAAGGCCTAACAAGACGACGCGATAAGGAGCAATAGAATGCAGATCATTCTTCTGGAAAAAGTCGTCAACCTGGGTAACCTCGGCGACATCGTGAAGGTGAAGGACGGTTACGCACGTAACTTCCTGATCCCGAACAAGAAGGCACGCCGCGCAACGAAGGACGCAATCGCTGAATTCGAAGTTCGCCGCGCTGAACTCGAAAAGGGCGCCGCTGAAAAGCTGGCAGCTGCTCAAGCCGAAGGCGAAAAGCTGAACGGCCTGACCGTTCAGATCGGCCAGAAGGCTGGCGTGGACGGCCGTCTGTTCGGCTCGGTCACGAACGCGGACATCGCCGTTGCGCTCACGAAGCAAGGCTTCGCAGTGGAAAAGGCGCAAGTGCGTCTGCCGGAAGGCCCGCTGAAGATGGTGGGCGACCACCCGGTGCAGGTTTCGCTGCACACCGACGTCCTCGTCGACGTCACGGTGTCGGTGCTGGGCGAGCACGCCTAAGCACCCAGGCGGCCTTGGGGTGACCCGAGGTCGTTTGACCGCTGTCATTTCAAGGAAGGCAGGAGCCCCGCGGCTTCTGCCTTTTTTGTTGCGCGAGCGCCGCTGCAGTTTTGCCGCCCGCTTGCGGCGCCTTTGCCGCTGGTTTGCTGGCGTCTTGCTGCTGGTTTCCGCTTGTTCCAGGTAGCCGGCTTGTCCGATAATTGCCCTCCATGAACGCTCCGAAAGATCCCCAACTCGACTCGCTGAAGGTCCCGCCGCATTCGATCGAAGCCGAGCAGTCGGTGCTTGGCGGCCTGCTGCTGGATAACGCCGCCTGGGACCGGATTGCCGACTTTCTCTCGCAAAGCGACTTCTACCGCTACGATCACCGCATCATCTTCGAGCATATCGGCCGCCTGATCGCGGCGACGCGCCCGGCGGACGTGGTGACCGTGTACGAAGCGCTCGGGACCTCGGGCAAGGCCGAGGAGGTGGGCGGCCTCGCGTACCTGAACGCGCTCGCACAAAACACGCCGAGCGCCGCAAACATCCGCCGCTATGCGGAAATCGTGCGTGACCGCGCGGTGTTGCGCCGCCTCGTTTCAGTCGCCGACGAAATCTCGGCCGACGCTTTCAACCCGCAGGGCAAGGAAGTGCGGCAGTTGCTCGACGAGGCCGAGTCGAAGGTCTTCTCGATTGCCGAGGACGGCGCGCGCGGCACCCAGGGCTTCCTCGAAATCGGGCCGCTGCTCACGCAGGTGGTCGAGCGCATCGACACGCTCTACCACACGGCCAATCCGAGCGACGTGACGGGCACGCCCACTGGCTTCATGGACCTCGACCGCATGACCTCGGGCATGCACGGCGGCGAGCTGATCATCGTGGCGGGGCGGCCATCGATGGGTAAGACCGCGTTCTCGATGAACATCGGCGAATACGTGGCCGTGGAGTACGGCCTCCCGGTCGCGGTGTTCTCGATGGAAATGCCGGGTACGCAGCTCATCATGCGTATGCTGGGCTCGGTCGGCCGTCTCGATCAGCACCGCATGCGCACGGGCCGCCTGACCGACGAGGATTGGCCCAAGCTCACGCACGCCGTGCAGAAAATGAGCGAGGCGCAGATCTTCATCGACGAAACCGGCGGCCTGAACCCGATGGAACTGCGCTCGCGCGCGCGGCGTCTGTCGCGCCAGTGCGGCAAGCTCGGGCTCATCATCATCGACTATCTGCAGTTGATGAGCGGCTCTTCATCGGGCGAAAACCGCGCGACCGAGATTTCGGAAATTTCGCGCTCGCTCAAGAGCCTCGCCAAGGAACTCGACGTTCCGGTGATCGCGCTTTCGCAGCTCAATCGCGGCCTCGAGCAGCGTCCCAACAAGCGTCCGGTCATGTCGGACCTGCGTGAATCGGGTGCTATCGAACAGGATGCGGACGTCATCCTGTTTATCTACCGCGATGAAGTCTATAACCCGGACAGCCCGGACAAGGGCACGGCCGAAATCATCATCGGCAAGCAGCGTAACGGCCCAATCGGGCCCGTTCGACTCACGTTCCACGGCCAATACACGAAATTCGACAATTTTGCCGGGGCGCAGAACTTCTACGCCGAGTAACTCAAACGTAGCCGGGATGCGGAGCATTTGCGCCAAAGTGGCGCAAATGCCGATTGCGCATGCCTGGACGAGTGCGGCCAGCGGTTCGTGACGATACAATGTCGCCGTTTTATGACGGCTATCTTGCCGTTTTGTGACGGCGATCCGAGACCAATTACCGGGATTCCAATGTTCGGTCGATTCATGCCCACCGAGGGCGAAAACAATAAGGTAAACTAGCGTTCTAAGCGCTCCTATCGAACGATGCCAATTTTTAAGCCCTTGAAAAGTCTAAAAAAGTTGTCATTCGTTCAATAGGAGCTTCTACAGACGAAGAATCGAAAGTGCGTAACTTGGTGCGTAAGCACCTTCGGCCGGGGGCAACGAACATGGCAGCAGCCAACTTCAAGACAAAGACCGCTCGCGACAGGCTGACGCCCCGGCACATGCCGTATTGGGACAACCTCCAGCGGGGTCTTTCCATCGGCTACCGGAAAAATGCGGGCGAGTTCGGCACGTGGATAGGGCGGCGGGCAAGCGGTGGGCAACCGAAATATCAGTACCAGACCGTTGGCGATGAACGGGGTATGGACTATCCGGCTGCGAAAAAGGCGGTGGAGAAGTGGAACGATGAACTGGCGTCCGGGGTCGTCGTTCATACGCGTCAGAAACATACGGTTGCGGATGCGTGCCGCGCCTATGTGGCAAATCGGCGTGCTCGGAAGGGGGCCGATACCGCCTATGATGCCGAGCGCCGATTCACGCGGTACGTGTACCCGGAAACGTGCGGGCTGAAAGAGGGCGAGTCTTTGCCTGACGGGAGCAAGAAACGCAAACGCCTGAAGCGCGAAGCCGCGTTTGTCTACGAGAACCCTATCGGGGAGATTCCCCTTGCGCAGCTTCGCCCCCACGATGTTGAGCGCTGGTGCGATGCGCAACTAGATTCCTGTGACTTCGACCCCGAAGACGACGAAGAGCTATTGCGCGCCAAGGATACGATTAATCGTAATCTCAAGTCCCTCAAAGCGGCGCTGAATTACGCCAAAAACAAGCTGAATTGGGTAGCGACTGATAAGGGCTGGAAGGAAGCCGAAATGTATAAGCGCGAGGGCGGGAAAGACGTTGGCGCGCGCCGTATCGGATACTTGGACGCCAAGGCGCGCGCGGAATTGCTGGGAGTTCTGCCGGCTGATTTGCGCAATCTAGCGCAAGCAATGCTGCATATCGGCGCGCGTCCCGGCGAACTAGCTAAAGCGAACGTTAGCAACCTCGATAAGGTTAAGGGGGAACTGACGCTGACAAAGGGTAAAACCGGCGAACGAACTGTTACGCTTTCGACTAAAGCCCTGGAGTTTTTCAAGGAACAGACAAAAGGACGAATTGGAAACGCGCCGCTTTTGCCGATGGAAAACGGTGAGCGTTGGTCCGCGCCAATTTGGGGGAGACTGTTCCGCGAAGCCCGCGTATTGGCAAAAATGCCCGATGCGGTTTTGTATTATTTCCGGCATACCTTCATCCGGGAATATATCGACCAAGGAATCGATATTTACACGGTCGCCTTGCAATGCGGGACAAGTGTAGAAATCATTGAAACCAACTACGGTGGCGCAACAGAAAACCTGCGCGCGCGGCTCGACAAGGTTTCGATACTTTAGTACTAGCGGGGCAGTGCCCCACGCATCGCGCGCAATCGACCGTACAAAGAACCCCGCACCAGGCGGGGTTTTTCATTCTTCGTCATTCTTAACCACGCGAAGCTTTGCCGCCGAATCAGCCACCGGGGCATTCGGCGTAGGCTCGTTCGCATCCGATTCGTTGCGATACTTGATAAGCACCGACATACGCTTATTGTGGTCACCCTTGAAGATCACAGACGGATTCAGACGCCAGAGACTGCGCCGCACTTCCGTAATCACGTTCGCGGATGCGAGGGACGACATGAGCCGTTGAACCGTCTTCAGGCTCGTATTCGTCGCATCCGCGATTTCCTTTTGCGTGGCAAAGACGCGGTTCTGTGCATCCGCCTGGGAAAGCACCCACAGCAACACTTGCATCTTTGCGTTGCCGACCTCGTCCACCAAATCCAGGATTTCGTGCAACCAGATTTTGTGGAAACCCGCGTCCCCAACCGTCTTAAGCACAACCTGAGCGTCGATAATCTCGCCGCTATCCTGATCGACCAGGGTACGTTGCCCCTGAAAGTATGAACCCATGCTGCCCCCGTATGTTCGCCACGGGAGAAGATTAGCACAAAGAGACTCGAATGTGACTACTTTTGTGGTCTGAAAAAGTGCACGTTAAGTGGTCGTCGTCAGTACGTACAAACTGGTCAGAAAAGTCCACTTTGTGCGCCTCACGAAATACATACTTTGGGCATGCCAAGGTATGTATTTGCCTAAAAAAGAGGCAGAAGCAGGCCAAAATTGACTACTTTCGCGGTCAAATTTGACCACATACCTCTATACCTGGCGGGGGTTTCCGGACGTTCCCTCTTATTCTGCTTTATACGCTCCTGCCAGTTCCCGCGTCCCAATGCACGGCTCCACCCGCACCCGTGTCCACCTAGAATCACACATCTGTAATCCGTGGATCACACCGTAAAATCGCGAATAGCACGGTTTGGTTTGCAAGCGTTTGAGGGGTAAAAGGGCAGGGAGCGAAGCGAGCCAAAAAGCTGTGAGGCCCCGACTGCGCGGCCCAAGGTGCGAGACATTCGGAATCGAGTAGGGCAGTTATGAACCGCATCGGTTTGCCCGCGTCCCTATGCACGGCTGGGCACGGCTCCATTCGGACCCGCACCCAACCCGCACACAGGGAACCCTCACGGTCCCAGGCTTCGCCCTGACGCGCTTCGCTTGCCTCAATGAGAGATGTTCTTGGCTGCAACCGGGCGGGTGGTTGGCGTGACTTGGTTGGCGCTGTCGCGCTTTCGATTCGAAAAGCACGAATCGACCAATGGGCTGGTGCGCCCCTTGGAACCCTCGCGCTCGCGCGCGACCCTCTCTAACCCCCCAGCGCGTTTCCTGTAGACAAAAAAAGGGGTGCCCAGCCCCCCCTAAAATTCAGTGATCAAAATGCCTCTCCTGGAGACCATTTTCTGCACTGATATGTCACTGTGTAAGGGTCACGGTGCACTGTCAAACCAAAATAGGTCATTACCCCTGTTTCTCTGCTAATCTCATACTTAATAACTTGCGCAAATCCAGGGTAATAGTCGCACTGGTCCCTAGATCCAGCAGCTGATTCACTAAAAGATATAAAATTTTGCCTTATATCGACCTTTTGCATTATGGGGCATCCATCGGGGAACACCTGACTATTTTTGGCTTCAAACGTTACGCCATCCTGAAAATAACCCACCTGGTTGCCTTTGTGCAGTTCAATATCTTTCTGCTCAGGGGTTATGAAAACTAGAAGAGAGTCATCTGTTGAATCGCATCGAAGAATAATTTTCGCTGAAGCGCTATCGAATGCCACCATGATCGCAAATGCTACAAATAGCAGACGGGATGTTTTACGCGAAACACGAGTGATAGTCATGGATGAAAATCCTCTATCTTGGAATTGGCGAGGTCGATCGACTGAATTTAAGGCAGATAGCGGGTAAAATGGTAATGATCTAGATCATTTTGATGACTACATTAAAAAGGTTATTTGATACATCCTCTAGGAATATAGATCATCCGACGGGTGAGAGAAGGATCTTTCCCCGTTAGCGTGCGACACCGTACAATAAAGTGCGAACTTGTAAGCATATTCGTCTAGCGTGTAAGCTAGTCGAACCCGCCAGTCATACTTGGGATAGTGCGCGTTACCGGCGTGCTGACGGCGCCATTCAACATTACAATATCTCTTTGGACCGCCGCTAGAACATTCGGTCAAGTCAAGTAACCAGCGGGGTGACGTATGTTTGAGGAAGGGGAAGGCTTGAGTTCTGATCTGAAGTTCGCCATTGAGGCGACCTACGACAAGTTTGCGCAGCAATGGGATTTGGAGGTAAGCAAACCCGATTGGATTGCCGCTTGGTCCCCCTTCCTGAAAAGCTTTACGGTTGACGAAATCGACGCCGCCGCCGATCACTGCGTTAAGGAATTCCGCCGCCCGCCTGGTCCGATCGAATTGATAAGGCTGGTTACGCGCTACCGCGAGGGTAAGCCGCTTTCAGCGCCGATCGTTTCGAGGCTTGAACGCCTGGCGTACTTGCTCCTTACGAGCGATGAATTCATCGGTCAGGACGTTTCCAACGCGGAGATCAGAGACGCTTGCCTCATTGCTGCGGCGATTTCTGACAAAAAGACACACGCTGAAGTCTTCCCGGATGGCCTGACTCCTGAAACGGCGATCTACCTGAAGAACGAATTTGCTGAACGTGCCCGTATGTTCGCGAACGTCGCTGACGAATGGCAAGCGGATGCCTCCGAGGGGAAGGGATATTGGGCAGGGACCTTTGCTCGCAAATAGACAGCGACTGCGAGCTTTGCCTACGGCCCAACCCAGAGCATAATTTTTAATACTCCAAGCCTCGCGTACAAAATTGGATGAAGATTAATGCCAGAAAATTTACCACAATCTGATGCAAACAATAAACAGCAGGAACCGGGTGTGGTCAGCGGCAATATGAAGATCGAGTCTCAAGAAATTCGCCTCGCAAACAGGTTTAAGAAATTTCTAAAATCCACGATCGCCTATTGGGGAAGCTTTGTTGCTCTAGTTGCTGCCGCAGGTACTGCATGGCAGGCTTACATTGCAAAAGAGAGCCTGAATGAGACTAGACAGACGTTCAGAATTGATGAGCGGGCGTGGCTAGAAATAAAGGTGGGAGATCCTGAAGCACAGCCCCCATCACCCGGCTTCCCACGAGTATTTCGATATGAAATATCCGTTCAAAATTTCGGCAAAACCGTAGCGCACAGCGTCGAGGTGAAGATGTCAAATCCGTCGGGCAGTTTCCAATTTGTGGAAAATCCGCAATACACTGCGGGGATGCAGGCAATGGTAGAATCTGGGAATAATGGCCAAACAAAATGGACTCCTGGCTCAATCGCCCCGAACGCCGCCCCAACGTTGCCACTGCTTAGCGCGGGGAGTGCCCCACAAAAAACTAACTCCTCAGACACGGAATATAGTTTCATCGTTGGACGGGTCGATTATCTGGATGCTTTCAATACACGTCACTGGTTAAGATTCTGTTATTTCGTGTCCAATGACAATGGCGAGTTGAGGTACTGCAAATCTGGAAACGACGAAGACAGCAACCCAGAACCCAATCAATAATCGCGGTCGATAAATCGACCCCTATATTCCAACCGAGATCGGCGGGAGACTTTCGCTTGCCCCAAAAAGAAAAAGGGGTGCCCATTTGGACACCCCTTTCTTAGTTCAACAGTCCAGCGTTCGTAGCCTGGAAGTTATTCGGGTCATAAGACGCGTTTGCGGCCCCTTGGCCGGGTTGCGCGAGCATGCCACCAACATACGGTGCCGCAACACGCGCGGGACTTGCTAGCGCCCGTAGCGGTCCCCGAGCGGTTGCCAGAAGCGGGGCCACATTTCGAATACCCGGAAGGTACGGAACCGCAGCAACGCCAGCTTTCAGCGCCACCACCGGATTGTGGAGTGCGAGCAATCCGCCAATCATGTTTCGTCCTGCCGTTCCGCTGTCCGGAACGGTCGCGCCCAATAGGGGTTGTGCGGTCGTAGCCAGGTTCTGTGCATATCCCTGTCCGCCACCCGACGAGGTCGCACGCTGGAAAGCCGATTGACCGCCACGGGCTGCATTTAGGTACTGAGCAGGCGTGAATGTGTTATCAGCCTTCTGTGCGCCGGTTCCGCCCGCTGCTTTTTCCATGACCTTGTAGCGAGCGTATGCGGTGTTCGCTTGCTGGAGATTCTGGGCGACTGACGTATTGCTGTGGTATTCCGCGTTGGCCGTCAAAGCGTCCTGCAAGCCGTTCAGGTAATTGACCATCTGAGCATCGTCACTCGTGGCGGTTGGGCCACTGTGCGCACGAATAGCTTCGCCAATCATCGAGCGCGAATCCGCCCATTGATCGCCCGTCAGGTTGCCGCCATTCTTGTTCAACAGTTGATTGTTGACGAGGTTGTTAAAGCGACCCGCTAGAGACGGTGCGTCCTGTGCAATCCCATTTTGCAAATTCGCGATATCCGATTGCAAAGCGGGGTCCATGACGACCTGGCCGTTACGCGCGATTTGGTCAAAGCGCTGTCCGATGGTGTCGCGCACGTGTGCAACCATGTCCGAACCTGGCGCGATATCGCCCGGTAGCGTTTCCCCGATAGGTGCGAGCGCATCATTTCCGATGGCCCGGTTAAAGTCACCTACGGCACGACCGCGCGCGCTGTTGATCAGGTCACCGACGAACGGCAGACTTGCTGCTTTCTGTTCCAGGCTGGAGCCAACCGGTCCCATTGCTTGACCGAACGTCGGACGGATACCCGCAGCCTGCAACGTGTTGACCGCAGCATTCCCGACAGGGGAGAGCACACGACCGAGCACGGAACCGACAGGACCCGCGACGGCACCACCTACAGCGCCTTCGCCAATCTGGCCTAGCTTCTGTTGGGCAAAGGATTGGTCGGGGTCTTGATTGGTGACCGGGGTTAGTGCGCCATATGCACCGCCTTGAGCTGCCAGGGTGCCAACACGTGCCGCAGTCGGAGCGACCGCGCGAACGATACCCGGCGCATTTGCCGTAGCAGCTTGCGCCGCCTGTCCTGCGCGTGCTGCCAAGGTAGCGTCAGCGCCTGCGCCTCGTGCCACTGCGCTAGCTTCACCCGTGCCCAAAAGGAACGGCGCAATAGAACCGACAGTAGCGCCGATACCTGCCCCGATACCATCCGGGACGGCCTTTTGATAGTCCGCTTCGTTTTGCGCGAGCGCGGCATCGTCAGAATCCGAAACGCCTTGCGCATACTTCGCGACTGAGGATCCGGGCGCGACATAGTTAAGACCACCCGCAACGCCGTGTTCCACAAGCTGCGCCAGGCCGTTAATGGGCTTCATGAAGTTATGCCCCGCCGCGCGGACCATCGCTTCACCTTGACCCATTTGTGGCGCTGGATCGGTGGACGGTTGTGCAGCAGCCGGAGCGGGTGAGGGTGCAGCCTGCGCGGGAGAACCAAGCCACGCATCGAACGATTGCGGCTGCGCGGGGGCTGATTGTGCTGGAGCACTCGCCGGGGCGCTTGACGCGCTAGCGGGTTGCCCCGCGTTGAGCCAGTCATCGAATGATGTAGCCATGTTTATCCTTACTGTGCCATTAGGCCATTCTGATACGCCCACTGATAGCGCGGCTTCAATGCCGGATTCTTCGCGATTTGCGCCTGAATGGCTGCGCGTTGCTGATTAGGGTCTGTCAAAGTCAGAACACCCGCCATCTGTGGCGTAACGTTTTGGTCGAATTCCGCCGACTTCTGGCCGAACTTCACCGCGTCAGGGTTCGGGCTGTTGTAGATCGGTGCCAACACTTGCCGCTTCAGGTGGTTCATGTTGTTTTGAGCGACCGCGTTATCAATACCCGCGTACTGCGCCTGTTGTGGACGGTCGTATGTCGGGAGTGCTTGCGCCACTGTCGCGCGCGATGCATCCGTACCCGTTCCACCTGGTGCGATAGACGAAATCACGGACGCGTGTAGCTTGTCGTATTCCGCATTCGACGCATTAAAGCGTGGACCCAGTTCATAGGGGAGCATGTCCCCGATACGTCCGGTTGCGCCAGCTTGCCCCGCCAATTGACGCATACGCGCCAGGTTGGCGTTAGTCTGCTGATAGTTCGCGTCCTGGGCGCTCATGGCCTGCATCTGTTGAGTCATGGCCTTAGCCTGACTTGAGCTTGCCGAATTCGCGCCCGCTTGCGCGCCCTGTGGCGGTTGTGCGTACACGGCCTGAGGTGCAGCCTGTGTGGGCGCGCCAGACGGTGCGCCTTGCGCTGCCATTGGAACGCCTGCACCCGTCATGAATCCAGGGCCGTTCTCGTGAATCATGATTGCCGAACCGAGAACCTGGCGCACCATAGGGTTAGACAGGTCAATCGGCTGATTCGGTGCGAGGCCCGTACGCTGTGAAACGTCCTGGATATATGCCGCCGTGTTGTTACCGTCACTCGCGGGTGCCCAACGGTTGATAACACCGCTAATGGTGTTGATACCGTGCTTGCTACCGTACGCGGCTAGGTTATTGTCCACCGCCTGCATACCCGCCTGCATCGTCGGATACTGCGCGTATGTACCGTCCGGAGCCTTGATGTTGCCTGGATTGTTATTCCGGATACCGAGCGGAACATTTCCCTGCGCAGTGACACCACCAGGAACACCACCAGGAACACCACCAGGTGCGCCGCCTGTTGCCGGGTTGCCCAGCGCTTGCGACGTGGACATAACCGGGAGCGGGTTGCCTTGTGCATCGTATCCGCTGTACGGCTTCTGGTCGTTCTCACCCGCAGCCTTTGCAGACTCGCTTGCGCGCACCGCAGCCAGACCGCCTGGGATTTGCGTAAGGTTGCCTTGCTGGTCGTAGGTGTAGCCAGTCGGTGCAGCCGGGTTCGTGTAGTGCAGTTGACCGTCCGCGCCCATGTAGGCCGAACCCGGACGGAACGTAGTCATCGCCTGTTTGTTCGCGTAGTTCTGCATGTACGCCTTGAACTGGGGCGTATCGCGTCCACCGAAAGCGTCAGCGGCGTTCTTCTCGATATCCGTCATTTGCCAACTTGCCGCCACCTTTGCCGCGTAGCCTTGCGGGTCCGCTGCGTAGGCCATCTGTGAAACTTCGAGCGGTGCGCCACGAATCAGATACGGATTGTCGGTGTTGGCTTGCCCTTGCGCCGGGGCTTGGTGACCATCCGCCGTAGCCGCTTGCGGGGGAGCACCGTTAGCACCAGCGTTCGCCGCCGCTGCGACCGAACCAACCGGAGCGCCGCCCGTTGCCGGAGTGCCGTTAGGAGCGCCACCAGCCGTAATGGATGCCGAACCACCCGGCGTAGCTGCTGCGCCTTGCGGTTGCCCGTTCATTGCGCCCATGATTCGTTGCTGCATCCCCATCTGTGCGCGTAGCTGGTTCATCTTGAACGCGTTCATCTGGTTCTGAAGCGAGTTTTGAAGGCTTTGCTGGTAACCTTGTTCGCCACCCTGAATACCTTGCGCCAGACCATAAGCCAGGCTCTTAGTACGAGGGTCGAAACTTGGCGCGCCCGCCTGCATCATTGCGACGCCCATATTCAAAAGGGCGTTCTGTGCTGCGGAGTGGCGCTGTTGATCCGTGTAGACCCCGCCACCGGCACCCATCGCGTTTGCAAGGTTGTCGGAAATGCTAGGGTCCTGTTGAGCGGGTGCATTTGCTGCATTTGGATCGGTCGTGTTACCACCACCGAAAAGATTATCTAGGAGTCCCATATTTACCGTGTTCCGTAAAGTTGCTGTAGGCGTTGGCTAATACCCTGTAGGGCTTGCATGCCTTCACCACCACCACCGCCCATTGGCATTGAAGGCGGGGCGTACTGCGGTTGCTGTTGCGCGCCTTGACGCTGCATAGCACCACCCAAAGCGCCCATTGCACCCATCGTGTTCCCTGGCTGCATTCCGCCCATTGAAGTCCCGCCAATCGGTGTGGTGCCCGCCGTCGTCCCCGACAGACCGCCACCCAGTGCGCCCGCTTGGGTGCCGCTCATTCCGCCACCGGGGTTCAGACCGCTAAACAGACCTGTAGGCGCGCTACCGAATGCACCGCCCATATCCCCGCTCATGGCGCTACCTACGCCAGATTGGACAGGCGAAACAACATTGC